>CACOVO010000029.1 GCA_902630715.1 uncultured SAR86 cluster bacterium | reverse complement strand
GCAAGTTTGATTTTTTCAAAGTCTGAAGGAGACGAACTAATTGTTATAGTTTCATCATCGTTAAGTTCAATATCCTCTGCACCTGCTTCAATAGAAATTTCCATCACCTCATCAGAATCTTGACCGGATGAAACCGTAATGATTCCCTTTTTCTCAAATAGGTAGGAAACAGATCCATTGGTTCCTAGATTTCCTCCAGATTTGGTAAAGGCATGCCTTACTTCTGCAACTGTTCTGTTATTGTTGTCAGTCATAGATTCAACCATGATTGCTATTCCGCCTGGACCATAACCTTCAAAACTCACTTCCTCTAAATTTTCTCCTTCAAGACCTCCAGCTCCTCTTTGTATTGCTCTTTCAATAGTATCCTTTGTCATATTTGCCGCAAGAGCTTTATCAATAGCTGTTCTTAGTCTTGGATTATCATCCGGAACTCCTCCCCCCAATTTTGCCGCTACTGTTAATTCCCTAATTAGAACTGAAAAAATCTTTCCTCGCTTGGCATCCTGTCTTCCCTTTCGATGCTTAATGTTTGCCCATTTTGAGTGACCTGCCACTTATTCCTCCTTCTCAATCCCGTGGAATCTAATATGAAGTTCTTGCAATTGATCGTCAGCAGCTTTTCCTGGAGCATCTGTTAGCATACAAGAAGCAGTCTGAGTCTTAGGAAATGCAATAACATCCCTGATGGATTCTGCACCTGTCATCAACATAATCATTCTATCGAAGCCAATAGCTAATCCAGCATGAGGTGGGCAACCATGCTGCAAGGCTGAAATTAAAAAACCAAATTTTTCTTCAGCCTCTTTATCCTCTATATTCAAGAGATTTAAGACTGTCTGTTGCATATCTTTATCATGTATTCTTACAGAGCCTCCTCCAAGTTCTGTTCCATTCAAGACTATATCGTAAGCATTTGTAAGCGCTGATAGCGGATCCTTTTTGAGCTCTTCAACAGAGCATGTAGGAGAAGTAAAAGGATGATGTAAGGGAGTAAGGTCACCATTTTTATTCTTTTCAAACATGGGAAAATCAACCACCCAACATGGTGCCCATTCACACTTTAATAAGTTCAAATCTTTGGCTATCAAGTCCCTCAAAGCAGACAACGAGTCATTTACTACATTACTTTTTCCCGCGCCAAAGAAGATAATGTCGCCTTTTTGAACATTCAAATTACTCAAAAGAGTTTCCAATATTGAATCCTCTATAAATTTGATAATGGGAGATTGCAAACCATCTTTTCCTTTAGAAGGATCTTCAACTCGAATGTAAGCCAATCCTTTTGCACCATAGTTACCTACAAAATCTGTATAGTCATCAATTTGTTTTCTCGTGAGGATTTCACCATTGGGAACTCTAAGAGCTGCGATCCTAGAATCCACATCGTTAGCAGGTTCCTTGAACACTTTAAATTCACATTCCTTGAATAATTCTTTCACTTCAATAAGTTCGAGGGGATTTCTTAAATCTGGTTTGTCTGTACCATATTTAGAAATGGCTTCTTTGTAAGATATCTTAGGGAAATCGTCTAAATCTACTGACAAGGTCTCTTTGAATACCTCAGTAATTAATTCCGTTATCAACGATATTACCTCTTCCGCTGTTACAAAAGATAACTCAATATCAAGTTGGGTAAATTCAGGTTGTCTATCAGCTCTCAAATCTTCATCCCTAAAACACCTTGCAAATTGAAAGTATTTTTCAAAACCTGAAGCCATTAGCGTCTGTTTAAAGAGCTGAGGTGATTGAGGTAGTGCAAAAAATTGTCCAGGATATGTTCTACTCGGAACCAAATAATCCCTAGCTCCCTCAGGAGTGGCCTTAGTTAGAAGTGGAGTTTCAATTTCTACAAACTCTTTTTGATCAAGATAGCTTCTAAGCGTGGCAGAAACTTTTGATCTTAACCTCAAATTTTCTTGCATATCCGACCTGCGAAGATCTAGAAACCTATATTTTAAGCGTGTATCTTCACCAACTGATGTGTATTCATCTAATTGAAAAGGCATTGGCAAGGATGAGTTCAGTATCAGGAGATCTGAAGCAACTACTTCTATTTTTCCAGTTTCAAGATTATCATTGATAGTTCCTTCAGGCCTCTCTCTCACAACCCCTTTTGAAAATATTACGTACTCGTTTCTGCAAGATTCTGCTAGTGAGAAAGCCTCTTTAAACTCGGGATTGTAAACGACTTGCACCATGCCATTTTCATCTCGTATATCAAGGAAAATTACACCGCCATGATCCCTCCTTCTATGAACCCAACCAGTAACGGAAACTTCTTGACCAACTGAATCAATACCGATTTGATTGCACTTATGAGTTCTTATCATTTTTCTTAGATGGTGCTTCTTTGGCAGAGGAATCTTTTGCATCTTTTGATTTTTTTGAAGACTGACTTTCGCTGTCACTTTTAGCAATATTTTTTTTCTTTCCTGTTTTAAAATCTGTTTCATACCAACCAGTTCCTTTCAGTCTGAAAGAGGGAGCAGTTGGGACTTGAA
>CACOVO010000028.1 GCA_902630715.1 uncultured SAR86 cluster bacterium | reverse complement strand
TCTCATGCTTGGTCGCTGGTATTTAGAGTGCAAGCGTTATGGTTCGGGAGCTGAACCCCTTGAAGCTTGGTGGCAACAGGTTCTAGACGCTACCCAAAATAAAGGAATACCAGCATTGGTCTATAAGTTCGATAGAAGACCTATAAAAGTAAGAGTGCCTCTTGGAGCTATCAATCCCAAATTACATTTAGATTCTCCTTTTACTGCAGATTTATTGTGGGATGACTTTATCTTTCTTTTGAAGGAGCTATATGCAGAAGATATTGCACAAAATGAGAATTCAGAGCCATGAAAGACTATAGCTTGACTGTTTACTACGAGGATACAGATGCGCAAGGAGTAGTTTATTACGCAAATTATCTAAAATTCTTTGAAAGGGCTAGAACCGAATTCCTTCGCGACTCTGGTTATGAACAAATGAAACTTATGCAAGAGGGCATAATATTCGTAGTAAGAAATGTAGAGATGGTACTGCATTCGCCTGCAAGGCTTGATGATAAAGTTATTGTGAGGACGGAATTACTAAAGCTTGGCAAAGTAAGTTTTGAATTTAATCAAAATGCTTTTGTTGAATCACAACTTATTACAGAAGCTAAAATTAAGTGTGGAAGCTTAGATTCAAATTCTTTTAAGCCCTCTGCTTTACCTGAGTATTTACATAAAGGAATGAAAAAATTACTCTAACAAGATTATGGAACTTTCAATTTTAGAATTATTTTTAAATGCAAGCTTTGTGGTTAAGTCTGTAATCATTATTCTAATTCTTGCTTCAGTTATTTCTTGGATGGTCATTTTTGAACGCTGGTTGTACATAAGAAAAATGAGCCAGGAATATTTTGATTTTGAAGCTAATTTCTGGTCAGATGCTGGATTGGAAGCGCTGCTTGAACTTAGTCAAGAGCCTAACCGACAACCGATTGGAGCAGAATATGTATTTCAGGTGGGGTATCTTGATTATAAAAGATTAGTCGGTGAAGAAATTGATTCGGAAACTATCATGTCGAGTGTTCAGAGAAACATGAATGCTTCTTTATCAAAAGAACAAAATCTATTAGAAAAAAACCTTCCTTTCTTAGCCACAGTAGCCTCTGTTAGCCCCTACATAGGACTTTTTGGAACTGTTTGGGGCATCATGAACTCTTTCAGAGGCCTGGCTGGTGCTTCACAAGCAACTTTGTCTGCAGTCGCTCCAGGAATATCTGAAGCCTTAATTGCTACTGCAATAGGTCTTTTTGCTGCCATACCGGCTCTTATTGCATACAACAAGTTTATTTCCGAATCAGATAGATTGATCTCTAACATAGAAAGCTTTAAGGAAGAGTTTTCAGCAGTTCTGCAAAGAGATATCCATTCCGGATAAAATGAGAAGAAGAAATTTAATTTCTGATATTAATGTAGTTCCATACATTGACGTCATGCTAGTTCTTTTGGTTATTTTTATGATTTCTGCTCCTTTGATGGTTCAAGGCATAGAAGTAAATTTACCTGAAGCCTCTTCAGAAGCCTTACCTGTAAAGAACAATGAACCATTGATAGTTTCAATTAAAAAAGACGGGAGAATTTTCTTAGAAACAGAATCTACTAAAGACAAAGCCATTACTCTTGATGAAATGGGAAATTTAGTGGCTAAAATATTTGTGAATAGGCCGGGACTGCAAGTTGTTATAAGAGGCGATGCTGATGTTCAGTACGATAAAGTTATGAAAGTAATGGCACAATTGCAAAGATCAGGAGCAAGTAACATCGGGTTAATATCTCAACCTGTCAAATAATCCATGAATTTTATTGCTCCTTTAGTTTTATCTATATTGATTCATTTAGGAATCGTAATTTCTTTTTCTAATATATTCTCCATAAATTTTGATCAATTTAATATTGAGTCTAGAAAGCCCATCGCTGCCTATTTGATTTTAGAGCAACCTAAAATAAAAAAAATTGAGACTACGAACTTATCAGGAACAGAGCAATTTTGCACTTTGCAAAAGCTTCAAGACAGGCAGTAGCTATATTTGAGAAGGAAGTTGAAGATGCAAATTCAATAAGAGACGAATTAGTAGCTTATTACGGTTTAGGCCTAGCTTACTCAAAAGACAAAAAACATACTTTAGCTTTGAAAAATATGAGAGAGGCTTTGAATAGAGATAGCGAGAATCTAATATTGCAGATAGGTCTTTTAGAGCTTCACATTGCTGCAGAAAATTATTTTGAAGCTGAAGCGTTGGCATCTTCATTACTCAGTACTAATCCTAATAACTATCCGATAACCATGCTTTACAACAAAGTATTAATGAATAAAGCCGATTACGAAACAGGTGAAGAAATTTTAAGAGAGCTCTCACTCATAAGGCCAAGAGATCCTCAGGTATGGTATTGGCTAGCTGAAGTCCAAGGCCTAGATAAAAATATAATCGGCCTTCATATGTCAAGAGCAGAATATTTCTATCTTACTGGATCTTACGAAACATCGATTAAACATTTGAGAATGGCGCTTGAGCTAACTGGTAAAAACTTTCAACTCACTGAAGCCATTTATAACAAAATAGAAAGATCCCACAAATCTATAGAGGCTTTGAAATCAGTTTCTTAGCCGGGAGGCCAAGAGAACTCTCTTTCAGCTAAAAGGTGTATGTGAAGATGGAAAACAGTCTGCTGCGCTCCAGCTCCGTTGTTCACTACTAATCTAAAAGCGTCTTCAATACCTAATTTGCTTGCAACCTTTCCTGCAACTAAAAATAG
>CACOVO010000027.1 GCA_902630715.1 uncultured SAR86 cluster bacterium | reverse complement strand
TCCAACAGGCGAAATCTTATCTGCAAAACTTCTTAAAAGCAGTGGTAATCAAATATTCGATGAGTCAGCAATCTCAGCAATTAAAAAAGTAAATAATTTTGAAGGTTTGAATATGCCCATGAGCATTTTTGATCGGCATTTTAGGGAATTTGTGCTTATTTTTAGTCCCGAATAATAAAGGTCATGAACCCAAAGAATTTAATATTAATTGCCCTAATCTTAATTTTTTTACCTTCTTTATATTCTCAATTGAGGATTGAGATCAAAGGAGGTTTAGATGACCCAATATCTATTGCTGTGGTACCAATGCAATGGTCTTTGCAAAGTAAGCAAGATGTATTCATACATCAAATAATAAGAAAAGATCTGGAATCCTTTGGAGAATTTGATGTTATTCCACCAAAAAATATGTTGAGCTTGCCTACGACAAGAGAGGAAGTTTTCTATAAAGATTGGAGGTTACTTGGTACGGATTATTTGGTTATTGGAAACATTATTCAATCCGACAATGAAATTGATTTAAAAGTATCCTTCACAATATTTGATGTCACAAGGGAAAGAGTTATACACAGAGGTACTGTAATTGGACCTAAAGATTCTCTTAGGAGAGTTGGTCATAAGGTCAGCGATGTAATTTATGAGAAAATTCAAGGCATACCTGGAATATTTTCTACTCAAATAGCTTACATAGATAAACCTTCGGCTTTTGACCCAAATTATAATTTGATGATATCCGATATAGATGGCTACGAAAGTCTTTCTCTATTTTCTTCTCCGCAACCCCTCATGTCTCCAAGCTGGTCGCCTGACAAGGAAAATATTGCTTATGTATCTTTTGAGGAAGGAACTTCACGAATATTTATCCAAAAACTTTCAAACGCTGAACGTATTGGCATTAAGCTTGAGGAGGGCATCAATAGCTCACCCAATTGGTCACCGAATGGAAATAAACTATCTGCGGTTTTATCAAAGACAGGTAATCCAGATGTTTTCACTTATGATTTGGAATCTTCTTCTTGGTCGCAATTAACAAAACACTTCGGCATAGACACCGAACCGGATTGGTCTCCAAATTCTAGAAAAATTCTTTTTACTTCTAATAGGTCGGGGACACCTCAAATATATGAAGTAAACGTTAGAACAAAAAGAATCAAAAGAATAACTTTCGAAGGTACTTATAATGCGAGGGGAAGGTATCTACCTGATGGGGAAAATATAGTTTTTGTGCATAGGACTCAGGGGATTTTTCATATAGCAACTCAAAATCTTAAAACAGGAAAATTAAGAATTTTAACCGATACTTCACTGGATGAGTCTCCAACAGTTTCACCTAACGGAAATGTAATCATTTATGCAACGAAAAATGGTGATAAAGATATCTTGGCAGGAATAACTCTAGATGGAAAAACAAAATTTATCATGCCTTCTTTGAAGGGAGAGGCAAGAGAGCCTTCATGGTCGCCCTTAATAGATTAGATTCAAAATAAAAGTATAATATTCAGAGGAGGCTTTAATGAAAATAACTCATAAAACATTTTTAACTTTTCTAGTCATATTCTTAGCTTCATGTAGTTCTGTCTCTATGGATAGAACAAATGATGCCACAGCAATCTCTGCATCGGCATCAGGAGCTTATTCAGATAGTGGATTAACATCTCAAAATATACTTTACTTTGCTTATGACAAATCTGATGTGAATTCTGAGGGCAGAGCAAAAATACGATCTCTTGCAAAAGTTATAAAAGATAACGACTTAAGTGTGCGAGTGGAAGGTCACTGTGACGAGAGAGGAACAAGAGAATACAATTTAGCTCTTGGTGAGCAAAGAGCTAAGACTGTTGCTGAGTTGCTTATAATTAACGGTGTTGCTTCAGCTAAAGTTTCAACCGTTAGTTACGGGGAAGAAAAACCAGCCGTATCTGGTTCTAATGAAAATTCTTGGTCTAAAAATAGACGCGCTTTAGTGAAAACATTTAAATAAGGTTTGATAAAATTATTTCAAACTTTCTTGGCTCTCTTCTCTTCTTTAATTCTATTCTCTGAGGAGAGTGAGAGCTTAGAAATTTTATATAAAAAATTAGAAGTACTTGAGCAGGAAATAAGCGAGCTAAGAAATTTATTAGAAGAAAACTCCACACTTGTTGATCGATCACTAGAGTTACAGCAACAAAGATATCTTGACCTTGATAACAGAATACTCGAGCTATCAAAAAGCACTCAGGATCAAGGATTTATCCAACCAAATGTCCTTGAAAGTGAAGATCCGGAAAGAGAACTTTATAGAGAGGCACTAGTTTTATTTGATGATTCAAGGTATGCGGAGGCACTGGATCTATTTTCTGAAATCATAATCTCCTATCCACAGGGCATGTATGCACCGGATGCTTACTTTTGGTCGGGTGAGCTTTTTTTAGCTCAAGAAATGTTAGAGGATGCAAAGATAAGCTTCAACAATGTTGTTGATAGATTCCCAAATCATTTAAGAGCACCGGATTCTTTATTTAAGTTGGGAGAAATTTCTAGACTAGATGAAGACTTTTCAAGCGCAACTAATTTCTATAAAAAAGTACAAGAGATTTATCCTGAATCTGGGGCTGCGCAATTAGCAAAAAAATCTGAAGAAAACCTCAAACAATAGTCGAAATTAGTTAACTAAACCTATAATATACGCTTTTTTTCGGGCCGTTAGCTCAGTCGGTAGAGCAGTTCGCTTTTAACGAATTGGTCCTGCGTTCGAGTCGCA
>CACOVO010000026.1 GCA_902630715.1 uncultured SAR86 cluster bacterium | reverse complement strand
TTCATACCATTAATTGGTTAATTTGTAATTCTCTCCGAATTGAATCCGCAAATGAAGATATATCAAATATTCTTACCGATAATGAAAAAACTGAGCTCAACAAATCTAAACAGTGGCTATGGGTTATTAGATACCTTTTGCATATAGAGGCAAAACGCGAAGAAGATAGATTACTTTTTGAACATCAAATCCCTGTTGCTCAGAAACTCTTCCCCTCAATAAGTTCAACAAATCAAGCTGCTGAAAAACTAATGCATAGGTTCTATAGGTCTTCACTTAGCATTTCAGAGATAAACTCTACTTTCATTCAAGGTTTAAAAGAAGCCTTTGAACTTTCAAAGTCATCTAAGAAAAAGAAATTAGACAAGAATTTTTACACCAAAAATAACCTTATTCATTTAAGCGACCTCAACGGCTTTAAAAAAAACCCTAGTCTTCTGATTGATCTATTTATAAAACAAAGTGAAAACCCTTATATCAACGGGATTGGTTACCTAACACTGCGAGCGCTTAAAGAAGACAGAGATCTCATTGATTCCGGTTTTAGGTCCGATGAGAAAAATATCAATCTGTTTCTTAAACTTCTTAAATCCAAAAGACTTCTAGTAACTCAACTTGAAAAAATGAAAGATTTAGGTGTGTTGGGCAGATATCTACCCGAATTTGGAAGAATCACAGGTCAGATGCAATATGATTTGTTTCATATTTATACGGTTGATACTCATACTTTAGAAGTATTGAGAAATTTGAGGAAAATGATTTTAGGTAAGTCAAAGAATAAATTTTCACTTGCTTCTGAGATCATTAATGAACTTCCTAAATTGGAAATACTATTTATAGCAGGTTTATATCATGATATTGGCAAAGGAAGAGGTGCTGATCATTCAAGTCTGGGTAAATCTATAGTTAGAAAATTTTGCAAAAGGCATCTTTTTTCTGATGAAGATACAAGATCAATAGAATGGCTGGTAGAGAATCATCTTATTATGTCTATGACCTCTCAGAAGAAGGATCTGACTGATAATTCCATAATTAAAGAATTTGCAGAAAAAATTGGAAATTTGGAAACTCTAAACTATCTTTATTGCCTAACTGCAGCCGATGTAAGTGCAACCAATCCTAATCTTTGGAATTCTTGGAATGCTTCCCTTCTCAGAGAGCTTTATGTCCGATCTAAGCTGTATTTCGAAGAAAGAATCTTTCTGAATAAATCAATTGAAGAACAAAAAGCTAAAGCACTTAATCTAATCAAGGACTTTAAGAGAAACAAAGTGGAAGATCTCTGGGAAAGATTTTATAAAGATTATTTTGAGGCTTCAGATTTCCAAGATCTAAGTATCCATGCTGAATATATTCTGGAATCAGATCAAGAAACAGTTGTAAAGTTGATTGAGAAAGAAAAGGACGCACTAACTTCGTTATTTATCTATACAAAAGATAGAGTAAATTTGTTTGCAACAATTATAGGTGTTTTGGATTCTGAAAATTTAAATTTTGTTGACGCTAAGCTTTACGGCATGAAGGATGGTTTTTGTACTGATCTAATTACCATAAGTGACAATGAAAAAAGGATACCAATTGATTCTAAAAAAGCTAGTGTACTTATTAAGAACCTTAATGAGGTTTTGGGCGCAAAAAATTTAAATCCTAAGATTGTTAGAAGAAGATTTCCTCGTAGATTGAAACATTTCAAAACCAAAACAGAGATTTACTATGATCATGATATGTCTAATAGGTGGACCGATATAGAAATTGTAACAACAGACAGACCTGGTTTACTTGCATCTATCTGTCATGTCTTTTTGAAGCATAATGCGATTATAAAAAAAGCAAGAATTGCTACTTATGGAGAAAAAGCCGAAGATAGATTCAGCATAACATCTATAGAAGATACGCCCTTTATTAAAAAGAGCGATCTTGATGGACTTTTAAAGGACCTTAGAAATTCTTTGACTGGAGAAAAAAATGAACAACAGACTAAGTAATTTAACTGAGTACCCTTTTGAATATTTGTCCAAGCTCGTCCGTGACATAAAAAAGGAACCCGAAGAAATCATCAGCCTTCACATCGGCGAGCCTAAAGGAAATGCTCCAAAAGAAGCGCTTGAGATAATTGCTAAAGAATCAGCCACTTACTCAAAATATCCTACATCAAAGGGTGAAAACTTTCTCAGGGAGGCATACACGTCTTGGCTCAAAGATAGGTTTAATCTAAATGATATAAATCTTCATGAAAATGTTCTTCCTCTGTCAGGTTCAAGAGAGGGTATCTTCTCTTTTATTCAAACTGCTATCGATTGCTCTAAAAGCAATCCGATTGTCATCCTTCCTAACCCCTTTTATAAAATCTATGAGGGAGCTGCAATTATGGCTGGTGCACAACCTTATTATGTTAACTCTATCGAATCCGAGGGATTTAAGCCTAACTTCGAAGATATTCCTGAGAATGTCTGGAATGATTGTCAACTTCTAATTCTCTGCTCTCCTTCCAATCCGACAGGTTATTGCCTTAAAAATAATGAATATGAGTTCCTCCTAGAAAAGGCCTCCAAACATGACTTTCTACTTTGTTCAGATGAATGCTACATAGACATATATGACAGTACTTCTACTCCTCCTATGGGACTCTTAGAGTTTGATGATATCACCAATAAAAATTCAAAAAGCGTTGTGTTCCATAGCCTCTCTAAAAGGTCTAATTTGGCAGGTCTGAGATCTGGCTTTATGTGTGCAAATGACTCTGTTATCAAAAAGGTTGGACTATATAGAACTTATCATGGTGTAACGCTCTCATTACCTACTCAAATTGCTAGTGCATGGGCTTGGAGAGATAAAGATCACGTTGATCAAAACAGACGTGCATATGATAAAAAGTATCAGGCAGCTATCTCTTGTTTAGAACCAAATGAAAAAATAGAAAGGCCAGGTGGAGGTTTCTATATTTGGTTGAAGTTACCGATTGATGATCAAGAATTTGCAAAAAATCTTTATGATGACTCGGGGGTTTTGACTTTGCCGGGAAGCTACTTGGGAAAGGAAAATGATGGAAGCAATCCTGGAAAGGGATATCTGCGCCTCGCAGTAGTTCATGATATTGAGACAGTCACTAAAGCATTTTCCTCTGTGAATGATGCATTAACTAAATATAAATAGGCGCACTAGTCTATCTCTTAATTTAACCACAAACTATAATGTCTCAAATGAATGTATTTCCGTTAATTGGCATTGGTGCTGCAACTCTTAATTCTAAAGGAGAAATGTTAGATGTCAGATACCACTATATTTCAAGCGAGAGTGAGGAGCACATTAATAACATCAATTCGAAGGGTTTGAATTACAAATTTTTTGAAAAGCTGACAGAGGAGTCATCAGAGATGAACGAATTCAAGGAGGCTTTTTCACGTAGCCTCGCCCTTGATTCAAACCAAAAAATTATTTTTTGCAGAGTAGAGAGTGATAAAAAAATCGA
>CACOVO010000025.1 GCA_902630715.1 uncultured SAR86 cluster bacterium | reverse complement strand
TAACAAATTTACTTTCATTTTGGTTAGGTGATATGGGTTATGGTCCTTTCATAGACCAACTTAAGCAACAAGGAATTGAAGATGTCCAAAGTTAAAGAAGTACTGCTTAATCCTATATTTAACGATAATCCCATTGCTCTGCAAATATTAGGTATTTGCTCTGCTTTGGCGGTAACAGGCAATCTTTACATAACCCTAATCATGTGTGTCGCACTTACTACTGTTGTTACACTCTCTAATCTTTTCGTTTCCTTGATAAGAAATCACATACCTACAAACATAAGGATTATTGTCCAGATTTCAATAATCGCAACATTGGTTATGCTTGTAGATGAAGTGTTACAAGCTTTTGATTACGAGAGTAGCAAAACACTATCTGTTTTTGTGGGGTTAATAGTAACTAACTGCATTGTAATGGGTAGAGCCGAGGCTTTTGCTATGAAAAACGGACCATTGATGAGCGCGATTGACGGATTTGGTAACGGTCTAGGATACAGTGCGATTTTGATTGTTATAGCTATTATAAGAGAGTTTGTTGGCGCCGGGACCTTTTACGGAATAGAAATTTTACCATTAACAACTAATGGTGGATGGTATCTTGCAAACAATTTCTTCTTAACCCCCGCTAGTTCTTTTTTCATAATTGGATTCACCATTTGGGGGCTTAGGCAGTGGAAAAAAGAACAAATTGAAGAACCAGAATTTACAATCTCCAAAAATAGCCTCGAGGCTGAGAAAAGGACTACTTGATGCTAGAAACATATCTTAGTTTATTCATAAAAGCAGTATTTGTAGACAATATAGCTATAAACTTCTTTCTTGGAATGTGTACATTCCTTGCTATTTCTAAACGCATACAACCAGCAATAGGTCTAGGCATAGCTGTAATAGTTGTTTTAGGACTTGCTGTTCCGATCAATAACTTAATTTTCAACTTCTTGCTAAAGGAGGATGCCTTGTTTCCTGGTTCCGACTTACACTTTGTTGGTTTAATTTGTTACATAGGAATAATTGCAGCCTTAGTACAAATATTAGAAATGTTTTTAGATAGATATATTCCTGCACTGTATAATGCATTAGGAGTTTTCTTACCTTTGATAACGGTCAACTGTGCAATATTAGGTGGAGTTTTATTTTCAATTGAGAGAAATTTGGCTTTTACCGAGAGCATAGTATTTGGTTTAGGAGCTGGTACAGGATGGGCTCTGGCTATTGTGGCGCTCGCGGGTATAACTGAAAGACTGAAATATGCAGATATTCCTGAAGGCCTTCAGGGACTTGGCATCACTTTTATAACTGTTGGTTTAATGTGTTTTGGATTTTTATCTTTTGGAGGAATTTCTTTATAAAAATGAGTTTATTAGAGAATGAGATATTCTTAGGCGTGCTGGTTTTTACCATTGCGGTCAATTTTATGGTCTTCGTAATCTTAGGAGCTAGAAAATTACTTGTTTCGTCTGGAAATGTAAATATTTCTATGAATGACGATGCAAAGAAAATAGAGGTAGAAGCAGGAGGTAAATTGCTTCAGACACTTGCATCTCAAAATTTATTTTTGTCTTCTGCCTGTGGTGGAGGTGGAACTTGTGCACAGTGTAAATGTAAAGTTCTTAGCGGTGGAGGTTCCATACTTCCAACAGAGGAGTCACATTTTACTAATAAAGAGAAAAAAGAAGGATGGAGATTATCCTGTCAGGTTCCTGTAAAAGATAACATGGAAATCGTGGTTCCTGATGAGGTCTTCGGTGCTAGGAAATGGGAATGTGAGGTGATTTCAAATAAGAATGTTGCTACCTTTATCAAAGAGCTTGTTTTAAAACTTCCTGAAGGAGAAGAAGTTGCTTTCAAAGCAGGTGGTTATGTTCAGATGGAAATACCTCCTTATGAATTAGATTACAAAACCTTCGATATTGAGCAAGAATATCATGGTGATTGGGATAGATTTGGAATTTGGGAAAATACATCTAAAACTCTTGAACCAGTAATTAGGGCATACTCAATGGCTAACTATCCTAATGAAAAAGGTATCATGAAATTTAATATAAGAATTGCATCCCCTCCACCTGGGACAGATTTTCCTCCTGGAGAGATGTCATCTTATATATTCAATTTAAAAGAAGGTGATAAGTTAACTATCTTTGGACCATTTGGAGAATTTTTTGCAGAGGATACAGAGGCGGAAATGATATTTATAGGTGGTGGTGCCGGCATGGCTCCAATGCGATCACACATATTCGATCAATTACTTAGGCTTAACTCAAAAAGGAAAATAACATTTTTTTATGGCGCAAGAAGCCTTGCGGAAATGTTCTACACGGAAGAATATGACAAATTAGCTGAAGAGCATGAAAATTTTAATTGGTATGTGGGGCTATCAGATCCTCTCCCTGAAGATAATTGGACGGGTTATACCGGCTTCATACATCAAGTGATACATGACGAATACCTCAAAGATCATCCTGCCCCAGAGGACTGTGAATATTACATGTGCGGTCCGCCTATGATGATGAGTGCATGTTTTGATATGCTCGATAGTCTTGGTGTAGAACCTGAAGCAATAAAATTTGATGATTTTGGAAGTTAATTGATAAATAGAAATTTCCTTTTCCCTACAATCATCCTATTTTTTGGCATATTTGCACTAACCTTCATATTTAAAGAGGAACTAACTACTACTAAATTAGAAGGTAACATAATGGGTACAACCTATAATGTTACCTTTATTCATGACGACATAGTATCCGTTGAAAATTCCGTATTAAACATATTGGAGTCTGTTAACTCTGATATGTCTACTTATCTTGATAATTCACTCATAACTCAAATAAATAATTCAAATTTAGACCAATGGCACTCCATTAATGAGGATTTCTTAAAAATTTTATCTTACGCTCAAAAATTATGTATTCAGACCGATGGTGCTTATGATGTAACAATTGGGCGCTTGGTGAACATTTGGGGATTCGGACCTGAAACTGTTAATAAAAAACCAGATAAAATCCAAGTTGATTCAATAAAGAATCAAATAGGTTGTGATTCAATCTCCTTAGATATCCAAAATAAAGCAGTAAGAAAAAATAGAGATATTGCTCTAGATTTTTCATCTATAGCTAAGGGATATGCGATTGATAAAGTTTATGAATATCTATCGAGCGTCGAAAACATACGAAGTGTATTTGTCGAGCTTGGTGGTGAGGTGAGGTCTTCTAAATTTAAAGGTTTAAGTTTCTGGAAAGTAGGGATTATTGATCCTAGTGATAACTCAAAAATAATTCATACATTTATATCGAAAAACTATGATTCGTTTGCAATCGCAACATCAGGTGATTACAGGAATATAAGGATCTACGATACTGAAGAATTTAGCCACTCTATTGATACCGAGACTGGAATCTCAAAAAAATTAGATAAAAGCTCTGTATCTGTTATTTCAAACGATGCTATGTCAGCAGATGCGTTGGCTACTGCTCTAAATGTCATGCCACTTGAAAAAGCATTGGAGCATGCCAATGACAACAATATAAAGGCCATGTTCATAGTTGATGAAAATAACAAGCCTAAATTATTATTCTCTCAAGCACTACAAAAGGTTAAAATATAGCTATGTTCGAAATTTTGATCACTTTTGCAATCTTGCTTGGCATAGTAAGCTTAATGTCTGTAGGATTATTTTTCGGCAAAAAACCAATTACTGGTTCATGCGGAGGCTTAAATAATCTCGAACCTGGAAGAGAGTGTGAACTCTGCGGTGGTAAACCCTCCGATTGTCTGGGAGAATAAAAAAAGGAGCAAGATGCTCCTTTTTTTTATGACAAATATCAGAATTGATTCATAGTATTGTCTTCACCAGCTGCTTTTAATGCAGCGTCACCAGCAAAATATTCTTTATGATCATCACCCATATCAGATCCAGCCATATTTTGGTGTTTAACACATGCGATTCCTTCACGAATTTCTTTTCTTTGGACACCTTCGACATAACCTAACATACCTTTATCGCCAAAGTATTCTTTTGCCAGATTATCCGTTGATAGGGCAGCAGTATGATAAGTTGGTAGTGTTATTAAATGATGGAAAATTCCAGCTTGTTTTGCCGCGTCAGCTTGGAAGGTTCTAATTTTTTCGTCTGCCTCTATGGCTAAGTCTGTTGAATCGTATTTTTCATTCATCAAATCTTCTCTTTCATAAGCTGAGGTATCTTTGCCTTCACTTTCCATTGCG
>CACOVO010000024.1 GCA_902630715.1 uncultured SAR86 cluster bacterium | reverse complement strand
AATTTTATGAAAACCTCAAGATTAATTTTAGGCACTCAAAGAGAAAATCCATCTGATGCAGAGATAATTAGTCATCAATTGATGATCAGAGCTGGTCTAATCAGACAAGTGTCTTCAGGTATTTACAACTGGCTTCCCATTGGGAAGAAAGTTCTTCAAAAGGTTGAAGCCATTATAAGAAGTGAAATGGATAATTCAGGTGCGCAAGAGATCCTAATGCCTATGGTTCAGCCTGCATCTTTATGGGAAGAATCTGGAAGAATTGATCAATATGGGCAAGAATTACTCGTATTTTTTGACCGGCATGAGAACAAATTTTGTTTGGGTCCTACGCATGAAGAAATAATTACTGATTTATGCAAAAATCTAATAACTAGTTATAAACAACTCCCAATCACTCTATATCAAATACAAACTAAATTTAGAGACGAAATTAGGCCTCGTTTTGGAGTAATGAGATCAAGAGAATTTTTAATGAAAGATGCCTACTCTTTCGATCTAAATAAAGAAGGCTTAGATAGAAGTTACTCCATTATGAAAGAAGCTTACACGAATATTTTTGATAGATTGTGCTTAGATTATAGGGTTGTAAAAGCAGATAGTGGAGCTATTGGAGGCTCAGATTCTGAAGAATTCCATGTTTTAGCCGACTCTGGAGAAGACCTTTTGGCATTTAGTGACAAAAGTTCATATGCTATAAACGCAGAGCTTTTAAATGAGCTTAATGAAGGACAAGATCCTTACTCATTGGATGGAAAACCTAGTCCCGATGGGAAAGGTGTCCTGAAGCTTAAGAAAGGCATAGAAGTTGGTCATATTTTTAAGTTAGGAAAAAAATATTCTGAAGTTCTGAACTTAAGAATACAGGCAGAAGATCAAGATATTTTTCCGGAAATGGGGTGTTATGGAATAGGAGCTTCAAGAATTGTTGCTGCATCAATTGAGCAAAATCATGACGATAAAGGGATCTTATGGCCTAAACCCTTGGCACCATTTGATGTTGCAATAGTTGAAGTTAATCCCAAAAATAATGTAAAAGTTACCAATAAGTGCTCCGAACTCTACGAGCAATTTAAAGAACATAAAATTGATGTTCTTTGGGATGACAGGGATAAAAGACCAGGAGTAAAGTTTAATGATATGGAAGTAATTGGGATGCCCTACACGGTAATTGTTGGAGAGCGCACGCTCAAAACAGGTGAGTACGAACTCAAAGAAAGGGTTGATGAGAAACCTAAATTGGTTTCCCATCAAGATTTAGTTGCAAATATTAAAAATTAACTCATCCTCTCTATAATCATAGCGTTGGCTGTTCCTCCTCCCTCGCAAATAGCCTGAAGTCCGAATCTAGCCTCTCTACGCTCTAATTCATGCAATAAGGTTGTCATGAGTTTAGCGCCAGTTCCACCTAAAGGATGCCCTAAAGCCATAGCGCCTCCATTTACATTTAATTTATCCAAGTCTGCATTTAGTTCTTTGGCCCACGCTAAAGGAACAGGAGCAAATGCTTCATTAACCTCATATAAATCTACTTCTTCAATACTCATTGACGCCTTCTCCAAAACTGTTTTAGATGCTGGAATAGGACCAGTGAGCATGATTACAGGATCGTCTCCAGCCAAAGCCAGAGCAACAACCTTGGCTCTTGGCTTGATACCTAATTTCTCTAATCCAGCATCATTTACAAGCATCACAGCTGCAGCACCATCGCATATTTGACTTGATGTACCTGCGGTTAAAACTCCGTCTTCTGATAAAGTATTTAAACCCGACAAGCTTTCTTTACTTGCATCGAAACGAATACCTTCATCAACTGTCACCATTTCTTTATCACCGTTAGGTAAGTCACCTTCAACAGGCACGATTTCTCTATCAAAGTAGCCTCCTTCCGTAGCATTAATGGCTTTTTGATGACTTGCTAAAGCAAATGAATCTAGTTCCTCCCTAGACATATTCCATCTTTCAGCCATCATTTCAGCGCCAGTGAATTGACTAAATTGCACTCCTGGATATCTTTCGCTTGTTCCCTTTCCGCCATATGGCTGTCCATGGCCTGCCTTAAAGCTGTCTATTATCGCTGCCCCTATCGGAACCTGAGACATTACCTCTACTCCACCTGCAATGACTATATCTTGTGTCTCCGACATAACTGCTTGTGCAGCAAAATGTATTGCTTGTTGAGATGAACCACACTGCCTATCTACAGTAGTTCCAGGTACAGATTCCGGTAAAGAAGAAGCTAATACCGCATTCCTTGCAACATTCCCTGACTGAGCGCCAGATTGACTTACGCAACCAAAAATCACATCATCAATTAGTTCGGGTTTAACCCCGGTTCTCTCAACGATTTCGTCAAGAACAAGTGCACCTAAGTCAGTTGGATGCCATTGACTTAGTTTTCCATTTTTTCTACCGCCGGGTGTTCTGACAGCACCGACTATATATGCATTTCCCATAATCTCTCCTTTTGTTAATGATCTAAGGCTATATTCTTAGATGCCATGATCAAATCCTATAACAAAAAGTCTTTTATGAGAAAGACAAATTAACTTTGTTTATTTATTGCTTCTAAGACTTGCTTTTCAATAGTCTTTAATAATTTTGGATTCTGTTCAAGAAAATCTATGGCATTCGCCTTGCCTTGACCAATCTTCTCGCCTTCATAACTATACCAGGCACCAGCCTTTTCAATTATGTCCAAATCAGAACCTCTATCTATAATTTCACCCAATCTATTTATACCTTTGTTGTAGAGAATTTGGAATTCTGCTTGCTTGAAGGGAGGGGAAACTTTGTTTTTAACCACTTTCACTCTTGTTTCGTTCCCAACAGCCTCATCTCCATCTTTGACTGTCCCAATTCTTCTAATATCCATTCTAACTGAGGAATAAAATTTAAGCGCATTTCCACCGGCAGTCGTTTCGGGGCTTCCAAACATAACCCCAATTTTATGCCTTATTTGATTAATAAATATAACCAATGTATCGGATTTTTGTACGTTACCTGTAATCTTCCTCAAAGCCTGTGACATCAACCTAGCTTGAAGACCGACATGGTGATCTCCCATTTCTCCTTCTATTTCTGCTTTTGGTACAAGAGCTGCTACTGAATCGATGATTAGGATATCAATTCCTCCCGAAGCGACCATGATATCAGCTACTTCAAGAGCCTGTTCTCCAGTGTCAGGTTGGGAAACAAGCAATTCATCGACATTCACACCTAATTTCTCTGCATATATTGGGTCTAGTGCATGTTCCGCATCGATAAATGCAGCTGTGCCACCAAGTTTTTGGCACTGTGCTATGACTTCTAGTGTTAGAGTAGTTTTTCCAGAGGATTCTGGTCCATATATTTCAACTATTCTTCCGCGGGGTAAGCCGCCTATTCCTAGTGCAATATCTAAACCTAATGAACCAGTTGGAATGGCAGGAATTTTCTCATGTCTTTTTTCTCCCATTCTCATAACAGTCCCAGAGCCGAACTGTCGCTCTATTTGCCCCAGAGCGCTATCTAGTTGTTTTGATTTGTCCGCTTCCTTAATATCTGTCACCTTCTTTTGAGCCATAATATTTCTCCTTTGAATATAATGGCATTATACAAAATACTGTATAAATAAACAGTACTATTTATAAAATTCATTGTAATAGTTCTATTGCTACTTCTAACGCTTTTATTACAGTGCTATATCTTACCTCGCTCCTATCACCTTCTAAAAGAAAGGTATCAGTTTTTTTTACTTCATCGTTTAATTTCCAAGCTATGCAAACGGTGCCAACTGGCCTCTCTGGCGAGCCTCCGCTTGGTCCTGCAATGCCACTTATGGCAACTCCTAAATTCGCCCTGCTCTCTTTAATGGCACCTGCGACCATTTCTTCGACAACTTGCTCGCTAACTGCGCCATATGTATTGAGAGAGTCTTTTGAAACCCCAAGGATTTTATGTTTTGAAATGTTTGAGTAAGTTATAAAACTACAACCAAACCACGCTGAACTTCCTGGTACAGAAACTATAGATTGTGACAACAAACCCCCAGTGCAAGACTCGGCACAGGTAAAAAACATTTTGTTTTCCTTAAGCTTACTTCCTAGCTGAGCGCTAAGAGTTTCAAGATTTTTTAATTCCAAGTTAGTGTATATTTTTGAACTATTAGAACAGATTACAGATCTTTGTCTAGATGACGCTTACTGAAATAATCTTAAACTGATAAAATAGAAATATGGCTTTTGTTGTTGGAGATGCTTGTGTCAAATGCAAGTACACAGACTGTGTTGAAGTGTGCCCCGTAGATTGCTTTTACGAGGGTCCAAATATGCTCGTGATAAATCCAGATGAGTGCATCGATTGTG
>CACOVO010000023.1 GCA_902630715.1 uncultured SAR86 cluster bacterium | reverse complement strand
ATCCTTTTCACCGTCTGTATCTTCATCTGAAGCAATTCCTGGCATACCAGTTACTGAGCCTTCATCTTTTGTAACTTCGTCAAGATATTCGGCCTTACCTCTTTGCCTCCAGTCATTAGCAACTCTTTGGACTTCATCGTCTCCCACAAAAGCTCCATGAACTCTTTGGGGAATTGATGTCCCAGGAGCGAGATAAAGCATATCTCCTTTTCCCAAAAGTTGCTCAGCTCCACCCTGATCAAGAATTACTCTAGAATCCATTTTCGATGCAACTTGGAAAGCTACTCTTGAAGAAATATTTGCTTTGATTAATCCTGTTATAACATCCACAGAAGGTCTTTGTGTAGCTAAGAGCATATGAATGCCGGCAGCTCTAGCCTTTTGAGCTATTCTAGCAATTAATTGTTCAGCAGTTTTGCCGACAACCATCATAAGGTCGGCTAGCTCATCGACAGCCAAAACTATAAGTGGTAATTCTTCAAGATCTGGAGCCTCTTCTCCTTCTTGTGCTTCATTAATTTTCCAAGTTGGGTCTTTAATTGGTTCACCTTTAGAAATGGCTTCACCGACTTTTTTATTGTATCCATTTAGGTTTCTAACTCCTAAATGTGCCATTAGCTTATATCTTCTCTCCATTTCATTTACACACCACCTAAGTCCACTAGAAGCTTCTTTCATATCTGTAATGACTGGTGCCAAAAGATGAGGTATATCTTCATATACTGAAAGTTCTAGCATTTTAGGATCAATAAGAATCATTCTTACTTGTTCAGGACTTGCTTTGTACAAGATACTTATAAGCATTGCATTGATTGCGACAGATTTTCCTGATCCGGTAGTTCCAGCAACTAAGAGATGAGGCATTGAGGCTAAATCTGCAACAATTGCAGATCCACTGATGTCTTTACCCAACGCAACAGTAATAGGACTCTTAGACTCATCATACGTTTTGCTCGAAAGAACCTCACTAAGAAGCACTGGCTGCCTATCTTCTCTAGGCACCTCAATACCTATAGTGTCTTTTCCTTCTATGACTTCTACAATCCTTACACTTGTTTTAGCAAGAGATCTGGCGAGGTCTTTACTGATATTTGAAATTTGGTTTACTTTAAGTCCGCTTGGAAGTTTTAGCTCAAGCCTAATCACTACTGGACCTGGCTGTATGGATTCTACTTCGACATCTTTGATATTGTATTCAGCCAACTTTGAAACAACTAACTCCCCAAGCCTTCTGAGTGAATCCTCAGAAGTTTCATCAGAAAATTCCTGCTTTTTTTCATCGAGTAGGGAAAGTTTTGGGGGCACGGAAGATTCTTTATATTCAAAGAGTTCAGCTTGTTTTTCCTCCTCAACTCGTTTGCTTGTCTCTAATGCAGGCTTTGGCTTAATGACCTCAACTGGCTTTGACTGTTCTTTCGCTTTCGAACTTAAAATTACTTTCTCCTGCCTTTCAATTTTTTCCCTACGCAGTTTTTGCTTTTCTTTTAGCAAAGAAAGATATTCGGAAAGTTTTAAACCAAAAGAGGAGCTTGATGAAAGAAGAAGTTCTTGTATTTTGGTAATTAAGGCTACCCATGAAACTTCCAAAGACAATGTTAAACCTAATAATAGACTCGTTATGAAAAATAATAAGCTTCCAATAGAGCTCAAAGGAATAATAAATATAGATGAGACTCTAGAACCAATCAAACCTCCGCCTTCTTCAGGTAGAAAGCTTGATCCAGGTTCCATTAATAAGGCTAGCAACGTAGAACCAGATATAACAACCAAAATCCACCCAAAGATTTTTAATCCTAGAAGTCCCGTATAGATATCAGAAAAAGGAATCTTGTTTCTTGATAAGAAAAAATGCCTTACCAAAGGCCATAAGAGCCAATAAACCAATATATAGGACATGTAACCAAATATGGTAAGAAGGAAATCACTTAAATATGCTCCCCAGCTTCCTACTGCATTTGCGACCTCGATATTATCCAAGGCATTACCTGAAAAAACTTGACTATTCCAACCAATATCTCGAGGAGAAAAGGTGGAAAGCGCTAAAAAAACAAAAATCCCTAAAAAACCCTGGATAATCAGCCAAGAGTCGAGGATGAGTTTATTGAGGCGAATACGGGAAACCGATACTGCTTGGTTCGATGATTTTCTTGTTGCTTGAGACTTTTTTACCACTAACAAATCTAAGTTTTATCTATTGTATAGATTATTCAATAGATGTTCTAATCAGAATAAGAAATTTTTTGGTATATCTATATAATTAAGGGCATGGACAACTTAAAGAGAAAGCTTGTAATTTTGGGATCCGGACCTGCCGGTTATACTGCAGCTGTTTACGCAGCAAGAGCCGGTTTAGAACCCTGCCTAATCACCGGAATGGAACAAGGTGGGCAGTTAACAACCACAACAGATGTTGAAAATTGGCCAGGTGATAGCGATGGCCTACAGGGACCAGAACTAATGGATAGAATGCTCAAGCATGTAGATTCGTTGAATGTTGAAGTTATTTTCGATCATATAGAAAGCTCTGACCTTTCAATTAAACCATTCAAATTGATCGGAAATGTGAATTCTTATGAATGTGAATCTTTAATTATCTCAACGGGGGCTTCCGCACAATATCTTGGGCTCGAAACAGAACAGAAATATATGGGCAAAGGTGTAAGTGCTTGCGCAACTTGTGACGGTTTTTTCTATAAAGACAAAGATGTGGCGGTAATAGGTGGTGGGAATACTGCTGTTGAGGAGGCATTGTACTTATCAAATCTATGTTCTTCGGTAACATTGATTCATAGGAGAGATGCTCTTAGGGCAGAAAAAATATTACAAGAAAGGCTTATAAAAAAATCGAATGAAGGAAATGTGAATATAATTTGGGATCACGAACTTGTGGAAGTGCTTGGCGATGACAACGTCGTGAACGGAATAAAAATAAAGAGTACGAAAGATTCGAGTGAAACAAAACTAGATCTTGCAGGGCTATTCATTGCAATTGGTCATAAACCGAATACAGATTTATTCATTAATCAATTAGAAATGGAAAATGGTTATTTAAAAATAATATCAGGCACTGATGGAAACAGTACCGGAACAAGCATTCCGGGAGTTTTTGCAGCCGGCGATGTATCTGATCACATCTATAGACAGGCAATAACCTCAGCTGGCTCAGGGTGTATGGCTGCATTAGATGCAGAAAAGTTTCTCGCTGAAAATTAAAAAATGAAATTCTTAAAAATTCAAAAAGAAGGTGATATTTCTATCGTCACGATAAATAGACCTGAATCAATGAATGCTTTAAGCACAGAAGTTTTGAGAGAATTTTGTTCTCTTCAAGATTATTTTCGTCAAGATTTAGAAACACGTGTCGTAATTTTTACGGGTGAAGGGGATAATTTTTCTGCCGGTGCGGACCTTAAAGAAAAAGCTCAGTTGTCTACAAAACTTGAATCGTGGAGAAGTAATTTTGGAAAACCCGCAATTAAATCTATTTTAGATATTGATCAAATTACGATCGCAGCGATTAAAGGCTATTGTTTAGGTGGAGCAGCCTGCATTGCAACAGCGTGTGATTTTCGCATTGCCGCCCACGATTCTTTATTTGGATATCCTGAAATAAACTTAGGAATAAACCTCAATTGGTTAGGCTTACCACTAGCTGTACGCCTTATTGGTCCGGCTAGAGCAAAAAAGATGGTTATTGGTGGTGATAATGAAAATGCTGATACCCTTCTATCCTGGGGCCTTTATGATGAGATTTGCTCATCAGAAATTTTAATGGAAAGAACTTTTGAAATGGCACGCCACTTCGCATCAAAATCACCCATTGCAGCACAAATGATAAAAAGAAGTGTGAATAACTTAGTCTACAAAAACGATGAATCAATAATGCATATGGACTATGATCAAACACTCCTCACTCACGAAACACTCGACAGAAAAGAGGCTGTCACCGCTTTTTTTGAGAAGCGAGACCCCGAGTTTAAGGGTGATTGATTAAGCTGACTTAGTATTTAACGCCTTCTTAGCCTCTTCGTATTCGTCAACCAAAGCGTCAACTGCATTTAGTACAGTAGGGACATCATGCAAGTTTCCAATGCCTTGTCCAGAGCCCCAAATGTCCTTCCAAGCTTTTTTCTGATTATCCCCGCCCATACCGGAGCTACCAAAGTTCATATCATTTTTATCTGCATAAGGTAAGTTATCAGGATCAAGTCCAGCATTAACAACGCTTGGTTTAAGATAATTTCCATGGACACCAGTAAAAGTTGGCGAATACATAATGTCATTTGCAGTGCTTTCAACAATCATATCTTTGTAACCTTGAGAAGCATTAGCTTCTTGCGTAGCAATAAATCTTGTTCCAATATAAGCAAAATCAGCTCCCATAGCTTGTGCTGAAAGTATTGAGGCACCATGAGAAATACTTCCTGAAAGAGCAACAGGACCATCAAAGAATTCACGTACTTCTCTTACAAGTGCAAAAGGACTTAATGCACCTGCGTGTCCTCCTGCGCCTGCACATACTAATATTAGTCCGTCTGCTCCTTCGTCAACTGCTTTCTTAGCATGCCTTATATTTATTACATCATGCATAACAGCGCCGCCATAACTATGGACTGCATCTACAACAAATTTAGGAGCCCTCAAGCTTGTTATGATTATTGGTACTTCATGTTCAACACAAACCTCCATATCATGCTCGAGACGATTATTGGAGTGATGACAAATTTGATTGACTGCAAATGGTGCTACAACCTGACCAGGATTTTTTTCCTTATATTCTGATAATTCCTTTTTCATCATAGAAATCCACTCAGTTAACTTTTCTTCAGGTCTTGCATTAAGAGCGGGGAAAGAACCCACTACTCCAGCCTTACACTGTGCTAAAACTAATTCAGGGTAAGATACAGTGAATAATGGTGCTCCAATGACAGGTATTCTAGTTCTTTCCTTTAAGTAATTAACGACGTCCATATTCTTCCTCAGTAATTATTGATTTGATACCCAAAAAACAGCAGCTGCTACTAGACTTAGAATTATAACAACTGCAGCGATAGCATCTAACTTGCTATCTTCTTGTCTCATTTGTTCCTTTTCTTCTTCTGTATGCTCGTTTGACATCAGCAATTTTACGATTCTAAATTAACAAGTACCCTGCCTACTTGGTTACCTTCTAGGATAGTAGAAATTTCTTTTTCTAAATCTTCCAGTTTTACCTCATTTACGAGACCTGAGAGGTCTAAGCGCCAATCCGCTGCAAAGTTTTCCCATACTTGTGCTTTCCTATGAAGGGCGATCTCAACAGAATCTATACCTAATAAAGCATTACCTCTCAAGATAAAAGGAAATATAGAGCTTTCAAAAGATGGTCCTCCAACTAATCCACTACAAGCAACAGCACCTCCCGGTTTTAAAGATGCTAATAACAGAGACAATATGTCACCACTTACCACATCGACTCCAAAATCCCATATTGGTTTTCCAATAGGCTTTCTTGAAACCTCTGACAATTCCTCGCGGGAGATTATCTCTGCTGCTCCTAGATCACTGAGCAATTTTTTTTGATCTTGCTTACCAGTAACCGCAGTAACTTCAGAACCTAACTTCGCGAGAAGCATTAAAGCGATTGATCCTACTCCTCCAGTTGAGCCAGTCACTATACTTTTTGACTGAGTAAAATCCTCTGCTAAATTAAAATCCGAAAGTGCCTGGACTGATAGGCCAGCCGTTAATCCTGCAGTACCGAGACTCATTGATTCTTTTTCACTTAAACCATCGGGGAGCTTTATTGCCCAAGCAGAAGGTATTCTTATGTATTCACCAAATCCGCCAGATGTATTCATTCCGAGATCGTATCCAGTAACTATTACACTGTCACCTTCCTTAAATTCTTCATCCGCAGATTCTGTTACCTTGCCAACTGCATCAATGCCGGGTACATGAGGGTAATTTTTTGTAACGCCAGGAGCGCCTGATGCTGAAAGTGCATCTTTGTAATTGAGAGATGAATATGCCACCTTTATGAGTAACTCACCCTCGGGAAGGGAATCTATAGATTTTTCAATTATTGATAGTTTGTTTCCTTGATCTGTCTTTACAGATTCTAGAGCTTTAAATGTATTCATGATAAGAAGCGGTCTCTGTTAATTAAGTCGTAAAATTTTAGAACAAATTTTTCTAAAACCAAATGCATGGAGAAAGCAAATTTTTCGGATAAATTTTTCTTTTCTACAAATTCAATTTCAAAAAGGTTAACATCCTTAGAAAGTCCTACGAGATAATTATCTGAGGTTTCAATGGAGTCAATAAGTCCAACTTCAATTGCTTCCTTACCTTGCCAAACTTCTCCTGTTGCAACAACGTCAGTGTCAACTTGTGGTCTTTGTTCCTTAACAAAATCCTTAAAAATTAAATGTAAATCTTCTAAATCTGACTTGAATTTTTTCCTACCTTCATCAGTATTTTCTCCAAGTGTAGTCAATGTTCTCTTAAACGCCCCGGCAGTATGCATCTCAAAATCAATTGAATTCTTCTTTAGTAATCTGTGAAAATTCGGAAGTTGAGCAATGACTCCAATTGACCCAACGATAGCCCAAGGTGCTGCGATAATTTTTGAGGCGACACAAGACATTAAGTAACCACCGCTTGCGGCTACTTTATCTATACAAACAGTGAGACTGATCTTATTATCTACTAATCTTTTGAGTTCAGCAGCGCATAAACCATATGCGTAGGCAGAACCACCCCCGCTTTCAACTCTTATAACCACTTCCTTGCAAGGAGTTTCAGACAAGAGAATAGAGTTAATCTCCTGCTTAAGCTTTTCAACTTCTGTCGCTTGAATGTCTCCTTTAAAATTTAAAACAAAAGCTGAATCTCGTTTTTCACTGTCTTTATTTTTACTCTTTTTTTTCTTTTCCTTAGATTGTTCTTTATTGAATTGTTTTAATTCCTTCGCATTCAACAGAGAGCTCTTTACAGCATTACCCATTGACTCAAACTTTTCTGATAGATTTGTGATAGTAAGTTTACCTTTCGGTTGGCTTTTACTTTTTGACGAACCAATGATTAGTAATAAAGGAACCGTTATTGCCAAAGCAATAGTGAACACCTTTAATAAGAATACTAAATAATCTGTAAGAATTTCCATTTATTTTGGTTGCATTCTAATTGCACCATCTAATCTTATAGTTTCTCCGTTAAGAAAAGGATTTTCCACTATATGTTTTGTCAACGAAGCAAATTCTGCAGGCAAACCTAGCCTTTTAGGAAACTGCGTCATTTCTATCAATGGATTTCTTACGCTGTCAGGTGCCATCCCCATGAGCGGAGTATCGAAAATTCCAGGAGCAATAGTATTTATTCTTATCCCCATTCGGGCTAAATCTCTTGCAATAGGTAGTGTCATCCCAACAACTCCACCTTTACTGGCACTATAGGCTGCTTGCCCAATCTGACCATCAAAAGCAGCGACAGATGCAGTATTTATGATGACACCACACTCTCCGTCACCGTTAGGTTCATTATTGCCCATTGCAACTGCTGCTAATCTAAGTACATTGAAGGTTCCATTTAAATTAATATCAACAACTGTTTTGAAATAATCTAGAGGATGTGCGCCGTCTTTACCGACAGTTTTACTGGCACTGCCGATTCCCGCGCAATTTACTACTATATTTAAGGCTTCAAAAGTTTCTACGGTCTTATCAATAGCGGATTGAACAGAAGATTCATCAGTTACATTTGCTATGACGTAAGCGGCATTTGACCCTAGATTTTCTGCAGCGCTCTTGGCATTGTCTTCATTAAGGTCAAGAAGCATTACTTTACAACCAGATTCTATCAACACTTCTGCGGTTGCGAGCCCTAAACCAGATGCACCACCAGTGATTAAGGCTGCTTTATTTGAAATTTCCATTATCTCTCCTTTTGGGTAGTAATTTTAGGATCGTGATATTACACGATAAGAATGAAAAATACATGAAGAGAATGATTTCAATTGCCAAAAAAATATCTCATGCACAAAAAGAGTGCAAAAGTTCCATTAAAGTAAAGGAATATATTGGCATGTAAATTGCATAATATTTTTTATTAAATAACTTTAAAGGAGTTTAGATGAAAAATTTTATTAGATTTATATCAATTGCTGGATTTTCAAGTCTTTTCTATTTGCATTCTGCTGAATTTGAAAGCAATGTTGCAATTTCTAGCGATT
>CACOVO010000022.1 GCA_902630715.1 uncultured SAR86 cluster bacterium | reverse complement strand
TAACATGTTTACTTACCTTTTCACAATCTTCGACAGATATGCCTTCTTTTTTATCTATATAAATTCTTAATGTTTGATTGGAACGGCTACCAAAAAACTCAAGGCCCCATATCTTGCAACCGAGTCGAATTATGTCACTCTCTAAAACGTCTTTAATGTATTCAGTATCCATTTTTCACCTACAAAAAAAGCCCATAAAGGGCTTACTTTGGTAGCGGGGGCAGGATTTGAACCTACGACCTTCGGGTTATGAGCCCGACGAGCTACCAGACTGCTCCACCCCGCATCAAAAGGAGCGAAGTATAGTTAGATGCAGCAAAAGAATCAAGAAAGATATTGGTGCCGAAGAGAGGATTCGAACCTCCACGAGCGATGCTCACTACCCCCTCAAGGTAGCGTGTCTACCAGTTCCACCACTTCGGCAAATCATTAGTTATCTTCAGGGAGGATACCTGAATCTTCTATTTCAATTGGCTCTATGAAAGTCTCTTGACTTTGATCGCTCCTAGAAATGTAGGTTATAGATAAGCTAAGAATAAGAAAAATAGTTGCAAGTAAAGCTGTGACCTTTGTTAATGGATTAGAATTACTGCTCGATCCAAACATAGTATTGCTAGATCCTGCTCCAAATGCACTGCCAATATCTGATCCCTTGCCTTGTTGCAAGAGAATTATCAATATCAAGGAGATTGAAATGATTATGTAAAAGAATATTAATAAATTTTCCATTAGCTTAAGTTGTAAATTTTAGAAAAAATATCAGGATCTAATGAAGCACCTCCAACTAGAAGACCATCCACTTCAAATGAAGACATTATCTCTTCACAATTCGATAAGTTTACACTACCTCCATAAACAACTGAAATTTTGACATCGCTATTTAAATTGCTTCTGCAATATTCTTTTACAAAGCTATGTATTTTTTCAATGTAGTCTTTTGTAGCATTCAAACCTGATCCAATGGCCCAGATGGGTTCATAGGCGATTATTACTCCATTTAAATCTACATCATACAAAGCTTCCAACTGGCTACCTAAAAAATATTCAGTATTATCTTTTTGCTTAACTTCTGAAGGTTCACCAATGCAAAAAATAGGCAATATGTCTTCATTGATAGCAGCTAAAAGTTTGGAATGAAGTATTTCGTTGGTCTCTTTAAAGGTTTCTCTTTGTTCTGAGTGGCCAATTAAAACATATTTAGTAAGGAACTCCTTGAGCATTTTTGAATCAATTCCCCCGGTTAATGCAGAACTCTTCTTATAGTTTATATTTTGCGATCCCAAAAATATTGGACTTGAAGTCTCTTTAATCAATGAACAGGAATAATCTAGATAACAAGAAGGGGGACAAAAAACACAGGGTTTTTCATTATCGAAATCAACTTCTTCTGTGACAGATTTGATCCATGAAGATACTTCTTCTTTAGATCCGTTCATCTTCCAGTTAGCTATAATCATATAGTCTGTGCGAGATCTGCCAATGCATTACAGAGGTCGTCTGAAATTTTTTGTTCTTTGGACTCGACCATGATTCGAATTAAAGGTTCGGTTCCTGAAGGCCTAATAAGTACTCTACCTTCCTCTCCGAGTTGTAATTCTGTGTCTGTAACTTTTTGCCAAAATCTATCGCTAACAATTATTTTATTGGGATTGTCTACTTTAAGATTAATTAAGGTTTGAGGGAACTTCTCAAACTCCTCTAATGCCTTGCTTAGAGAAAAGCTTTCTTCTTTTATAGCGTCCAATACTTTTAGTGCTGCAATTATTGCATCTCCTGTTTGAGCCGCGTCTAAGCAGATTACATGACCTGAAGGTTCTCCCCCAAGATGCCAAGCCTTTTCAGTTAATTTTTGTAAAACGTACTTATCTCCTACGTCAGTGCGAACAAAATCGATTTTATTTTCTTGAAAATGGAGCTCCAACGATTTGTTTGTCATTAAAGTGCCTACAATTCCTGAATTATCTGAAATTTGTTTAGAAAGAATAAAAAGGATGTCATCACCATCTAATACAGTGCCATCGGCAGCTATAATTAAAATTCTGTCTCCATCTCCATCAAAAGCTATTCCAATATCAAAGTTACCTTTTGCAATTTCTTCTTTTAAAGCATCCGGGCTTGTGGAGCCACAATTTTGATTTATATTAATTCCATCGGGAGATGCCCCTATACTATGTACCTTAGCGCCTAATTCAGAAAATACTTTCGGGGCTACAGAATAAGTCGCTCCGTTAGCACAATCTAGCAAGATTGAAAGACTTGACAAATCAAGATTAGTAAATGATGACTTACAAAATTCAATATATCTGCCTTGCGCGTCACTCATTCTAGATGCTTTACCGAGATTTTTAGATTCCACTGCCATCATCTCTTCCGTGAGCTTATTTTCTATTTTTCTCTCTAGTTCAACCGGAAATTTTTGTCCGTCTTTATTAAAAAACTTTATTCCATTATCTTCAAAAAGGTTATGTGATGCGCTTATCACTAATCCAACCTGATTATTGGAATTTGCTAAAAAAGAAACACCTGGTGTAGGCATAGGACCTAATAAAATTACATCCATTCCAGCTGATATGAAACCTGCTTGAAGAGCAGATTCAAGCATATACCCTGAAATTCTAGTATCTTTGCCAATAAGAACCTTCGAGATTCCTTCTTCTAGTAAAATTGAACCTGCCGCCCAACCAAGTTTGGTTACGAATAAAGGATTCATGGTAGAAGTTACTGGACCTCTTATTCCATCAGTACCAAACTTCCTATCCTTTCTTAAATAAGATTGGTTAAACTCTCCGGATTTTCTTATAGGCGTGATTTGGGTCATTAACGCCAAATTTTAGTCTATTGTGGATGATTCAACAAAATTTAATTTTGCTCAGCAGCGTCTCCCACAGTCTTTTCATCTTCAGGATTATGAGGTTTTGAATCTTCATTAGACTTTGGCGCTCTTGGTTTTCCTCCAGCCATGATGTCATCAATTTGATCGACGTCTAATGTTTCGTAGTCCATCAATGCATTGGTCATTGCATGGAGAGCGTCAAGGTTTTCCTTGAGTATGTCCCTAGCTTTGTCATAACAGGTTGATAAGATTTCTTTTACTTCATTATCTATTTCATGAGCTGTGTCATTGGAAATACCTTGTTTTGAAGCACCTGCAGATCTCCCAAGGAATGGTTCATCAGTCTCATCACCATATTTTATAGGGCCGAGTTTTTCTGATAATCCCCATTTTGTAACCATGTTATGAGCTAAATCAGTTGCTCTTTCAATGTCATTTGAAGCCCCTGTAGTAACGCCTTTTTCACCGTAAATTAATTCCTCTGCAATCCTCCCACCATACAAACCGCAAATTCTGTCTAAGATACTTTGATGGCTATAACTATATTTGTCCTCTTCGGGTAAGAACATTGTAACTCCTAGAGCTCTTCCTCTAGGTATTATGGTAACTTTGTAAACAGGATCATGTTCTTCGAGAGACCTTCCAACAATTGCGTGGCCAGCCTCATGATATGCAGTTTTTAACTTTTCTTCCTCCGACATAACCATGGACCTCCTCTCGCTGCCCATCATCACCTTGTCTTTAGCAAATTCAAGTTGTTCCATACCTACAAGTTTCTTTGCGGTTCTTGCAGCGACGAGAGCTGCTTCGTTGACTAAGTTAGCTAGATCAGCTCCTGAAAACCCGGGAGTACCTCTTGCAATAAGCGATGCGTCGACATCTTGTGCAATTGGAACCCTTCGCATATGTACTTTTAATATTTGTTCCCTACCTCTTATGTCAGGGAGTGGTACAACCACCTGTCTATCAAATCTACCAGGTCTCAATAAAGCGGGATCTAATACATCCGGTCTATTAGTCGCTGCAATTATGATAATAGCTTGGTTGTCTTCAAAACCATCCATCTCTACAAGTAGTTGATTTAAGGTTTGTTCTCTTTCGTCATGACCACCTCCCATTCCGGCACCTCTATGTCTTCCAACAGCATCAATTTCATCGATAAAGACGATGCAAGGTGCTTGACGTTTAGCTTGGTCGAACATATCTCTAACTCTCGAAGCGCCGACACCAACGAACATTTCTACGAAATCAGAACCGGAAATGCTAAAAAACGGTACGCCAGCTTCACCGGCAATTGCTTTCGCGAGCAAGGTCTTTCCTGTTCCAGGAGAACCAGTCATGAGAATACCGGTGGGAATCTTGCCTCCAAGCTTTTGAAATTTTGTAGGGTCTTTAAGGAAATCAACAACCTCTTGGACTTCTTCTTTAGCTTCTTCGACTCCAGCAACATCGGCAAAAGACGTTTTAACCTTGCCGCCTTCAAGCATTTTTGCCTTGCTCTTACCAAAGCTCATTGGACCAGACTTACCACCCAGTCCGCCTTGCATCTGACGCATGAAGAAAATGAAGACAGCCAAAATTATTAATATCGGGAAACTAGCTATAAGAAGCTGTTTAAGGATAGACTGCTCTTCTGGCCTCTGACCAGTAACTGCAACTCTGTGATCCGTGAGAATTTCGCTGAGGTCATCTTGTAAAAAAGGTGGGCGGACTGTTTCAAAAGATTCCCCATTAACAGTTTTACCTTTCAAGGTGTAGTTGTCGGAGGAGAATTCTACGCTCAAAACTTGATCGCTTTCAACTTGAGATATAAATTCGGAATAGGATAATTCTTGGACCGAAGCTTCAGTATTAAAGTTATTGAATACTGAGAAAACAGTTATGGCTATAAACAGCCACATTAGTAAATTTTTAAGAAGTTCGCTCATTTTAATTTTCTTTCCTTACCGATTATGTATGTTTCACTAGAATTAACTCTAGATGCTTTTGGTTTAAAGACCTTTACTGTGTTGAATCTATTTTTGAGGGCTGAGACAGTATAGTCTAAACTTTCGCCCTGGAAAACTTTTATTATGGCATTTCCGTCAGGAGCTAGAAGAGTGTCAACTAAATGGAGTACTTTTTCAACTAGTTCGATCATGAATGCGTCATCTCTATCTTTTATACCACTAATATTGGGGGCCATATCGGATAAAACAAGGTTAAAAGGTAAGAATTCTTTAATGTCCTCAAAATCTCTCGCTTTCAAATCTTCTATTCTTTTTTGAATAAAAAAACACCCGTTAAGTGGCTGCATTAACTTGACATCAATTGAAGCAATTTTTCCTTTTTTACCGACTTTCTGAGAGGCAATTTGTGACCAGCCGCCCGGATAACACCCTAGATCTAGTACAGACTGTCCCTGACTAATATTTATATGTTTATCTAAAATTTCTTTTAGCTTGTACGAAGCTCTTGATCTGTAACCCTCTTTTTTAGATCTTTTTGTGAAAGAATCTCCATCTCGGTAGTTAGATTTAAGTGACACTTTGAAAGTTACAAGTAATCAACTTGCTCAATCTCATAATCAATTACTCCACTAGGAGTTTCTACTTTGATTACATCCCCTTCAAATTTTCCAATAAGAGATTTAGCCAAAGGAGATGCAAAGGAAATTTTTCCAATACTAGCATCAGCTTCATCCTCTCCAACAATTTTGTAGACAATCGATTTCTCAGCTTCAGAATTGTAAACAGTAACTGTAGTTCCAAAAATTACCTTATCAGAAGGATCTAGGATACTTATATCGATGATTTGAGCGTTAGAAAGTTTAGATTCAATGTCACGTATTCTTGCTTCAGTCAGACTTTGCTGCTCTTTAGCAGCGTGATATTCGGCATTTTCTTTTAAATCACCAAATTCACGGGCGGTCGCGATCGCATCAATTATTTTCGGGCGATCTTCTGTCTTTAGCTTCTTAAGTTCTTCTCTCAAAAGAACTTCACCTTCTTTTGTGATTGGGTTCATTATGTGTGAATTTTATCATGAAGATCCTGAAGTCTCTCTACTGACCAAAGTTCTTTATTACGCAATACTGAGCATACTGCCCTTCCACCCTCAAGCGTAGTTGTACAATATATTTTTTCTTCTAAAGCAGTCCTTCTTATGGAAGCTGAATCAAGAATTGATTGCCTCCCTTCTGTTGTATTAACTATAAGATTCACTTCACCATTTTTCATTGCATCTACAACATGTGGTCTTCCTTCAGCAACTTTTTTAATTATTTCTACTGGAAATCCAGCTTTTTCTATATGTCTAGCAGTTCCTTTAGTTGCAATTATTTTAAAACCAAGATCTATAAATTCTTTCGCTAAATTAGCAATGAATGGTCTATCTGAATCCCTCACACTTAAAAATACAGACCCCGATTGTGGGATAATTTCTCCTGCACCAAGTTGAGCTTTTGCATAAGCTTCAGAAAAGCTTGAACCTACACCCATTACTTCACCTGTTGATTTCATTTCTGGACCTAAAATGGGGTCAACCCCTAAAAACTTATTAAATGGAAAAACAGCTTCTTTCACAGAATAATATTCAGGAATGATTTCCTCAAAAAAATCTTGTTTTTTGAGATCAATACCAGCCATACATAAAGCACCAACTTTTGCCAGAGATCTCCCTATGCATTTGGATACAAAAGGTATAGTTCTAGAGGCCCTTGGGTTTACCTCTAACAAGTACAGTTGATTTTCAAAATAAGCGAGTTGAACATTTACAAGGCCTATTGCGCCTATCTCTAAAGCAATTTTTTTTACGAGAATAGTTATTTCTTCAATTAGTTCTTTAGAAAGGCTGTAGGGAGGTAGAGAGCAAGCTGAATCGCCTGAATGAATTCCTGCCTGCTCGATATGTTGAAGAATTCCTCCAATTACAACTTGTTTGCCATCACAAACAGCCTCCACGTCCATTTCTATAGCCTGATTAAGAAAACCATCAAGCAAGACAGGGCTTTTTGAACTTGCTTGCACAGCCTCTATTAGATAATTTTCAAGATCAGTTTTTTTGTAGACTACTTCCATAGCTCGCCCACCAAGTACATATGAGGGTCTCACGACAAGTGGAAAGCCAACTTCTTCAGAAACCTTCATAGCTTCATCCACGCTGGAAGCAATGCCATTAGGGGGTTGTTTGAATCCGTGCTTGTTTACAAATTCTTGGAATCTACCTCTATCTTCAGCCAGATCAATTGAATCAGGGGATGTACCTAGAATTGGAACGCCATTTTTTTCTAATTCATCTGCAATCTTTAATGGAGTTTGGCCACCATATTGAACAATTACACCAATAGGTTTTTCACTGTCTGTAATTGCTAATACATCCTCAACGGTGATAGGTTCAAAATATAATCTATCAGAGGTATCAAAATCGGTAGAGACAGTCTCAGGATTACAATTGACCATAATTGTCTCATAACCCTGCTCTCTTAATCCAAGAGAAGCATGAACACAACAATAATCAAATTCGATTCCCTGACCAATTCGGTTAGGGCCACCGCCAAGTACTATTATCTTTTTGTTATCTGTTACGTTAGCTTCGCATTCCTCTTCATAAGTCGAATACATATAAGCTGTGGAAGATTCGAATTCGGCAGCACAGGTATCAACTCTCTTATAAACTGGCTTAATATTTAGTGAAGCTCTTAGATTTCTGATTTCCTCCTCGTCACAAGCTAGTAACTCTGAAATTCGTGAATCAGAAAATCCTTTTCTCTTTAAAGAATATAATTTTTCGAAATTAAGTTCATCAAAAGAAGTTTGCTTCAGATCAATTTCTTCATCGATTAAATCCTTAATTTGTACAAGAAACCATGGATCTATTTTGGAAAGCTCGAAAATCTCCTCTACGGATAATTTATTTCTAAAACCATCAGCTACAAACCAAAGCCTATCGGGGCTAGGAATGCTTATTTTCTGCTTGAGAGTTTCAAATTCATCTTCTTCATTATAAACTGGATTTAAACCATCTCTTCCTGTTTCTAACCCCCTTATGGCCTTCTGAAGGGATTCTTGGAATGTCCTACCTATAGCCATTACTTCACCAACTGATTTCATCTGAGTGGATAATACCGGATCAGTCTGAGCAAATTTCTCGAAGTTAAATCTAGGTATTTTTGTTACAACATAGTCTATTGAAGGTTCAAATGAGGCAGGAATAATTCCACCTGTGATGTCATTGCTGAGTTCGTCTAGTGTATAGCCAACAGCGAGCTTAGCTGCAACTTTAGCTATGGGAAAGCCTGTGGCTTTTGAAGCTAGGGCAGATGATCTAGAAACCCTTGGATTCATTTCAATAATTAACATCTCACCATCATCTGGATTGATAGTGAATTGAACATTCGATCCTCCGGTCTCTACACCTATTTCTCTTAGAATATTAATCGAAGCATTTCTCATTATCTGATATTCCTTGTCGGTTAGAGTTTGAGATGGTGCAACGGTGATCGAATCTCCAGTATGTACTCCCATTGGGTCTAAGTTTTCAATGCTACAGACTATTATGCAATTATCATTTCTATCTCTTACGACCTCCATCTCATATTCTTTCCATCCCCCAAGAAATTTATCTATGAATATTTCTGAGGTTGGCGAAAGTTCAAGTCCTCTTTTACAAATTTGATCAAATTCTTCAATATTATAAGCAATGCCTCCTCCTGAGCCTCCCATGGTGAAATTAGGTCTTAAAACACATGGAAAACCAATTCTTTCTAGTAGTTCGTGCGCTTCCTCAGAATTATGAGCTAAACCTGATTCAGGAACGCTGAGACCAATTTTTTCCATTGAAGCGGCGAATAATTCTCTATCTTCGGCTTTATCTATTGCTTCTTTGGTAGCTCCTATCATCTCTACATTGTGTTTTTTCAAAATTCCCCTGCTGTCTAAATCAAGGGCTGCATTTAAAGCAGTTTGCCCCCCCCATTGTAGGTAGAAGAGCATCGGGTTTCTCTTTTTCTATTATTTTCTCAATAGTTTCCCAATGTATAGGCTCAATATAGGTTGCATCAGCCATACTAGGATCAGTCATAATAGTTGCAGGATTAGAGTTGATTAAAATTACCCTAAATCCATCTTCTTTTAATGCCTTACAAGCTTGTGCACCAGAGTAATCGAACTCGCAAGCCTGTCCTATAACGATTGGTCCAGCACCAATTATTAAAATTGAATTAATGTCTTTTCTTCTTGGCATTTTTGCTCATATTTTCATCAAATCTTTCGAATAAGTATTTTAGATCATGAGGTCCTGGACTCGCTTCAGGATGTCCTTGAAAACTAAAAAAAGGTTTTGATACATGCTGTATCCCTTGGACTGTCCCATCAAATAAAGACTTATGAGTCACCTCGATTTCTTCTGACAAAGAATCCTCTTCAACAGTAAAACCGTGATTTTGAGAGCTTACAGCTACCTTCTTGGTCTTAAGATCTTGCACTGGATGATTGGCTCCGTGATGCCCAAATTTCATCTTAGAAGTTTTTCCTCCCATGGATAATGCTAAAAGTTGATGACCCAAACAAATTCCAAATAATGGCATTTCTAAGTCGCAAAGATTTGTTATTGTTTTGATGGCATAGGTGCATGGTTCTGGATCGCCCGGTCCATTTGAAAGAAAAACCCCATCAGGGCTAAACTCAAGTATTTCTGCTGAAGAAGTTTTCGCAGGAAAAACCTTTAATTCGTATCCTTGATCAACAAGAATTCTCAGTATATTTTTTTTAATGCCAAAGTCCAAAACCGCAACTTTGAACTTTGATTTTTTCTTTAAACCTCTCCAAGTTCCTTTTTTCCAATCATAACAAGTCGATGTTGTCACCTTCTTTGCCAGGTCAAGACCCCCCAAGCCCTTAAATTCTCTTGCAATGCTTATAGCCTTATTTTTATCAATATTTTTTCCAGAAACAATCGAAGCAGACTGAGCACCTGTATTTCTGATAATTCTCGTCAGTTTTCTAGTATCTATGTCAGAGATTCCTAGAATATCCTTTCTAGCGAGGTAAGCAGACAAGGTCTCCTCTTTTCTCCAATTACTTTCTACCTGCGAAAGAGACCTAATAACCAAACCTGAACACCATATATTTTCCGATTCATTATCCTCTTCATTTATTCCGGTATTGCCAATATGAGGGTAAGTGAGGGTTACAATCTGCTTTGCGTAAGAAGGATCAGTTAAAATTTCTTGATAACCTGACATTGATGTGTTGAATACAACTTCTCCATTTGTTTGCCCTGAAGCTCCAATACCTATGCCTTCAAATATTGTGCCATCTTCCAATGCGAGAATAGCTTTATGTTTACTCATCCATTTCCTTATATATTCTTTCTAAAGCTTTTATAGGGTCTTTCGATCCAGTTATCGGCCTTCCAATTACCAAAAAATCAGAACCATTCCTTAATGCCTCCGCAGGTGTAGATACTCTGCTTTGATCGTCTAAAGTTGACCAAGCTGGTCTTATTCCAGGAGTAACGGCAAGAAAATTTTTTCCTAAATTCTTTTTAATAGATTGCGTATCGGTAGATGCACAAACAACACCATCTAAACCGCAATCATATGCAAGCTTGCCCAAATTGAGGATATGTTTATCTAAGTCTGAAATACCCAAATTTGCCATGTTTTCTTTTGAAAAACTAGTAAGAATTGTCACGGCTATGAGAATAGTTGAAGAATTAACACTCTCAATTGCTTTTTTTGCAGACTCAAGCATTTTGGCTCCACCAGAGGCATGTACATTGACCATCCATACACCCAAATCTACAGCAGATTTTACTGATTCATAAACCGTATTT
>CACOVO010000021.1 GCA_902630715.1 uncultured SAR86 cluster bacterium | reverse complement strand
AACACTGTTTTACTCTCATCTTCGCTCAGTCTATTAGCCATAACACAGCCAGAACTTCCAGCTCCTACTATTATGTAATCAAAATTTCTATCCATTTTTTTTCCTTAAATTTAGATATAGATAGAAATGATTTTAAGGCTAAACCGAAAGTTATAAAAGGAATTGTCTAGAGAAATTTAGGAGAGATTGTCTGCATACTTATGATTCACTTCGCTATGCTTTTGTTCGTCATTTCTAACTGCAACAATTAAATCAGAAAGTTTTGCGTTTCTGTCTAGCCCATAATAGTTGATAGCAAGAAGGGGGGCTTGAAAATTTTCTATTTCTCCTTTTTCTACTTTATATAGATAGTCCGTATAGCTTTTAACAGCTTCGTCTTCAAAATAACCAATCATCCTATGTGCAGTGCGTGTAAAAAAGAGATACATGAATAGGTAAAAAATTCCAAACGTTATCTGAGCCAATAAAACTAGCAATCTTTCAAGGCGATTGGGCTTTGCTATTTCGATGAAGAACATAAGGTGCATCCTTTCGTTCTCGGCTTCAGCTAGCATTTCTCTGATGCTCTCTCCGTAACCCGATTTCATTGAACGTAAGCTCTTAAAATGCATGAGCACGCCCGCAACCATACCAGGAACACCTGCAACAGTCTCTAAAACTACAGCTCTATGCCCATATCTATTTACAAAAAAAGTATCAGCGATGAATCTAAAAAACTTAGTCATCGATAAAGCAAATTTGTCCGATATGAAGCCTGGAATCGTGGCTATGAAGGTTTTGATATAAACTCTACTTATACATTAATATAATTCCTAATTATAGTATGTCTCTGTTTTTTAAGCAATAGCATCTGTTTTTTTCAAATGCTCGAGAATCCTTTTAGTAATATCGTAGACAAGTTCCTCAGGTATTTCGTGCCCTACACCATCCATTATGAATTTCTCAGCATTTGGAATTCCTTCATATAAAAACATTCCATGATCTAAACCAAAAATTGGGTCTTCCGAACCGTGCACAATGAGGGTCGGCAAATCGATATCACCCAGTCTATCTTTCCTATTGGGGCTTGAACCTGTTGCGTCCCCGTGCTGGCAAAAGGGATTATGTCCATGTTCAAAGACGGTTTCCATTCTCTCTCTAAATCTTTCCTCATTGAAAGGGAATCTTGAACCACTTAATTCTCTATATGTTCTAACAACGGAATCCTTATATTTACCTTTAGCATCTAAAATTGCTGATTCTTCAATTCCTTTGATCATATTTGGTGACATATTGCTTAGAGCAGAATCTACAATGCCTGGAGATGACATAATGGGTGTAATAGATATAACTCTTTCGGGATAATCTAAAGCAAGCAACTGAGAAATCATGCCTCCCATCGATGCACCAATGATATGTGCCCTATCAATATCAAGATGATTCATCAAGTGCACTGTATCAGCAGCCATATCGTCAAGAGTATAGTTAGAATTATTTATTTCAGTTTCCTGAATATAACCATCCTCATCAATAATTGCTTGGAAGATACTTTTTACAACAAACTTCACTAAGAAGGTAGGGACAAAAATCCTTACTAGCTTTCTGTAAAAACTTTCATTTCCAAAATAAGTGCTTTTACCGACATCTCGGTTATCGAACCTGACAACATGATAGCCTGCATCAACAAAGGGTTGAATAAATTCCTGAGTCCATACCATGGAATTGGCATTTGCTCCCATTATCAATATGACCGACGGATCAGAGGTATTACCGAAGTCTTCCCACCAAATATTGATATTATTAACTTCAGCTATGCCTTGAGACATGATTCTCTAAAAACTTTGCTCCATTCTTATTTAAAAAAATCCACAACTAAGAATTATTAGCTTTTATGGTCAGCTCCAGACTTCAACAAATTCTTCAATTTTGTGCTCGGGAATAGGTTTTTCTTTACCTGATGAAGTTCCAATATATAGATATCCAATAACTTCAAAATTATCATCAAGGCCTAGCTGACTTGTTATTTCTGAGTTAAATGCCATTTTTCCTGTTCTCCAAACTGCTGCAAATCCCAATTCATGTATACCTAATAATATATTTTGAGCGGCAGCACCTAAAGAGATGATCTGTTCAATTTTGGGAACCTTCGGATGATCTTTAATATTTGCCGCCAAGATAATTAGCATTGGCGCGCGCAAGGGTGAAATCTTTAATTTATCTTTTTGTTCAGAAGATAAATCCTCGCCAAGATTAATGGCAGTTTTAAGAAAAGTTTCACCTAATCTATTTCTTGCTTCCCCCCTAACCTCTATAAATTTCCAAGGTCTCAAGTTAGCATGATCAGGTGCCCTCAGTGCTCCCTTGTATATTTCAAGCATTTGCTTTGAATTAGGTGCAGGTTCTTCAAGAAATGGAATTGAATTTCTGGACTGAATAGCTTTAAGTGTTTCCATACATTTAAATATTGTTAACTTACTCTGTTGATTTTACTATAAAATGTCAATATTACTTTGAGTTTGCAGCCCCTAACTAAAGTTCTCAATAAATCATTTTTTTGTATGAAAGGTGTTCTTCTAATAAACCTAGGCTCTCCAAATGATCTTAGCTCTGCTTCAATTAAGAAATTTTTGATTGAATTCCTTAGCGATGATTATGTGGTAGATTTTCCTAAATTTTTACAACAAATCCTAGTTCGAGGAGTAATTGTTCCATTCAGATATAAAAATACTCAGTCAGCCTATAAAGAGGTGTGGACTGAAAATGGGTCTCCATTGATTCAAACTACAAAAGAGCTAGCTGAAAAATTATCATCAGAAGTATCGCTTCCAGTTGAAATTGGTATGAGATACCAAAATCCCTCTATTAAAGAAGGATTACAGTCCCTTATTGATCGGGGTTGTACAGAGATAAAAGTTGTGCCTTTATATCCACATTATGCGATCTCTACAACTTTAACTACGAAATTAAAAGTAGATGAAGAAGTAGAAAATCTCGGTTTGGATGTTGAAATAGAGTACACAGATACTTTTTTTGATTCTGAACTTTATATACAAGCTTTGAGCTCTATCATTAGGGAAAATATGGATCCAAAATCTGATCTTTTATTATTTACTTATCACGGTATACCAAAGCGGCACCTGAAAAAAGCAACACAAGAAAGAAATTACTCTGAGGAGTGCTGCTTAAAATCTCAATGTAAAATCAAAAAATTCTGCTATCGGTGTCATGTGATGGAAACTTCCAGATTGTGTGCGAAAAATCTGAATCTCGATGATGATAAGTGGATGGTATCTTTTCAATCTAGAGTCGGTCCAGGGTGGTTACAGCCATTCACTGATAAAGTTTTAGAAGATTTACCTTCTAAAGGTTTTAAAAATATAAGTGTCGTCAGTCCATCTTTCGTAAGTGACAATCTTGAGACGCTGGAAGAGGTGAACATGGAAGGGAGAGAGATATTTATAGAAAATGGTGGGGAAAAATTTAATTATGTCCCTTGCTTAAACCTAGACAAACATTGGATCAACTTCCTAGCTTCTATAGTATAAAAGGATAAAAGGGACCTTGAAAAGTATCAAGATCCCTTTCTTAATCAACCTTTGGGGAGGGGTATGATTAATCTGTTAATATTTATAGTCTGTAACAGATTCCGACTTGGTCTGACTTTGCCCACTGCGCTTGGGACTCGGTCATGGGCGCCTAGCGGCAACAACCAATTTTCAAAAGTTATTGCCGTTAGCTGCACTATCACTAATCAACCTTGTTGATTAGAATCTTCTTGTTATTGACAACCTAGCATTGACTTTTTCACCTACAGACGCCTGATGTGTACTATGCGAATGAGGGTAGTAAGTCTCATCTAATAGGTTTTCAACATTCAATCTTATAGTTGTATCTTCAGATACATCATAATAGGCTGCAAAATCAACTCTTGTATAGTCAGGAAGAATCAAGCCAGGCTTGTTATTGCTTATGTTTGATTCACCTTGTCTCATAACTCCAAGGCCGTAACCGAACTTGTCATTTACTTGATAAGTTGTCCATAAAGACATAGTGCTTTCAGGTATTTCCCTTGGCTCTCCACCTGAGCTTGTCTCGCCATCCATGTTACTGTAACCGAAAGACATATAAAGTTGATCACTTACTTGGCCTTTGACTTCAAGTTCAAATCCATCAACTTGGAGACCAACAATTTCTGCACCTTCACCGCTCTCGTCTCTAGTAGCTATTGTTTGTTCGCTATCGAAGTAACTAGCTCTAAGGCTAAGATCTGGGGTGATGTCCCAATTAACACCGATTTCTGAACTTTCATATACATCAGGATCTAAAGCAGCTGCACTTGCAGTAAGCTTTTTGTATTGCTCACCAGATCTAGGTAAAAAGCTCTCACTGTAACTGATGTAATAAGACACATTTTCTTGCGGCTTATAAATAATTCCCGCTCTAGGAGAAAACTCATCATCTTCTCTAGATTGAGCAGAACCGGCTTTTAAATCATTCACGGTGATATCAAACTGATCTAAACGACCTCCAATAAGTACAACTAAGTTATCTGAAAGATCTATTTGATCTTGGATATAAAAAGAGGTGACTTCAATATCTGAAGTCGTTCTGCTTTTAAGCTTAGTAGTATAGTCAACAGATGTAGCAACACCTGCTGAGTTTGTTGAGATATTTAGTGGTCTAGTCACATTGAAGGACTCTTTATCCTTTTGAGTTGTAGACCAATAAGTGTCGAATCTTGTGTTCTTATTATCGGTATCGATCACCTCAGCTCCTATGAGTAGAGTGTGAGTGGCACCTCCAATCTGGAGTTCATTAACTAGGTTTGCTGAGAAAATAAGATTTTCACGCTCTGTTGGATCATAGTAACCATCCAAAGTTACTACGTTAGTAGCAAGATCATATCCAGATGCATAAAGATTTTGGTAAAGCTTTTCGAATTCACTTGAGGTCAGTGAGAAAATGGCTTTTGAAGTATCAGATAGATCAGTTGTAACAATACCTCTGAATATGTCAGCTTCAAGAGTTGTTAAGTTGAGATCCTCAGTTCCAAACACTACATCTTTAAGTGCATCAACAGGTTTTCCGTTCGCAGTAGGAATACCCCTATCGATAAATCTTTCATGATCGGCATATTCGTAAGAGAGATCCAAAGTAGTTGCATCACTGAGTTGTATTTTCAGTGTTGGATTAATTCCAGTACGATCACCATCATACATATCACGATGGTTTTCAAGACTGTCGCTGTGAAGGTTTAAACGGAATGCACTGTTTTCGCCTGTTCTATTGAAATCAGCTGCGAAATCAAACGCACCGAAATCATCAGCTCCAATATCAAATGAACCAAATTGTTCTCCGATTTGAGCCTTCTTTGTTACACGATTTATTATTCCGCCTGTTCCTCCTCTACCAAAGAGAAGTGCATTTGGTCCTCTCAATACTTCTACTTGGTCAACATTGTAGAGAGAACGATAGTATTGAACATCGTCTCTGGCGCCGTCTTGATAAAAATCAGCAGTAGATCTGACACCCCTGAATACGACGGCATCTCTATGACCTTCACCTTGAGATGTATTCACTCCAGGTGTGTAACGAACGATATCACCTATTTCTCTGATACCTTGTTTACGAATATCTTCATCAGTGACGATAGATAAGCTTTGAGGTACATCAATAATAGCTGTTGGTGTCTTAAGTGCTTTGACTTGGTCAGAATATAGCACTTTACCTTTAACAACTATCTCTTCTACGTCTTCGTCTGCATATAAATTAACAGCGAAAGCGAGAGAAGAAACAATTATTACTTTAAAAGCTTTTGTTAATTGAAACATTTTTTACTCCCGTAAAGTTTTTTAAACATGCTATAACAACCAAATTTTAAAAAGAGAATGATTATTAGAGCGATAGCGAGTGGCATTATAGATGAGAATGATTCTCAAATGCAATACCTAAAATAAACAATATCGATGTTTTTAATAGTTTTTAACTATAGTTATATGCTTTGAAGTTCTGTTGTGAAGTCTGTCTATGAATCCTTGTCACTTACGTGGGAACTTTCAAATAAGTTCTGAGACATATACTTCTCAAATGCAGGTATCATCAATAGGGGTGTAAGGCCGCCGAGGACTATGCCAAAGGCAGCAGTCCTCATTGTGGGATCTAGAATAGATGCTATTAAATCTGCCAAAATGTGAGCAATAACTGCACCCAATATACCTGCAATCCTTCCATTAGAAGTCTTTTTTAAAATTCTGCTTAGACTCCATCCAGAGTAATAACCAACTATTAATATTCCAACATGAACGAATCCAAAAATAAAACCTCTCATAGGACCCTGTTCTATAAATAAAATTTCCACGATTGATTCCATTATGTATCCAATTCTTTATCGAGATCAAAGGTATCGTGCAAAGACTTTACTGCCCTTGCCATTTCCGATTTCTTGATTACTACTGAAATCTTTATTTCTGAGGTAGTAATCATCAAAATATTTATCTCGTTGAGAGCTAGGGCCTGGAACATTTTACTTGCGACACCTGCATGAGCTCTCATTCCTCTTCCGACGACGCTAATTTTTGCAATATCCTCATCAACTTCTACAGAGCCCCCGCCGAGAGATTTAGAAGTTTCAGTCAATATTTCTTGTGCCTGTTTGGCATCATTTATATCAACTGTAAAAGTAAAGTCTGTATTGTTCTCAGCACTTATATTTTGAACTATCACATCAACTTCAATTTCAGCATCACTTATAGGGCTCAAAATCTTTGCGGCTATTCCAGGTAAATCTGGAACGCCCCTTATAGTCAACTTTGCTTCAGTATCTATGCTGCTAATTCCTGACACGACTGGTCTCTCCATAATATTTTTCTCCTCTTGAACTAAAGTCCCCTCTCCATTATTGAAACTTGATAAAACACGAAGAGGTAAACTATATTTGCTTGCATACTCAACTGCTCGAAGTTGGAGAACTTTTGCTCCTGAGCTTGATAATTCTAGCATTTCCTCAAAACTAACGTTTTTTAATAGTCGCGCTTTTTCGTAAACTCGGGGATCTGTTGTAAAAACACCATCAACATCTGTATATATCTGACACTCATCAGCTTTGAGTGCTACTGCGAGAGCAACTCCAGTTGTGTCGGAACCTCCTCTTCCAAGAGTTGTTATGTCTCCCTGATCATTCATACCTTGAAATCCGGTAATCACAGGGACAATTCCCGCATTCAATTCAGAAGTAATTTTGCTTACCTCAACTTCAAGAATTCTTGCCCTTGCATGGCTTGCATTAGTTCTTATACCCAATTGATATGCAGTATATGACTTTCCTTTTATGCCCCTCTTTAGTAAAGCCATCGCTAAAAGAGCAACGGATATTTGTTCACCAGTTGAAACCAATGCATCATATTCTCGCAAGTCTGGCTCGGGATTTATGCTTTTTGCAAGTTGTATAAGTTCATCGGTACTTTTGCCCATAGCAGACAAGACAACAGTTACTTTATTGCCTCTTTTTATCTCTGCTTCTACATTATCAGCTACGGCCTCAATGCGTACCACATCAGCTACCGAAGTTCCGCCAAATTTTTTAACAATTAGCTTAGCCATATAAAAGGCGGGTATTCTATCTTATTGTTTGTTTAAAGAAACAATTAAGTCGGCTACTGAGCTAAGAGCAATATCTAGATTTTCCGTTTTTTCGATACCTCCCTGAGCGAAATCTTGTCTACCTCCTCCACTGCCTCCTAATTGATTTATTAAGTGTTTCATAACTTCTCTTGCATCAATTTCTACATCTTTCGAACAAGCAACAATGACAGGTGCTTTTTCAGCAGATACTGAGATTAACGCGACTACAGAATCTGAATTTCTTGTTCTTATCCTGTCTGCAATTTCTCTTAAACTTCTAGAATCTACATCATCAAAAGTGTCTAAAACTAGATTGAGGCCTTCAACTGTTATGGATTTTTTTATTGATTCTTCAATTAGAACTCCGATATCTTTAGATTGAATACTTTTTATTTCTTTCTTCAGTTCAGTATTGATTACTAACAAGCTCTCAGCCGATTCTTGAAGAGAACTGTATTCTTTAAAACCTTGGGTGGTATTATCAATTTGCGTCTTTAAATCTTGATTTTCTTCTTTAATTTGAATGATCTTTTTTAAAATTTGATCATTATGGCAATTAAAAATTTTGGAGATAAGACTAATTTCCATTTCTAAAAATTCAATCATCTCAAAGGCTTTCACTCCTTCCTTGCTGGGTAGGTCTTCAACCATAAGCTCTGCACATATTGATGCGTATTGAGTTTCAAGTTCTTCTAAAAGCAATAAAGCGCCGTCTCCTGTAACTGCTTCCACCCTCCTAACTCCTGCTGACACACCTGTCTCCGAAGTAACTTTCATTAAACCGATTTCAGAAGTACTTTTTACATGAGTGCCTCCACAGAGCTCAACTGAAAATCCATTTCCAATATTTACAACCCTAACTTCATCACCATATTTTTCTCCAAAGAAAGCCAGAGCACCTGTTTTTTTTGCTTCTTCAAAAGACATTAGCTTTGTATTTGGTGAGGTATCTTTAAAAATCTCTTCTTGAACGACTTGCTCTATTTTTGAAATTTCTTTTTCATTAATTGGTCCTTTATGAGAAAAATCGAATCTTAATTTATATTGATCTACAAGAGAGCCTTTTTGCTCAACATGTGTTCCTAAAGTTTCTCTCAAGGCAGAATGGAGGAGATGTGTTGCGCTATGATTGTTTGAAACCCTTTCTCTATGAGTTGAATCAATTTCAGCAAAAACGGAATCGCCTTCCTTGAAAACACCAGATTTCACTACTCCTAGATGCAAAAAGTGATCGCCTTTTTTTTGAGTATCGTATACCTCGAAGATATTAGTATCTGAAGTTATCATTCCTTTGTCGCCAACTTGACCTCCTGATTCAGCATAAAAAGGAGTTTCTTTAATGATAAAAATGCCCTCTTGCTCCTCCTCAAGAAAATCATCTTTAGTTTGAGAAATTATTTTAACTATCGATGAGCTAGAGGTAGAATTTTCATATCCAACAAAATCTGTTTGGCTATCTAAATTCAATGACTCTGGAATTAATGAAACAAAATTGCTAGCCATTCTAGCTCTCTCTTTTTGCTCCTCCATTAGGGACTGGTATAAATCCATATCAATTGTGAGTCCTCTTTCTCTTGCAAAGTCTGCGGTCATATCCACTGGAAATCCGAAAGTATCGTAAAGTTTAAAGACGGTATGTCCGGAGATTTCCTTTCCAGATAAATTTTGTACTTCAGATTCTAGTAATTGCATTCCCTGCGATAAGGTTGAAGAAAATTGATTTTCTTCCTGTAAAAGATTAGCTGCAATAATCTCCGAATTTTTTTTAAGCACTGGATGTTCCTTACCCATTACTTTTTGTAGTAAAGGTGAAAGCTTAGATAAAGGTGAATCATCCATGCCTAATTTAAATGCATGTCTCAAAGCTCTTCTAATGATTCGTCTTAGAACATAACCTCTTCCTTCATTGCTTGGGACGACCCCGTCAGCAATTAAGAAAGAGCTTGCTCTGAGATGATCCGCAATTACTCTTAAAGACGGATTTGAGAGGTCATTTTCATGAGCTAGGTCTGCAGCACCAGTGACTAAGGCCTTCAAAAGGTCAGTATCGTAATTATTGTGTTGATTTTGCAAAACTGCAGCCATCCTTTCTAAACCCATTCCAGTATCTACGCAAGGGTTCGGCAAAGGAAGAAGATTGCCCTCCACATCTCGATCAAACTGCGTGAAAACTAAATTCCAAATCTCTATATATCTATCACCAGGATCACTACCTAGCCTTGGAGGATCGCCCTCTAAATGATCGCCATGATCATAGTAAATTTCACTGCACGGTCCACAGGGACCTGTTTCACCCATAGTCCAGAAATTTTCTTCATCATCGAGCTTAGAGACTCTTGATGGATCAATGCCTATTTTTTTTATCCAAATCTCTTCAGATTCATCGTCATCTTCATGAACTGTAATCCATAGTTTTTCTGGCGGAATTTTGTACCTCTCTGTTAAAAGTTCCCAAGCAAAGGCTATGGCTTCCTCTTTAAAATAGTCACCGAAGCTGAAATTTCCCAACATTTCGAAAAAAGTATGATGCCTCGCGGTGTAGCCCACATTGTCTAGATCATTGTGTTTCCCACCCGCTCTTATACATCTCTGAGAACTTACTGCTCTCGTGTATTTCCTTTTTTCTACTCCCAAAAGTAAATCTTTGAATGGGACCATCCCTGCATTTGTAAAAAGCAATGTATTGTCGTTATTTGGAACTAAAGAGGCGCTCTCAACTAATGTATGGCCTTTTTCTTGAAAAAAATCCAAATAAGTTTTTCTTATTTCATCAGTTGTAAGCATTTTGGGGATATTTATACAAATATTTCTTGAAAGAAATTCATCATAGACTGCCAAGATCTTCTGTCGGCATCTTGATTGTATTCGGTCCCGAGATCAGGATCATTCGCCTCCTTGTTGGTAAATGCATGATAAGCATTACCATAACTATGTAACTGCCAATCAGCGCCAGCTTGGGTCATCTCTTGCTGAAATCCATCAACCATTTCCAATGGCACCATTGGATCTCTTTCTCCATGTAAGACAAGAATCTTGCTTTTTATGCCATCCTCAGAGATTTTTGAATCCATCAATAATCCATGAAAACTAACAACACCATTTACATCAGATCCTGATCTCGCAAGATCTAACACAACGAGTCCCCCGAAACAGTAACCAATGGCCGCAACATTTGATGCTTCTACGGCTTCTAATTGCCTCCCCGCCTCAAGAGCTGATTTAATTATTCCCTTTAGTTTATCTCTATCTTCAACCAGTGGAGTCATCAATGATTGATTCTCTTCAGTTGATGAACCAACTTTTGCATCTCCGTACATATCAACGGCCATAGCAACGTAACCCTCTCGGGCTAAATTTTCTGCCTTATCCTTCACAAATTCATCTCTACCTGCCCACGAAGGAGCAATTAGAATTAATGGAGCTTTATCTCTCTCAGGATAAGCTACATAACCTATATAGTTTTTTTGATCATAAGAATAATTTATTTCTTCTGTTTTCATTTTGTTACCTTATTTGTTTAAGTTCATCTTTAAATCTTTTAGAATTCTGAACATAGTGATGTGCCGAGAGAATCAATCCTTTTTTCTGGTCCTCGTTTAACTCTCCTCTTATTTTTCCAGGAGATCCTAAGACTAATGAACCATCTGGGACTTCCATGCCCTCCGTAATCAGAGCATTAGCACCAACTAAGCATCCTTTACCGATTTTTGCTCCATTTAATACAACTGAATTTATCCCTATGAGACTGCCATCTCCAATAGTACAACCGTGCAACATTACCTTATGCCCGATTGTCACATCTTTTCCTATGTTCAAGGGAAATCCAATATCGGTATGCAAAACTGAGCACTCTTGAACATTCGATCCTTCACCTACAGTTATAAGCTCTGTATCTCCTCTAAGAACCGCTCCAAACCAAATGCTCGAGTTATTACATAACCTTACTTTGCCAAGGACAGTTGCGGAATCCGAAACATAGTACTCTCCATCCATCTCCGGTTCGTGTTCTCCTAATCTGTAAAGCATAATCCCCCAGTTAATTACCTTTAGTTTTCAAATCTATTTTCGCCTCTAATGCGATATTTAAAAAATCCACTGTCATCATGGCCGTTAAACCCCATATTATATAAGAGTCATATTGATAAGCAGGCATAAAAAAGATGTCACCATCTCTTTTTATTTCATCATTTCTATGGCGTTCATCCCTTAGCAAAAAAGATAGCGGTACTTTAAAGCAAGATTCTATTTCTTCAGATTTGTTATTCAGGGATACATTTTCAGGAACTATCCCGACATAAGGAGTGACACTTATGTTGTATCTTGATACTACCGTATCTAAGGGCCCGAGTATATTGACCTTAGAACTATCCATACCTGTCTCTTCTTCAGACTCTCTAAGTGCAGTATGTTCCAAATTTTTATCTACATCCTCATACATTCCTCCAGGAAAAGAAACTTCACCGCCATGCGAACCAACCTTGTTTGATCTAAGCGTATATATAAGTTCAGGTTCATTAGAATCGGTTAAAGCTATAAGAACCGCAGCCTTCCTTAATTCTTCGACAGGAGGTCTTCCGGAATAACCTTTAATTTTTTCCGTGATTTTTTCTATCATTAATTAATATTATAAGTCTCGTGTAATAGTTTATACTTCCGCCGCTCTAAACCGAAATAAAAAATGAAATACTGTAGCGAGTGTGGTTCTAAAACTCAAAAACAAATACCCGAAGGGGATAATAGACTCAGGGACTGCTGCACTAGTTGCAATCTCATACATTACTCAAATCCAAAAATCATTTGTGGAACAATACCCATAAAAGACGAATCAGT
>CACOVO010000020.1 GCA_902630715.1 uncultured SAR86 cluster bacterium | reverse complement strand
AGGTGGTTGATGATAAATATTCATCTACTTCTGAAAGTCTTGAAGTTAAATTTTTCAAAGAACATGAAATACCTTGGAATGATCTGGCATTTCCATTCGTACCAAAAGTATTGAAAAATTTCTTTTTTGATCAAAAAAAAGGCGAATTCCCATTGAGTACCCACACGATAGAAAGAAAAAAATAATCTAATTAATAAAATTTCGAGCGTTTAGAAAAAATTTAATCCAAGGGCTGTATTGAGACCATTCTTCCGGGCTCCAAGACAATTGATCTTTGAGGAAAGCTCTTTCCGGATGTGGCATCATAATTGTTACTGTTCCACTTTGATTAGTTAGCCCTGCAATCCCCTTGAAAGATCCATTAGGATTAGAAGGATAATTTTCTGTTTGGTGATTGTTATTATCTGAGTATGAAATACTGGCGCAGTTACTTTCAATAAGTTCCTTTCCTTCGTCTAATCTACCCTCTCCGTGTGCAACAGGTACAGGAATTACTGACCCCTCCATACCTTTAAAAAAGATTGAGGGAGATTCGTTGACTCTCACTTGAATGAGCCTAGCTTCAAATTTCTCTGACAAATTTCTTTTAAAATTAGGCCACTTATTTGCACCGGGAATTAAAGAAGACAGCAGGGCTAGCATTTGACAACCATTGCACACTCCTAAAGAAAAAACTTCATCATTATGAAAAAAATCTCCAAACTGATTTCTTAGTTCCCTATTATATAAGATGCTATTTGCCCATCCGCCACCAGCTCCAAGAACATCTCCATAAGAAAATCCCCCACATGCAACCAATCCCTCGAAGTCAGCCAGAGAATATCTCTTGGAAATTAGATCTGTCATGTGAACATCAATGCAATCAAATCCTACTTCGTTAAAAGCTGCTGCCATTTCGTTTTGACCATTTACGCCCTGCTCCCTGAGAATAGCTATCCTTGGCTTATTGGAGCCAATGTTTACATTTTTTGGTACAAGAAAATTTATTTCTGGTTTTAATCTACTTGAAAAAAAATCAGTGCCATGAAGAAATTCAGAAGTAGCTGTATCTGGATTATCCCGGAGTAATTGTATTTCGTGTCCTACTCTATGCCAGTTCTCGAGCAAATCATTAATTTCCAATGAAATTAAATTTTGGTTTTCGAAGATGATATCAATTTGAGGTTTTTTTGAGATCGTGCCAATGTCATATATAAAATCTTTCAAACCCGACTCATTCAAAGTGTCTATTACGGATCCTTTTTCATCAGATAAAACTTGTATCACTACTCCAAGTTCTTCATTCAGGAGAAGCTCAGTAAGTTTATTTTGGTCTATAAGTATATGATCAAGCTTTATTGATAATCCCAACCTACCTGCAAATGACATCTCGGCTAAAGTGGTTATCAATCCTCCGTCTGAGCGATCATGGTAAGCAAGTATTTTTTTTTGAGACATGAGTTTAAACATTGCTTTAACAAATAACGGCATCTCGTCTATACATTCTACGTCCGGACAAGGCTCTCCATTCTCATTGGAAGTTTGCGAGAAAATACTTCCTCCCATTCTTTGTTTTCCTTTACCCAAGTCTATAAATATCAGGGAAGACTCTCTATCTTTTAGCTCTGGAGTAACTGCTATTGAGATATCTTTGATTGGGGAAAATCCGGTAACGACCAAGGACAAAGGAGAGATTGTTGATTTATTTTTTTTGTCCTTTACCCATTCAGTGGACATTGACAATGAATCCTTTCCCACAGGAATAGTCATATTCCAATGAGGACATAATTCCATCCCTATTGACTCTACTGCATCGTAAAGATCTCTGCTTCCATCTAATTTTCCCGGAGATCCCATCCAGTTTGCGGATAACTTAATATCTGAAATATCTGAAATACCAGAGGGAATAATGTTAGTCACAACTTCTGCAACTGAAATTCTGGCAGCTGCTTTTGAACTAATTAGAGATAAAGGCGATCTTTCGCCCAATGACATTGCTTCTCCTGTGGTACTGGAAAAACTCGTCATGCAGAGTCCGTAATCTGATACTGGAACTTGCCAAGGGCCTACCATTTGATCCCTTTTAATTAAACCTGTGATGGTTCTGTCGCCTATAGTTATCAAGAAGCCTTTGCTTGCAACGGATGGATGTCTTAAAACTTCGAGAATTTTATCTACTTTCAAATTGCCATGAACTTTAGTTTGATTTTCCTCCTGGATTGGTCTTTTAAAGGCAAGATGAGTTTTGGGAGGTTTACCAAAAAGCATATCCAAAGACAGGCTGATTGGATAATTATCAAAATGAGAGTCATATACTTCAAGATTTCTTCCACTCACTATTTCTCCTACGACTGAGTATGGACATCTTTCTCTTTCGCAAAAACTAGCAAATCTTTCCAAATCATTTTCGGATATAGCCAAAACATACCTCTCCTGAGCTTCATTACACCAAATTTCCATCGGGCTCATTCCCGGCTCGGAGTTTGGAATATCTCTAAGATTTATATGACCTCCATGTCCGCTATCCTTAACTAACTCAGGTATGGCATTAGACAAGCCACCAGCTCCTACATCATGTATAAATAAAATAGGATTTTTCTCATCCTGCCAACATCTATCGAGAACCTCTTGACATCTCCTTTCCATTTCAGGATTTTCTCTTTGTACAGATGCAAAATCTAAATCTTCATCTCCTTCACCAGAAAATAATGAAGACGCAGACCCGCCACCCAGTCCTATTAGCATTGAAGGTCCGCCCAACACTATGAGTTTAGAGCCTAGAGGGACTTCTTTCTTGTATGCATGCTCAGTCTTAATATTACCCAGGCCTCCTGCTAACATGATTGGCTTGTGGTAGCCAAAATGCTCTCCTGAATTCTTTGACTCAAAAGTTCTAAAATAACCAAGAATATTTGGTCGTCCGAACTCATTATTAAAAGCTGCCGCGCCGATAGGAGCGTCTATCATTATGTCCAGTGGTGATGCTATTCTATCAGGCTTATCCTCATCAAACTCCCACGTTTCAGGTAAACACGGAATACGCAAATTTGAAACGGTGAAGCCAGTCAGACCAGCTTTAGGTTTTGCACCTATGCCTGTCGCTCCCTCATCTCTAATTTCGCCGCCAGATCCGGTTGATGCACCTGAAAAAGGTGATATAGCGGTTGGATGATTATGTGTTTCAACTTTGATAACAAGGTTTACTTCTTCATTATGGAGCCCATATAAACCATCTTGAGGATAAAATCTTTCAGCATTATTTCCTTTAAGTATTGCCGCGTTGTCCTCATAGGCAGAAATAATTCCATCAGAATAATTCTCATATGTATTTCTAATCATATCGAAGAGGCTATTCTTCTGCAGAATTTCGTCTACTGTCCAATTAGCATTAAATATTTTGTGTCTGCAGTGTTCTGAATTTGCTTGGGCAAACATCATCAGCTCTGCGTCAGTAGGATTTTTATTTCTTTTCAGATAACTTATGGCAAGATAATCTATCTCTTCATCATTCAATGCCAAACCGAGATCCATATTCGCGTTAATAAGACTTTCAAGATTATCGGAGGATATTTTTAGATCTGTCACTCTTGCAGGATCATGTTTAGAAAATAACTTTGTGACATTTTTTACATCATGAATAACTTCCTGGGTCATCTTATCCATGAGATTTTTACTGGCTAGCTCTAAATCATTTGAGTCAATTTTTGTTTGAAAAAAATAGCATTTTGCTTGCTCTATTCTCTCTATCATCTCAAAACCACAATTGTTTATTATTTCTGTTGCTTTTGAAGACCATGGAGAAATAGTTCCAATTCTTGGAGTTATGAAAAAGAAATCTTTACTCAAGAAGGTTTTGTCATCGCTTCCATTTAAAAGAGTTATTAGCGACTTGAGTTCCTTTTTACTTATTGTGTCAATCGAGACATTTAACTTACAAAAATAAATCTCAAAACAATCCATTTTACTTGGATCTTTAAGCATACTTTTTTTTCTGAGCTTTTCTAATCTGAACTCAGATGGACGTGCCGAGCCAATAATAGCTATAGTGTCTTTTGAAACCTCAATTAACGAATTCATAGATGATTTCCATACATTTTAATTGAAGCCAATTCTAAGTAAATAACTTATATTGTGGTATTTGCTATTTCAAGGCACAATATATAGTGGTTTTGCATTAAATTTGCACGAAAACTAGTATTTTAGATTTTACCAAATAAAATGCCGAAAATTTTGGGGAGTTATGATTAATAATCTTAAGTTTAGATACTCTTTTATTGCCTTACTCTGTATTTCAACTGTACTGACTTTAGAGGCGCCAGCGCTCAAATCCAATACAGGTGATAAGAATACTTTTTTCAATGAAGAGTTAGAGTTCTTTTGGAAAGATGACAAGCCTGGCATGTCTGTCTTCTTAAAGAGAATAGATAGTAGACTTCCTAAATATAAAACACTTTTCGTTGAGGCAGCCTCAAATATTGATGTTGATTGGACCCTCTTAGCCGCCATAAGCTATCAAGAGTCTCACTGGGACCCAAAGGCCATATCAAATACTGGTGTTAGAGGAATGATGATGCTAACTCAAAAAACTGCTAAAGAAATGGGCATAAAAAAAAGAACTAACCCTCAAGAAAGTATTTTGGGTGGCGCCAAGTACTTTCAAAAAACAATGAATAGACTACCAAACGAAATAGCGAAATTAGATCGAATATGGCTCTCCTTAGCTGCTTATAATTTGGGTTTTAGAAACATTGAATTGGCGAGGCTAAAAGCAGAATCAGAAGGATTTAATCCAAATCTTTGGAATGATGTTTCTATAAGCTTGGAGAAAATACTAAAAGATCGTTATGGAAAAGAATCTCATGAATTCGTAAAACATGAGCAAGTAGTTGAATACGTCGATAGGGTTAATCTTTTCTATACTACTCTATCAATTATTAAAAAAAGTGAAGAGCTATTGCTTCTAGCTGAGAAGTAACTTTTCTTTTAGTTCTTCAACACGATCACGATAACTGGCTGCCTCTTCAAATTCTAGGTCCTTTGCATATTTATACATTTGATCTTCTAGCCTTTTGATTTCTTTCCTAACCTTTTCTGGATCATCAAAAACTTCTAAAGGTTCAAATTCAATATCTCTTAACTTATCAAGTTTTCTGCGAGATTTAGACTTACCCTTTACAGATCTTGCGCCTTCCATAATGTCGCCAATATTTTTCTTTATCCCAGTCGGTGTTATTGAATTCTCAATATTAAAAGCCTCTTGGATATCTCTTCTTCGGTTAGTCTCTCCAATTGCCCTTTCCATTGAACCAGTTACTTTATCGGCATAAAGAATGGCTTTACCCTCGATGTGTCTCGCAGCTCGTCCTATGGTTTGAATCAATGAACTCTCAGATCTCAAAAAACCCTCTTTGTCGGCATCTAAAATTGCGACTAAAGCCACCTCAGGAATATCTAAACCCTCTCTTAATAAATTTATACCAACCAATACATCAAAAGCTCCGAGTCTTAAGTCTCTAATTATTTCAACTCTCTCTACAGTATCAATATCAGAATGAAGATACCGGACTTTGGTTCCGTTTTCATCTAAATACTCTGTCAAATCCTCTGCCATTCGTTTTGTTAATACTGTAACCAGAACTCTATCTCCTTTTGCAACTATCTGATTAATCTCTTCTTGCAAATCGTCAACTTGATGGGTTGCAGGTCTTATTTCAACTTCAGGATCAGTAAGGCCAGTTGGTCTAACAACAAGTTCGGTAACACTTCCAGATTTATCTAATTCGTATTTTGATGGAGTTGCAGACAAGAATATCCTTTGGCCCGACAACTTTTCCCACTCATCAAACCTGAGAGGTCGATTATCTAGTGCAACTGGTAACCTAAAACCATAATCCACTAAGGTTTGCTTTCTAGAACGATCACCTCTATACATGCCTCCAAGCTGCGGCAGAGAGACATGAGATTCGTCTATGAAAACCAATGCGTCTTCAGGTAAATATTCATAAAGGGTAGGTGGAGGTTCTCCAGGCTGTCTATCAGATAAAAACCTCGAATAGTTTTCTATTCCTGAACAAAAACCTAGCTCTCTTAGCATTTCAATATCGTATTTTGTTCTTTCTTCAAGCCGTTGAGCTTCCACAAGCTTATTTTCTTTTCTCAAATAATCTAATCTTTGTGCAAGCTCCTCTTTTATAAATTCTATTGCTTGTAATACTTTCTCTCTCGAAGTGACATAATGGGACTTAGGATAGATAGTTATCCTAGGAACCTCACGGTATATCTCACCGGTCAATGGATCGAAAAGTTTAAGCGCATCAATCTCATTTCCAAATAACTCTATTCTGAGTGCTTCTTTCTCAGAATCGGCAGGAAAAACATCAATTACATCTCCTCTAACTCTGTACATAGAGCGTTTGAATTCGACCTCATTTCTTTCATATTGTAATTCTGCTAATCGTCTTAAAAGTATTCTTTGATCAACTTCATCTCCTTTATCTAAATGTAAGACCATCTGAAGATAGGATTGAGGATCACCGAGGCCATAGATTGCTGACACAGAAGCTACAATTACAACATCCCTTCTTTCCATAATTGCTTTTGTAGCTGAGAGCCTCATTTGTTCAATATGCTCATTTATTGAGGCATCTTTCTCTATATAAATATCGGTGGTAGGCACATAGGCTTCGGGTTGATAATAGTCATAATAAGATACGAAATATTCAACAGAATTATTAGGGAAATACTCTTTAAATTCTCCATATAGTTGTGCGGCCAAAGTTTTGTTATGAGCCATAACTATAGCTGGCCTTTGAACTTCCTGAATTACATTTGCCATCGTGAAAGTTTTGCCAGAGCCTGTAACACCTAACAGGGTTTGATTTAGTAAACCGTCATTTAGCCCCTTAACAATCTCTCCAATAGCCTTAGGTTGATCACCTGCAGGCTTATAATTAGAAACTAGATCGAACTTCTTAGGCATAATTTTATAAAAAATATTATACGCTGAGATTGTTAGCGTTATAATTATATTATTCCCCGATAGCTCAGTTGGTAGAGCAAATGACTGTTAATCATTGGGTCGCTGGTTCGAGCCCAGCTCGGGGAGCCAAATTTTGGCCCACTTTGGTTGTGGGCCATTTCAATTTAAAAAGTATAACTAGTAAATGGCTGCAAAATTATTTAATCCAAACTCTGAAGAACCGTTTGTTTTAAGTAGATCAAGAGTCGATAATTTTCTTGAGTGTTCGAGATGTTTTTACTTAACCAATAAAGTAGGTATCGCAAGGCCTCCTTCATTTCCATTTAATCTGAATAATGCTGTGGATGAGCTACTAAAAAATGAATTTGATAATTATCGAGAAAAACAGGAACCTCATCCAATAATGATAGAAAACAATATAAAAGCCGTTCCTTATAAACATCCTGATCTAGAAGAATGGAGAGAATCATTGAGACATGGAGTAAAGAGAAAACATGATGAGACTAATCTCATACTTAGAGGAGGATTGGATGATTTATGGATTCATACTGAAACTAAGCAACTTATAGTTGTGGACTACAAAGCAACTTCAAAAAAAGGAGAAGTCAGTATCGATGCTGATTGGCAAATAGGCTACAAAAGGCAGATAGAATTTTATCAATGGCTCCTGAGAGGTAATTCATTTGATGTGTCAGACATTGGTTATTTTGTTTACTGCAATGGTATTTCGGAGAAAGACGAGTTCAATAATATTTTAGAATTTAAAACAAAATTAATACCCTATAAAGGAAATGATTCTTGGGTTGAACCCACTTTAAGAGATTTAAAAGAAACTCTTTTGAGAGATAAGGTGCCGGAATCAGATAATAAGTGTAGTTATTGCTCTTACGTTAAGAAAACTCAATTAGTTTGAATTAAACTTTTCTCCAGACTGTTTCATTGTTTCTGTCCTCTAGAGCAATCCCCATTTCAAGAAGATCGTCTCTTATCTTGTCAGAAAGTGTGAAATCCTTCTCAGCTCTAGCCTTGTTTCTCTTGTCAATTAAACTTTGTATTTGGCTTTCTGAGATATTTATACCATCTCTAAAGTAATCGCTAGGATCTTGCTGAAGCAATCCTAATATGCTCGATAGATCATAAAGTTCACTTGCTAATTTTGTGGCTTCCTCTATTTCATTATCTTTCTTGAGAGAATTTACTTGTCTTGCTATTTCAAACAGCACAGAGATTGCAGAAGGCGTATTGAAATCGTCTTGCATGGCATTGTGGAACTTATCTGAGTATTCACTCTTAACTGACTCCTTACTCAAGTATTCAAGATCTTTAATTGAATTATAGAGACGATCCAATGAACTCTTTGCTTCTTCAATACTTTCATCAGAATAGTTAAGAGGGCTCCTGTAGTGGCTGGAGATAAGAAATAGGCGCAAAACTTCGGGGGAGTGATTTTCTAAAGACTCTTTTACAGTCACGAAGTTACCAAGCGACTTAGACATTTTTTCTTTATCAATTCTCAGAGAACCGGTATGCATCCAAATTTTTGCAAAATCTTTACCGGTAACACATTCTGATTGAGCAATTTCATTTTCATGATGAGGAAATTTGAGATCAGATCCACCTCCATGTATATCAAAAGTCTCACCGAGTGCATCTATACTCATGGCAGAACATTCGATATGCCAACCTGGTCTTCCTAATCCCCAAGGTGAATCCCATTTGATGCCTTCAGTATCTTTTTTCCACAGAACAAAATCGGATGGGTTCTTTTTATCTACGTCTATATCTACTCTTGCTCCAGCGAGCATATCCTCTAAATTTCTTCCGGAAAGTTTTCCGTAAGATTTAAAAGACTCGACCGAAAAATAAACATCAGAATCGCCTTCATAGGCATGTCCCTTGTCAATTAGGGTCTCTATAAGAGAAATTATCGAATTAATATTTTCGGTTGCTCTTGGCTCCAAATCTGGGTTTATCATGCCAAGTGACTCGAAATCTTCTTGCATTGAATTAATATATTTTTGCACTAGGTCAGTTGGATCTAAATTTAATTCTTTGGCTCTAGATATTATTTTGTCGTCAACATCAGTAATATTCCTTACATAGGTCACTTTAAAACCTATATTTCTCAAATATCTTACTATGAGATCGAATGATAGGAATGTTCTTGCATGACCCATATGGGTATCGTCATAAACCGTCATACCGCATATATACATGCGCACAGACTTTTCATGAATGGGCTTAAATGCCTCCTTCTTTCCAGAAAGTGTATTAAAAATCCTCAAAGCTTGGAGGCCTCCTCTAACCTTTCTATAACTTTTTCTTTTCCTATTAATTCAAAGACTTTGTCTAATTCAGGACCGAATGTCTGGCCGGTAATGGCCGCTCTCAGGGGCATGAATAATGCTTTACCCTTCAATGAAGTTTTATCTCCTATAGCTTTAGTAATCTCACTCCACGTTGCAACATCAGAATTCAGAACTTCGATGGCATCATAATAAAAATTTTTTCCTGCTGACTGAATTATTTCATTATTTCTTAGCGGCTTCAGAAATAGATTATCGATATAGCTTGAAGCATCTTCAGGGAAATTTATATTTTCAATAATAAGACTAATGAATTGTTTCCTGTTGACTGTCGAAGGTAATTTACTCAGAGCCTCTTCTAGCCATTTTTCAGATTCATTAAAATTTAGGCTCTCAACAGCTTTTTTTTGCCAAAAGAGCAGTTGATCCATGTCTAATTTACTTGGAGAACTGGAGATATTTGACGTATCGAAAGACTCGGCTAAACCTTCCAAAGTTTTGAGTTCATTGTCGTTAATTTTATGACCTACCCTGGACAGGTAATTCAATACTGCAATTGGCAGGTATCCTTTCTCTCTTAAATCTCTTATTGAAAGACTTCCGTTTCTTTTTGATAAAGGAGCGCCATCTCTGCCTGTAAAAAGAGAAACATGTGCATATTCGGGTAGTTTGAGACCAAGAGAATTTAATAATGCTATCTGTCTTGGGGTATTACTCAAATGGTCATCTCCTCTGAGCACTGCATCAACTTCCATAAGGGAGTCATCTATAGCATTAGCGAACATGAAGGTAGGAGTTTTATCTTTTTTCATAACAATAAAATCATCGAGATCATTTGTTGAAAAAGATTGAGGCCCCTTAACTAAATCAACAAACTCTATGACCTCTCCTTTCGGGATTCGAAATCTATAAACAGGTTTATTGCCTTTATCTAATTCTTCTTTGACTTCTGATTTGGTTGCCTCAGACCAAATACCTGTATAGCGAGGAGGTTGCCCAGCAGAAATTTGATTTCTCCTTATAATTTTTAGTTCTTCTTCGCTGGTGAAACAAGGATAAATAAGTTCTTTTTCTTTTAATTTTTCATAAAAACTCTCATATAGATCTAACCTCTCAGACTGATAATAAGATTTTTCCTTGCCTGATATTCCAGGTCCTTCATCCCAAGTTAAGCCCATCCATTGAAGATCTGTGCATACAGCATCAGAGAACTCTTTCTTAGACCTTTCAAAGTCAGTATCCTCAAGCCTCAATAAAAAACTGCCTTTGTTATTTTTAGCTAAAAGCAAGCTAAAAAGAGAAGTGCGCAAATTTCCTAAATGCAAAAGACCTGTTGGGCTTGGACAAAATCTGGTTTTATTTATCTTCACGCTATTAATGTATTGGATGCTTCACCATAAAATTCGTATTATAGCTCTCTCATGCTTACGAATTTAAAAGAAATATGAACAAACTCAAAACTATCCTTGCACTTACATCTATTTTTATTTGTCTTTCTTGGGTAGCTGGATGTTCACAAACAGAAAAGGAGATAAAAGTGATAACTTTTGAAACTACATTAGGTCCGATAGTAATTGAATTATTCGAAGAAGAAGCACCCGTAACCTCGAAGAATTTTTTGGAATATGCAGAAAGTGGTTTTTTTAATGGGACGCTATTTCATAGGGTCATACCAGGATTTGTAATACAAGGTGGTGGTATGGAATCTGGAATGATCAATAAAGAAGGTAATCCTCCGATTATGAATGAAGCAAACAATGGAGTTAAGAATCTTAAGTGGACTCTTTCAATGGCTAGGACCAATGATCCTCACTCTGCAAGCTCTCAGTTTTTTATTAATTTAGTAAATAATGTTTCCCTAGATCATACAGAAGAGACCATACAGGGTTGGGGATATGCAGTTTTCGGAGAAGTTATTGAAGGATTCGAGACTGTTGAAGCAATAGCCTCTGCTGCAACAGGGAGTTCCGGTTTCCACCAAGATGTGCCTTTAGAAGAAATATCTATAATTGATACTAAAGTAACAACTGAATAAAAATGTCCTATTGCTTCATATCTGATCTGCACTTAAATCAAGATAGACCGGATATCACAAAAGCGTTTTTAAATTTTCTTGAGAATACTGCCTATAAAGCGGAGAAACTTTATATTCTCGGAGACCTTTTTGAGGCCTGGATCGGAGATGATGACCAAAATGAATTTATATCCGAAATACAGAGTGCCCTAGTTCGAATAAATAAAACTACGAAGGTTTTTTTTATGCACGGGAACAGAGACTTTCTCATTGGTGCTGATTTTGCCTCTTCTGCTGGTATGAAAATCTTAACTGATCCTGTAGTTGAAGAAATGTTCGGTAATCCAGTTTTACTGATGCATGGTGACCTCCTTTGCACAGAAGACATCGACTATCAAAAATTTAGAAAGGTTAGCAGAGATATCAAGTGGCAAAAAGAATTCTTAAGTAAGCCCTTAGCAGAGAGAAGAATAATTGCTCAAAACCTAAGAGGTGCAAGCAAAGAGGCTACTGGTAAAAAGAAGGAAGAAATTATGGATGTGTCTGAATCTGAGGTTATTAAAATGATACAAGAATCTTCTGTTAGCCTTCTGATTCATGGACATACACATCGACCAAATTCGCACAGTATTGCTTTAAAAAAACACACTGCGAAGAGGATAGTTTTAGGAGATTGGGATGAATATGGATGGTATGTCTGGATGGATTCCAATTCTTGTGAGTTAAATAAATTCTCTATTTCTTAGAAATGGATCGTAACCGAATCATAAGTCCAACTATTAGAATTAACATCCCTAAGATAACTCTTAGATCACTGTAATAGCCAATTGGTTCAACGGGATATGCAATGGTTTTTTGTAATGCGGCCACTTTAAAAGCATGTTTAGACCTCATATTTGGATGAGTAACTATCTCCATGAATGCTCTGCGGCTTTTATATCTCATTAAAGCTGCTTGATCCCAAGTCTCTGCTCCTTCGATGCCAACTAAATCCATAGATTCCCAGATAGCATAACCCCCGAAGATTGGGTGTGAGGCTCTTTTTAAAAGATTTGGCCACATATGCTCCATGTATCTTGACATCAGTTGATCAGCTGACTCTCCTGAATTTGCACCCACAACGTCTACTGGATTCTTATTCATTTCTATACTATTCACCATAATGAATTGCCTTCCAGTATCTTGCTCCATAAACTTTCGGAGAAAATCTTTTCTCAGCTCAGATGGGATGTAAAAGTCTTCTTCAAGATCTGAAGACGTTCCAACATTTCTTAAATTTTGATCATACTTAATTAGGAAATCCTGTATTTCTTCTTCGCTTAGCTTTCCTCCCATATCCGTATACCAGAAGAAAAAGCATGCATAAATCGTTCCTAAAATTAACCAAGTTTTCATATTTACTATTATCGAATATCTTTTTTTCATTAATAGTAGGTTAAAAACTTTACAAAATCACTCTTTAATTATACTGTATATATATACAGTATAAATTTATAAAACCCTTATGAAAATTGACTATCTGGGTGATGCCTCGGAAGAAGATTTATCCCTTCTAGAAATCCCCTATTTTTTAAATACCGTTCGCGTAGGCTGGCCAAGTCCTGCGGATGATTACGTAGAGAGGCCTATAGATCTTAATGAATATCTAATAAAAAATTCAGCCGCTACATACTTTGTTCGTGTAAGTGGAGATTCAATGGTAAACGCGCACATAGGAGATGGAGCAATTTTGATAGTCGATCGCAGTATAGAGCCGAGTCATAATAAAATTGTCATAGCTTCGGTTGATGGATCCTATGCATGTAAAAGGCTACTACTTAAGCCTAGTATTTGTCTTGTTTCTGAAAATCCGAAATATCCACCTATACCGATTAATCAAGAAGAAGAACTAGAGATAGCCGGTACAGTTATAGCCGCCATAAATCTCTATTAAAAGTTATGACATTTGCTCTAGTTGATTGCAACAGTTTTTATGCATCCTGCGAAAGGATATTTAGACCAGATATCAAACAAAAACCAGTTGTTGTTTTATCAAATAATGATGGTTGCGTGGTCGCTCTTTCAAAAGAGGCCAAGCAGCTTGGTATAAAAATGTGTGAACCTTGGTTCAAAATAGAAAAACTGTTTCTAAAAAAAGGAGGCGTTGCTTTCTCTTCAAATTACGAATTGTATGCAGATGTTTCTTCAAGAGTTATGCAAACTTTGGAATATCTGTCACCTAAAGTTGAGGTATATAGCATAGATGAGGCATTTCTGGATCTTTCAGGTCTACAAGAATACGAAAAGTTTGGTTATCAATGCAAAGAAACTATAGATCGCTGGATTGGGGTGCCTGTATGTGTAGGAATAGGTCCGACAAAAACTTTGGCTAAAGTGGCTAACTATGGTGCTAAACATTATCCTGCAACAAATGGTGTGGTAGACCTAACAAACAAAAATAGACGAGAAAAATTAATGGCTTTGATGCCTGTACGGGAGGTATGGGGTGTAGGCAGTAGAATTAATAGAAAATTAAATAGCCTGGGAATAGAAACCGCTCTTGAGTTAGCAAAAATAGATACTAAGCTAATTAAGAGAAAATTTAGTAGCGTCCTTGAAAGAACTGTCATGGAGCTACAAGGATATCCGTGTATAGCTCTAGAACAACAACCTAAGACTAAAAAACAAATAGTTGTAAGCAGAACCTTTAGCAGAAAAGTTGATGACTTAGATTCAATCAATGAAGCAGTGAGCGATTATGCATCGCGTGCATGTGAAAAATTGAGGAGAGAAGATCAATATTGCAAGATGGTTTCTGTCTTTATGAGGACAAATTACTTTAGAAAACAGGACAGGCAGTATCATGGATT
>CACOVO010000019.1 GCA_902630715.1 uncultured SAR86 cluster bacterium | reverse complement strand
ATTGTTTCATTTTAAAACCTTTAAATTAATTTTTATTCCAATTTTGTAGGGTTTGGGAACTACTTTGCGTATTAAAGTTCATATTACGCCACTGTGTCAACTTTATTTTTTAACTTTATTGTGCCCAATTTATCTATTGTCAACTTTATTATATGCATTGGATATAACCCACAAAACCACTCCATTTAACTTAACACTGATGTAGAATGTAGGAAACTTTTATTACTATTGAAAATACTTTCATTATTTACAAAGATTCTACATTACCTTCCAGGTGAAATTTCTCACAATTTGGGACTCAAGTCATTAAAAATTCTGGATACCATAGGTCTATTGAGACTTGTCGTTAATACTGAAGATTTTTCTAAAAGCTCGGAATTAAATGATAAGAGAATCAATTCTTTCTTTAAAATTAAAAATAGGCTTGGCATAGCAGCTGGTTTGGACAAAAACGGTGAATACATCAGTTGTTTGGCAGCTCTTGGTGTAGGTTTTATAGAATTAGGTACAGTAACTCCCTTACCTCAAGATGGCAATAGGAAGCCTAGGCTATTCAGGAATAGATTAGAAAAATCATTACTTAATAGACTTGGTTTCAACAATAAAGGAGTAGATTACTTAGTAGATAGATTAAGAAAAAATACAAGCAATGTAACATTGGGAATAAGCATAGGAAAAAACTTCGACACACCCAATGAAAGCGCTCATCTTGACTATGAAATCTGTATGAAAAAAGTATATGAATACTCAGATTACATAGCTGTCAATATCTCTTCACCTAATACAGAGGGTTTGAGGGAACTGAGCGGTAGGTCTTATTTAGATTTTTTATTAAAAAATTTGAAGACATTACAGAGTCAACTTTCTGAAGAGCATGGCTACAAACCGCTTTTTCTCAAAATCAGTCCAGATGAGTCAAATGAAAACTTGAATTATATTTGCGAGTCCGTTTTAAGGCATGATATTGATGGAATTATATGCACTAATACGACTATTAATCATAAAGATGCGCAAGGTAAGGGAGGTTTGAGTGGAAAGCCCTTGAAAGAAATTTCTACTCTTAAACTAAAATTTGTGAAAAATATCGTAGGAAATGAAGTTCCAATAATCGCTTCAGGTGGTGTGATGTCTCAGGTCGACTATGAAGAAAAAATTTCTTCTGGAGCAAGTCTTGTGCAGGTATATACAGGATTAATATTTGAAGGACCTCAACTTATTTCTAACATTCTTAATTCAAAGTCAACTTAAAATTTTTACTTGACAGACCGCCCTTTAATAAACTTTATACTGTAAAAGGGTTTATTTTCTTAATATATGAAATCACTTGTAATAGTAGAGTCTGGAGCAAAAGCCAAAAAGATAAAAGGGTATCTAGATTCAAATTTTCCAGATAATGATTGGCAAGTAGAAGCTTGCGTTGGCCATGTTCGAGATTTATCTGACAAAGAGAATGCAGTAGATCCAAGAGATTGGACAAATCTCAAATGGGAATTTTCTTCTAAAGGCAAAAAAGTCATGAGAGAGTTAAGAAAATTTTGTAAAGACTCAGATATTCTTTTTTTGGCAACTGATCCTGATAGAGAAGGAGAAGCCATAGCTTGGCATCTTTTGAGTGATTTTGATCAAAAAAAACTTACTGACGGATTAGAGGTTAAAAGAGTAACTTTCAATGAAATAACCTCTTCTGCAATAAAAAGAGCAATCGAATCACCTAGAGAGTTAGATAAGGACTTAGTAGACGCTTATCTTGCAAGACGTATATTAGATCACTTAATAGGTTTCAAGGTATCGCCGCTTTTATGGAGGCACATTTCAAGAGCGAAATCAGCTGGCAGAGTTCAATCTCCAACCCTCAGAATACTTTGCGAAAAGGAAGATCAGAGAGATGCGCATGTTCCAGAGGAGTATTGGCCTTTTGAATCAACTTTTGAATATCTTGGCACAACTTTTGAAGCTAGTCTTTCTCAAATATCCGATAAAAATATTTCCAAAAATCCAATAAATAACGAGAGCGAGATATCCAAAATTGTTAATGAGTTAGAATCATCTACTTTTCAATTAAAAAAAATTGAATCTAAACCTCAATCTAGTAGTCCAAAGCCTCCATTCAGAACATCAACCCTACAAATGTCTGCAGCTAGCAGTCTTGGATTCACTGCGGACAGAACTATGCAGGCAGCTCAGAAGCTTTACGAAGGAGGATTTATCACTTACTTAAGGACAGACGGTATCACTATAAGCACCTCTCCAAATACTGGCGAACCTTTCACAGAGGCAAATCCAGGACCTCCCCCTTTAGAGGAAATAAGAAACTTTATAGCTTCAAGCTATGACTCATCATTTCTTTCAAAAGAACCAAGAGTTTACAAATCGAAAGTTCAAAATTCTCAAGAAGCTCATGAAGCAATTAGACCTACAGATATTACTAAAACTCCTCAAGAGGTTTCTCTGAATGGGGATGAAAAGAAACTATATGAGCTTATATGGAACAGGACTGTCGCAAGTCAAATGGAAAATTCAAGGTATGAAAGGAAAACCTTAATAATAGAATCAAATGACAACAAATATCAATTTAGAGCCTCCTCAAGAAAAAATCTCTTTAAAGGTTTTGAAATTCTAACGGGCTCTGAAGATGAAAAAGTTACAGATTTCCCTGAAGGATTGGATGAGGGTAAAGAATTACAACTAGTATCAAATAAATACGAGCAGAAGTTTACAACTCCTCCTAACAGATATTCTGAAGCATCCCTGATAAAGAAAATGGAGGAAGAGGGAATTGGTCGCCCTTCAACTTACGCGACTATAGTTAAAGGTCTGCGCACCAAGAAATATGCCTACGGCGCAAAATCAATAATACCCTCTGATCTTGGAAGAGTTTTAACTTCCTATTTAAAGAGAGTGTTTGAAGATTTTTTTATAGAGACGAAATTTACAGCCCGTATGGAGGCTGACTTAGATGAGATTGCTTCAGGAAATAAAGATTATCAAGAAGTTCTTAATTCATTTTGGCAAGAACTTCAGAATTATTTAAATAGAAAAATAAATGATATTAAGATCAGTGATAAGGATGAATTTAAAACGAGACAAGTTCTTGATCTTCTTAATGAGGAATTAGGTTCAGTAATTTTTCCTAAGGATGAATCTGGAAACATACAAAGCATTTGTCCAAAGTGCTCCAGTGCGATCAGTTTAAAATCAGGTACTTGGGGATATTTCGTTGGATGTTCTGAATGTAAATGGACTAAAAAACCGTTTGATTTCAACATTTCGTTTGAAACTTACTCAGAACTCCCAAAAGAGTTAGGAATCCATCCTGATCTAGGCACTAAAGTATTTGCTGACATAAGCGTAAATGGCCCTTGCGTATGGACATTGAATGATGAGGAAAAGAAAATTTTTGGCACGCCTGATGATGACGAGTTTATTTTAGATATTGGATTAAATAGAGCAATAGAACTTATTAATAGAAGTAATGCTGAAAACATACTCTTTGTTGAGCTTAATACAAATCTGCCAATAATCCTTAAAAATGGGAGGTTCGGCGAATATACTGAATTTGATGGTTTTAACAAAGCTACTAAACTTAAACCTGAAGACAAAGAGCCAAATCCAAAAGTATCCTATTACGAGCCAGAGAATATAGACTATCAATCTGAATCAGGCAGAAGATATGTTTTAAATTCTTTAAGAATATTGGGATTTATATACAAAGAAGATAAAACTGTTATACCTGTTGGTATAAAAATAAGGAAACCCGGAAAGGCTTTTAAATTTGTTAAAAAAATTAAGGTAGGAGATTTAGAGACTGAGATACCAAATGATTGGTATAAGCTTGATCCTGACGGACAAAGTTTTATCTTAAATGAAGTATTAAAGTTAAAAAGAGGAGAAAAATTTGTGACTCTGGCAGAATCAAGAGTTATTTAGATTGATTCTCTTAAAAGTGCTACGCAAGATCCTTCGATGACTAGCTCATCAATTTGAGGATTAACCTCTATATCCTCATAATTTTGATTCTCTGGTCTTAAAATCACCTTTTCTTCTGACATCACCATAAGGGTTTTTACAGTAACTTCATCATTGATTCGTGCTACAACTATATTGCCTATTTTGTGACCTCTAGTCTTACTTACTCCGATCAAGTCTTCTTCATAAATACCTACTTCAACCATACTGTCACCTTTAACCCTAAGAAAATAGTCAATATCATTTGAAAGCAAATTATTCGACCTCGGAATTGTTTTTTCAATATTTTCTTGAGCCAAGATTGGACCACCAGCGGCAACTAATCCTATTACTGGTATTTCGTCGTTATCTGAATTATTTAGAATTATTCCTCTAGAGGCACCAGAAAGTATTTTGATGAAGCCTTTTTTTTCGATTGCCCGTAAATGTTGTTCAGCTGCATTTGGAGATTTGAAACCCAAGGTTTTTGCAATATCTGCTCTGGTTGGAGGAAAGCCAAAATCCAACATATGATTTTTTATCAAATTTAAGATCTCTTGTTGTCTTTTAGTTAAATTTTTCATAATTATTACTGTAATTATATACAGTATATTGTATTATGCAAGAATGTTGAAGATCGGTATTACCTCCAGAGCACTTTTTGATTTGGACTCAAGTCATTTAATTTTTTTAAATGAAGGCCTGGAAGCTTATAAAGATTATCAAGTTTCTTTAGAAAATAGTCCATTGAATCCCGGAGAGGCATTTACGTTAGTAAAAAAACTTTTAAATCTTAATAATTTAACTAAAGGAAAAAACCTTGTTGAAGTCATACTTCTTAGCAGAAATACTGCTGATACTGGATTGAGAGTTTTTAACTCTATTCAATTTCACAATCTAGATATCAAAAAAGCCGCTTTTTGTGGAGGAAATAGTCCACACATTTATGCAAAATCTTTTGGAGCGGATATATTCCTTTCTACTGAATTAGAAGATTGTAAATGCTCAATCAGTAATGGAATTGCCTCAGCAATGATTATGCCATCTAAAAAATCAAAATTTGATGAAGAAGTACTTAAAATTGCTTTTGACGGAGACTCAGTACTTTTTTCTGGAGAATCACAGAAAATTTTTGATAAATATGGTTTAGAAGCATTTAATGAAAATGAGAAAGATATGGCTGATAGACCTTTACTTGGAGGTCCTTTTAAATCATTTTTAGCTGAACTTTATAATATCCAAAAAAGTTTTTCAAAAAGAGAATGTCCTCTAAGAATTGCTCTTGTGACTGCAAGATCTGCTCCCTCTCATGAAAGAGTCATAAAAACACTTAGAGATTGGAACATAAGAATAGATGAATCGCTTTTTTTAGGAGGATTAGAGAAAAAGGAGTTTTTGAAGGATTTTGGTGCTGACATTTTTTTTGATGATCAAATAGAAAATTGTTTAGCTGCAAGTTTAGAAGTTCCAACTGGCCATGTAATCAATTTTAATATGAGTAATTAAATCCAAAAAATGTATAATTCTCACTTCAACCAAAGTGAATAAAATTTAAATGGAACATGTCTGTCTTGATCTCGAAGGGGTTTTAATACCTGAAATCTGGGCTGAAGTAGCAGATTATACTGGTGAAGACCAATTTAAACTTACCACACAAGATCTTAAAGATTATTCAGAATTGATGGACATAAGGCTTAAATTAGTTGATTCCATTGGCTTATCGTTTTCTGAAATCCGGGCATTGGTGAATAAAATGGAACCATTTGATGGAGCAAGAGAATTTGTGGATTGGGTAAGAGATAATTTCCAGCTTACTATTGTTTCTGATTCTTTTTATGAACTAGCCTGGCCACTTCTTAGGAAGCTTGGTACTCCATCTATTAACTGCCATCACTTGGAAGTTGAAAACGATAAATTGATAGGTTACAAGCTGAGGCAGTTAGAAAATAAAAAGAAAGTTGTTCAGTCTTTGAAAAATATGCAATTTAGAGTATTTGCTTCTGGCGATTCCTACAACGACATTCAGATGCTTCAAGAAGCTGATTTGGGAGTTTTTTTTCAAGCACCAAAACATATAAGAGAAGAATTTAAGGACATCGATGGTGTTGAAAGTCACGCAGACTTGAAAAATACTTTTATGGAGAATTCTTCTTTTATAGGGAGAACTTAACGTGATTGAATCTCAAGGAAAAAAACTAAAAGAGGCAATTCTTAACAATAATCCTTTAAAGATTGTTGGTACGATTAATGCTTACTCGGCTCTCTTAGCTGAAAAAGAAGGTCATGAAGCTATTTACTTATCTGGAGGTGGAGTTGCAGCCTCAAGTTTAGGAGTTCCTGATCTTGGCATATCTTCTCTTCAAGATGTGCTTATTGATGTTGAGAGGATTACAAATGCAACCTCAGTTCCTTTGCTCGTTGATGCAGACACTGGGTGGGGCGGCGCATTTAACATAGCGAGAACTGTAAAATCATTTATAAATTACGGCGCAGCAGGTCTTCACATCGAAGATCAAGTTTCACAGAAAAGATGTGGCCATCGTCCGAATAAAGAAATTGTTTCTACTGAAGAGATGATAGATAGAATAAAAGCTGCTGTGGATGCCAAGACAGACAAAGATTTTGTTGTTATGGCGAGGACTGATGCACTCGCAAATGAGGGGCTTAATTCTGCTATTGAGCGAGCTGTTGCTTACCAAGATGCAGGAGCAGATGCTTTGTTCCCAGAGGCATTCATAGAGCTAGATCAGTACAAAGAGCTTAAAAAGCACTTAAATATTCCGATACTTGCGAATATTACAGAGTTTGGAAAGACTCCACTGTTTGGTTGCAAAGAACTAGGACAGTCTGGAGTAGATATGGTCCTCTACCCTTTGACAGCATTTAGAGTCATGAGCAAGGCTGCTGAGGAGGTTTTTAAAGATATTAAAAAGTCAGATAATCAAGAAAATCTCATAAAAAATATGCAAACTAGAGATGAACTTTATGATGTACTAGATTATCATTCTTTTGAGGATAAATTAGACAAGCTTTTCAAAAACTAGATTAGGAAATGTAATGGGTGAAAAGAAATTAGATGGAGCAGGTTTAAGAGGTCAAGTTGCTGGAAAAACAGCGCTCTCAACCGTTGGTAAAGAAGGAAAAGGATTAACTTATAGAGGTTATGCAATAGAGGAGTTGGCTGAAAAGGCAACTTTTGAGGAAGTTGCATATATGCTCCTATATGGCAAGTTACCCAATCAATCTGAATTCGAAAATTATTCCAATAAACTAAAATCTTACAGAGCTCTACCTCAAGAGCTAAAAGAAGTTCTTGAGAGAATCCCATCACATGCTCATCCCATGGATGTCATGAGGACGGGCTGTTCTATGTTAGGAAATTTGGAACCAGAAGGAGACTTTTCAAATCAAAACGAAACTGCAGATAGGATAATGGCTTCATTCGCCTCAATAGTTACCTATTGGTACCGATTTTCTCATGAAGGGGTGCGTGTTGATACTGAAACAGATCATGCAACAATTGGTGGTCAATTTCTGTCCCTTTTAACTGGAAATGAACCTTCAGAAAATCATGCTAGGGCTCTTGATGTATCCTTAATCTTATATGCCGAGCACGGATTTAATGCATCAACATTTACTGCAAGAACTTGTGCTTCAACATTATCAGATATGCATTCTTGCATAACAGGCGCTATAGGCACTCTTAGAGGGCCGCTGCATGGCGGAGCTAATGAAGCTGCAATGGAAATGATTGAAAAATATTCTAGTAGAGAAGAAGCGAAAGTCGGTGTTTTAGATCTTCTAGCCAAAAAAGAAAAAATTATGGGATTTGGTCATGCAGTTTATAGTAGCGAGGATCCAAGAAACGCTATTATTAAAGCTTGGTCTGAAAAGCTGTCTAAGTTGGATGGTAATACATTGCTCTACGAAGTTTCTGAAGAAATTGAGAAAGTAATGGATGAGGAAAAAGGGATGTTCGCGAACACGGATTTCTTCATGGCATCTGCTTATAATTATCTTGGAATTCCCACAGCAATATTTACTCCATTGTTTGTAATTGGTAGAACATCCGGATGGGCTGCAAACATAATGGAACAAAGAGCTGATAATAGAATAATTCGACCAAGTGAGGAATATATTGGACCCGATAAGTCTGAATGGGTCGAAATGTCTAATCGCTAATAAAAAAAGGAAATATTATGTCTGGAAACGTTGAAACAAACGTGCGTCCTAACCCCGACGAGGTACTAGTTAAGATTGCGGATTATGTACTGGATAAAAATATAGATAGTTCGGAGGCTTACAGTACTGCAAGGAATTGCCTCATAGATACATTGGGCTGCGGACTACTTGCATTAACATTTCCAGATTGTAAAAATTTGCTTGGCCCTTATGTTGAAGGGACATCAGTTCCAGGTGGCGTTCGCGTTCCCGGTACAAATTTTGTTTTAGATCCTGTTAAAGGAGCTTGGGATATAGGAGCAATAATCAGATGGTTGGATTTTAACGACACTTGGTTAGCAGCCGAATGGGGTCATCCTTCTGATAATCTGGGAGGTATATTGGCAGCAGCTGATTATTTATCTCAAAAAAATATTTCTGAGGGTAAAGATTCTCTAACAATGAAGGATGTTTTGACAGGGATGATTAAAGCCCATGAAATTCAAGGTGTATTAGCTTTAGAAAATAGCTTCAACCGAGTAGGTCTTGATCACGTAGTTTTGGTAAAAGTAGCCTCTACGGCAGTCATATCCTCAATGTTTGGACTAAATAAAGACCAAACAATTGATGCTTTATCTCAGGCATGGGTCGATGGACAAAGTTTAAGGACTTACAGACATGCACCTAATGCCGGTCCAAGAAAATCTTGGGCTGCTGGTGATGCTACAAGTAGAGCTCTTCAACTGGTACTCTTAACTCAAAAGGGCCAAATCGGATATCCAAGTGTTCTCTCTGCTCCTACTTGGGGTTTTTACGATGTTCAATTTAAGGGAAATCCTTTCAGTCTTCCGAGAGAATTTGACTCTTATGTAATGGAGAATGTACTTTTCAAGATTTCTTTCCCAGCGGAATTTCATGCACAAACTGCTGTAGAAGCTGCAGTAATTCTTCACGACGAAATAAAAGATAGATTAGATGATATAGAAAAGATCCTAATCTCCACTCATGAATCTGCAATTAGAATCATCAGCAAAGAGGGAACATTGAATAATCCCGCCGACAGGGATCATTGTCTTCAATATATGACTGCTATTGGCCTTCTAAAGGGTAATCTTGTAGCGGAGGATTATGAAGATGATGTTGCATCTGATCCAAGGGTAGACCAATTGAGAGAAAAAATGGTTATTGAGGAAGATCTGAGATATTCAAGGGAATATTTGGAGGCTGATAAGCGATCAATAGCAAATGCAGTAGAGATTATTTTTAAGGATGGATCTTCAACAAAAAAGGTTGAAGTTGAATATCCAATCGGACACAGAAGAAGAAGAGAACAGGGCATTCCACTTCTTGTAGAAAAGTTTGAAAGAAATTTAGAAACGCAATTTTCTTCTTCAAGATCTGAGGAAATCCTAGCCATTTGCTCTGACCAAGCAAAACTTGAAAGTACTAAAGTAACTGAATTCATGGAGCTTTTTATTGCTGAGTAGCGATATCCGAGTCTTTTTACTTAAAGTAGCTCTCCATTAAATCTAAAGTTATTCAGCAGTATTTATTAAGATACACTAAGATCAAGAAAGTCTTGATTAGAATAAGTCAATTTCTAAGTATTCGTCTAGTTCTGTTAGCGCATCTAATGGCCTTATCACTTTAATTGTCTTCATCCCAAGTTGTTTTGCAGGCTTAAGATTTATACCCAAGTCATCTAAGAAAACTACACTTGAGGGGTCTACATTTCCTCTTTCACAAGCACGAAGATAAAAACCTGGATCAGGTTTACGAATATTTTCCTTACTTGATTCAAAAACAAAATCAAATAATTCCATCACTTCATTATGCTTGCCTGAAGCTGACACATTGCCTTCAAACCCCTTTTCATTCATCGATTGGATATTATTTGTTAGACATGCTTGGACAAGATTACCTTTTATTTTGGTTAATGCCTCAATCATTTCAGGCCTCACTTCACCCTTTAGTAGTGAGATTACCTCTTTACCTCTTACTGAATGACCTAGTGATTCACTTTCTTCCTCAAACAATTTATCGAATTCTTCAAGATTAATCTCATTTCTTTCTAATTTTGCCCATGCATTACCATTTGGATTAGTTGCATTTACAGACCTCAAGAAATCAATCGGCAAATCATTCGTCTTTTCAAACTTATTGAAAGACTCAAAAGGACTCGTCGTTATAACACCACCGAAATCCCAAAAAACTGCTTTTATCATAATTTTTACTTGTTTTAGTGCCTCATACATATTGCAGGATTACAAATAAATAGCAATTTTAATACCTAAAATCTTTAAAAATTCTATAATCGCACCGCAAAATAGGTAAAAGATATACAAATGTCAGGGAATTCTTTCGGAAATTCGTTTGTTGTGACCACCTTTGGTGAAAGTCACGGAGTAGCCCTTGGCTGCGTTATTGATGGATGTCCTCCTGGTTTAGAGCTTTCCAAAGAAGATATTCAAAAGGATCTTGATAGAAGAAAACCTGGTTCATCCAAGTTCACCACTCAAAGAAAAGAAGATGACGAAGTTGAGATTTTATCCGGTATTTTTGAGGGAATTACCACAGGAACACCTATAGGACTTTTGATAAGAAATAAAGACCAAAAATCTAAAGATTATGACGATCTTAAAGATGTTTTTAGACCTTCTCATGCGGATTATGTTTATACCAAGAAGTACGGACATAGAGACCATAGAGGAGGTGGCAGATCTTCAGCTAGAGAGACTGCTATGCGAGTTGCAGCGGGTGCCGTTGCAAAAAAATATTTAAGTGAAAAACTTAATATAAAAATTCTTGGATATCTATCACAAATAGGCCCGATAAAAATAGGAGAGATTGATCCAGCCCAAATCGATCAAAACCCATTCTTCTGTCCCGATATAAATGTTTTAAAAGACATTGAGAACTTGATTGATAATTTGAGAGAAAATGGGGATTCAACAGGGGCTAAAATTGAAGTAAGTGTTACAAATCTTCCAATTGGTTTAGGAGAACCGGTTTTTGACAAACTGGAAGCTGACTTAGCCAAGGGACTTATGAGCATCAATGCAGTGAAAGGTTTTGAAGTTGGAAAAGGTTTCGATCTTATTTCTTCGAGAGGCTCTGAATCAAGAGATGAAATGACTCCTGATGGCTATACATCCAACAATTCTGGTGGCATTTCAGGAGGAATTAGTACTGGCCAGGAATTAAACCTATCAATAGCGCTTAAGCCAACCTCGAGTATCAATAAAGAAGGTCAGACTATAGATAGTTCCGGTGAATCTAGGAAAATTAAAGTTAAGGGTAGGCATGATCCTTGTGTAGGCGTTAGGGCAACCCCCATTGCGGAGGCAATGACTTCTTTGGTCTTGATGGATCATTTTTTGAGGAATAGAGCTCAAAATGCTGATGTTTTAACTGATATACCCGATCTTACATAATAGTTATATGGCCTTTACTCTTTACGATAAGTTGTGGAATCTCCATGAGGTAACTCAGAGAGAAGACGGTACTTATTTGCTATATATTGATAGACACCTTATTCATGAAGTTACATCACCTCAAGCTTTTGAAGGTTTAAAATTAGCCGGAAGAAAGCCTTGGAGAATTTCCGCGAACATAGCTACACCTGACCACAATGTTCCCACAACTGACAGACTTAAGGGAATAGAAGGAATCAATGATGAGGTAGCAAAACTTCAGGTTGTAACTCTTGATAATAACTGCAAAGAACATGAAATATTGCAATTTGATATTCATGATAGGAGACAGGGAATTGTTCATGTTGTTGGACCGGAGCAGGGATTAACTTTACCAGGTATGACAATTGTATGCGGGGACTCTCATACTTCTACTCATGGTGCTCTAGCTACCTTATCCATGGGCATAGGTACCTCAGAGGTGGAGCATGTTTTGGCTACACAATGCTTAAAAACCTCTAAGCTTAAGAATATGAGAATTACTATTTCTGGACAACTTCAAGAGGGTGTCACACCTAAGGATGTTACTTTGGCTGTAATTGGAAGAATTGGAACTGCTGGGGGTACTGGTTATGCAATTGAATATGCTGGTTCTGTAATTGAAAACATGTCTGTAGAAGGCAGAATGACGGTTTGTAACATGGCTATTGAGGCTGGAGCTAGAGCAGGACTAGTCGCTTACGATCGAATAACCGAAAATTATATTAAAAATAGACCTTTTGCTCCCAAAGGTCATCAGTGGGCCTTAGCCAAAGAACAATGGGAGAGATTAAACAGCGACGAAGGTGCACATTTTGACAAGGAAATAGAGATTGATGGATCTTCTATAGCTCCTCAGGTCACATGGGGCACTTCACCGGAGATGGTATGTGACGTAGATGGTTTGATACCTGAACCAGTCAACGAATCTATTGAGCATGCTCTCAATTATATGAACCTTGAGCCGGGCAAAAGGATTCAAGACATAAAATTAGATCAGGTTTTCATCGGATCATGCACAAACTCAAGAATAGAGGATTTGAGGGAGGCAGCTAAAGTTCTTGAAGGGAAGAAAGTTTCAAATTCGATTAAAAGAGCTATTGTAGTTCCTGGATCGGGCATAGTATCTCAGCAAGCAATTGAGGAAGGATTAGATAAGATATTCATAGAGTCAGGGTTTGAATGGAGGGCTCCGGGTTGTTCTATGTGCCTTGCAATGAACCCGGATCAACTTGGAGAAGGTGAACATTGTGCATCTACCTCTAATAGGAATTTCGAGGGTAGACAAGGATATGGTGGTAGAACTCACCTTGTTTCACCTGCCACTGCTGCAGCCTCTGCGGTTGAGGGCCATTTTGTCGATGTAAGAGAATACATCTGATGAAAAATTCAAAAACTTTTCATAAAGGACAAGCTGTACCATTAAATAGAGATAATATTGATACAGATCAGATTATTCCTAAGCAATTTCTTAAATCTATTAAAAAGAGTGGTTTCGGACCAAACCTTTTCGATGCATGGAGATACGAAGATGAGGGGTATCCAGGTCAAGAAGTACAAGAAAGAAAAATTAATAAAGAATTCGTTTTGAATCAGGAGAAATATAAAAATTCGGATATTCTTGTCAGTAAAAAAAATTTCGGTTGCGGATCAAGCCGAGAACATGCTGTTTGGTCATTAATGGATTATGGATTCAAGGTTGTTATCGCAGAAAGTTTTGCTGATATTTTCTACAATAATTGCTTCAATAATGGTCTTTTGCCTATAAGTCTTGCAAATAATGAGATAGAGACTTTATTGAACCTAGCTGAACAGAGAAAAGAGATAGAGATTGATTTACAAAATCAAATTATATTCTCGGAGGATAACGAAATAGCTATTTTTGAGATTGATCCGTTTAGAAAAAAATGTATTTTGGAGGGGCTTGATGAGATTGGTTTGAGTCTTACCCATTCCTCTGAAATTAAAGTTTTTGAAAAAAGAAGGGCTGAACTATCGCCTTGGATATTTGAGGGTAAAAATCATGAAAAGTAAACACAAGGTCCTGATTCTCCCGGGTGATGGTATTGGACCTGAAGTTTGTCATGAAGCAACACGTTTACTAAGCCATATCAATGAATCTCTTGGACTTGGTATATCCCTTGAAGAATGTTCTGTTGGCGGCATAGCTTATGAAGAATATGGCACACCACTTCCAGATGCTACCTTAGCGGCAGCTAGAGAGGCTGATGCAATCTTGCTTGGTGCCGTTGGCGGCCCTACATGGGATGATATTGAATATGACTTGAGGCCTGAGAGAGCATTACTTAGCCTAAGATCAGAATTAGATTTATTTGCTAACCTCAGACCTGCAATACTATCAACTCACCTTAGTAGTTGTTCCTCACTTAAACCAGAAAAAGTTCAAGATTTAAATTTATTAATTGTAAGAGAACTCACAGGTGGTATTTACTTTGGAGAGCCCAGAGGTCGATCCGAAGATGATAATACCGCGTTCAATACCATGGTTTATAGTAAAAAAGAGATAGAAAGGATAGGAAGAGTTGCCTTTGAAGCAGCAATAAAAAGGAACAAAAGGCTGTGTTCTGTTGATAAGGCTAATGTTCTTGAAGTTAGTGTGTTGTGGAGAGAAGTTATGAGCAATTTATCCTTGGAGTATCCAGAGGTAAAGCTTTCTCATATGCTTGTAGATAATGCGGCGATGCAATTGGTGAGAGATCCTAAACAGTTTGATGTAATTGTGACAGGAAACCTCTTCGGTGACATTCTCTCAGATATTGCTGCAATGCTTACGGGATCAATAGGTATGCTACCTTCTGCCTCTCTAAATTCTAAAAATAATGGAATGTATGAGCCGGTTCATGGCTCTGCACCTGATATTGCAGGAAAAGGCATAGCTAATCCCATTGCAGCAATACAGTCAGTAGCAATGATGTTGCGGTATAGCTTAAACTTGAATGATGCCGCTAGTGTAATAGAGAATGCAATAGAAAGTGTTTTATCTGAGGGATATAGAACTTATGATCTAGAGGGAGAGGGCGGTGAAAAACTTAAAACCTCCGAAATGGGCGATAAGATTCTTGAAAGATTAGAATTAGAAAGATGAAAAAGGCAGAGAGAATAGCTGTTGCAGGAGCAACAGGAATGGTTGGCAAAGCATTTCTAAATTTACTTGAGGAGAATTTTTTTCCAGAGGCAAATGTTGATTTATTGGCCAGCAAAAAATCGCAAGGAAAAAAAGTCAGTTTCAGAGGTAAGAACTTATTTGTAAAAAATCTTGAGGAGTTCGATTTTAGTGATATCGACATAGCCCTTTTTTCTGCAGGAGCTTCTGTTTCAGCTGAATTTGCTCCAAAAGCCGTTTCTCAAGGATGTGTTGTAGTAGATAACTCTTCGTGTTTTAGATACCAAGAGACAGTTCCCTTGATAGTGCCTGAAGTTAATGGATATCTACTTGAGAATTACGATTTACCCAATATCATCGCTAATCCTAATTGCTCAACCATTCAGATGTTAGTTGCCTTAAAACCTATCCACGATGCATTTAAGATAAAGCGCATTGACATAACCACACTCCAAGCAGTTTCAGGTACTGGAAAAAAAGCTACTGAAGAACTGTTAAGTCAGCTTAGTTCATATAATGGCGATAATAATTTCGAAGAAATCATTTATCCTAAGCAAATTGCAAATAATGTTTTGCCTCAGTGCGATGAATTTGAAGAAAATCGTTACACAAAAGAAGAGAATAAACTTCTAAAAGAAACGCATAAAATTTTAGATCCAAACATACAAGTAACAGCAACATGTGTCAGGGTTCCGGTCATGAATGGCCACTCAGAGTCTATACATATCGAGACTGAAAAGCCTGTTGACGAAAATGATGTCGTCCAATTACTGCATAATTCAGATGGAATAAAATTACATTATGGAACTGACTCTATGGATTATCCTACTGCTGCGACTGATGCAGATGGAGATTATCTTGTTCATGTAGGAAGATTAAGAAAGGACCTTTGGAGTGAAAACAGAATTAACATTTGGGTTGTGGCTGATAATTTATTAAAAGGTGCAGCTTTAAACAGTCTTCAAATAGCTAAATTATTGTTTAAATAATTAATTTATGGAAAATTTTTTGCTTAAACTCGAAACTGAGTTTTACTTCCTTACCGGCATATATCTCGAGGGTGTAATTGGACTTCTCTTAGGACTTATTCTTTTTAGCTCTGTTTTGTTTTTGCTCAAGTTTGAAAAAAGAAAAGATCCTATATTCTCTAACATCGACGTATCGAATGAAATAGGCGATGAAAAGATAGCAAAAATTAACCTTTCTAGAAGTCTTCTTGAAATGGATCAGAATGAGGAAGCCATTAGGTTGTTAAACGAAGTCTTGGAAAGTAGTCCAACCGAGGAAGAGAAGTCCTTAGTGCAAAGACTGCTTTCTAATGCAGAGATATAGACTATGTTATCCAGAATAGTCTTTGGTATTGAGTATAACGGTTCAAAATACTTTGGCTTTCAAAAGCAAAAAACTACAAACGAGACCATTCAGGGTCTGTTAGAAGAATCAATATCAAAAGTTGCAGATCATAGTATTAAAACTTTTTGTTGTGGAAGAACCGATTCTGGTGTTCATGCTTTCATGCAAGTGATTCATTTTGATACACAATCCACTCGATCATCTAAAGAATGGATAATGGGAGTAAACTCTTATTTACCTAAAGACATCAGAGTAATATGGTGTAAGGCGGTTGATGAAACCTTCCATGCAAGATTTTCTGCAAAAAATAGAACATATTTATTTAACGTTCTAAATGGTAATACACAGTCTGCATTATGGTCTGATAAATCTTTGTTCGTTTCCCAAAAGTTAGATATAAATTCTATGAGAAGAGCATCAAAATATCTTATAGGCGAGCACGATTTTAGTTCTTTCAGAGCTGCTGGATGTCAATCCAAAACAAGTTTAAGAAATTTAGAATCAATAAAGATTTCTAAGAAAAAAGACTTTATAACGTTTGAGTTACGGGCTAATGCATTTTTGCTACACATGGTAAGAATCATTATTGGAACGCTCTTGATGGTTGGTAAAAGAGATATTTCTCCAAAAGAAGTAGACAGAATCCTTAAACAAAAGGATAGAAAATATGCTGGAAAAACTGTTAGCTCTGCTGGTTTATTCTTACTTGGACCCGAATATCCACCAAAGTACAAATTACCAGCTTATAAAAATAACCTCACTTAATTTTTTATCCTTTTAAATATTTTATAATTCTGATAATGAGTTACATAAAAGTTTGTGGAATTACGAATAAGCACGATCTGAATTTTCTTATAGATACTGAGATAGATGCAGTAGGTTTCAATCTTTACAGTGAGAGTAAAAGATTTATCGATTTGCCATTTGCACAAATAATGTCAGAAATATTACCTCGAAATATCGAAGTTTTTCTGATCTTTGTAAATCATGAAAAAGAATTTGTTACAAAGTGCTTAAAAGAGATACCTAGAGCAATACCTCAGTTTCACGGCGATGAATCTAAACGCTACTGTGAAAGTTTTGGTAAAGATTATGTCAAGGCAATCAGGATTAAAGAAGATACAGATCTAGAAAAAATTAATAAAGACTACAAAAATGCTAAAATGCTAATCTTCGATAGTTATGACACAGGAGCTTACGGAGGAACTGGAAAAACATTTGATCTAAACCTTCTTAAAGGAAATGTAAAAATTCCTTTTTTAACGGCAGGTGGTATAAACGAATCAAATTTTAAAGAGGCACTAAAAATAGAAAATTGCATAGGTGTAGACTTTTGTTCAAGTGTTGAAGAGGTCCCAGGAGTAAAGGATCATAATAAAGTTCAGAATTTAATAGAAAAAGTGAGGAGTTTTCATGTCTGAAGAACTAATGCCTGATAAAAATGGCAGATTTGGAATATATGGTGGAAGATATGTTGCTGAGACGTTGGTACCAGCTTTAGAAGAACTTTCGGAACAATATGAAATTATTAAAAAAGATAAAAAATTTCTTAAGGAATTTAAAGATGACTTAGCTCACTATGTAGGAAGACCGTCGCCTTTATATTTTGCAAAAAGATGGACAGAGATTTTAGGCGGAGCAAAAATCTTCTTGAAAAGAGAGGATTTGAATCATACTGGTGCTCATAAGATTAACAATACTGTTGGACAAATCTTGCTTGCTAAGCACATGGGAAAAAAGAGAATCATTGCTGAGACAGGCGCAGGTCAACACGGAGTGGCTACTGCGTCTGTTGCTGCTCGCCATGGATTAGAGTGTATTGTTTACATGGGTGAGGAAGATATAAAAAGACAATCTCTCAATGTTTTCAGAATAAAGCTTCTTGGAGCAAAAGTAGTAGGAGTTAGCTCGGGTACATCTACACTTAAGGACGCTATGAATGAGGCGATGAGAGATTGGGTAACCAATGTTGATGACACTTACTACATTATAGGAAGTGTTGCAGGACCGCATCCTTATCCTCAAATAGTAAGAGATTTCAATGCAGTAGTTGGTCAGGAAGTTCTTGAGCAAAGCGAATCTGTTATTGGCAGAGATCCAGATTTGCTAGTTGCTTGTGTTGGAGGGGGATCAAATGCGATGGGTTTGTTTTATCCGTTTATCGAGAAAAAAAATGTTCGATTAGTCGGAGTTGAAGCAGGCGGACTTGGTCTTAGTACCGGAAAACATGCTGCGCCATTGAATGATGGAAGAGAGGGTGTTCTTCATGGCATGAGAACATATTTAATGCAAGATAAAGCTGGTCAAGTGATGGAAACTCATTCTGTATCAGCTGGTTTAGATTATCCCGGAGTTGGACCTGAACACGCTTGGTTAAAAGACATAGGAAGAGCGGAATACGAAGCAGCTGATGATAAGGAAGCTTTAGACGCTTTTAAAGAATTAACAAGAGTTGAGGGCATAATGCCTGCTTTGGAAACTGCGCATGGCATTGCGTATGTAAAGAGGATTGCACCATCTATGACAAAGGATCAGTCAATTGTAGTCAATGTCTCAGGGAGAGGAGATAAAGATATAAATACAGTCGCATCTATAGAAGGTATTGAACTTTGACATCAAAAATTAAAGAAACTTTTTCAGAAATAAAAAAAGAGAAACGGAAAGCTTTAATTACTTACATTGTCTCCGGTGATCCAAATCCAAATACTACATTAGAAATCATGAATTCTATGGTGCAAGAGGGCGCAGATATCATAGAACTAGGAATTCCCTTTTCAGATCCGATGGCAGAGGGCGTTTCAATCCAGAAAGGCCATGAAAGGGCATTAGAAAACGGAGCAAGCCTAGAGAGTTCTTTCAAATTATTGGAAAATTTTAGAAAAGATAACAAAATTACTCCAATTGTATTTATGGGATATATGAATACTTTTGAGTCGCTTGGAGCAGAGTTGTTCATGAAAAAAGCTGCTTCTACAGGTTTAGATGGTATTTTGATCGTAGATATGCCCCCTGAAGAAAGTACTGATTTTAGTCGAGAAGCTAATAAGTTTGATATTGATATCATTAGGTTAATAGCGCCCACTACAAGTGCAAAGAGGGCCAAGGAGATTTGCTCCCAATGTTCTGGTTATGTTTACTACATATCAGTAAAAGGTATAACAGGGGCTGGAAATTTGAATGCTAAGGAGGTAATCGGGAAAGTAGGAGTTCTAAGAACACTCACTGACTTGCCAATAGCTATCGGCTTTGGCATAAAAGATGCTGAATCAGCATCTTCAGTTATGAATGTTGCTGATGGTATAGTTGCTGGAAGTGTTTTTGTTGATTTGATAGGCAGGAACGAAAATGTAATTAAAAATGTTGCTCTTAAAACAAGAGAATTGTCCGAGGTATTAAATTAAGAATGGCAAATTGGTTTGAGAAAATACTTCCTTCTTTTATCAGAAAGGAAACTACTAAAAAATCGACAATCCCTGAAGGTCTTTGGCAGAGTTGTAACTCCTGCAATAACATTTTATATGTACCAGAACTCGAATCTAATTTATTTGTTTGTCCAAAGTGTGATCATCACTTAAGGATAGGTGCACGAAAAAGATTAGAAATTTTTTTAGATCAAGGAGAAACTTTTGAAATTTCTGAAGATAAAAAACCAAAAGATTGGCTTAAATTTAAAGATACAAAGCCTTATAAAGACAGAATAAATTCAGCTGAAAAGACCAGTAATGAGAAAGAGGCGTTATTGGCCATGAAAGGATTTTTAAAAAAAATGCCTATCGTTGCCTCCGCATTTGAATTCAGATACATGGGAGGCTCAATGGGCTCTGTTGTTGGTCAAAAATTCGTCGATACTGTGAATTATGCCTTGGAGAATAGATTACCTATGGTATGTTTTTCAACAAGTGGTGGCGCACGGATGCAGGAATCACTTGTATCACTTTACCAAATGGCAAAGACCAGTGCCGCCATTGAGAAGATGAGACAAGCGAGACTCCCATATATATCTGTAATGATTGATCCAATCTATGGAGGCGTATCTGCAAGTTTGGCAATGCTTGGGGATATCAATATCGCAGAACCGAAAGCTTTAGTTGGTTTTACTGGCCCAAGAGTCATCGAGCAAACATTAAATGTTCAACTGCCAGAAGGTTTTCAAAGGAGCGAATTTCTTTTAGAGCACGGAGCTATTGATATGATTGTTCATCGAAAGGACCTAAAAGATACCATTCATAGATTAATATCTAGTTTGATTTCAAATAACTAAGAAATAATGAACTCCGACCTTCTGTCAGATTGGTTAGATTATATTAATTGCAACAGACCCAACGAGGGCGATTTTGGTCTTGAAAGACTTTATGAATTGCGCTCAAAAATTCAAACAAAACCCTTAGCCAAAAAAATAATTCTTGTTGGTGGTACAAATGGCAAAGGTTCAACTGTGGAGTATCTTAATAATTTTTTTCTTGCGTCAGGTTATAAAGTAGGAGCATATACCTCTCCTCATCTCTTCAAATTTAACGAAAGAATACGTATCAATAATATAAGCATAAGTGATAAGAGGATTATTGAGTCTTTTAAATTCATCGAAGCTTCAAAGAAAGATACTAGACTAACTTACTTTGATTACGCCACTCTCGCAGCTTTAAATATTTTTTCCAATGAAGAATTAGATGTAGCCATAATGGAAATTGGCATTGGTGGAAAATACGACCCTGTCAACCTGGTGGATGCTGATATATCAATTATCACCAACATTGATCTTGATCACGAAAAATGGCTTGGCTCTTCGATCGAGGAAATTGGATCACAAAAGGCCGCCATTCTGAAAGCTGATAAAATCGCAATACTAGGTTCTGAAACAATGCCATTGTCTGTTACTGAGTTTGCAAATTCTGTTTGTTCTTCAGTCTATCAATTGAATAAGGATTTTCTGGTAGAAAAAAATGTATTGGACTGGTCTTATAGTTTCTTAGAAGAAGATTTTGAGATCAGAGCTTTTTCTCATGGGAGCCTAAGCATTGATTCCGCTGCATGTGCTCTAACTGCATTTAGACTTTTATGTAAGGATGAGATTGATTTTAAAACTACAATAAAAAATACTCTCCTCAAAGGAAGATGTCATGCGGTAGATAACTTTATACTTGATGTGTCACATAACCCAGCTTCAGTTAGAAACCTTGCTCTTTATTTAAAGAAAAATTATAAACACCATGATTTTAGTGCTATCTTTGCGACTATGACTGACAAAGACAGTTCAAGCATCATAAATGAAATATCAGGACTAATTTCAAATTGGAATATTTGCGACATAAAAGATAAAAGATTCGATGCCACCTCTCTCCTCAAATTAACGGAGAAAATTACCAATAAAAAAGTCACAATCAAAGACAGTGTATATTCTGCCATTAAAAAAGGTTACTTAGACGGAACACCTCAAATTGTTTTTGGTTCGTTTATAACCGTAAGTGAAGCCTATATTGCCTTAGAGGATATAAAACTAGAAAGAAAGTGAAAACTATTAACTTCATTCTTTTAGCAATAATATTTTCTTTTATAGTCTTGTCGGTTTTCCTGAAACCTGCCCAACCAAAATATAATCAAGGAGAAGAAATTAACTTTGAAATTCCTGAAATCGTATTGAACATTCCAATTGATGAGGAATTATCTATTCCAGACCACGTCAACTTAGATGTGCCTTTTAATACAAACAAATCAAAATTTACTAAAGCTTGGACAATAAAAGTTGACACTTACGATGTCAAAGATGATTTAAAAAAAGACCTGATGAGTTTAAAAAAACTTGGCTACAAGGTTTATTCTAGATATGAAAGTGAAGATCTGAAAACTTATGGACTGTATATTGGACCCACCTTACTGAAAGAAGATTCTCTAACTGTATTAGCTGAAATAAAAAAATTTGATAATTTTAATCCTGAACTGAAAAGATATGATTGAGACGTTAACAATTATTGACTATTTTTCGATTGCTCTTACTGCTGCAAAAATTTCTTTTGCACCTGGTTCTATAACACCTTGTTTTTGAAGTTCATGCGCAAAGACATTGAGTAAAATTTCACTATCAGAATCTGTATTTAAATGCCTCAAATCTTTATGAACTAAAGTTTCTCTCAGTTCGTCTGCATTAGTCAGATTTCCATTGTGCGCAATACTTATTCCGAAAGGAGAATTTACATACATCGGTTGGGCCAATTCCCTATCTTCACTTCCTGCTGTTGGATATCGG
>CACOVO010000018.1 GCA_902630715.1 uncultured SAR86 cluster bacterium | reverse complement strand
CCGAAATGCTCCAAAGGAACAATATTTGGTTGCTCCTGTTCTTCGGAAAATGTGACAAAAGATAAAGAAAATAGTATCGCTAGCAAAGTAGCCAGTTTTGTGAGTTGCATTCTACCTCTCCAAATCGTATCTGAGTTAAATACTCAGAAATTCTACAAACAGAGAACGCTCCCCAACAATCTCCAACTTATCTGAAATTTATTTTGTTTTCGTTACTTTGTCAATTGCAAACTTAATGTTTTTTTGTTGGCGAAAATTTAGACCTTAAATATTCAAAAAGTGAGTTTTCTTGGAGCGTATAAAGATCTATCTGATCATATAAATCAAAAAGTCCTTCTGGATTTTCAAATAGTTTAATTCTGGTATTGCCTTCAATACTTGGATCAAGTTCTTTTATAATTTTTGCTGGATTGCCACCGACTATAACATTCTCTGATACATCTTTTACGACTACTGCTCCTGCAGCAACAATACTGTTTTTCCCTATCTTCACGCCCTTTCCTACAACTGCTCTATCACCAATCCAAACATTTTCCTCCAAAGTAATTGGAGATGTCTTACCAACGGGTGTTGCTCTGTCATAAATCCCATGCCAATCTGCATCTGAAACATAGGCACTATTGGCAAACATGCAACCATCTCCAATAGTAATTTTTGAAGCAGAGGCGATTCTTACACCAGGAGTCAAAAGACAATATTTACCAATAGATATTTCGCCCTCATTTCCTTCAAGATTCCATGTAGTCAGGTGAACATAATTATCCGGTGAAGCTACAATAGTGGGGTAGTCACCTATAGATATATTTCTCCCATAAATATCCATATATTTTGCTCCCATTACATTGTGTCCTTTCCCAAAGTACTCAAACTGAGGAGCCAAATACTTATCAACATAAAAATCGTTGTATCTGGCGAATAGCTTCTTAAGCCAATATGGTCGATGGTCTTTTCTGATATCTTGCCTCTTACGTACATGATAAAATATGCAGCTTCTATGGAACAACCCTTGGAATCAAAAAATCCTCTTTTTTCTGAAAGAGCTTTAGAAGAAATGCACAGCTTCTTTAAGTTAGCTGTGCCTATGTTTTTAACTCAATTGGCCCTTCAGCTTATTCAGGTTAATTCTGTTGTTCAAAGTGGGCATTATTCGACTGATGTTCAAGCAGGCATCATGTTAGCAGGCAATTTATGGTTCCCTGTCATGGTAGGAATTGGCGGTGTTCTTTTCTTCGTTACCCCCATGATTGCACAGCTTTATGGCGCTAAAGAAATTAGAGATATAGGCCCTCTGGCTAGACAAGCTGCATGGCTTTCTCTCCCTATAGTGTTAATAGGAATGTTTATTCTCTCACAGGCCTCATTTATATTAACTTTAGCTAAAGTAGATCCCTCCATAATCAAATATTCTGAAGAATATTTAAGTTATTTTGTTTTTGCTCTTCCCGCAATTCTATTGAGTCAGCCTTTGAGATCCTTGTGTGAGGGAGTCACTAGACCGCTTCCGATTACAATGCTTAATGTTCTGATGCTTTTGATTGCAATCATCGGAAACTACACCTTCATCTATGGAAATTTCGGTTTCCCAGAGATGGGAGCTAGAGGCGCAGGTCTATCTGCTGTTATAGGCACATGGTCAACTTTTATACTTCTAATAATATATCTCAAATATGAATCTGCTTTTGGTACAGAGGTATTTAAAAGATTTGACTGGCCTGATTATAGAAAGATAAAAGAAATCTTGGTGGGAGGTATACCAGTCGGTTTAGGTAATTTCATAGAGTTGAGCATGTTTAGTGGTGCGGGAATTATTTTAGGCAGATTTGGTAGTGAAGTAATCGCTGCAAACGGAATTGCTTTAACTATAGGTGGATTGTTCTTTATGGTTCCCTTATCAATCGGAAATGCTGCTGCGGTTAGAGTCGGCAACAATGTAGGTGCAGGTGATCTAAAAGGGGCAAAATATAGTTCCTATTTTTCTTTAAGGTTAGCGACAGTTTGCGCTCTTATTGCAAGTTTCCTAATTATCATAAATGCTGAGTATATGTCTGGCTTGCTCAATGATAATCCCCAAGTAATATCTTTGGCGGTAATACTTCTGAGTTTTGCTGCCTTTTTTCAACTAGCTGATGGACTGGCAATGGCTAGCATTGGAAGCATGAGAGGATATAAAGATACATTCGGTCCAATGAAGATAATGGCAATCTCATATTGGGGGGTTGGCTTACCATTAGGAATTATCCTCTCTGTTACAGACATTATTACAGATCAAATGGGAGCGGTAGGCATGTGGACAGGAATGGCTTCTGGCTTATTCGTCGCTGCTTTATTAATGGTTAGAAGAGTCAGAAAAATATCTCAAAAGTTCATTGATGAAAGTTGAAATTGATGCCATTGGCCTCAAATGTCCAGAGCCAATTATGTTGCTCCATAAAGCAATCAAAGAATCGAAACCGGGTGATCATATTCATTTAAGTGCAACTGACAAAAGTACTGAAAGAGATATAAGTAAATTTTGCGAGTTTCTGGGGCATAAGCTAATTCAAAAAAAAATTACCGAGGAGTATCTTTATTTTGTTGTTCAAAAAAAGGATGTGAATATAATCTTATAAGGAGAATTTTATGACATATACAAACAAACAATGGTTGCTTGATCAAAGACCTAAAGGCATGCCAGGCGATGAATGCTGGAAGCTTAATGAGGTTGAGACACTTCCTTTAAAAAAAGGCGAAGTACTTATTAAAGTTCTATATTTATCTATAGATCCTTATATGCGAGGTAGGATGAATGACGGAGAATCTTATGCAGCCCCAGCTGCGTTAGGAGAACCTATGACCGGTGAATCTGTTGGGATTGTCATCGAAAGTGAGTCTGATAAGTTTATAAAAGGTGACTATCTTTGTGTTCATAGAGGATGGCAAACACACATTGTTGTAAGCGATGATGAGCCTACATTATTCAAAGCAGATCCCTCCATTGTTCCCTTACAAACCTACCTTGGAACAGTGGGTATGCCAGGGAGAACGGCTTACTTTGGACTCTTGAGAGTTGGATTACCCAAGTCAGGTGAAACGATTGTTGTATCAGCTGCTTCAGGTGCTGTTGGTTCGGTAGTAGGTCAGATGGGAAAAATTTTGGGTTGCAGAGTAATTGGGGTAGCTGGTGGAGAAAAGAAATGCTCTTATGTAAAAGATGAATTAGGATTTGACGACTGCATTGATTACAAAGCTGAAGGCATGGAAGAAAAATTAAAAGAAGCCTGCCCTGAAGGAGTAGATATTTACTTTGAAAACGTAGGTGGACCTGTAAGTAAAGCTGTTTCTAAGCTTTTGAATGAAGGTTCACGTGTACCTATATGCGGTTTTATATCAGCTTACAACTCCGAAGATATGACTCAAGAAGAGACTCCATTTCATATATTTGGTGCCTTAGACCCTGCTCCTGAACATAGGTTTTTTGTAGTAACCGAGTGGTTTAAAGAATGGAGAGAAGCTACAGAAGAATTATCTCAATGGATAAATGAAGGCAAAATAAAATATGAGGAAACCATAACCGAGGGATTTGAAAATGCTCCTCAAGGATTGAGAGATGTTTTAAGTGGTAAAAACTTCGGTAAACAACTTATCAAAGTTGCGGAAGAATAATTATTCTCCTTTCCACTCAAACTTAGCAACATTCTCAATATTATCTTCAGAGTTTAATAGAGATCTCATCGCGTTTGCAGCATCTTTGGAATTCATTGTGACTCCAAATGCCTCTTGCTCTAGAAGCAGGCTCTCTTCTAAAGACATGTCTAGACCTTGATGAATAATCTTCTTAACTTGTCTTAGAGCTATGGGAGCTCTATTAGAAAGATCTTCGCAGTACAGCTTTAGATCTTCCAAAAATGTATCCTTCTTTATCAATTCATTAACAATCCCAAGGTCATGTGCTTCAGAGGGAGTTAATAATTTTGCATGCAATATTAAGTCCAGAGCCCTTGATGAGCCTATAAGTCTGGAAAGCCTTTGAGTTCCGCCAGCTCCAGGAAGAATACCAACAGAGGTCTCCGGGAGACCTATATGGTAATCACCATCAGCCATAATCCGTAAGTCGCAACCTAATGAAAACTCGCAACCACCACCTGCAGTGTTTCCGTTTATACCTGCAACTACAATTGCTTCTAAATCTCTTAATCTCAAGAGCATTTTATGAAAAGCATGAAGCTCTCTAGGATCATCCTGAGATTCTTTTGATTGCAAATTCTTTTCGGCTGTATCAGCAAGTTCCCCAACTTCATAATGTTTTATAAATACATCCTCTCCAGCTCCGGTAAAAGCCAAGACTCTTAGATCGCTTCTATCTTCAATTGTAGTTAGAAATCTATGGACTTCTGACACTCCTGTTGCCGTAAAAGTATGGGTTGGAGGATTTGAGAGATAACAAATGATATATGTACCGTTATCTTCAATTCTTAAATGTTTGAATTCGTCTACCATCCTGTCACCTCGGCTACGCCTTTTCCTATTTCTGCTGGACTTCTCACAGTATAAACTCCTGCAGAGTCTAGAGCTTTAAATTTATCCTCTGCAGTGCCTTTTCCTCCAGCTATTATTGCTCCTGCATGACCCATTCTTTTTCCAGGTGGTGCAGTAACACCTGCTATATAGGAGACAACCGGTTTTGTAACATTCGATTTTATGAATTCGGCTGCGGCTTCTTCAGCTGTACCGCCAATTTCTCCTACCATTACTATTGCTTCAGTTGACTTATCTTTTTCAAAAAGCTCCAGAGCATCTATAAAGCTGGTACCGGGTATAGGATCACCTCCAATTCCCACGCAGCTTGTCTGTCCGAAACCAAGATCGGTTGTTTGTTTAACTGCCTCATATGTAAGTGTTCCAGATCTTGAAATTACACCTACTTTTCCAGGAAGATGAATATCTCCTGGCATAATACCCATCTTACTTTCCCCAGGCGTTATAATTCCGGGACAATTTGGGCCTATTAATCTAATACCGAGGTTATCGCAGATTACTTTCACTTCAAGCATATCAATCGTTGGTATACCTTCAGTAATGCAAACAATTAAAGTAATCCCAGATTCAGCTGCCTCTAAAATTGACTCTTTACAAAATCTTGCAGGAACAAAAATCAAACTTGCTGTAGCGCCTGTATTATCGACAGCCTCCTTGACAGAATTGAATACAGGAAGATCTAAATGAGTTTGGCCACCTTTTCCAGGTGTTACTCCTCCAACTAAACTTGTCCCATATTCAATGCATTGAATACAGTGCTGAGTAGCCTGACCTCCAGTAAATCCTTGACATATTACCTTAGTACTTTTGTCTATTAAGATACTCATTATGTTTCTCCTTTAGATGCATTTACAGCCAAGATTGCAGCCTCTTCTAAGCTTGAAGCAGGAATAATATTCAGGTCGCACTCTTCCAATATCTGCAAGCCTTTAGAGGCATTATTACCCTCTAGTCTCACTACAACAGGAACAGAAACTCCCATTACCGTCAGAGCTTCAACAATTCCCTCAGCAATAACATCACACCGAACTATACCTCCAAAAATGTTAATCAAAACAGTATTTACATTTTCATCTGATAAGATAATTTTAAAAGCTTCTGCAACCCTCTTTGAATCTGCAGTTCCTCCAACATCAAGAAAATTTGCAGGCTCACCGCCCTGTAACTTGATGATGTCCATGGTGCCCATAGCGAGTCCAGCACCATTTACCATGCAACCGATATTGCCATCCAGAGCTACATAACTAAGATCCCATTCACTTGCCTTCGCCTCTCTAGAGTCTTCTTGAGAGAAATCTCTCAATTGTTCTATTTTTTCTTGTCGGAAAAGGGCGTTTGAATCTACATTTATTTTCGCGTCTAGACAAATCAAATCTCCCGACTTTGTAATCACTAAAGGATTAACTTCTACTAACGATAAATCTTTGTCTAAAAATAATTTTACTAATCCATTAAATATATTTCGAAATTGAGAGGATTGTTTTTCGTTTAAGCCAAGACTCAAGGCTAGATTTTTACTTTGAGTATCTTTAGGGCCTGAAATAGGATCTATTTCTGCCTTAAAAATTTTTTCTGGGGTTGCCTCCGCTACTTCTTCAATATTTACACCTCCCTCTGTAGAGGCCATAACAACCAATCGTTGGGAGGCTCTGTCAATCACTGCTCCTAAATAAAGTTCCTTGTCTATATCAGTACATGTCTCAATCAAGATTTCATTTACTGGTTGACCGTTTTCATCTGTTTGAAAAGTTATCAGATTTTTTCCAATCCATTTTTTGCAAAAATCTTTAACTGCTTGAATATTGTCCACTATCTCAACACCACCAGCTTTACCTCTTCCACCGGCATGAACTTGGGCTTTTACAACCCATTTATCTGTACCAAGAGATAGTGCCTTTTCCTCAGCTTGATTAATAGAATTTGCTACTAAACCATCCGAAACAGGTATCTCATATTCTCTGAATAATTGTTTTGCTTGATATTCGTGTAAATTCATTTTCTCCTCATAAATACAATTGCACAAAAATCTTTAGTATTTTTTGCATTCAAGTATTGTAGAGGATAAAAAGAGAACTTAGGAAAGAAACTAAGAAAGATAATCTAGGCTTTTTTTCTTGTCAGGAGCTTATTTCGTATATTAGAAATTGCCTCAGTTGGATTGAGGCCTTTAGGGCATACTGATACACAGTTCATTATTCCATGACATCTGTAAAGACTGAAGGCATCTTCAAGATCATCTAATCTCTCTTCAGTGGCCTCGTCTCTAGAATCATTTATAAATCTCCAAGACTGAAGCAGTGCAGCTGGACCAAGGAATTTATCAGGATTCCACCAAAATGAAGGGCATGATGTTGAACAACAGCCGCATAAAATGCACTCGTATAAGCCGTCCAATCCATCCCTATCCTCAGGTGTTTGTTTGCGCTCTATATCAGGTGCATCACTTTTCGTAATCAGGTAGGGCTTAACCTTTTCAAGTTGGTCAAAAAATTGCTTCATATCAACAATCAAGTCTCTGACAACAGGCAAGCCGGGCATTGGACGTAGTGTTATTTTGTCTCTTTTTAGAACTTCTGAAAGAGGGGTTACGCAAGCAAGTCCATTTTTTCCATTTATATTCATTCCATCTGAACCACATACCCCTTCCCTACAAGACCTTCTATATGACAAAGAAGGTTCTTGCTCTTTTGCGAGATGAAGTGCGTCTAGAACCATAATGTCTTTATCTGTGGGTATCTCCACTATGACATCCTGCATGTAAGGTTTCTTGTCCACAGTTGGATCGTAACGATAAATACTCATCGTTATAGTTTTGATTTGTTCAACTGGTATGACAGCTGCGCTCATTAATAGCTCCTGACCATCGGCTGAAAAGCTTGAACAGTTTTTGGTCTGTAATTGACGTCTCTTTTACTTACTTCTTTTGTCTCAGCAAAGTATATCGAATGCTTGAGCCAATTATCATCATCACGCTCAGTATAATCGTCTCTAGCGTGAGCTCCTCGACTTTCTTTTCTTTCATTTGCGGTAATTGCTGTAGCTTCTGCAACTTCAAACAGATTTTGCATTTCTAAAGCTTCAATTCTTGCGGTATTGAAGGTTGCTGACTTATCTTTTAAGTAAATTGCATCAACTTCTTCTCGAGTTTTAGCCAATTCATTAATTCCCTTTTCCATTAAATCGCCTCGCCTAAAAACTCCAAAGCTATTTTGCATGTTTTGTTGCATTCTCTCTTTTAGAACAGAAACTTGATCACCTTCAGTTGATGCATTAAGTTTATTCAGCCTTTCTAGGGCCTTGTCTATATCATCATTAGACGCATCTTTAAGTTCAACACCTTGTTTCATAGCTTCTTCGATATATAAGCCGGCAGCTCTTCCAAAAACAACAAGATCCAGAAGAGAATTGCCACCTAGTCTGTTCCCGCCATGTACTGAAACACAAGCAACTTCCCCTGCAGCATACAATCCTTCAACAATTATATCTTTTCCATCTTCCACCGATATGACTTGGCCATTTATATTTGTTGGAATGCCCCCCATCATGTAATGGCATGTCGGGACAACTGGTATTGGCTGAACTGCAGGATCAACTCCTGCAAAAGTTTTAGAAAGCTCGGTAATGCCAGGTAGTCTCTTATGAACGACCTCTGGACCCAAGTGATCAAGTCTTAAAAAGATGTGATCTGCATTCGGGCCGCATCCTCTTCCTTCCAAAATTTCTAATGCCATAGATCTAGCAACTACGTCCCTACTAGCTAAATCTTTAGCGTTAGGAGCATATCTCTCCATAAATCTTTCACCATCTTTGTTTAAGAGGTAACCTCCTTCACCTCTGCAACCTTCAGTCACTAGGGTTCCAGCTCCGTGAATACCTGTAGGATGGAATTGCCACATCTCTATATCTTGAACAGGCATGCCGGCTCTTAAAGCCATTCCCACACCATCACCAGAGTTGATCAAGGCATTTGTTGTTGAAGCATAAATTCTACCTGCGCCTCCTGTAGCAAGGACAGTAGCTTTTGATTTGATGTAATAGATTTCACCTGTTTCTATTTTAAAGGCAATAACACCTACCACAGCCTTATCAGTGTTTAAAACTAGGTCGACAGCAAACCACTCATTCAAAAAATTTGTTCCGGCTTTTAGATTAGCTTGATAAAGAGTGTGAAGGAGACTGTGCCCTGTTCTGTCCGCTGCTGCACAAGTTCTAGTTGCCTGTCCTCCTTTGCCATAATCCTTAGATTGTCCACCGAAAGGTCTTTGATATATCCTTCCCTCCTCCGTTCTTGAAAAGGGTAACCCCATATGTTCGAGTTCAAATACAGCCTTTGGGCCTTCACTGCACATGTATTCAATTGCTTCTTGGTCTCCTATGTAATCGGAGCCCTTCACAGTGTCGAACATGTGCCATCTCCAATCATCGTCAGGATCATCACTTTGTATTGCACAAGTTATTCCTCCTTGAGCAGAAACAGTATGTGAACGAGTTGGAAAAACCTTTGAAATTACAGCAGTGTTTAGTCCCGACTCTGCAAGTTGAAGTGAAGCTCTCATTCCAGCTCCGCCACCGCCAACGATAATCCCGTCGAATTCCATTACAGGAAGATCTTTAGCATTTATTATTTCGTTTACTAACATAAATTTACCAGATGATGATTATTGCCCAAGTAAGTACCAGAGCTATTACGCCAGCTACGACACCTCTAAAACCTAGGAAAAGAATTCTTCCGAGATTACCAAAAATTCTTGGGGTAAGATAATCACTTGCAACAGCCCAAGTGCCTAACCAGGTATGAACCGCAAAGGCCAAAAAGAAAGTTGATGTGAGGATCTTATTTAGTGTGTTTCCAAAAAAAGCTGACCATTGATTAAAATTTACTTCATCTGTAAGTATTAGGAAACCGCCCAGATAAAGTGTGTATAAAAGGATTAATACAGCGCATGCTCTTATCACTAAGAATTCTTTTGATCCGTGTCCCAATTTTGAAAACATTTTTAAAATATTAAGAATAAAAAAAGCATAGCAACAATAAATGTTGCGCCGAAAACAATCCACGAAAGCATTCTTCCAGATTGAAGCGTTTCTCCAACACCGAATGCATCGCTAACTAATTTCTTAAATCCAGCAAGCAAATGATAACTAAAACCCACTAGAAAGAGATATGTCATAGCTTTCAATATCAAGGAAGTTTGATACAAATTAGCTAGAGCCGAGAAACTCTCCTCTGATTTTAGAGAAATACTAAACAACCAAACAACTAGAGGAAAACTAAAGAATACTGCCAAGCCAGAAATCCTGTGCAGAATAGAAGAAACTCCTATTATAGGAAGACTGATTGTGAGTAAATTTAGATTTACTGGTCGGTTGTCTTTTTCAATCACTTATCAAATTAAGAATTTGCTTTTTGGGCGTGTAAAAGCTTGTCTATTATAATTATTTGACAGCTTAAATACCACTTTCTTTTGTTGAATTTGTTTGCTCAAGCTTCCTGGTCAACAAGATAATCAAAAAAAAGAATGGAAGGATGAAGAAGAATGGTAAATTCATGGATGCACTATAAAGAAAGCCACTTAGAAAAGGACCCAACGCAAAACCTATTCCTGGAGCGACCATCGCCAGTCCCACGGCTGCTCCTTGATTGTCTTTGTCTGCATTGAGAGATGCTGCAGAACTGTAACCAGGCGAAGCAAGTCCCATTGCAAGGCCCATGGCAGACATTCCTAAATATAGAAATAAGAAATTTGGTGAAAAAATTATGAATAAGCAACTTACCACAAAGAGAGGTAAAGAAAACTTTATTAAGTTCAGGGGACCACCTTTGTATCTTTGAACGATTGTCAATTGAGCAAAGATAGCCATAAGTGCCATAGTTCCAAGGAGTAAAGCAGTGGTTTTAGCGGTTTGATCTAAATCGTAGTCGAATCTATCCTGGACGTAGAAAGCTGTAATGGATTGAACTATTGCAAACGCCGTAAAGATTATTACTCCAATAGTTATTAAAAGCTTAAGCTTAGTGTCGAAAGTGAACCCAGCAGGTCTGTCTTCTTGATTGGTCGAAGGACTATTCGGTAGATAAAAATAAACGACCAAAGACGCAAGTGTCATCAAAATCGACATTACTATTAATGGTGTTAGTAACCCGAATTGTGATATCTGAACGTCAAAAATGTTTAATCCAATCAAAGATCCAACAAGCACGGGGCCCAAAATAGACCCAATGTTATTTGCTGCTCCGAACTTTCCCATCCCAGAAGATCTTTCTTCTTCTGAAGTTACATCAGCGACGTATGCCCCTGAGGCAGGCCTAGAAGCTGCTCCTATTGCCGAATTAACAATCCTCGAAATCAATAAAATCATTAATAAATAGAATCCAGAGACAACTCCTGTTAATCCAAAAGTGGCCATAGATATGAAAATGATACTTGAAAAAACATAGCCTAACAGTCCGATTAAAAGGACTGATTTTCGACCTATTTTGTCGCTTAATTTACCCCAAAAGGGGGTAAAAATAATGAACATAGCTGCAGAGATTGATACCAAGGTATTTATTTCGATTTCTGAAAAACTAAACTCTCTGCCAATGATGGGCATTGTTTGCCAATAGACTGACTGCCCCATACTGACGAACAAAATGATTAACATAAGACTTGATAAAATCTTTGAGTTACTTTTCATTGCTTCCTTGCTCTGAGAATTCATTAACCCTGATCTATTCTTAGAAGGAAGGCATATTCCATGGCGACTTCTTTCAAACTTTCAAATCTTCCACTTGCGCCTGAATGTCCTGCACTCATATTCACTTTCATCAATATAGGGTTTTTGCTTCTATTAAATTCTCTAAGCTTAGCTACATATTTTGCTGGTTCATAATATTGAACTTGAGAGTCCCATAAACCTGCTGTGACAAGAATACTTGGATAATTGCGCTCTGCTATGTTGTCATAGGGGGAATATCTAAGGATGTAATCAAACTCCTCTTTAATTGCAGGGTTTCCCCACTCTTTGTATTCTCCAGTTGTGAGAGGAATACTCGGATCGGACATTGTAGTTATGACATCTACGAAAGGTACATTTGATATGATACCGCTGTAAAGTTCAGGTTCCATATTCACAATTGCGCCCATCAAAAGCCCGCCGGCACTTCCTCCAGCTGCATATACCCTGCTTTTATCTCCGTATCCAAGATTTAGTAACCCTTTCGTGACATCAATAAAATCATAAAAAGTATTTAGCTTGTTGAAGATTTTACCGTCTTCATACCAAGATCTGCCTAACTCTTGGCCTCCTCTTATGTGGGCTATGGCAAACACAAAACCTCTATCTAGAAGAGAAATTCTAGATGAGCTGAATCCTGCATCAATAGAATTACCATAAGAACCGTACCCATAAACCAGTATAGGATTCTTATTTTTCATAAATGTATTTCTTTTATAGACAAGAGAAACAGGAACTTTTATACCGTCTCTTACTTGAATGAACTTTCTTTCAACTTTGTAATCACTACTTGAAAATTTTCCTTTTACTTCAGCCTCTTTCAAGAGCCTTTTTCGTCCGCTATCTAATTTTACAGAATAAAGACTATCTGGAGTTTTCATACTTGAGTACCCAAAATAAAATTTATCTACATTGTATTCAGGATTTGCAGCTAAATAAGCTGAATAGGAGGCATCTTTAAATTTTAGATTTCTTGAATTATTACTACTCTTTTCAATTATCTTTATTTGTTTCAGTCCATTCTCTCTTTCCATAATTACTAGATGATCAGGAAAGGGTATAACTGATTGCAATAACACGTCATCTCTATGAGGAATTAGTTCTTTCCATTTATCTTTTTCATTCGACTCTTCTAGGTTAGTCTCAAGAAGTCTAAAATTTAATGCATTCCAATTTGACTCTATAAGAAATCTATCACTTGATGGATCATGATCGATGGAATAGAGATGATTTTTTTCACGTTTGTAAAAAATAACTGGTTCCATTTGGGGTTGATCAGTTGGGATTAGTCGAACTTCTGAACTTGTCGAAGAAGCAATATTTATTTCGATAAATTCCATTGATCGAGTATTTCCCACAGACAAATAAAATGTTGAATCAGGCTCTTCGTATACTAAAATATCGTCGGCTTGCGGAGTTCCAATTTTATGTCTTAATAGCTTGAATGGCAGGAGAGTTTCTTCATCTCTCTGAACATAAAACAAATAAACCCCATCCTTTGACCAAGCCATGTCGCCAGATGTATTTTCAAGTTCGTAATCATATACTTGATCATTGTCCAAATTCTTAAACTTTATTTTGTACTGCCTTCTCCCGTTTATATCCTCCGCAAAAGCCATCAGATTTTCTTTGGGAGAAATACTCCAATTTGCCAATTGATAGAAATTCTTATCTTTGGCCATTTCATTTACATCCATCAATACAATTTCTTTAGAATTTTTATTTTTTCGCCTTACATATATTGCATGTTCATTCCCAGGCTCATAGCGTCTGAAATATTCGTAGCTCTGAAGTCGGACTGGAACAGAGTCTTCTTTTTTTGGTATCCTCGCTGTGATTTCTTCAAAAAGACTGTCCCTTATATCATTTTCCGAGAGAAACCACTCTTCAAGGTAAGCATTTTCAGAATTTAGATGTTGAATTACATCAGGATCTTTCCTTGTGTCGTCTCTCATCCAATAATAGTTATCAACTCTTTGAATTCCATGAGCTTCAAAAGTAACTGGTATTTTTTTTGGCGAGGGTTTCAAATTATTCAAATTAAGGGATTTTGTGTCACTGAAGTTTTGTAGAGGAAAGTAGATTAACAGAAAACTAAAAATTAACTTAAACATAGTTCTATTTTTTTCTTCTCTTAATGATTCGTTTTCTCTTTTTTATTTGCCTTTCATTCAAAAGATTAGGTTTATTCTTGAAAGGATTGATCTGTTCTTTATATAAAATTTCAAGTGGTGTTGAGCCAAGACCTAGGTGTTCTCTAAAACATTTTTCAAGATATCGAGTATAACTGTCCTGAATTTGTTTCAAGTTATTGCCGTGGATTACAACTTTTGGAGGATTCTGACCTCCAGAATGCGCATATCTCAGCTTAGGTCTAAATCTACCTGCCATGGCTGGTTGTTGATTGAATAAAGCTTTCTTAAGAATTTTATTGAGTATCGAAGTATCTAAGTCTTTCAAGGAATTTAAATGAATTTCAAGAGCTAATCTAATTAATTTTTTAAGTCCTCTTTTTTCCTTTGCAGATATGTAGTGAAGTTTTAGATAGTTTGCAAATTTTAGCTTACGATTAATTTTTGTTTCTATTGCAGTCTTTTCTTGTTTAGTCAAAAGATCAATTTTATTAACTGTAACAAGAACCGGTCTTCCAATCGCCAAAGTTAAACCGAGAAGATGGATATCTTGATCAACAATATTTTCAGAACCATCAATTAAAAGTAATACTAAATCTGACCTCTTAATGGAGTCTACCGATTTAGATACTGAAAACTTCTCAGTTGCCTCACTAATCGATCTTTTTCTTCGCATTCCTGCTGTATCAATCAATGTGATTTCCTGCTTCTTTGTTTTGATGACTACATCTATTGAATCTCTTGTTGTTCCTGATTCATGCGAAACAACAAGTCTTTCCTCTCCTAAAAGAGCATTAATAAGAGTAGATTTTCCCGCATTAGGTCTGCCTATGATTGCAATCTTTAATGTATCGGTTTCAGATATATAATTCTTTGTGTCCTCGAGCTCATCGAAATTCTTTAAAAGTTCGGTAAGCTCTGTGAATCCCTTATTGTGCGAGGCAGATAAGAAAATTGATTTATCAAACCCAAGGGCACTAAACTCTGAAGCAGTTTCCTCAAGTTTTAAATTATCTGCTTTATTTACTAGTAAAGTTATGTTTTTGTTATGTCTTCTCAATATTTTAGCTATCTCTTTGTCTGTTGGAAGCAGGCCATCAATTGCATCAACAACAAAGAGGAGAGAATCAGCTTCTTGGATAGCTAAATCGGTTTGTTCTCTTATAGCAGAGGACATATCATCAGAATCTTCATTTAATCCACCTGTATCAATGAGTATCAATTGACTATTTTTTAGGTTTCCATATTTTCTATCTCTAGTTAGGCCAGAATAATCAGCAACTATCGCAGATTTTGAACCGGTAAGAATATTAAAAATGGTTGACTTGCCTACATTTGGTCTTCCGACAATTGCAACAAGGGACATGACAAATAATTTTTTTTTGAAGCTCTTAATTTAAAGAGAATTTTTGAACTCTTCCTGAAATATCTGCAACTAAAAGGAAATTCTCTTTAGATACAATCTCGGTGATTGGACTTCTGGAAACTTTTTCTCTACCCTCAAAATTTCCAGTTTGCGCGTTAATAAGGTGGATGTAACCTTCATAGTCCCCGACAGCTATAAGGTTGCTAATGGAAGCAGGCGAGGTAAGATTTCTCAAAGATAGATTTTCCTGTTCCCAAATAATTGCCCCAGTAGCTGTTCCGAAAGCTTTTATAATATCTCTACTATCAACAGCAAAGACCCTATTCCCATTAGTCACTAGGTCCTTTACAGAAGAGATTTCCTCCTGCCATGCAGGCCTCCCATCCCTCAAATTGATTGCTGTGATATTACCTTGATATGATGCAGAAATAAGAAGATCTTCAATGATTACAGGCTTACCATCAATGTCTACGATTCTCTCTAACTCTGATTTTCCTTCATTCAAAGTTATAGGAAGTTCAAGTCTAATCGCTCCAGAATCTGGATAAATCATTGCAACCTTTCCACCTGCAAAACCAGTGAAAATAAACCCCTGCTCAATAAAAGGTCTAGAAGTTCCTCTCAAAGTCAGACTTGGCAATACGGTTTGATGAAACCAATCTCTCTCGCCAGTTTTAGAGTTATAACCAGTTATTCTTCCATCGATTGTGTGTATTATCATATGACTTCCCGAATTGACGGGAGGTGATAAACTTTCACTAGAAGTATTTGATCTCCAAATTTCTTCACCATCTTGACTGCTCAATGTGACTAGTTTCCCATCTAAGGTTCCATAACTTATGATTTTGAAATTCACATCTACACCTGTTGAAACAACATCTTCAGTATAACGAGACCAATTTAACTTGCCTGTTTCAAAATCTACAGATGAAATATACCCTGAGGAATTAATATAAATTACTTGACCATCGTAAACTGCCGGAATAAGTCTACCGTATAAGTTTTCGTTTCCATTTGATACAGACCACTGTCTTTCAAGAAATCTATTTTCATTTATCGAATAAAGAGCTGCAGGGCCCTCAACTTCTTCATCATCTTCCCAAAATTTCATCCACCCAAGGGATGAGCAACTCGAAACAGTGATAGCAGATAAAAGTAAAAAAAAACTCCTAAACTTAATCAAGATCTTCACCTTCTAAATCTGATATCTTCATATTAATCAGAGCCCTAGATGTTTGATTTGTGCTATTTTGTAAGGCGAACATATAGCTGGTTTTAGAAGACGAGTATCTACCTAGTTTGTTTTCTGCATCTCCTCTAAGTTCGTACATAGTGGAAGTTAATTCATTGGAGTCATCAAAAAGAGAAATTACTTTTTCATATTCTCTTGTTTCTAAATATATTTTGCCTAGTCTAATCTTTGCAGCAGCATATAAAGGATTAAAATCTTCGTCTGAAGAGTTATTATCTTTGACCGCTTGAAGTAACTCTATGGCAATATCAATCTCACCACTTTCAAAATTACGTTTAGCCTCACTCAGTCTTACAAAGTCCGAATAAATTGTATTAGGATGATCTAATAGTATCATCTTGCCAACAGCCTCATCATTAGAATCTAGATATTGTTGGTAGAGAGTCGCCAATAGAAAATCCTTTTCATTAGAAGAAGATTGAAGATAATCCCTAGTGCCTATAAAAACGGCAATTAAAACCAAAAAAAGTACTAAAGCATATTTAAATTTATGCCATTGTGTGAGGAGCATTTCTTGTTGCTCTTCTTGAGATGCTGAAAAAAAGTTTGCCATTGTGGTATTTAACTAAATTGACCTATCTTTTTAAATAACCCATTTAAATCAAAGCTCTCTTGTTGAGAATTTTCTCTTAAATTTTTAAAAGAAATAGCATTGTTCTCAAGTTCTTCGTCTCCTATGATCAGTGCTATCTTTGCTCCAGACTTATCAGCTTTTTTAAACTGAGTGTTCGCACTTTCGAAGCCTAAATTAATCTTTATGCTGAGAGAGGGAAATTTGTTCCTTAATTGTTCACCTATTATTATAGCTTTTCTAGCCGACTTTTCGCATAGGCAGATAAAATAAATATCAAGTTTATTGAGTAGGTTTATCCTGTCCTTCTCTTTAAGTAATAAAATCAGCCTTTCTAAACCTATTGAGAAACCCACTGCTGGACACGACTTACCTCCTAATTCTTCAACAAGATTATCATATCTGCCCCCACCTAAAATTGTGTCCTGAGAACCTAAAAGACCAGTTTTCCATTCAAATACTGTTTGGTTGTAATAATCCAGACCTCGTACAAGTTTAGAATTTACTTCATAAGCAATATTCAGTTCATCGAGCATGCTAAGCAACTCATTATGATAGTCTTTAGAACTTTGAGTTACGAAATCTTCAATTATTGGAGCTTCATTTAAAATTTCTTGTATTTTCTTACTTTTCGAATCAAGAATCCTTAAAGGGTTTTCCTTGAGCTTTCTTTTAGTATCATCATCAACATCATCTAATTTTCCATTTAGAAAATCTACAAGCTCTTTTACATAATTTGACCTAGCTCTATCATCACCAAGATTATTAATTTCAAGGGTAACATCTTCATAAATACCGAATGCTTTCCAGAAGCTAGCTGAGGCAGTAATTAACTCTACATCTACTGCAGGAGTATTAAGTCCAAATACTTCAGCGCTGAATTGATGAAATTGCCTAGATCTTCCTTTTTGAGGGCGTTCGTACCTGAACATTGGACCCGAGTACCAAAGCCTTGGTTTATCAGTTCTCAAAAGATCATTATCGATGGCCGCTCTCACACATCCTGCAGTTCCTTCAGGTCTCAGAGATATGCTTTCTCCGCTTTTGTCCTCGAAGGTATACATTTCTTTAGTAACGATATCAGCTGCTTCATTTGATCTAGTAAATAACTCGGTCTTCTCCACAATAGGAAATCTAATTTCTTCGTAACCATATGATTCCAAGATTGATTTTAAGGTTAACTCGACTTGAAACCATTCTTTTGCCTCTGTTGGACCGATATCATTCATACCTCGTAAGGTTTGTATTTTAGGCATTAGTCTTTTGCTATTAAATTCTCTTCAGTAGTGTTTTTTTCCTTAACCTTTTCTCTTATCATTTTTTCAAGATGATCGGCAAGTTCTCCACTATCAATCTTATGGTCAGGCTTCCCATCAATATATATAAGATTTCTTGGAGATCCTCCAGTTACGCCGATATCAGTATGTTTAGATTCTCCGGGGCCATTTACATAACAACCTATTACCGCAACATCTATGTTTTCCTTAATGTCTTCTAACCTCGACTCTAACTTATTCATTGTTCCGATAACATCGAAGTTCATACGGGAACAGCTAGGGCATGCGATAAAGTTTATACCTCGGGCTCTGATTTTAAGACTTCTGAGTATATCCCATCCAACCTTAATTTCATCTACAGGGTCGGAGGCAAGTGATATCCTCAAAGTATCACCAATACCATCCATAAGTAAAGAACCAAGGCCCATTGCAGACTTTACGGTACCAGATCTAAATCCACCCGCCTCCGTTATACCTAAGTGAAGAGGTTGATCTATAAGTTCAGAAATTTTTCTATAACTCTCAACTGTCAACTGAACATCTGAGGCTTTAATGCTTAACTTGAAATCTTCGAAGTTCAGTCTTTTAAGAATATTGATATGGTTTAAAGCAGACTCTACGAGGGCATCAGAGTTTGGTTCTCCGTATTTTATTTGCAATTTTCGTTCTAAAGAACCTGCATTTATGCCTACCCTAATTGGAGTTTCAGTATCTTTTGCGGCAGAAATAACCTCTTTTATCTTTTCTTCTTTGCCGATATTACCAGGATTAATTCGAATGCAATCTGCACCACTTTTAATAGCCTCTAAAGCCATAGTGTAGTCGAAATGTATGTCTGCAACGAGAGGAACTGGTGACTGTTGTTTGATAATTTTAAAAGAGTCAGCTGCTTCTTGATCCGGAACAGAAACTCGCACAATGTCAGCACCTGCATCATAAAGCTGATTAATTTGCTTAATAGTAGATTCTGAATCAGAGGTTAGAGTATTAGTCATGCTCTGAACCGTAATTGGCGAGTCGCCGCCCACCGGCACGTCTCCAATGAAGATTTTCCTCGTTTTTTTTCTAACTATTTGGTGTTCTGAATTCACTACAATCCCCTGCAGGTAAGACAATACAACTAATATTAGCTGAATTGGCATTAACTCCAAGATCTACTATCTTATCATTAAAAAGCACTTCAACATTCCTAAAGTTACCAGTAATGATCATCAAATTATCGTCATCGAAAGAGTATTTCTCACCAGGCAAAGCTAATTTGTAAAGCAATCTTTCACTTTGAGTAAATACCTCCAACCAACATTCTTCGTTAACCTTTATTAGTGTCTTGTTCCTTTTTTCCGAGGAGTTCATGGATTGAGTATTAGAATTTAGGCCAATATCTTCAGTAACCGCCTTGATTTGATTAGTTTGCTCATTAGACAGCGATACCTCTGAAGAGCGTTGAGGGATCAAGTCTTTTTCAATCATGAGGATGTTAGTAGAGGGCTCACTATGATTTGAATCAGCAGAACTTAAAAATTCATAGACAAAATAACCAAAGAGTAAAATAAAGAAAGAGAGAAAAATAATGATTAAAGAAAATTTCTTATTTAAAAATCTCCCAATAGTCCTTTGAGAGTTTGTCAAATTTCCTATATTTGATGAGAAATCATTATCAGATGAAAAATTAAATTTCTCAATTATATCGTCAGGATTTAAATCAAGCTTTTTAGCATAGGCTCTTAAAAATCCTTTTACATATGCTTGCCCGCCGGGAATTTTAGAAAAATTTTCTTCTTCTAAAGCAATTAAATATGATTGATCAATGTTAAGTTCAGTAGAAAGTTTTTTATAACGTAACCTCTTTTTCTTTCTAGCCAAGGCAAGGGTTTCACCAACAGAAGTCTCTTTCGGCTTAGACACGACCAGTAATTTATTCGAAAAAGTATGCTATCTCTCTTTTGGCAGATTCAGGAGAATCTGAACCATGAACTGCATTTGCATCAATAGATTCTGCGAAGTCTGCTCTGATCGTCCCCGGTGCAGCATCTTGAGGATTTGTATTTCCCATAAGGTCCCTGTAATTGACAATAGCATTTTCTCCTTCAAGAATTTGTACTTGAACTGGGCCTGAAGTCATAAATTTAATTAAATCTTCGAAAAAGGGTTTTCCTTTATGTTCAATATAAAATCCCTCTGCCTTCTCTTGACTCAAGTGAAGTGTTTTCTTTTCTTTTATTGACAGACCAGCATTTTCAAGTCTTTGACATATTTCTTCAACGTGGCCTTTTTTATAAGCATCCGGCTTAATTATAGACAAGGTGGTTTCTAATGACATGTCGTCTCCATTTTAAAATCGGCATTATACTCAACAAAAACAGTCGATCAAAAAAATTGGATTATTTTGAAAGCTTAAAAGATTTTCTTTAAAGCTTAGAACTCATCTCTTTAATTTGATGATTAAGAATTTTGTCATTCTCTGAGTAATCAACAGGACAATCGATGACATGAACTCCTTCAGTAGACATGCACATCTCGATTATTTCTTTAAACTCACTAGAGCTGCCCACTCGATGGCCGATTGCACCGTAACTCTCAGCGTACTTTACGAAGTCTGGATTATCAAAAGAAAGTCCAAAGTCGTCAAAACCTTGATTTTCCTGTTTCCACTTAACCATACCATATGCTGAGTCATTTAAAATGAGAACGATGATATTCAACTTGAGCCTTACGGCTGTTTCAAGTTCTTGACTATTCATCATGAAGCCACCATCACCACAAACTGCAACAACTACTTTATCAGGATTCAACATTTTGACTGCCATGGCTGTAGGAAGTCCTGCTCCCATGCTTGCTAGTGCATTATCTAGTAAAACCGTATTAGGAAATAAAGCTGGATATCCTCGTGCAAACCAAATCTTATATACACCATTATCTAAAGATATTATTCCATCATTAGGAACTACATTTCTTAGCTGCCGTACTAAATAAGGAGGGAATAGAGGAAATCTATCATCGCTTCTTATTTTTTTAGAATGTTCTAAATGAGCAAATCTCGTAGCCAACATATCTTGAAAATCCCATTTTTCTTGTACTTCAATTTTTTCCTTAATCTGCCAAATAGCATTGGCGATATCACCTACAACCTCCACTTGAGGAAAGTAAACAGGATCTACTTCGGCAGAAGTGTGGTTAATATGAATCACTTGGGGACCGTCATGTTTCATAAAAAAAGGAGGCTTCTCAATGTCATCGTGGCCAACAGTTATCACCAGATCTGATTTTTCTATTCCCGCATGAACAAAATCTCCAGCAGATAAAGCAGCACATCCCAAAAAGCAAAGATGCCTTTCGTCTACAACTCCCTTTCCAAGTTGGGTTGTGACAAATGGTATTTTAGTTTTGTCTACAAATTCAAACAGCATTTTCCTTGTAAGAGTTCTGTTAGCACCTCCGCCAAGAACTAATACAGGTTTAGTAGCTTCTTCAATTAATTTCACAGAGGTAGTAATAGCTTTTCCCTCAGCAATCGGTCTTCGGGAAATGCTCCTTACGATAGGTCTTTCATCAGTTTCTTCTATTGCGATGTCTTCTGGAAGTTCAAGGTGAACTGCTCCAGGTCTTTCTTCTTCAGCTAGTCTGAATGCCTCTCTTACTCTAGCTGAAATAATATCTGCAGAAGTTAGTTGATAGCTGGACTTTGTGATAGGCCCCATTACATCGACAACGTCAAGTATTTGGAACTTGCCTTGTTTAGAACTTTTGATAGGTTTTTGACCTGTTATCATTACTAAAGGCATCCCCCCCCAACTGAGCATAGGCGGCTGCCGTAACTAGATTTGTTGCTCCCGGCCCCAAAGTTGTCAAACAAACACCAGCTTTTCCGGTAAGTCGACCATAAGTAGCAGCCATGAAACCAGCCGCCTGTTCATGACGAGTCAAAATTAATTGGATTTTTTTTGATTCAGATAAACTCTGAAGAAACTCTAAATTCTCTTCCCCCGGAAGTCCAAAAACGTATTCTACCCCTTCTTCTTCCAGACAGGACAACAGAAGATCGGATCCTTTGATCATAATATTTTAATTCCTTGATAATAATAAAATAACTAATCCCTCTCCTCGAGCCATAACATTTGAATGGTCTCAAGAATCCTTTCATTGACCCTATCCTTTTCGTCTTCAAAATTCTCCAGTTCAGTCACCATCCTTTGAAGATCTGTGAAGAGTATATATGTAGGATCTGTATCAGGATACTTCTCATACAATTCGATTGCAATCTCATTCACATCTGTCCAGATCATTTTAATTTTGCTCAGATACCATGTTTATCGTGTATTTTGGTAATTCTATCTCAAGATCTTCATCGCCAACAACGATCTGACAACTTAACCTGGATTGAGCCTCTAGTCCCCATGCCTTGTCGAGCATGTCTTCTTCAGCTTCAGAAGCTTCATCCAAGTTTTGGAAACCCTTTCTGACGAGAACATGACAAGTAGTGCATGCGCAGGATAGCTCACAGGCATGCTCAATAGAAATTTGATTATCTAACAGTGCCTCACAGACTGTATCACCAGGCTTGGCGTCTATTTCCGCACCATCTGGACATATTTCCGGGTGAGGATACACCTTGATAATAGTCATTTATTTTGGAAGAGCAGTTTTTCAAAGCTCAACTTCAAAACTTTCACCACAACCACACACGGCTTTTACATTAGGATTAAGAAATTTTACTCCCTGATTTACTCCATCAACTTCAAAATCAACTGTTGTGCCTTTAAGATATTTAAAAGAATTTGGGTCTATGAATACTGTTATGTTTTCGAAATTGAAAACCAAATCATCCTCAGAAGTTTCAATCACATAATCAAGTTCATAAGTATAGCCGGAACAGCCTGAAGCTTCAGATACTGCAAAGCGTATACCTCTGGCACTTGACACATTCTTGAGACTCCTTGAGAAATGCTGAATGGCCTCATCACTCAGAACAAATCCACTTGGATCAAATGATTGAGGAGTATCTAATGAGGATTTATCCATCGTGTTTTCAAAGTTTAGATTCGTAGTCTGCCACTGCCTGATGAATACTATCCTCTGCAAGAACAGAGCAATGAATTTTTATGGGTGGCAAATCAAGCGCTTCCGCAATATCTTTATTTTTAATTTCTTTTGCCTCTTCCAATGTTTTGCCTTTCAACATATCCACGAGTTCGCTGGATGATGCTATGGCTGAGCCACAACCATAAGTTTTAAATTTAACATCATTGATGACATGACTATTATTTTTCTTTTCACACTTGATTTGGATGCGCATGACATCTCCACAAGCTGGAGCACCAACCATTCCAGTTCCAATATCAGAGTCATTCGGATCCCATCTTCCGACATTATTTTTCTCTGGTTCTCTTAAAGTTTTCTCAAACTTATCTATTACTTTTTTACTGTATGCCATGATTTTCTCAGTTTTTTTAAATTAATGCTGAACCCATTCGACGGAATCTAGATCAACTCCATCCTTATACATATCCCAAAGAGGTGACAATGTTCTTAATTTATCTACAGAATCTTTAACCAATTCTATTGTGTAGTCGATTTCTTCTTCTGTAGTGAATCTCCCAACCGCAAATCTTATAGAGCTGTGAGCTAATTCGTCTTTCAAGCCTATTGCTCTCAAAACATAAGATGGCTCTAGACTAGCCGAAGTACAAGCAGAACCCGAAGATACGGCAATGTCTTTTAATGCCATGATTAAAGATTCGCCCTCAACAAAGTTGAAACTAACATTAAGAAATCCTGAAGCACGATTCTCCATATCGCCATTGAGATAAACTTCCTCCATGTCTTTTAATCCATCCCAAAACTTATCTCTAAGCTTTCTTATTCTTTTGTTGTCTTTTTCGAGATCTTCCTTAGCAATTCTGAAAGCCTCTCCCATACCTACTATCTGATGGGTGGCTAGTGTTCCTGAGCGCATACCCCTCTCATGACCGCCGCCATGAATCTGTGCCTCTAGCCTTACACGCGGTTTCCTTGAAGCATAAAGAGCTCCAATACCTTTTGGGCCGTAGGTCTTGTGAGCAGAGAAAGACATCAAATCTACCTGTAGTTCAGATAGATCTATTTCCAATTTACCCGTACTTTGTGCTGCATCAACATGGAAGATAATCCCATTTGGCCTAGTTATTTCTCCAATGGCTTGAATATCATTTATGGTACCAATCTCGTTATTAATGTGCATTAAAGTAACTAATATTGTCTTGTCGGTAATTGCCTTTTCTACGGATTGGGGAGTAACAATCCCGTTTTCACCTGGATCGAGATAGGTTACCTCGAACCCTTCTCTTTCAAGCTGCCTGCAGCTATCTAAAACTGCTTTATGTTCAACTTTAGAAGTTATTATGTGATTCCCTTTAGATTTATTGAACAAGGCTGCTCCTTTTATAGCAAGATTATCTGATTCCGTTGCACCAGAAGTCCAAACGATCTCTCTAGGATCGCAGTTGACTAGGGAGGCCACATGGAACCTAGCTTCTTCCACTGCCTCTTCAGCTTTCCATCCAAACGCATGAGATCTTGAGGCAGGATTACCAAAGTTACCATCCAGAGAGAGGCAATCTTGCATTTTGCTGACTACTCTTGGATCAGCAGGAGTTGTGGAAGCGTAATCAAAGTATATTGGCAATTTCATTATCTTATCCTGATGCAATTAATAATTTATCTATATCTCGGTCTTTATTACTT
>CACOVO010000017.1 GCA_902630715.1 uncultured SAR86 cluster bacterium | reverse complement strand
ACTCTCAGATGATCTTTAGTCAAACCCATCATCAATAATGCATTGGCTGCGATGTATATAGAAGAGTATGTTCCAATTAAAACACCAAAAATTAAGGCTAGAGCAAAGTTCTTAATCAGCTCACCGCCGAGGAAGTAGAGGGAAAATAAAACCAGTAAGGTAGTTAATGAAGTTATTAAGGTTCTGCCCAAAGTTTGATTCAAAGACGTATTAATAATGTCTTTTGTATTGTCTAATTCAGAGGATCTCAAATTTTCTCTGATACGATCAGATACGACGATAGTATCGTTAAGCGAGTAACCAATTACAGCCAACAAAGCTGCGAGTACAGTCAAATCTGACTCTGCCTGGATAATTGAAAATATGCCGATAACAATGATTACATCATGAATCAGAGCTACTACAGCCGCACCTGCAAACATCGATTGAAATCTAAAAGCTATGTACAACATCATGAAGGCAAGTGCGATGAGCATCGCGGTTCCTCCGTCATCCCGTAATTCGCTTCCAATCTGTGGTCCTACATACTCTATTCTCCTTAAATCAATTCGGTCTGAACTAGCTGAACTCAGCAAAGAAACTATTTCCGAACCTAGACTATCACTTACAGTACCTGGAAGTTTAATCAGAACTTCGCTGCTAGTTCCAAAATTTGCTACTTGAGCGCCTTCAAAGCCACCGGATAATAGAGTTTCTCTTATGATTGAAATATTAGCTTCCTCAGGGTAACTCAGCTCTACGAGAGTGCCACCCGTGAAGTCTAATCCCCAGTTCAGGCCTTTAAGTGCTATTGAACTAATAGATATCAGTATAAAGATTGAGGAGAATAAAATCGCAAACTTTCTTTTTGCAAGGAAGTCAATATTGAAGGTCATATTGAAATCCTCTTTAGGTCCGTTTTTGAACCATATATTAAATTAATAAATGCTCTGGTTCCCATGATTGCAGTAAACATCGAGGTAATGATTCCAATTGAGAGGGTTATTGCGAAACCCTTTACTGGTCCAGTTCCATAAGAAAGCAAAATAACGGCTACAATAAGAGTAGTAATATTTGCGTCCCAGATTGTTAGAAATGCTCGATTATAGCCAGCATCTATTGCATCCAAAGGTTGCCTTCCTCTTTTAAGCTCCTCTCTTATTCTCGAAAAAATCAAAACATTCGCGTCGACGGCCATACCTACGGTTAAGACTATTCCTGCTATGCCTGGGAGTGTCAATGTTGCCGATAGTATCGACATAATTGCAACCAATAACACGATATTGAAAGTAAGGGCCAAACTAGCTGCAATTCCAAAAACTCTGTAATAAAACAGTATAAAACCTAGGACTAAAGCTAATCCCAGTTCCATAGAAAAAATTCCGGCTTTAATATTATCTGCACCTAAGCTTGGTCCAACAGTTCTTTCCTCAACAAAGGTCATAGGAGCAGCTAAAGCGCCTGCCCTTAGTAGAAGAGCTAACTCAGATGATTCGCTTGGGCTATCTAGACCAGTTATTCTGAAGGTTGTGCCTAATGCGGCTCTAATTGTTGCCAAACTTATAATTTCTTTAACTTCATACGATTCTTGAATAGGAATTTGATTTCCATCAGAGTCTCTTTCATAGACGGTTCTTGTTTTTTGCTCGACAAAAAGGACGCCTAGCCTTTTGCCAATGTTACCTCTTGTAGCCCTATGCATCTTTGACCCACCCTCACCATCTAAGGTTATGTTTACTTGAGGAAGACCATTTTCGTCAAAAGAAGCTTGAGCGGTAGCAACTTGATCACCGCCTAATATAATTGAGTCTTGAAGAAATGCTGGGGTACCGAGTCCGTTCCTATATGGATAAGAAGTTTTTCTGGATCTAGGAGTATCCATTTGTGCTTCTAGGTGAAACTCCAAAGTAGCAGTTTTGCCTAGAATGTTTTTTGCTTCAGCGGTATCTTGAATGCCGGGCAATTGAACTACAATTCTCTTTTTTCCTTGCCTTTGAACTATGGGTTCCGAAACACCAAGTTCATTAACTCTATTTCTCAGAGTAGTTAAATTTTGATCAATAGCATCTGATTCTATTTGTTCTATCTCCAATTCGGAAAGGGATAACCTCAGACTTGTATCATCACTTGAGCTAGTGGGAAGTTCAAATTGAGTATAGTTATCCCTGACGAAAGCCAATGCTTTCTGTTTTGCATTCAAACTATTAAAGCTCATGACAATTGATGAGTCTTCATCAATCTCTGCCTGGCTATACCTAATTTTCTCCTCTCTAAATCGGATTCTGAGGTCTTGTAAGGTTCCGTCCTGCCTATTCTTTAGAGCTCTATCAGTATCTACCTGCATTAGAAAATGCACTCCACCTCTCAAATCGAGACCCAACTTCATTGGATTTGCACCAATGCCCTGTAACCAGCCTGGAGTTGTGGGTGCTAAGTTCAGTGCGATAACTACATCGTTTATTAGATTTCTCGATAAGATTTCTTTTATTCTAAGCTGGTTTTGATAACTATCTGTCCTGACTAAAACGTAGTCATTCTCGAGTTCAATTTTTACTTCTAAGTTTTCGCTCTCTATGGCTTCCTCTACTCTGTTCGCTAAAAAGGTGTCTGCTGTCTGAGAACTACTGGAATAAGAAACTTGTACTGCCGGATCAGGAGCATAAAGATTAGGCAAAGAATATAAAACGCCAAAGCCCAAAACCAATAAGATGAGCAGATACTTCCAGGTTCCGTAGCGTTTCATTGCCTATATTGACTTAAGTGTACCTTTTGGCAAGACGGCTGATATTGAAGTTTTTTGAACTTTTATTTTTGTGTTATCAGAAATGGTTAATTCTAAGTATTGATCTGTTATTTTAGAAATTTTACCTAATATACCTCCAGCAGTTACTATCTCCTCGCCGACCTCAAGACTAGAAAGCATCTCTTGATGACTTTTTCTCCTTTTATTCTCAGGCCTTATCATTAAGAAATATATCAAGATCATAAATCCGAACAATAAAAATAGCGTCGGATCGAAAAAAGTTGGTGTTTGTTCCATGATTACCTCTATTAATCTATATTGGGGTTTTCGATTTTATTCCAAGTTTCTTCAAATTTACTTATAAAGGTCTGCAATGTACCTTTTTCAATTGATAGTCGCAAATTTCTCATAAGGTTAAGATAAAAATAAAGATTATGAATAGTCATCAGACTGGCTCCTAGCATCTCTTTGGTCTTGTCTAAGTGATGTAAATAGCTCCTAGAAAAATTAGCACAGGTATAGCAATTACAATTTGGATCGAGTTTCTCTGTGGAGCTTTTATGAATGGAGTTCCTTATCTTCACTATACCTGAAGAAGTATAAAGATAGCCGTTTCTAGCATGTCTGGTTGGTATGACGCAATCAAACATATCAATCCCGCTCTCGACAGCCTTTACAATATCCTGAGGTGTACCAACCCCCATCAAATACCTTGGTTTGCTTTCAGGCATTCTAGGAGCTATGTGGTTGGTTATTCTTAATAAATCCTCTTTTGGCTCTCCCACTGACAAGCCTCCTATTGCATAACCTTCGAATTCAATATTGTTGAGAACTTCTAAAGATTCTTCTCTTAAATCTTCATAAATTCCACCTTGGATTATTCCAAATAAATTAGAATTTTGGCTATTAAAAGAATCTCTGGATCTTTGCGCCCATCTTAAAGATAAACGCATAGATTCTTCAGCTGAATTTTTTTCTGCAGGGTAAGGCGTGCATTCATCTAGAACCATTGCAATATCCACACCGTATGAGAGCTGAAGATCCATACAATTTTCAGGAGTTAAGAAGTGTATATCACCGTTTAACGGAGATCTAAATTCTACGCCCTCCTCCGTGATTTTTCTTTTTTTAGCTAAACTAAAGACTTGATATCCTCCTGAATCAGTCAGGATGGGCTTATTCCAAGACATGAAATTATGTAAACCTCCATTTGCTTTTATAATTTCAACACCAGGTCTTTCCATCAAATGGTAGGTATTTGATAATATAATTTCAGCTTGCAAGGTATCTAGAATTTCGGGGCTAATAGATTTTACAGCACCATACGTTCCGACAGGCATAAAAGCAGGTGTTTGAAAGGTGCCATGTTTAGTTTCAACCTCTCCTCTCCTAGCATATCCATCTTTTGCTAGCAACTTATACATCAAGGATTCCTATTTTTGCGGTTCAACAACATAGAATCTCCGTAACTATAAAATCTATATCTCTTTTCAATTGCATGATCATAAGCGCTTTTGATAGCATTTTCCCCGGCAAAAGCACTTACAAGTAAGAGTAAAGTTGATTTTGGTAGATGAAAATTTGTTATTAGAGAATCTACGACCTCAAAAGAAAAACCAGGATATATAAAAATATCTGTATCACCCTCATAAGGTTGTATTTTTCCTAATTTTTTATATACCGCTTCAAGGCATCTTAAAGTCGTGGTACCAACACTGATTATCTTTGATTTAGAACGGATTTTACAATTAATTAATTCAGAGGTTTGTTCAGATAGATAAATCTTCTCTGAATGCATGGTGTGTTTGGTGTAATCATTTTGACTAATGGGTTTGAAAGTACCTAGACCTATATCAAGTGTTATGTTTGTTATCTCGATTCCTTTAGACTCTATATCGCTCAAAAGGGATTTATCAAAATGTAGGCCAGCCGTGGGAGCGGCACTAGATCTTCGTTTCTTATCATTTGCATAAACTGTTTGATATCTTTCTTGGTCCATAATGTTGGATTCTCTATTCATATATGGGGGAATCGGGATGGTTCCATGTGTGTCAATTATTGTTTCTAAATCGCTAGAAAACTCTATCTTGCAAATATAATCATTTTTCTCAACAACAACAGCAGTTACATCTGAATCAGATATTTGTAGTATTTCATTTTCTTTAAGAGGTCTATTAGTCTTAGTTATTGCAGAAGCAGTAAACTCATTTAATTGCCTTTCGAGGAGTATCTCTACCTTTCCTCCTGTTTGTTTATTTGCGGTTAATCTTGCATTGAAAACCTTAGTATCATTTAACACCAAAAGATCACCCTCTTTAAGATAGTTAATAATGGACTTAAATTTCTCATCAATTAAGTTTTCTTGAACAACCAACAACTTACTATCACTTCTGTTGATAGAAGGCTGGTTTGCAATAAGTTCTTCTGGAAGATTGAAGTTGTAGTTTTCTATGTTCAATTATTCACTTTAAATGTTGATGGTGCCGAAGGAGAGACTCGAACTCTCACACCCAAAGGGCGGGGGATTTTGAATCCCCTGCGTCTACCAATTCCGCCACTTCGGCTTATTTACAGAATAAATTGGAACAAATTTTACTATGAAAAGGTAAACTCACTGCAGATAAGTTTTGGAGAAACCAAAAATAAATGAGTTTTTTTACTAATAGTTTAGTCTTCAAAGTTCTCAACGCCTTTATAAGAACGCTAATTGCTTCAGAGATAAAAAATGAAGACTTACCATCCATCAATAATCAGAGCAAAGTTGTCTATGCTCTTAGCTCAGAATCGATAATAGACTTGGTATCTCTCAACATCATATGCAGTAACAATAATCTACCTACGCCAATTGATACATACTCTAAGAATTTTATCTGTTTAAGAAGCCCCAAATACGTCGTTGCCGAACAAAGGTTCAAAAGACAAAAGGCTCAAAATTTAGAGGCCATTCTAGATCTTCAAGAAGAAGTGACAATAGTTCCTGTCTCTATTTCATGGGGTAATAGGCCTGAAAAAGAACAATCATTTTTTAAGATTATGTTTTCTCCGTCTTGGAGACCAGCGGGAACAATCAAAAGAATTTTCAAATTGATGCTTCATGGAAGAAATCTAAAGATCCAATTTGAAAGGGCCTTGGAAGTGAACAAAGAAATAGAAACGAAAAATGGAATAGAGAAAAATGCTCTTATTCTAGATAGATACCTCAGAGCTATATTTAGAAAATCCAAACAAGCGACGCTTGGTCCAGATATATCTCATCGAAGGACTTTGGTTAAATCTTTAGTAAGAAATAAAAACGTTAGAGAAGAAATAAAAAGGCTCTCAAAAGGGAGTGAATCAAGAAAAAGGCAACTCGCAAAAAAAGCGCACAGATACGCAAATGAAATTTGTTCAGACCTCAATTATTCTATATTGAGTCTGCTTGCCTCAGGATTTACATGGTTCTGGAATACCCGTTACGAAGGAATCCATACAAGAAACATGGATCACATTAAAGACATATCAAAAGATAATGCTCTGGTTTACCTACCGTGTCATAGAAGTCACATTGACTACTGTGCGCTCACTTATCTGCTTTACGAAAATGGTTTAATGGTTCCTCAAGTCGCAGCAGGCAATAATCTAAATCTTCCGGTAATTGGCAGTATTTTAAGAGGTGCGGGAGCAGTATTTATGCGGAGATCTTTTATGAATAATGATCTCTATAGTACTGTTTTCTTTGAATATTTTAAGACATTAATGATTAAAGGTAACTCTATTGAATTCTTCCCTGAGGGAGGGAGAAGCAGGACTGGACTATGTCTTCCTTCAAGACCTGGATTATTGTCTTTGATCATAAGAAGTTACGCATCAATAAAGGGTAAAAATGTCAAAATAATTCCTATATACATTGGGTATGAAAAGGTTCTTGAGGGTCAAAGCTATTTATCTGAACTTGCAGGCGGTGACAAGAAAAAAGAAAGTATTCTTGATCCATTAAAAGTATTTAAGGACTTTAGAAATTATCTAGGAAATGCTTTTCTAAATTTCGGAGAGCCAATTGACCTCGATAATTTTCTAAAAAAACATGTTGATGACAACTATAAAAATTCTGCATCATTGGATAATGCACGATTATTAAAAGAAGTTACAAGTGAACTAGGACAAGAAGTCACTAGATCAATTAATAATTCTGTTGCAGTAACTTCAACAAGTTTATTCTCTTTAGCTCTTCTGACATCTTCGACGCAATCAATGTCCGAGGAAGAGTTGATTGATAAGATAGATTTTTTCATTGATCTAATTGAGAGTTCCGAATACAAAGATGTTTGGATTACGCAAAAAGACAAAAGTGAAATATTATCAAAAACTGAAAAACTAGGTCTTATAGAGCCCACTTTGGTGTCTTCTAAGAAAGTTTATCGCCCTTCTTCTGATCAGATAGCAACATTATCTTTTTACAAAAATAATATCGTGCATCTTTTTATTCTTCACTCATTGATTTGTGAATCTGTGAAGTTTGTAAAAAAAGCATCTGAAGAGGAAATCGCGGATCTAATCAAGATGGTATTTCCAATATTTGCAAAAGAATTTCATTTAAAATCACAAATTGTTAATTCGGAGACAGTTCATCAAGCAATTCAATTACTGAAAAATAAACATATACTTGATTTTGACAACGAAGGTAATGTGATTCATCCAGTTGAGAAGAACCGGAATTACGATAACTATGTTTCTTTAACAAATCTATGTGAGCCAGTTTTAAAACGGTTTTATATAGTTATGAGCTTGATGTGGAAAGGCGATGCTATTGGCAGGGAAGATCTTAAGGCAAAATGTAAAAACTTAGCTGAAGAATTAGAAAAAATTGAGGGATGGCCTTATCCAGAATTTTCTGACAAAGCGAAGTTTGATAATTTTCTATATATGATGATGGAGACAAGATATTTTAAAGAGAATAATGAAGGAAATCTCTTTGCATCAAAAATAACAAAAAGAGCAAAGAAACTTTACGAGAAATTTTTTGATAATGAGTTTTTAAGTTTTATAGAAAATAAAATTAATTAGTGTTGTAAATATCATATCTCACGACTTTTCCTTCGATAGACTTACTAGGTAGAACTTCTTCAAGAAATGCCATATTTTTGTGTCTTTTTACGATCACTTTTAAATTTGCTCTCTCCAAGCTTCTTCTTAAAAGGTTTTCGTCATTTATTGAGGAAGATAAGTCTCTCAAGGCTTGCATATGCCTTTTTGCCTTTGACTTTTGAACTCCAGTAAACATAGGATCAATAAAAATCAAATCATATTTTTTTTTGTTAGTTTCGAGGAATTGAAGATTATCTTCATTAAAAATTTGAAACTTAAGCAGCAGTTCTTTGGCTTCTTTTGTACCTGAATTTTTCAAACCATCCTCCAGCAAGCTGAACACCCATTTTTCTTTTTCAATAAGATGTATTGATTTACATTTCCTGGATTTTGCTATTTCAAATGCATCCTTTCCAAATCCTGCTGTTAAATCTATACATGAAAAATTGTTAGGCAGTCCCCTTAATGATTTTTGTAGAAGTTTATCTTCGTAGTTAGCCGCCCAATTATCAAAATCAGAGAAGATAGGATTAGTGTTTCTGTTTAATCCTTTTTGCAAGAACATGTTTTCTGAATTTAACACTAAGAAGTAATCTTCTGAGAAGTTCCTTTCTTTTATGTTTTCTGGTTCAGTAAAGATTTTGAGATGTAGAAGCTCTGATAATTCTCCGGCTTTTTTTTTCAAAGAAATGTCTTGATATTTAATATAAAGGGACATCAAACAATAATTAATAGCAGAGCAGTTCCTAGAAGTATCCGATAAATTATGAATGGAAGAAATCCTATTTTATTTATGAATCTTATAAAAATATCGATCGTAAAATATGCAATCAAAAATGAAACAAATAAACCAAATAGGTTAATTTCAAAATTCTCAACGAGATATGCTGAATCAGTTTTGATGAGTAAATATATCGCAATAGCTGAGATGGTTGGAATAGACATTAAAAAACTCATCCTTGATGCAGTTTTATTATCAAGCCCAAGAAACAATCCAGCAGAGATAGTTACGCCCGATCTAGATACCCCTGGAATCAGAGAGAGAGTTTGGACCAAACCCATAATAAATGCGTCGGTTATGGTAGTTTCCTCTAAATTTGTTCTATGAGTCTTTTTACAAGTTGCCAGCAAGAGAACCAATCCAAATGCAATGGTGGTAAATGCGACTATAAAACTGGTTCGAAGATAGGTATCAATAAAGTCTACTAATAAAGAACCAAGGAGCAAAGTGGGAAGGCATGAAACGAAAAGCTGCTTGAGCAATTTACTCTCTAGAATGGATCTATTTTTAATTATTGAATTTAATATCCCAAATAAATCTGAACGAAAGTAAAAAGCGACAGCTATAAGTGTTCCTAGATGAAGGGAAACATCAAAAAAGAGATCTGGGGAGAGTCCTAAAAATTCCGAGACAATTATGAGATGCGCTGAGCTAGAAATGGGTAAAAATTCAGTTAAACCCTGAATGGCAGATAGCAATAAAGCCTCTATATAACTCACTTAATTTTTCTCCAGCTGCTTTCATCATTTAGGTATATAGGCAATATTTCTTCGGGACTGATGTAATTAATATCTTTTGCAAATTTTTGTAAATAATCTATTAAGTAAAATGTATTTGGCGACGAATCAGGTAATTGATTTTCAACTTCGGAAAATAAGGAGCAACCCTTTCCGACAAATACGCTGTCTTCTGGATATTTATCCAATCTAAATTCATCTTGAGAAAGAAGTTCAAAATTGGATTTTAATTTGCCATCGTAGAAAGAAGATTGGACGACATAAATTTTTCCTAAATTGGATTCTGAAATTGCTATTACTTCATTTGAAGATGTTTTTTGATTTATCTCTAAAGACAATAGCTCAAGACTTGAAATTTTAGCTCCATTAACATCGTGAGAAAAAGATATTCCTTGAGCTACGGCACAGGATAATCTAATGCCAGTATAAGATCCTGGTCCGTTTCCTACAGCAACAATTTCTAAGTCAGGGAATTCGAGATCGGCTTCAACCAGGAGATCTTTAATAACAGATAAAAGATTTTCTGTATGCTGTTGGGGTAACTCTTGGTGAAAATTAAATGTTTCATTTTCTCGGCTCAGTGAAACTGAACAAGTATCGCTAGAAGTGTCTATTGCTAGAATATTCGCCAATTACCCTTCCAGTCCCTTCAAAATATCTGATGTAACCTCTTCAGGCATTTTTGTGCCAGATACTTTTAAATACATCAGGTCTGCGTTTGTGGTCATTCCGGAGTAAAATTTAATAAGAGGTGAAGTTTGGTCCGAATATATCTTTAATCTATCTCTGACAGTTTCAGGTTTATCATCTTCTCTAAGGATTAAATCCTCACCTGTGATGTCATCTTTGCCTTCAATTTCTGGTGGGTTGAAAATTACATGATAATTCCGACCTGATGCTGGATGAATTCTGCGTCCTGACATCCTATCAATTATATCTTCATCAGGCACATCAATTTCCACGACGGCATCTATATCTATATTACGTTCAATAAGAGCTTCAGCTTGAGGAATTGTTCTAGGAAAGCCATCAAATAAAAATCCTGAAGAACAGTCATCTTTAGAAATTCTTTCCTCAACAAGCCCAACAATTACATCGTCGGAGACCAAAATACCTGAATCCATCAATGCCTTAGCTTCTATTCCAAGTTTGGTTTTTGCGTCGACAGCTTCTCTCAACATGTTACCCGTGGATATGTGGGGAATTTTGTATTTATCGCATATTGATGCAGCTTGAGTCCCTTTGCCTGCTCCAGGAGGTCCAAGAAGAATTATTTTCATAATTTTTCTCCGATCACAAATGCGGTGGATTGGGCATAAGTGTCAGTTAGAGAAACGCTAATGTTATGAACTTGCAAGTTTTTGGCAATATCTTTGGTTTTTCCATTCAATTTTATGTAAGGCTTACCTTTAGGGTCACGAAGAACCTCTATTTCTTTGGGCGATACCCCGTTGCTAAAACCTAGCCCAATAACTTTAGAGAAAGCTTCCTTTACAGCAAAGCTATTTGATAAGTATCTTATTTTTTGACGATTATTCTTTTTTAGATTGAATTCTTTCTTTTCATTATGTCCAAGAATCTTATTCTCAAACTTTTCTCCGTATTTAGTAAAGATTCTGGAAACTCTTTCTCGCTCTACAGTGTCGATGCCTATACCTTTAATCATCTTATTTTTTTGATAAATACTTTCTTATATTCAGTTGCTTGTTGCCTAAATGATAATCTATTGCCTTGCGCATTATAGTCTTTGATGAATCTCTTGTAGTTTTTTTTTCAAAATCACCTGCAGCAAAACCTTTTATGTCTCGTCCCAAATAAAAATTACTTGATAGGACTTGAGTATTTGTAAGAGTGAAGCCTTTTTCAGGATGGAATTCGTAAATTTTATTTTCTTCGATTTCTTTATTACTAACCGCATCTCTAGTCAAATCGATGCCGTATCCCATTTCTTGAAGCAAAATTAATTCAAAATTCCTCAATATTTTTTCTACATTAATTTTTGCATTTTCGTTTGAGATGTTTTGAAGTACTTTTTCATATTCATCAAATATTTTTTTGTGAGGATCTTCTGTTTCGGTTGCTTTTGAGATAAGTTCATTGATGTAAATAAGTGCATTAAAAGAACTTCCTGATCTTAAATCATATAGGTCGATAATCTCTGCAGAGGTTAAAGTTTTAAGATCATTTTTTCCAGACAATGACACTGATAATTTTGCTGCTGGAGTGAGTATGCCTTTTAAAGAGCTTTTTGGTCTTTTTGCTCCTTTGGCAATGACATTGATTCGACCGTAAGATCTTATGAATAAGTCTAAAATGACACTCGTTTCTTGATAGGGCATGGTGTGCAGAACGAACGCAGGTTCCAAAGAAACTCTATTTATCAAGATCGTACCCTAAGGAAGGAAGCAATGCTTCGTTATCAGACCATCCTTTCTTGACCTTTACCCATGTTTTTAGCATTACCTTTGTATCCAATAGATTTTCTAGCTCTTTACGTGAAGATGTACCAATTGATTTCAGCATAGATCCAGACTGCCCGATGAGCATACCCTTTTGGCTTTCTTTTTCTACATAAATAACTGAATTGATGTGTGTTATGTTCTCAAGCTCGTTGAAATTTTCAATAGTTACACTTATCCTGTAAGGAAGCTCATCTCCTATTCTATTTATACATTTCTCTCTAATTATCTCGCTGGCAAGGAATTTCTCTGAAATGTTCGTTATCTGATTCTTGGGGTATAAGTGCTCTCCTTCGGGAAGATTTTCCTCAATCAGACAAAGAAGATCATCAACTCCAAGATTTTTCAGCGCAGATATTGGTACAATGGAGTCGAAAGAATTTTGTCTATTGAGTTCTTCGATAAAAGGTAACAACATATTTTTATCGTTCAGCTTATCGATTTTATTGATAATTAAGATCTTGATAGTATCCGCAGGTATAGATTCAACTTTTGCTCGATCCTCATCATTCCACTTTAAGCCATCTAGGACATACAAAACTATATCAACACCCTTCATGGAGTTTACAGCAATTTTGTTCATATGAAGATTTAAGGCCCTTTTTTGACCAGTATGAAACCCTGGTGTATCCACAAATACAATTTGGCATTGATTAATCGTTTTGATTCCTAAAAATCTATGTCGAGTTGTCTGAGGTTTTCTTGAGGTGATTGCGATTTTCTGGCCCAAGATATTATTCAGCAAAGTGGATTTTCCTGCATTCGTTTTTCCAACTATGGATACGTAACCTGACTTGGTGCTAATATTCATTTACTATCAATTCAAGAAGCGCCGATGCAGCCTGCTGCTCAGCTTTTTTTCTGTTTTTTCCTTGACCTTTTGCAGAAAGTTTAGCTTCCTCTACCTTGCACACAGATTCAAAAATTTTCGTATTTGCATTAACCATTACTTCATTAGTGCTGTAGGATGGTAGTGTTTTATAGCGTTTTTGAACTACCTCTTGCAAAGAAGATTTGGGATCCTTTAAGTTTATTTTTTCCTCAGGATCTATAAAGTTTTTCCCTATTAGAGTATCAAGAGTAGTTTTGACTTGCTCATAATCAGAATCAAGAAGTATTGCTCCTATTAAGGCCTCGAAAGTATTACCAAGAATAGAGTTATCCTTAAGATTCTCCCCTTTTCCTAATCTAATAGCATTCGCAATTTCTAATTCTGATGCAATTTGATTTAGGTTATCTCTGCTTACTATACCTGCCTTCAATCTTGTCAGCACTCCCTCATCAAGTTCGCTGAATGATGTAAATAGTCTCTCAGATACATATAAACTTATTACTGCATCGCCCAAAAATTCTAGTCTTTCGTTATTGAGAACTGAAAAGCTTTTGTGAGTGAGAGCCTGTTCTAATAGAGCGACATCCTTGAATGAGTACCCTAAATTTTTTGTTATAACTTGCATTAAAGAATTTTTTTATTTCTACCTAAACTGGGTAAGGAAGAAAATGAAGGCCAGTGCATCCATATATAGTCTGCTCTGCCTACTAAATATTCCTCTGAGAAATATCCCCATGCTCTGCTGTCTAAGCTATTATCTCTGTTGTCTCCAATCGCTAAATACCGGCCTTTTGGAACTTCCCAAGAGTGCTGTGCATACTCGCTAAGTCCAAGCGTTCTAATCACGTGGTTCTTCTGATCAAGAGTTTCTTCAAGAAGATTCTCATCTCGAGAGGATGAAAGTAAATTTTGATCAACTTTTTGCCCATTGATCCATATTTCGTAACCCTTGATCTCAACTTTATCACCAGGAATGCCTATGATCCTCTTAACGAATTTAATTCCCCCAGGAGTGCATCTGCTTTTTTGAAGAGACGAGAATTTTTTGAGAAAAAGCTGACTTTCATCTACTGACAGATTTGATAAATCAGGCCTTGCATCAGTAGCAGAAACATCACAAAGAGTATGAGGCGGTATAAATACTGCAACATCATTCCTTGAAGGAGATTTCAATTCAGAGATAAGGATATTTGTACCAGGAAGCTTGATGCCATAGGCGTGTTTATTCACCAATACAAAATCTCCTACTTGAAGACCAGGAGCCATTGAACGACTCGGAATTTGGTAAGGTTCATAAGCGAAAGATCTTATACATGTAATGACAAGAAGTATAAAAAAATAAGACTTACTCTCTTTTTGCAGTTCCTGAAGATTTATCAATCTGCCCAAAAACCAAGCGAAGGCTGAAAATAAAGTCGCAATAGCTAAAATCAAACCAAAATCCAGATTCAACATGAATACTTGATAAAGAATGATGAGAGCGACAATGAACATCAAAGCGCTTGTTAAGTCTTTGTATGTATTTTGATTATCCCTTGCAAACTTAATCCACAAAAGGAATCCAAATAATTCAATAATGATAGATGCTATTAATCCACTTGTTAGCATTTTAGTCGCCTACCCTCAATACAGATAGAAAGGCGTCTTGAGGAACTTCTACCCTTCCAATATTTTTCATTCTTTTTTTACCTTCCTTTTGTTTTTTTTGTAATTTCATTTTCCTCGTAACATCGCCACCATAAAGTTTTGCTGTAACATCTTTCCTGTAAGCTTTTACTGTTTGTCTAGAAATGATTTTTGCGCCTATAGCGGCTTGGATAGCAACATCAAATTGCTGTCTAGGTATAACCTCTTTTAGTGCTTCAGTAAATTGCCTCCCTTTTGTATTGGCCACAGACCTATGTGCCATGTAGGCTAACGCATCTACTTTATCTCCGTTAAGAAGTATATCCAGCTTAATAACATCGGACTCCTCATATCTGTCTAGAAGATAGTCTAGAGACGCATAACCTTTGCTTACGGATTTGAGCCTATCAAAGAAATCAACGACAATTTCGCTCAAGGGCAAGTCATATGTCAACTCTGCCTGACCACCTACATATCTCATATTTACCTGTTTTCCACGACGGTCATTGCAAAGCTTCATAACAGATCCTATGTAGGTATCAGGTACGAGGATATTGGCTCTTGCAATGGGTTCTAATATCTTATTAATTTTTGATGTTTCAGGAAGTGCACTAGGATTCTCTACCCTCTTAGCTTCCTTATTAGTGGTTAAAACTTCATAAGCAACAGTTGGTGCTGTTGCTATTAAATTCATGCCGTACTCTCTGTTTAATCTTTCCGAAATTATCTCCATGTGTAGTGTGCCTAAAAATCCACACCTAAAACCTGCACCCAAAGCTTCGGAATGTTCTGGTTCGTATTGAAGAGACGCATCGTTCAAACACAACTTTTCTAGAGCCTCACGAAAGGCCTCGAAGTCATCGGAGTCTTGAGGGAATAGAGCCGCATAAACCTGAGGATTAACTTCTTGAAAACCCTCTAAGCGGGGCGTTCCAGAATTTGCCTTAATAATTGTATCGCCAACGGGAGCGCCTCTTATTTCCTTAATGCTTGCACATACAAACCCTACTTGTCCCGAAGACAACTCATTTAAGTCAGTTATCTTAGGTGTAAAAACACCAATTTTATCTACTGTGTGTGTCTCTTGCTTAGAATATATTTCTATTTTTTCTCCTTTGGTTATCTTTCCTTTGAAAACACGAACCAATGAAACAACCCCTAAGTAATTATCAAACCATGAATCTATAATTGAGGCCTGAAGAGGTTCTTTAATTTCATCCTCTGGAGGTGGAATGAGATCAACGACTTGCTCAAGTACTTCTTTAATACCGGTACCATTTTTTGCGCTTATTGCTGGAGCATCTGAAGCATCAACACCGATAATTTCCTCAATTTCTTTCTTAACTCTTTCAGGATCGGATTGATCAAGATCAATTTTATTCAGAACCGGTATAATTGTTAAACCTTCCTCAACAGCGTTGTAGCAAGTTGAGAGTGTTTGTGCTTCAACCCCTTGAGAAGCATCAACCAGAAGAATCGCTCCTTCACAAGCAGATAATGACCTTGAAACTTCATAGGCGAAATCAACATGCCCTGGAGTATCTATTAAATTGAATTGATAAGTTTCGCCGTTATCTGCTTTATATTTAAGGTTTACCGTTTGCGATTTAATTGTGATACCTCTTTCCTGTTCTAATTCTAAGGTATCTAAAACTTGAGAAGACATTTCTCTGGAAGACAAACCGCCACAAAGCTCGATAATACGATCAGCTAAAGTAGATTTCCCATGATCGATATGGGCGATAATAGAAAAGTTTCTAATTTTCATCAAAATAGACTAGGTAAATTAACTCTATGAGCTATTTTGACAAATTTAGACTCAGAATTCTCTTATTTCCGTTTCTTGCAACACCTATAGTGGTATTTCTTTCAGTATCCAGTTCCGAAAGAATATCCTTGAACTCTGTGACATTTTTTACTTTTATTCTCGCTAGAGAATAAATGATATCTCCGCGTCTTATTCCAGATCGATATGCAATACCTTGAGTGTCTGCTTGAGTAACTAAAACTCCCTCGATGAAATTACGTTGATCATTATTTGATTGATTTTCTACAACTAATCCTAATATATTCCTTTCGGTATTATCAAAAGCCAACTCAGGGTCAACAGGTAATTCACCAACCGAGACTTTTATGGTTTTTTTCTTTCCATTTCTCAAAACCATAGCATTCACCTCAGAGCCAGGTCTGATCGCCCCGACTGTCAAGGGTAAATCAGCAGAATAAAATATTTCCTCACCATCAAAGAAGAGAATTACATCTTCCTCTTTGAGACCTGATTTTTCTGCGGGACTGTCTTCAATAATCTGAGAAATCAAAGCTCCCTTTGGAACTTCCATTTCTAATGCCTCTGCAAGTTCGCTGGTAATCTCTTGAATGCTAACTCCCAACCATCCTCTAGCAACATATCCATTTTCTTTTAACTGATCAGCAACATCCATAGCGTAATCGATTGGGATTGCAAAAGAAACGCCCATATATCCTCCAGATCTTGTGTAGATCTGCGAATTAATGCCAATAACTTCGCCCTCAAGGTTAAATAATGGTCCTCCTGAGTTTCCAGGATTGATTGCAACATCAGTCTGTATGAAAGGGACATATGTAGAGTCAGAGCCATTAGGTATGCTTCTTCCTTTGGCACTAACTATGCCTGAGGTTACCGAAAATCTTAATTGAAAAGGAGAGCCGATGGCTACGACCCACTCTCCAACCCTTAACTCCTTGGATTTCCCGATTTTCAATATAGGAAGATTTTCGGCCTCAATTTTAAGTAGTGCAACATCAGACCTCGGATCAGTTCCAACGACTTCTGCCTTATATTCCCTTCTATCGCCTAGACTCACTGTTATCTCATCAGCCTCCTCGATTACGTGATTATTTGTGAGTAAGTATCCGTCGCTAGAAATAATAAAACCAGATCCTGTAGAAGTTACAGGTCTTTGGTTCTCTCTAGGCACCGAGGGTCTAGGCTGTTGTCCGAAGAAACGCTCAAAAAACTCATCATATCGAGGATCTCCAAATCCACGCCCATAAGTATTTCTATCTTTGACTACTCTTGAACTGGTTATATTCACTACAGCTGGAGAGGCGTCTTCAGCTAAATCAGAAAAATTCGGAAGATCCCTACTTTCGATAAATCCTAAGTAAGAAACAAGAAAAGTGATCAAGACTAATTTATTTTTTAGCATTTTTTATTTTAATTGGTTGGCAAAAAGATTTGCTTTTTGGAGTATCTGATTCTTTTGGTCTGATGAGATATTTCCACTTACCGAGACAATATAAATCCCTTTTTTTGATTTAATATAGGAAATTTTCGTAGCCTCTTTGATGCCTATTTTATTTATTTCTTGAATTGGATACAAACTAACTTTAAAAGTTTTTCCTGAATTGGGAAATCTGTAATTTGCAAGTGTTCCCTCACGAGTAAGTTCATAATCCTGGAGGACTGCGTTTAAACCTGAAACGGAATTGTTCAAAACTTCAAGAGCCCCGGGGCTTTCTATAGCTTGGTCAATTTTCTTGGATGCGATGTCGGTGAAAGAATTTTCAGGCACTGGAAAAACTGAGTAAATAATAACTGCAAAAAAACCTACAAATGATGCAGCAATATATCTCATCCTTGGAGACTTTATTTCTTCTTCTTCAAAAATTTCCAACTTTTTTCCTGAAATTTTTAAAAAAAGTTCCTGAGAAATATCATTATTTAGAAAATCATGTTTCTCGTCAGTCAAAATTTCTCCAGTTTGTTGGATGTTTTGCCAAAATTTTCTATATTCTGGATTCTTCGCAATTTCAGATAAAACTCTTCTCACCTCAAAATCCGACAGTTCTCCATCTGCAAGAGCAGATATCTTTTCTTTCATATTTTTATCGTTTTTCACTTTTTACCTCTTTCGAGTGATATCGACTAGAGTTTTTAAAATCTTCTACTGCTCCATCGATCAATTCTCTAGCTCTAAATATTCTTGATCTTACAGTTCCTACTGGACATCTAATGATTTCGGCAATTTGTTCGTAACTCAACCCTTCCAATTCTCTCAGGGTAAATGCAACTTTGGTCTCTTCCCCTAAATTTTCTATACTTTTTAAAATAATTTCTTCAAGTTGCTTGGCAGTGAGAATACTTTCAGGAGTATCGATTTCAATAGATTCTATTCTGTGAGCATTTGCTTCAGTTAAATCTACATGAAGAAGTTCTTCTTTTCTTTTCTTTGATACAAGAAAGTTTTTTGATGTATTGACAGTGATCCTGTAAATCCAGGTATAAAATGAACTGTCTTCTCTAAATGAGTCGAGAGATTTGAACGATTTTATAAATGACTCTTGAACCATATCTTCTGCTATTTGCTCGTCTTTAACAAATTTATATGCAGTTGAGATAAGTCTAGATTGATATTTTAAAACCAAAAGATCAAAAGCTGTATAGTCTCCTGCTTTAGCTCTTTTAACTAACCCTATATCCACATTTTTACTAGATAATTTCATCTCAACTTTTCTATAGACTGATTTTATTCAAGAAAGTTCTGAGTCATTTAATCTCTTTGAAAGTTCAATTGCTCCCTCAAAGCCTATATTTTGTATATTTGCCACCGCCAATGGAATATCAACAAGTAAATCTCTCATTGTTTCACTATTATCGAATTCCTGTCTAAAACTCTCATAGTCTTCTTCGTCAAGAAGAGAGTTTACGATAGATCCTGACAAAAAAACGCCTCCTGTGGCTCCCCAGGCCAAAGCCATAGTTCGTAGATAGGATGATAAAAGATTATTTATCAAATCTTTTGTCTTCAAGCAGTAAATGTCATTTCTTTCCAATAGAATTTCTTTACTAGTAAGATTGCTGTTAGATAGACCTGCCAAATGACGATAAAAGAATTCTATACCTTTTCCCGAAAGGAAGTCCTCATAGTTAGGATATCTTGATGAAACTAAGTTGAACTCGCGAATGATGGCCTTAAGCTCAGTATATACATTTGAATCGATGATATTGATATGCCCGGCTTCAGTAGCAATTACAGAATTTCCTACTATACCTGCTAAACCTAGACCTGTACCTGGCGAAACAAGAATTTTAGGGCCGTTGTTAAGACTTTTATTGCCTAAGAAGTGCAGGTCTTTATTCTTGGCATTGAAAAGAGCATAGGCCTGCAGTTCTAAATCGTTTACAACCGTGAGTCCTCCTGGAAAAAGGATTTTCTCTATCTCTTTCTTACTAAATTTAAGATTTGCATTCACGAATTTGATGTTATCACCAATTACGGGTGCAGCTACTCCGATAATGCCTTTCTCAACCTTCCTGATTTCATTATCAAGGAAATACTGCCTGCAAAGGGCTTCGATGGATTCGAAATCTTCAATGAAATATTGAGCTTCTCTTTCATAAGTTTCCCCATCCCTAGAGATGGAAAATCGAGCATTTGTTGCCCCGAGGTCGCCTAAAAGGATCAATTTTAATCTCCTAAATTCGAATCTTGGAAGCGATTTATCATTTCCACAATCTTTTCAAGATTCTTGTCCTCGAAAGGCTTCTTATTGACTAGAATATCAAAAATTTCTATGTCTTCGTAGTTAAGGAGTTTTCTGAAATCGTCAATTTCTTTTTTATCCATTTTGGTAAAGTATTTTTCAACAAATGGAATGAGAATTGCATCCAACTCCCATAGTCCACGTCTGCATTGCCATAAAATCTTTTTCTCTAGTTCATCCAAAATATTGCCTATAATAGTTGCGTGAAAATTAAGTCCCTAATTGAAATAGACTATTTGAGCATACTTGAAATAAATGGCAAAGGCTCTTCTGATCTTCTGCAGGGTCAAATCACTTCTGATATGGAAAAAGTCTCCGGAAATAGCTGTGCTCTGGGGGCAATATGCAATATAAAAGGTAGAGTCATAAGTTCTTTTATCGTCTCCAAGAATCCTTCTAAAGAGGATTCTTTTTTTCTAATTTCACATTATCAAGTATTACAAAACACCAAAGAAGTTTTAGAAAAATATAGACCTTTCTATAAATGTTCAATGGAAATCAATAACGAATATAACTTTTTTGGCATGAAAGAAGAAGATTTGACCACTGATTTTCCCGAAACTGATCTCAATTACAGTTTTCAAAACTATGAATCTTTTTTCAGATTACATTACTTAAATAAAAGGTTTCACTTGATAGCTTCAAAATCAACTGAGATTGAGGGATACACCATATCTTCTGATATGGACCCATGGAAATTAGATGAGATTAAGTGTCAAAATTTAGATGTAAATCCAGATATTATAGAAAAATATACACCTCATGAACTAGGTTATCATCTAACATCCAGAATTGACTTTGAAAAAGGCTGTTACACGGGGCAAGAGATAGTTGCAAGAATGCATTATAGAGCTAAGAAATTACCAACAATATCAGTTAAAACGACCAAAAAGAGAGTTAAACCTTTTGATGAGGTGTTTGATCTGGAGGGAAAATCGATGGGTGTTATTTTATCGAATGCGCGAAGTGATGATTCAACTTCATGTCTCCTTTCATTAAATAAAAATTTCTCAGATCAAGAATTAGACCTTTGATAATTTGTCATAATTTTTTTGTCCATCGTATTGGGCTTTTTCCGATTTTGCATAAATAATCATTAGCTTGAGAAAAATGCTTACAGCCAAAGAAACCTCTATGAGCTGATAAAGGAGAAGGATGCGGGGCTTTGAGTACTTTGTGTTTTTTCGCATCGATGATCGAACCTTTTTTTTGGGCGTAAGATCCCCAAAGCATGAAAACTATATTTTCTTTTAGGTTTAATATTTGGATAATCTTATCAGTAAATTCTTCCCAACCTTTTCCTGAATGGGATGTTGGACAGCCCTTTTCGACTGTGAGAACAGAATTAAGTAAAAGCACCCCTTGCTCAGCCCAAAAACTCAGATCTCCATTTTTCGGTGGGCTCTCTTTCATGTCTTGACTTATTTCTTTGAAAATATTTTGCAAGGATGGAGGAATAGGCTGTCCATCCCTTACAGAAAAGGCTAATCCGTTTGCTTGACCCAAACCATGGTAAGGATCTTGACCAAGAATAACTAATTTTACAGAATCGAGAGCAGTGAGTTTTAAACAAGCAAATGTTTTTTCAGTTGGAGGAAAGATTATTTTTTTCTTAAATTTCTCTTGTTTTAAAAAGTCTCGAAGTTCACTCATGTATGATTTTTTGAATTCTGATTCTAGTACTTTTAACCATGAGAGATGCATATTAGGTACTTTTATTAAACCTTTTTCGTTCATCATTTATACTTATAAAAATTCAGTAAATAAAGCAATAAACTTTTAATTTTTTTATCCACAATTTCTGTGGATAACTCTTTGGATAACTTCATAGTTTTTTGATGTGTTTAAAAAATAAGCGAGTTTCAGCAGATTGATCAAATTTCAAACACATTTAAAAATAGATAATAAAATCAATAATTTATAAGAAAATCTAAATTTTATAGGTTTTTTTTGTTGAGCTAATTTCATAGAGGGCTTTGCAACTATATAAGACCTAAAATTGTGCGTAAATAAGGATATTCTCGTTAAAAAAAACAATTGAAAAGTTTAAAAAAACAAAATTTCAAATAAAACAATAACTTAAATACTTAACCAATTAGCCTTACATCAATGACATTCTCTATGCCTTGCAACTTATTAATAGATTCTTCGCTTACTTCATTTTCAATGTCTATTAAATTGTAAGCTATGTCACCTTTGCTAACATTTGTCATCTCTGCAATGTTCAAGTTTAACTCCCCTAGTTCGGTTGCAATTTGTCCTATCATAGCCGGTACATTTTTATTGATTATACTTATTCGATAATCAGTAGTTCTATTTAAACGAACATCAGGAAAATTGACTGAATTTATAATATTGCCAGTCTGCAAAAATTCTGTAAGTTGATTAACAGCCATAACGGCACAATTTTCCTCTGCTTGAGCAGTACTAGCTCCAATGTGGGGTAATAAAATTACATCTTTCTTGTCATTAGCTCTTTTAATGAGTTCTGGTGTTGGGAAATCAGTAATAAAGTTTCTCAAATTACCCTTATCAATAAAATTCAATACATCTTGAGTATTTACAACTTCGTGACGCGCAAAATTAAGCAAAGAGAGATTATTTGAAAATTTAAAAAGATCTTTATTAATGATTTTTTCTGTTGAAGGCAGTGCAGGTATGTGTATCGAAATGTATTCACTAACCCTAAACAATTCTTCCAATGTAGCTGCTGGCTTGACTTGGCTTGGTAACTTCCATGCAGCTTCAACAGACAATGCGGGATCAAAGCCTATAACCTCCATATCTAAAGCTACTCCCATTCTTGCAACCTTCGATCCAATTGCCCCTAATCCAACTACACCAAGTGTAGAGCCCGAGAGTTCATTACCTTTGAATTGTTTCTTGTTACTTTCTAGAAAGGGTTCAAGCTCGCTCATTTCACTTTTGTCGGTTAGTTCATTAACAAAATCAATACTCGCATAAATATTTCTTGAAGAAAGCATTAGACCTGCAAGAACCAGTTCCTTTACTGCATTAGCATTTGCTCCAGGAGTATTAAATACGACTATTCCTTTCTCAGTACACTCTTCGACAGGAATATTATTTACTCCTGCTCCAGCCCTAGAGATAGCTTTAAGGTTATCTGTAAGGTCGTCAGAACTCAATTTAGTACTTCTAACCAAAACTCCATCTGGTTTTGATGTAGATTCATTTAGATCGCATGATGTCCCCTCTAACTTATCGAGGCCTACTTGAGCAATATTGCTCAATGGTTTTACTAAATATTCTTGCATATATTCTTGTTCCTTTTTAGGTTTTTGAAGCTTATCATTAATTGATTAAATGATCGATAATCTATATAGTCACGATCTTTTTTTTACAAGATGATTACGAATTTTCTGGACCTAGATACTTTCTCAGCTGAAGAGTTAGAGGACCTTTTGCACTTATCTATGGAAGTTAAAAATGGATCAGATCAGTCCAAAGTACTGCCTGGAAAATTTATTGGTCTTATATTCGAGAAGCCCTCAACAAGAACCAGAGTTTCCTTCGAAGTAGCCATGACTCAATTAGGCGGTAAGGCAAGCTTTCTATCGGTCAATGACCTTCAGCTTGGCAGGGGTGAGCCGATTCAGGATACGTCAAAAGTTTTAAGCTCTATGGTTGATGGTCTAGTTCTAAGAACAATGAAGCATGAGACGCAAATAGAATTCTCAAGTAACTCATCTGTACCGGTAATAAATGGACTAAGTAATAAATCTCATCCCTGTCAACTTCTTGCAGATCTTTTAACTTTCTATGAGGAGAAAGGCAGTATTGAAGGAAAAAAAGTTACTTGGTTTGGAGATTTCAACAATGTCTGTTTTAGCTATGCGCAAGCCTCAGAATTGTTAGGCTTTGAGTTCTGGATTGCTTGCCCTGAGGAATATATCCCGCCCTCAGCCGAGATTTTTAAAAATCTTCACTTTACTCAATCTATAACTGAAGCTGCAGAAGAAAGTGACTTGATCTCAACTGATGTTTGGGTTTCCATGGGTGACGAAAAAGACGCAAAAAAAAGATTGCGTTCCTTCTCTGGCTATCAAGTTAATGCAGATGTTTTGGATTTGGCTAACCCTGATGTTATTTTTCTTCATTGTTTACCGGCTATAAGAGGTAATGAGATATCAGAAAATTTACTCGACGATTCAAGAAGTCGCGTTTGGAAGCAAGCTGAAAACAGACTGCACGCTCAAAAAGGCCTCCTACTGAAATTGCTTGGAGATTATTAAGTCAATATTTTTTGAACAGCTTTGCTCCACTCTGAGTAATTATTATCTTCCTTCTTAGGTTTAAAAGTTTTGTCTACCTGCCTTAATTTACTTAATGACGCAAAATCTTCAAAAAGATCTGCACTCAACCCAGCTAAATAAGCTGCACCTAAAGAGGTAGTCTCAATAATTTTTGGGCGTTCAACCTCAACTTCAAGTATGTTAGCTAACTTTTGACAAAACCAATCATTAGCCACCATTCCTCCATCTATCATTAGCTTTTCAAAATATGCATCGTCCGCTTTTATAGCTTCGATCAGGTCCTTACTTTGATAGGTGATTGATTCCAATGTAGCTTTTGTTATATCTGCGATACTAGTATCTCTAGTTAATCCGAAAATTGCCCCCCTTGCATTAGCATCCCAATATGGAGCACCAAGACCCGTAAGGGCTGGAACAACTAGTACCTTTGAATCTTCTGAAGCATCTTTGGATAAGTTTTCAGTCTCTGACGCATCCTCAAAAAAATTTAAATTATCTCGAAGCCACTGGATAGCGGAGCCAGCAACAAAAATACTGCCTTCAAGGGCATAGGTTATTTCGTCATTTAGCCTGTAAGCTATTGTAGTCAGCAACTTATTGTTGGAAAACAAGCACTCACCACCCGTATTAACGATAACGAAACAACCTGTTCCATATGTACTTTTAGTTTCGCCTGATCTGAAACAACACTGACCAATCAAAGCGGCCTGCTGATCCCCTGCGACTCCTCCAATTTTTACCTCACCTCCTAAAATGCTTGTCGAGCCAAAGTCGGATGCATTGTCACAAACCTCTGGTAATATTTGTCTTGGAACTTCAAACATCTTTAGCAAATCATCATCCCATTTTTGATTCACTATATCGTAGAGCATAGTTCTAGAGGCATTTGTGATATCAGTCTTATGGCTTTTTCCATTTGTGAGTTTCCAAATTAAAAAAGTGTCAATAGTCCCAAACAAAAGATCTCCTTTCTCGGCGAGCGTTCTAGCACCATCTACATTTTTTAATAACCAATTTATTTTAGTTGCTGAAAAATAAGGATCTAAAATAAGACCTGTTTTTTTATGAATAAGATCTAGATCAGAACTAAGCTGATCACAAAATTCTGATGTCCTTCTGTCTTGCCATACTATTGCATTACTTATTGGCCTCCCAGTTGTTTTATCCCACAGAACAGTTGTTTCCCTTTGGTTTGTAATGCCAATGGAAGCTACCTCATTGCATGAAATATCGTTTTTCTCTACTACATTCATTAATGTAGACTCAACTGTCTTCCAGATCTGTTCAGGATTATGCTCTACCCAGCCTTCATTAGGAAAATACTGTTCAAATTCCTCTTGAGAGGAGTCCAAAAGTTCGCCTCTTTTACTATAGAGTACTGATCTAGTACTCGACGTGCCCTGATCAATGGAGATAATTTTTTCTTCCATAGCCGCTCCTTCTCTTCAGTATACAAAAATTAAATTATTAAATACTTATCCACAAGAAATTAACAGAAAATTTCTGTGTTTATAGTATTGTGTTTTCATCAAAAACACAGTATCTTGTGTCTACTGTGAGTAACAGACACAATATGTAGGTATATCAAGAAAAGAAGAAAAAACCAAAAAGAGAGAAAATTAGATGGAATCGACAACCCAACCACAAGAAGAAACAGAAAAATCTGCTCAACAAACGCAAGAAGCAACAAAGCCAGCCATAGCACCAGGGCAAATGAGAGTGATAAAAAGAAATGGCTCTGTTGTTTCATATGATCCCGAAAAAATTGCTATAGCGATAACAAAAGCATTTCTTGCTGTGGAAGGTGGTGCAGCGGCTGCATCAACAAGGATACACAATGAAGTAAATGAGTTAGCGAATGCAGTTACTAGTACGTTCAACAGAAGAATGCCGTCAGGAGGAACACTTCATATAGAAGAAATCCAAGACCAAGTTGAGTTGGAGCTAATGAGATCAGGTGAACAAAAGGTTGCTAGGGCATATGTGCTCTATAGAGAAGAAAGAAAAAAACTTAGACAACAAGAAGCTCCTCAACAAGAACATAACGAGGGAATAAATATAAAGATAGATGCAGAAGATGAAAACGGGCTAGATATCAAGCATCTTGAAGTCGTGGTGGCAGAAGCATGTGAAGGACTAGAGGGAACAGACGCAAAACAGATAATAGATGAGGCAAACAAAAATTTATATGACGGTGTAACGGAAGAAGATGCAAGAACATCTTTGGTTATGACTTCGAGGACGCTAGTTGAACAAGAGCCTAACTATACTTATGTAACGGCAAGAATTTTACTAGATAACATAAGAACAGAAGCGCTGACGTACTTAGGGATGCAAAAAAAGGCAACTC
>CACOVO010000016.1 GCA_902630715.1 uncultured SAR86 cluster bacterium | reverse complement strand
AACCCTTCCCCAGTTGAGACAAAAATGATGAGGGTATTAGAAGACGGCATGACTGAAATAAACGGCGAGGAAAACAATAAAGCAGCATTTGAGGAACAAATACCTTTGGGAAGATATGCAGATGCCTCAGAGATTGCAAAATTAATGCTTTTTCTCTCAAGTGAGGATAGCGAGTTCATTACCGGTTCAGTGCATACCATTGATGGAGGCTTTACTGCTTAAATGTCAAATAAGAAGGCAATTCATTGGTTCAGGCAAGACTTGCGTTTGCACGATAACCCGTCGCTTAACGCAGCTCTCAAGTCTGGCTCCCTTCTCCCAATCTATATTTTAGATGACATAAATCCTGGAGAATTCTCAATGGGAGAGGCTAGTAGATGGTGGTTACATAATTCCCTAAAAAGCTTGAATGAAAGTTTAAATGGAAATTTATTAATATTTAAAGGCGATCCTAAGAAGATATTCCAAGAGCTCTTGCAGGAACACGAAATCCACTCAGTTTTTTGGAATAGATGTTATGAGCCTTGGAGAATAGAAAGAGACAAAGAAATAAAAAAAGAATTAGAAAATAAAAATGTAAAAGTCGAAAGTCATTGTGGGTCATTGCTCTGGGAGCCATGGAATATATCCAAAGATGACGGTACTCCTTATCGTGTATTTACGCCTTTTTATAAGAAAGGCTGCCTTAATTCTGATGAGCCGAGAATTCCAATCCAAGCTCCCAGCTTGGATAACTTAAATGGAGGAATTAGTTTAGATAAAATAGACAAACTTGGCTTATTACCAAAATTTCAATGGTATACAGACTTCGAAGATATCTGGTCTCCTGGTGAAAAGGGAGCCGATGAAAGTCTTGATAGATTTCTAGAAAATGGTCTTTTCAACTATAAAGAGGGGCGTAATTTTCCATCTCAAGAATTCGTATCGAGATTATCGCCTCACTTGCATTTTGGAGAAATTTCACCAAATGAGGTCTGGTATAGGGCCAAAACAAAAGAAACAATTTCTGGAATAGAAAAGAGCCTAGCTCATTTTCACAGTGAATTGGGATGGCGAGAATTTTCTTATTATCTTCTCTATCATTTCCCTGATCTTCCAAAAGTGAATTTTCAAAAGAAATTCGATATTTTTCCGTGGAAAAAAAATCAAAAACTTCTAGAACTTTGGCAAAAAGGGCAAACAGGTTATCCTATCGTAGATGCAGGAATGAGAGAACTCTGGCAGACAGGTTACATGCATAACCGCCTTAGAATGATTGTAGGATCATTTTTAGTGAAGAACTTACTCATTGATTGGAGAGAAGGGGAAAAATGGTTTTGGGACTGTCTGGTAGATGCCGACCTGGCCAGCAATAGTGCCAGTTGGCAATGGGTTGCTGGTTCTGGTGCTGATGCAGCTCCTTATTTTAGAATCTTTAATCCCATTACTCAGGGTTTAAAATTTGATCAAGAAGGGGAATATACAAAAAGATATGTCCCTGAACTAAAAAATATGCCAACAAAATATTTGTTTAGTCCTTGGGAAGCTCCTCAAGAAGTTCTTGAATCAGCCGGAATAGTTCTAGGCAAAGATTATCCTGAACCTATCGTTGATTTAAAAATTTCAAGGGAAGTTGCTTTAGAGGCTTTTGCTTCAATAAAAAAAGAAATAAATGAGTGATTCACAAGTTAGTAATTCACAAGATATAGCTATATCTTGGACATGTCGTCATACGTGGAAACGTTCATCAATTAATACCTTGTGGTGCTTATTAGGATGTTCTATCGGTGACTTTGGGACAATTCTATTCTTCCAACTTAATGAAATTGCATTCCCCATGTTGGGTATCATGACTTTAGCAGTCATTAATGGGTTGATAACCTCAATAATACTTGAAACTATAATCCTCTCTAGACAAATGAATCTGAGGGAAGCTTTCAATACTGCTACAGGCATGTCTCTGATATCTATGATATCGATGGAGGTGGCAATGAATACTGTAGACGTAGTTTTCGCAGGAGGCGTTTTAGTATTATGGGTCATACCTTTTATGTTACTTGCCGGTTTTGTTACACCTTTGCCATATAACTATTACAGACTAAAAAAATATAATATTGCGTGCCATTGAGTATGTCTTCCAAAAATGATCTGAAGAAAATTTTGGCTAATCTTCAGCCCACTCTGAGAGAGGAATCTTTTATTTTTATGCACTCAGAGAAACCTATCGCTACTCTAATTAACAATTTAAATCCAATTGCTACATTTATTGAGGATGAAGGTACAACACTTGTAATTTCGAAAGAAGTAGCCGATGAGAATTCAATCCACTACGAAACGGTTTTTAGATGCATATCTTTAGGTGTTCACTCTAGCCTGGTAAGTTGTGGACTAATTGCAAAATTATCTGGAGCATTAACTCAGCAAAATATACCTACGAATGTTTTCGCAGGATATTTTCATGATCACATTTTTATACCGAGTGATAAAGCAAAAAGAGCTATGGTAATTCTCTCTTCGATTGAAATTCCATAAGATATCTCATACATATTTTTATGCTTATAATGATTAACCAAATACGGAGAAATTTATGTTGAAGTTACATTTTGCACCTAATTCCAGAGCAGGAAGAATACTTTGGCTACTTGAAGAGCTTGAGTTGCCCTATGAACTAAACAAGATGGCATTTAGTCCTACCGATTTAAAATCAGATGAGCATCGCGCAAGACATCCTTTGGGAAGAGTTCCAGTTCTTGATGATGGTGATATACAAATTTGGGAGTCCGGAGCTATTACAGACTACATTTTGGAAAAACATAAGAATGGTGGATTGAAGCCATCCGTTGAATCTGAACATTTTGCAAAATATCTGCAATGGTTTCATTATTGTGAAGGTATGGTCATGCCGCCAATGAACACTATTGTAGTTCATACTGTCATTCTGCCTCCTGAAAGAAGAGACGAAACGGTTTTAGGACAAGCACAAAGACTCCTTACCAATGCTTTGAAACCTGTTGATGAAAATTTAGAAGGCAAAGAATACTTAATAGGGGATTTTTCAGGGGCTGACATTATGCTTGGTCATTCTTGTTTTATGAGTAATAGGTTGGGATGTGTATCTGAAGAGATGGTAAATATAAAAGCCTATGTAGAAAGATTAGAGAGTCGTCCAGCCTTCAAAAAAGCTATAGAGACTCAATAAATTTGAACAGTATAAGGATATTTTCTTACCTTCCTAACCCAAGGGTATGGAAATCGATAATTGCAGCCAAAATAGGCGGCATCGAAATAGAAGTTATTGGCGATAAGCCAAAAAATATGGAAAACTGGCTTTGGGATTTTGACGCAAGGCCAATAAATGATGAGGATAAATCTGATCTCAAGTCTTTTGAAATCAAGAGTAAGCGAGGTTTTAAAGGTACTCTTTACAAGACAGATGATTTTATTGGGCAACATCCTTTTGGAACAGTACCAGCTGGATTCGTAGGTGAGGAAAGACTAGGTGTATTCGAATCAAATAGTATATTGAGAGCTGTTGCGAGAGCATGCGACGATAAATCTCTGTATGGAGGAGATGATGCTAACTTCAAATCTCGCATTGATAGTTTTCTTGATGCAAATCTCGTTTTTTCTAGAGAATTTCAAGTTTATTTATTAGAACTTGAAGATATTTCTGTTTATACGCACAAAAGAACCAAAGCTGCATATGAATTTTATTTAGATGGTCTGGAAAAATCTTTATCCCTGTCAAATTATCTTGCTGGCAACCAATTAACCATAGCTGACATTTCGTTTGTTTGTGAATTTGCACAATTCCTGAGAGAAGGTCATTATCTTGACCAACTTAAGAGTAAAAATTTATCTTTGATCAGCGAAAACTTTCAGAATGACTATCCGCTCACTTTCAAGCATTTTAAATCTCTATCTAATCAAAAAGAGTTCAAAGATGTAATGGGAACATATCTAGATTGGTATGACATGTAAATATGGACTATATTGATATAGCAGTACCTTTTTTCATATTAGCTTTATTAATAGAACTGGCTTATGGAAATTTAATCAACAAAAATACATACAGATTAAATGATACGATAAGTAGCCTATTCATGGGTTCATTGAGAGGAACCAGCGGTATTTTAAAGATTGGTTTCAGCGGATATATTTATTTTCAAATAGAAACTTATTTTGCACTCTGGAGAATGGATAGCAGTCTTTGGATTACATGGATATTTGCATTTATTGCCTACGACTTTTTTTATTATTGGTTTCATAGAATAAGTCATGAGAGGCAAATTTTCTGGGCTTCGCATGTAGCTCATCATCAAAGTGAGGAATACAACTTATCTACTGCTTTGAGGCAAACTGGAACTGGTTTTTTTATATCCTGGATCTTCTATATACCTTTATTTTTGATCGGCGTTCCTTCTTATGTGATGGTATCCGTAGCGTCCATCAATTTGATTTATCAATTTTGGGTACATTCAAGGCATATCCCTAAACTTGGTTGGTATGAATTATTTTTTGTTACCCCTTCAAATCATCGTGTTCATCACGCTCAGAACGATCTTTATATTGATAAAAATTATGGAGGAGTTTTTATAATTTGGGATAAGATTTTTTCTACTTTTCAGGAAGAACAAGACAATGAGGAATGTGTTTATGGAATAAGAGGCGCAATAAATACCTTTGATCCCATTAAGGCAAATACTCATATTTATCAAAAAATTCTTAAGGATCTTGCTTTCTCCGTCTCTCTAAAAAACTTCTACAATGTCCTAACTGCAAGAACTGGTTGGTCACCAAATGGCTCCACTGAAGGATCTTCTAAGGAAATATTTGTGGTCGAAGATTTTGAAAAGTATGACCCAGTGGTTTCACCCTTCGCGAAATTTTATGCTTTTATTCAGTTCCTATGCATGACATATGCTGCGGTTGTTCTTTTTGCAGATAAAAATATGGATTATGAACATGGCGTTGTTCTTATTTCGATAGTTATCTTCTCTATGTATTGCACTGCAAAATGGTTAGATGCTAAGAAGATAATCAAACTAGAATATTTAAGGCTGGTAGTCATTTCTTTAGGCCTCTGTTATCTTTATATTGTTAGCCCTGAAATTCTTCTTATAAATATTCTTCTTCTGTATTTAGTCATAAATATCATTTGTATGCCTTTTTTAAATAAAGTTTAATTCATGGAATCACTCAATGAATAAGCTTGAAATAGTTCCTTTTAAGTCTGATTACAAATTTGAATTTGAATACCTCAATAGGCAGTGGATTGAGGAATATTTCGTTATGGAAGATGAAGATCTAAAAACCCTTCAAAATCCTGAGTCTTACGTAATAGACAAAGGTGGAGAGATTTTTTTTGCTGTCTTGGATGGAAGTGTTGTTGGCACTGCTGCAATGATTCCTATAAGCCCAGATATTTATGAATTAGCAAAAATGGCAGTTTCAAAGGACTTTCAAGGATTAGGTATTGGAAAAGAACTTTTAATTCGGTGTATTGATTTTTCTAAAGAAAAAGGTGCTAGTGAAATTTTTTTAATTACTAATAATTCTTTGAAACCTGCCTTAAATTTATATAAGTCATGTGGTTTTGAGTTAAATGACCATAATGATGATAATAGATATGATCGTGGCAATACAAAAATGAATTTAATACTTGGAGAGAAAATATGATAAATCTAGATTTAACTGGAAAAAGGGCAGTTGTAACAGGTGCAAGTTTAGGAATAGGTGAAGCTTGCGTTAAGATGTTAGCCGATCATGGCGCAGAGGTTTGCTTTTGTGCCCGAACTCCTGAATCGGTTGAGAAATTGTCTTCCCGTGTTAATGATAAAGGATCAATTAAGGGATATATAGCTGATATGGGCCAAAAAGAATCAACTCAAGAGTTTATAGAGAAAATTTTGCATGAAGGCGGTGTTGACATACTCGTAAATAATGTTGGTGCTTCGCCTTCAAGAAATTTTTTGTATATGAAGGATGAGGACTGGCAGGAACTCCATGAATTAAATCTCCTTTCGGCTGTGAGATGCACAAGGTCTTTTTTGCCTCATATGAGAGAAAGTAAGTGGGGCAGAGTCGTAATGATTTCAAGTTCGGCTGGCAAATACCCAAATGCAGCTTTAATTGACTATGGGGCAACAAAAGCTGCAATGATTTCGATCTCAAAGTCCTTAGCGAAGAAATATGGCTCAGATGGCGTCTTGATTAATTCAGTCCTTCCAGGACTAATTCATACGGCAATGTGGGAAAGGGCGGCGTCAGAAATAGCTGAGGCGACAGGTGGAAAGATGGAAGATGTAATAAAGAATAATGGTGCTTCGGTACCTGTAGGAAGGTACGGAACTTCTGATGAAGTTGCTTCACTGGTAACTTTTTTATGCTCCGAAGCAGCATCATATATCAATGGCACTTCAATAGAGGTGGATGGCGGTCAATCGGGACACATATAAATGAAAGAATATAATGGATCATGTCATTGCGGTTCAATTACCTTTAAATTTTCTTCAGATGAAATATATGAAGATCTATATAGATGTAATTGCTCTTTGTGCTTAAAAAAATCCATTATCATGAAGCCACTGAAAAAAGAGCTTTTTGAGCTTATTTCTGGAGAAAAGAAAATTCTTGAATATCAATGGAATAAGAAAATCGCCAAACATTTTTTTTGCAAAGATTGTGGTGTTTATACTCATCATATTAGACGAAGAGATCCCTCTCAGATAAGTGTGAACTTTATGTGTATTGATAATTTAATAATTCCCGGAAACTTAAACATTGATATCATAGACGGAGCAAGTCACGATTAATGATGAAAATTGTAAAAAAGAAGAATTACCTTTTTCTCGAATCACTACTGGTTATCTCATTAGTGGTTTTTTTAATTTATCTAATTGTAGATCTAGGTCTTTTTTCCTTAATTGTAGAGTCTGATAAAAGCAAAATATCAATAATCATTCTCGGCTTATACTTAATTTCTTGTATACATTGGTTTTTTGTTGCACTAAATTTAGATAAAGAAATAAAAAGTATTGAAAACCTCGATAAAACTACCTTAATTGGGAGCTTTATGGCCGATATCACGTCAATTGGACAGACTTCAGTTGATAAAAAAATAACTTTACTTCAAGATGAATTATCTAATAAATTTTCTTTTGGATACTTGGTCGTCGACGTTCTTTTGAAGCTCGGTCTTACTGGAACTGTAATTGGTTTTATCCTCATGTTGCTTCCAATTGGAGAGATTCAAGATTTTGATCCGAAAATTCTGCAAAAACTTCTTTCAACCATGAGTGGCGGCATGGCAGTAGCTCTTTATACAACATTAACAGGACTTATCTCATCAATGCTCTTAAAATTTCAGTATTTCTTATTAGACATGAGGCTGTCTGACAACATTAATTACTTATCTGCTAAATTTTCGAATGAGGCATAGGATTTTTGAAAAAAACGAAGAACAAGATGTTTTTACAGACTTACTGTTTAATGCACTTTTGGGCTTTGCTTTTATGTTTGCTATTGCATTCATGATGATAAATAGTTCCGAAGAAAGTGGAAATATAAATACAAACGCGGAAGTCCTTATATCTGTAAATTGGCCCGATAATCATCCTGATGATGTTGACGCAGTTGTAGAGGACCCTCAGGGTGGCCTTGTTTGGTACCACAACAGAGATACAGGATTAATGCATCTAGATCGGGACGATAGAGGCAATTTGGCAGATACGATAAATATTGATGGAGACCTAGTTTTCAATCCTATTAATCAAGAAACTGTTACAGTGAGAGGGCTTCAATCAGGTGAATATGTGGTTAACCTCTTGCATTATAAATCCAATTTTAATGAGCCTTTGCCGGTGACTGTCAAAGTTGAAAAGCTAAATCCCACAGTTGAACTTGTATATTACGGTAAACATTATTTAAATGGCGTTGGTGACGAAGCAACTGCTATAAGGTTCTTTGTTGATGGAGATAAAAATATTTCTCAAACTAATCAGATTCAAAAGAGGTTGTTAACAAATCTTATAAATTCAAAGTAAAGTGCTGGAAGAAAGACTTATTCTCCTTTTTGCTTATCTATTTGTGGCAAGTTTATTGCTTTTGGTTTGTTTTCGAACCAACTTTTCAAAAAAAAGTAAGTCTTTATTTGTTTTAGTTGTTACAGTTTTTTACTTCGTAACATGGCAGGGATTATTTGATATTTTGGGCTGGCCAACTTATGAGGAGTTGCCTGATAAATTCAAAATTAGCTGGGTTGTCATACAAGAACCCAATAAGATCAGCAAAAAGGAAGGTGGTCTTTACCTCTGGATAAGGAATCTAGATGAATCGAATAGACCCTTTGGACAACCTCGCGCCTATAGCCTCTACTGGAATGAAGAGAATCATAGAAGGGCTCAAGAAGCGCTTCACAGGATCAAAGAAGGTGAGCAGTTGAATGGAAGAAAAACTTATGGAGTCCTAAATAAAGACAATAAAGGAGAAAAATCAAACAAATATGAAAGTGAAGAAACTATCCAGGAAGAGGGAGTGCCTTCCTTTGTATTTGACGAAGTTCCTCCTCCTGACTTACCTGCAAAAACTACTATCCTAGAATAGTTATTCTTCAGCTCCAAACCAAGTATATTGAGGTGCCTCTAGATTTCCCAATGCTACTTCTCTATCCTCATGAGCTCTTGCTCTGATATAGTGGTGTATATTCTCAACTTCTGTCTCTGTAAGTACATCTGCAAAAGAAGACATGCCATTGCTAGCTAAAACGCCTTCTAGAACGATTTGATTGAATGCATCATGTACACCAGCAGACATCTTTCTTAAATCAGGTAGAGCACCGCCTGATTTGACTACAAATCCATGGCAAACTGCACAATTCTCATTATAGTTTCCTTCTCCATCTTGAAGTTGAGCAACACTTACCTGAACCATCTGTTGTTCTGGAATAGTATCATCTCTTACATTAGGGATCGGAAGAGTCTTATCACCTCCTAGTTTGAAAACTAGCATTCTTCCAAAGTTGTTATATTTCAGTGATGCTTGTATTTCGATGGGAGGTAATGGTTCTCCACCAAATAAGTCTCCACCACCAGACCCAGTAAGGATAGAAACGTATTGTTCACCATTTATTTCAAAAGTAATTGGCGGAGCTAACATCGATGTATAAGTGTTGAATTCCCAAAGAGTCTCACCTGTATCTTTATCAAATGCTGAGAACATTCCGAGCGCATTTCCCTGAAACACTAAGCCACCTTCAGTTGCTAGAACTCCACCGTTCCAATAATGCGGGATAGGTACAGACCACTTGGTTTCTCCAGTAAGAAAATCAAAAGCTTTTAAAAATCCACCAGGTGTAGGTTGAGAATCAAGATTATTCAATATATTTTGAGCAAGAGAGCTCATTTCCAATCCCATGTTCCATTTTCCAGGAGTCCATTTATAAATTCCCGTTTTTTTAAAATCTTCTTGCATTGCATAAAAGAAGGGATTTTCTTGAGTTGGTATATAAGCTACCCCGGCTTCCACATCGATGGACATTGCTTGCCAGTTGTGTGCACCTAAGGGACCGGGCAACACCCACGCTCCATTGTCTGTCCAATCAACCGCCGGATTTTCAACTGGTCTTCCGGTTTCAAGATCTACATGAGTTGCCCAAGTTACAGCTGCGAAAGGATGAGCCCTCAAAACTTTGCCATTTTCTCTGTCGATCACATAGAAGAATCCATTTTTAGGTGCTTGGAGAAGAACTTTCTTCATCTCCCCATCTACCTCCATATCAGCAAGTGCAATATCTTGCACAGCTGTATAATCCCAGTTATCTTCAGGCGTAGTTTGGTAGTGCCATTTATAAAGTCCTGTGTCGGCATCAACGGCAACTATCGAAGATAAAAACAGATTGTCTCCGCCTCCAGGAGATCTGATCTCTCTTGACCAAGGTGATCCATTACCTACCCCAAGATAAATATTATTGAAGTCGGGATCGTAAACAATTGAGTTCCAGACCGTTCCACCGCCACCAAACTCCCACCAATCGGTTCCTTTCCATGTTTTTGCTGCCATTTCCATTGCAGGATCTTCGAACCCTAAATCAGGATTACCTGGAACAGTAAAGAATCTCCATACTTGATCCCCTGAAGAAGTATCGTATGCGGTAACATAACCACGAACTCCATACTCCGCACCACCGTTACCTATATATACTTTGCCTTTTGCTACCCTCGGCGCTCCCGTTATAGTATATGATCGAGTCCTATCAATTATAGTATCTACCTCCCACACAACTTCACCACTTTCTGCATTCAACGCAAACAATCTTCCATCTAAGCTAGCTGAAAAGACCTTACCGTTATAAACAGCAACTCCTCTATTTACAATATCGCAACAAGCTTTTCGGGCCCATTCTCCTGGAACTTGAGGATCAAACCTCCATAACGTTTCCCCTGTAAGGGCATCAACCGCATAAACTCTGCTCCAAGTACTTGTAAAAAACATGATTCCATCAACGATTATTGGAGTAGCCTCTAAAGCTCTATTAGTGCCCATATCCTTAGACCAAACCAAGCCTAAATCTTTGACATTGTTTTTGTTGATTTTAGTAAGCGGTGAAAATCTTTGTTCTTCGTATGTCCTTCCATACGCCAACCAGTTTCCTGGTTCAGATTCAGCTTTGAGTATGCGCTCATCATTAATCAAACCAATAGAATTAGAGCCACTTACAGAGTCCTCAATTTTGTTTGAATCTTGTTCATTTGAACAAGACCAAATCAACAAAAGACTTAATAATATTAAAGAATTTCTTAAGTACATTTTTTCTCCCCTTAACAAATACTCTAACATTTTTTCTAAATTTTGGAATAAGCAAGAGCTATAATAATTCCATGAAAATATACTCTTTTAAATTCTACTTATCCTTTGCAATAATTATCAGTTCAATGTCCTCGATGAGTGAAGTTATAGATAATGTTAGCGATAAACGTGCTCCGTGGGTTCCAATATCAGATCAAGTAATGGGTGGCATCTCTGAAATATACTTTTCAGAAAAAGTTGAGGACGGATTAAACTTTTACCGCATGGAAGGTCCTGTAAGTACAGAGAATAATGGCGGTTTCATACAGTTTAGATCTGAAGTCGCCATTGATGATAAGCCTTATAAGGGATTACGAATCAAGACCCGAGGAAACGGAGAAGAATATTTCATTCATATAAGAACACCCAGAACTAGATTACCTTGGAACTATTATAGTTCCTCATTTGTTGCATCTCAGGACTGGCAGTGGATTGATATTCCCTTTGATTCCTTTAAAAAAACTGGTGCTCTTGTTCCTAGGAAATTTAAACCAAATAGCATAAGGACAATCGGAGTTGTAGCCTATGGCAAAGACTTCACGGCAAAAATTGATGTTGCTGGTTTAGAGCTCTACTAACTTAAATTTCGGAAATTTGGTTTACGCTTTTCTCCAAAGGCTTTTACGCCTTCTTTGAAATCTTTGGAATCTGTTCTAACTCTTTGAGTTTCTTTCTCATAATCTAATTGTTCGCTAAGCGTACTCGACAAAGCTCGATCATGGGCTTTAACTATTGCCTTAAGGCCTTCGATAGGCCCATCAGCAATTTTTTCTGCAATTTCCATTGCTTTATTCAAAAGCTCTTCATCAGGAACACAATCCCAAATTAATCCCCAATCTTTGGCTTGTTTTGCGGGTATATCTTCTCCAAGCAGCCCCATTCCATTTGCACGAGCCCTTCCAATAAGATTAGGAACAAACCAAGAAGCTCCAACATCAGAAATTATTCCAAGGTTTGGACCAAATACCAGTTTGAATTTAGCCGATTCAGCAGCTAAAACAATATCTCCACATAATGCTAAACCAACCCCTCCACCAGCAGCAATTCCATTAATTGCTGAAATGACTGGTTTGTTTGATTGCGTGATAGCTTTGACAAGTGGATTGAAAGCATTTTCCATATTATTGAATGTTACTTCGCCTGAAGATAATCCTTCAGAGCTAGGCCACCCTCCATCAACAAGATCTGCCCCTGCACAAAAACCCCTGCCGCTTCCAGTAATGATAATTGATCTTACTTTCTTATCTTTCTTAGCTTCGTAAAAACTATCTAAAAGACCCATTATCAAATCTGCATTCATCGCATTGAGTACCTCAGGTCGATTAAGTGTCAATTGCAGAACACCTTTTTCTGTTAATTTTTTTTCAATAACATTACTCATAATCTATCCTAATCAAATTGTTTATCTGTACTTGCAAATATTAAGTAAAAGATTCCTCCAAAGAAAGTAATCCCAGCTACTACATAAAACACTATATCCCAGGAATTTGTAACATCAAGAATAATACCTGTGAGTACCCCACCTATCAGACCAGGTAGAGCTGCTATCATATTTGTAATTCCCATAAGTCTGCCGGTGTGATTAGGGCCAATATCCGCATGATTAACAATAAAGCCTCCTGCGCTAAACCCTCCAAAAACGTTTCCAAGGCACATAATTGCAATTATTCCGGCTACACTCTCCAGCTCTGGAACAATACAAAGACAAATACCGCTCCCGCCAAATGCTATAGAGTTCGATAATTTCCTAACTGTCAAAAGTCTGATTCCTTTGTTTGTAAGGTAATCTGCAAAATAACCACCTATGTTTAAAAAAAGAAATGATGCTATGTGAGGCAGCATTGCGAGAAAACCTACAGCTGCCATGGGGACTCCTAGCCCATCTTTAATAAATATTGGAAGCCAAGATAAGAATACAAATAGACTGTAGTTGCTACAAAAATGCGCAACTGTTATTGCCCATAAGGGAAGATTTGATCTCCATTTAGAAAACGGTAATGAATCAGCCTTTTCGTTTGTTGGAGCATTTTCAATAATGAACTCCAATTCATCATTAGTAATATTTTTATCCTCTTTGGGGGTTGATTCAACTATTCGATTCCAAAAATAATACCAAACGAAGCCAAGTCCTCCATAAATATAAAATGCCCATTCCCAGCCATAAGTAAGAATTATTAAAGGTGTAACAACTAAGCCAAATATAGTACCGATCGGTATTGCACTATTGGTAACTGCTACAGAGCGAGCTCTTTCACCAAAAGGTATCCATCTGGCATATAGGCTGTGCCAAGCTGGAAAAGTTATTCCTTCTCCTAGACCCATACCTACTCTAGCAATAACTAATGCCACCATTCCTCCAATGAATGCCAATGGTGTGATTAGAGTAAATAGAGACCAAACAATAAGACCTGTACCTAGAACTATTTTAGCTCCTATCCTGTCTGACAATACTCCACCATAAATTTGAGTTACCATGTATCCAATATAGAAACTTCCAAGAACAATCCCCTTTTGAGTTTCATTCCATCCCGCTTCCTCACTCATAGGAATAATTGCGAGAGAAATTACTACCCTATCTATATAACATATAAAAACTGCAGCAACTGTTAGGATGATAACTTTAAATCTTTGTTGCATATTGATTATTCTTTACCAATGTTCATAAGATACATACAAATTATATTAATTAAAAATTATTTCTAAAATTAGTTATCATAAAAATACAAAAGGAGAGAGTTTTGAAAAATTCTGACAATTACTTGCTAGGCGGAATAAAGGTTATTGATGCAGCAAGCTTTATAGCTGGTCCCTCTGCAGCAACAATCATGTCTGACTATGGTGCAGAGGTTATAAAAATTGAGCCTCGAAGTGGAGATAGCTTACGAAATCTCATTGCTAATGGGCGTATGCCAGAAGGGACAGAAGATTACTGTTGGGAGCTTACTTCAAGAAATAAAAAGAGTATTTCTCTAAATTTAAAGGACAAAGAAGCTCATGAGATTTTGGTTAATCTAATTAAGGAAGCAGATGTATTTATCACCAACATGCCTTTTCCAATAAGAGAGAAGCTCAACATCAGGGCAGAGGACATAAGACCTCATAATGAAAAGTTAATATATGCATCTTTGACAGGTTATGGAGAAGTTGGACCTGATGCTGACAGAACAGCATATGATTCAATGGCATGGTGGGCTAGAAGTGGTCTGATGGATTTTGTAAGACCCTCCGACAATTCACCAGTTGCCTGGTCGACACCTGGAATGGGGGATCATCCAACTGGTATGGCTTTATATGGTGCGATAATGACCGCGCTTTTTAAAAGAGAAAAAACAGGGAAGGGCAGCGAAGTCTCCACTTCGCTAATGTCAAATGGGGCCTGGGCAAATGGGGTTTTTATACAAGCTGCTTTGATGGATATTGAGTTTCCACAAAGACCAGAACCTATCCCAAGACATCCTTTTTACGACTTCTATAAAACACGCGATAAAAGAGAATTTGCACTTGGAATGATTAATTCAAGAATAGAATGGCCGAAGCTTATACAAATACTTGAACGGAATGACTGGAAAGAAAGAGAGCTTTTTGATTTTGATGATCCTTTTGCGAATGCAGATATTCTCAGAAAGGAGTTAGGAGAGGAGTTTCAGGGAAGAGACTTAGAAGAAATCAATGACCTTTTAAGAAACTCCGGAGTCACTTATGGAGTTCTCGGAAGAACAACTGATCATAGAGAAGATGCACAGTTCTTGGAAACAGAAACTTTAGTTCCGCTCTCTCATGAGTCATTTGATAATTTACTAACCATAAATAGTCCTTTTCATATCGAGGGAGAGAAAAAAGTAGATTTTATAAGGGCACCAAAAATAGGAGAGCATACTAAGGAAGTGCTGGGAAATTATGGTGTAAGTGATGATGAGTTAGAATCTCTTAAGAACAATAATTCAATTTATTGGTCTGAAAATTAAGCAATATGGGTGGAAAACATATCTCCAAATATATAACTTTAATATCTTTTATCTTCTTAACTGGATGTTCTGATGAGGAAGTATGTATAGAGTCTGATTTAGTCTTTTTAAACAATACTATATATACAGCTAATTCAGATCAGCCTAAAGCTGAACTTTTGGCAATTAAAGATGACAAAATTATTTACGTAGGTTCCGCTTCACAAGTAAATAGTTATGATTGCGGAAGCAATAAAGTTTCTAGTCTTGAAAGCTCATTTATTTATCCTGGATTTATAGACGCTCACGCTCACTTGAAAGGCATTGGATACAGAGAATTAAATTTAAATTTACAAGGTGCAGAAAGTCTGAAAAGTATGCTGACTCAAGTGAAAATTTATTCTAATCAAGTAAAGACTGGAGAATGGATTATAGGAAGAGGGTGGATTGAGAAAAAGTGGCCGGAAGCAAGATTTCCTACCTTGGGAGAACTTGATGAAATATCTAGAGAAAAACCTATTGCATTAGAAAGAGCAGATGGACATGCAATTATTGTTAATAGTCTTGCTTTAAAACTGGCTGGGATTGACAGAAATACTCCCGATCCTATTGGTGGCAAGATCGATAAAGATGAGCAGGGTGAACCAAACGGTGTGCTTATCGATAAAGCTTCATTGCTGGTTGAATCCATTATTCCGAGGAGAAGCTCCTCTGATGAAAAAAAAGCTCTCAAAGAAGGACTCAATAGAACCGCTAAAATGGGCTGGACTCAATTGCAAGATGCTGGATCTCCTTTGTCAGATTTCGAGCTCTTGAGAGAAATTCAAAAAGAAGAAGGCTTGCCAATAAGAATTCATATGTATGTTAGTGATGGAGAGGATGCGCTAGAGTTTCTTGAGAAAGGACCTATCTTAGATTCGGAACATATGCTTACTGCAAGAGGCATAAAACTTTATGCAGATGGCGCTATAGGTTCACGAGGGGCCGCCTTCTTCGAGAAATATGACGATTATGAAACAAAAGGTTTTTTAATATTTCAGAAAAAAGAAACTATGCCAAAGCTGATAAAAGCTTTGATCAAAGGAATTCAAATACAGACCCACGCTATCGGTGATTTAGCCAATAGAGTTACATTGGATTGGTACGAAGAAGCATTTAATTCAGTTGAACCTGCAAATAGAATGATAATGGATCCTAGATGGCGAATAGAGCATTCACAAAACATTCAGCCAATTGATCAAAAACGATTCGCTGATTTAGCAGTTATTGCTTCAATGCAGCCTTCTCATGCTATAGGTGATCTGCATTTTGCTCACGAGAGACTTGGCATAGAGCGGTTGAACAATGCTTATACTTGGAGAAGTCTAATTGATTTAGGAGTACTCGTTGCGGGAGGCTCAGATGCTCCTGTTGAAATCGGTGATCCAAGAATAGAGTTTAAGGCTGCAATCGGTAGGAAAGACTTAGATGGCTATTATCAAGATTATTGGAATTTAGATGAGACAGTTACCAGAGATGAAGCTCTTTATATGTTCACGAAATGGGCTGCCTATTCGGTATTTGAAGAAGATATAAAAGGCACACTAGAAGTGGGAAAGCTTGCTGATTTAACCATCTTTTCGAAAGATCTAATGACAATTCCAGAAGAAGAAATTATGTCCTCAGAAATAATAATGACTGTTGTGGGTGGAAAGATTGTTTATTCTCAATAAAAAAAGGGCACTTGAAAGTGCCCTTTTTTCAGATCTAACTAAATTAGAAATCTAAACCTACTTTGAAATAGTAGAAAGCACCATTAAATCCTAATGGTGAACCTTCTGGATACTTCATACCACAACATAGAGTTGAAGCAGGATTATCAGGATACTCATCAGTAGCATTCTGTGCGCCTAGTGTTAGGCTGTAAGCACCTAAATCTCTAGTGATTTCCAAATCAAGAGTGAACATATCATCTACTGTTTCAGAGAATACAGGGCTTGAATATATATCCCACCAAATCCACTCATCAACCCAGTTATATCTGGCTAAGAATCTCCAATCTCCAGTATTATGAACTGCTGTTAGATTCCATCTAGACTCAGGAAGTAAACTTTCAAGTTGTCCAATTCTCGCTCCTCCAACTAGTCCACTTGTTTTATCTACTTCAGTCTCAGTTTGACTCCAAACAAACGTGAAATCTGTATTGCCATTGAACATCTCAGCAGAATAGGTCGCGACTAGGTCGACTCCTTCTGTAGTGGTATCAAAGTCATTTACGTAAAACCTAAAGTTTGTAAGATCACCTGCACCTGGAATTCCTTGCGCAGTTAGGTTAGCAATATCTGCTGCAGTCAGTGTGACATCGTCACCTTGTGTAATCCTATCTTCAAGCTCTATTTCATAAGCATCTAGAGTTATTGATAAAGCATCAGTAACGTCCCAAACTACGCCATAGGAGAAGTTTGTTGACTCTTCAGGCTGGAGCTCTTTTCCACCATATGCCATTGAGACTGGGTTTGTTGGAGCGAGTGTTCCTTTTTGGAAAAGTACACCATCACTACCCGAAACTGTAGAAATATTCGAAATATTCCCTTGTCCGGGCGTCGGAGCTCTGAAACCAGTACTTGTAGTAAATCTGAAGCTAAGATTATCATTCGCTCTGAATAAACCTGAGAATTTGTAATTGCTGGTAGAGCCAAAGGTATCAAAGTCCTCATACCTTGCAGCTACACCGAGTAGTAACCTGTCTGTTATGTCGCCTTCAAGGTCGAGATAGACAGCTACGTTGCTTCTATCCCAAACACCTGCCATGTCAGGATTAAATCCACCGAAGCCATTAGAACCTATTCCCGCTCCTTGATCGAAGTAAGGACCAATTTCCCAGCTTTCTTTGTTACCGGAAACAACAGTGAATTGTTCTTCTCTGAACTCTAAACCGTAAGCAACATTCAGATCAGAAGCCCATCCATCGATTGAAACTGGTGTCACTAAATCAATGTTAAAGTTTTTCTCAAGCTGAATATAACTTCCGGGATTAAATTGAGTAGGTGATTCTGGTCCAAGAGATCCGTTAAGTGTATTTTTGATTAGGTAATCAGCAGAGTTCTCTCCAATGCTTACGCTAATGTCATACATTGTTCCAGACTCAGTAGTACCCTTAACACCTGAAGCAATACTCCAGTCCATTACATCACCACCGAAGCTTGGCGTAAATCCTCCTGGGAACATTTCGTTAAATACAAAACAATTTGGGTTAGCCTTTATAGCTGTAAGCGCAGTGTCAGAGGCTGAACCAGCTCCAGACGCAGGGACTGGAACAACAGGACATGTTCTTGCAGCACCAGTGGTAGCTTGAGCAACATCAAGCACCATACGAGTTGCACCTCCATCAGTTGAGAAAATACCACCTCTGTTAGTTGGATTTCTGAAAAAGAATCCACCCAATACTTTCCTCTCCGCATAGTTACCGAAAAGGTAAAACTCTTTATTAGCATCTAATTCAAGTCCGATGTTAGCAACAAGTTTTACATCATCGCTTACCTCAGGAGAACCCCATATCTGCGCAGGATTAGGATAATTCCATATAGCTGAGTTACCACCATCATAAAGTGCTTGAGCATCGCCTCTTTGTTGGCTTCTGCTCGTGGGATCAGTATCTTGCAGTTCTATTGAGAAATTTGCGAAACCATTAGCAGTAAATGGCATACCTACATTGGCCGCGATTCTATACATATCGCCGTCACCTTCAGAATACTCACCACTTCTAATTTCAATTTGAGTGCCCTCAGCATTATCTCTGTAGACAAAGTTCATGATACCTGCAATGGCATCAGAACCGTATTGAGCTGCAGCACCGTCTCTTAAAACCTCTACTTGCTTAAGAGCAATAGAAGGTATAGCTGATATATCAGGACCCTGAGCACCATCTGAAATACCGCTTCCAAGGAAAGATATAACCGCACCTCTGTGTCTTCTTTTGCCATTAACAAGCACCAACATATTGTCGGGCGGAAGTCCTCTCAGGTTTGCTGGTCTTATCAAAGTTGCAGCATCACTAATAGGTTGTGTGTTTACATTAAATGATGGAACTAGTGTTCTTATCATATCAGGAAGATCTGCAGCACCTTGATTAGTGAAATCTGATCCACTAATTATGTCTACAGGAGCTGGAGAATCCCCTACCGATCTTGCTTCTCTTCTTGTTCCTACAGCTACAACTTCTTCAATTTCATCTGCAGCAGAGACGAAAGAAGGTATAACAGGAATAGATAAAAGAGAAACAGCGACAGCTATTCCACTTATTCTTGTTTTAAACATATTGTTTACCCCAAAGTTAATTAATAAATACTTTGGCAAAAATAGATATCACGAAGTAAATCTCTCGTTATAGCTATAAATAGCATCGCTGCACGAAGACCAAAGCACGATAAACGCTATTTTAAAGACCTAAATACTTATATGCAAACCATAATAATTGATACATATCTGCTAAAATTATTTTTTAAAGTCAAATTAAGATCTTAAAGGATTTATCTTTCTTAAATTTATGTATACCCACGACATTGCCTTGAAAAAAGACATTCTCGAAATTGAATCTTTGATGGATTTATCAATAAGTAAAATGCTGGGAGAAAATCTAAATTCGCAACAATTAGAGGCAGCAAAAGAATCAATGGGCTTAGATACAAAACTTATCGAAGATAAAACATATTTCCTCGTTAAGAAAGACGATTCTATAGTTGGAGCAGGTGGTTACAGCATTAGAAAAACTTTATTTGGAGGCAATCACACTCCAAATAGATCCGATGATTTATTAATACCTAACAAAGACTCTGCAAAAATTAGAGCTATGTACACTCATCCCGAGTGGACTAGAAAAGGAGTGGGCAGTTATATTCTTGAATTGTCAGAGAATAAAGTGCACAAATTGGGATTCCGCAGCACTGAGTTAATGGCAACTGTTTCTGGTATTCTCTTGTATGAAAAAAGAGGTTATGAAGTAGTAGAGCAGATTGAATACGTAAGCAAACTAGGAAATAAAGTGCCGATGTACAAAATGAAAAAAATTTTATGAGTATTAAAATCCAATTGAACATATTCAAAGAGCCGCTTCATGAATGCAGTTGCAAGCCTATGACCGGTTATTTTCGTAATGGATGTTGTGATACTTCAGAGCTCGATAAAGGAAGTCATACGGTTTGTGCGATTATGACAGAGTCTTTTTTAGAATTTAGTCAACTTAGAGGTAACGATTTGTCTACACCAGTCAAAGAATTTGACTTCCCAGGTTTAAAACCAGGTGATAAATGGTGTTTGTGTGCTAATCGATGGCTTGAGGCTTTTGAATCAAATTGCGCCCCCAATATCCTTGCTAAATCTACAAACTTGGAGGCTTTAAAGATAATACCTTTTGAAAAAATAAAAAAATACGCCATTGATATTTCATGAATAAAGATACTTTCTTCATGCAAAAAGCATTAGAGCAGGCAAATAAAGCTTTTGACGAAGGTGAAGTACCCATAGGTGCCGTTATTACCCTTGATGGTGAAATAATAGCTGAGGCTCACAATACTCCAATATCATCTAATGATCCCAGCTGTCATGCAGAAGTAAACGTCATTCGTAGAGCAGCAAAAATTCTCAATAACTATCGACTTGCAAACACCTCTTTATACGTAACTTTGGAACCATGCATGATGTGTTGTGGATTATTGATTCACTCCAGAGTAGAAAATTTGATATTTGCAGCTCCGGATCCTAAGTCTGGTGCAGTGATAAGCAACGGAAAATTTTTAAACTCAGATTTTATTAATCATGAAGTTAAATTTTCACACGGTATCCTAGAGGCTGATGCCTCTGAGATACTGAAAAGATTTTTCAAAGAGAGGAGGTTATAAATCGAAAGTTGTCCATATAGGAGCATGATCTGATGGTTTTTCCATGCTTCTAATCTCGTAATCGATGCCTGAGTCTGTTACTAAAGCATTTAGCTTTTTTGTTACCCAAATGTGGTCAATTCTAAGTCCTCTTTTAGGATTATCTTCAAATCCTTTGCTTCGGTAGTCAAACCAACTAAATTCATCATTCTTCTCTGGGAATAAAGTTCTGTATGAATCAAATAGACCCCAACTTGTGAGATCGGACAACATTTCGCGTTCTTCGGGAAGAAAACTGCATTTTCCAGTTCTTAACCATCTTTTTTTATTCTCTTCTCCTATACCAATGTCAATATCTTCGGGAGAGATATTCAGATCTCCCATCACCATGACCATATCTTTTGGATCATAATTCTTATTAAGGTGAGATATTAAATCTCTGTAAAATTTTATCTTGTAAGGAAATTTTGTTGGATGATCTCTTTCCTCTCCTTGTGGGAAGTAGCCATTAAGTAAATTGACCTTGTTTCTTCCTTTTTTAAGCGTAACCGATATAAATCTTTTTTGAGAGTCATTAGTATCTGTTGTGAAACCTTTTTGTACTTCAATAGGCTCATCTTTTGTAAGAATGGCCACTCCATAATGACCTTTTTGACCATGGATATAAGCTTTGTAACCCACGGATTCAGGAATATCGTAAGGGAAGTCATCATCTTGAACTTTTGTTTCTTGAAGACCAATTGCATCGGGTTGGTGTTTCTCAACAATTGCTTTAATTTGATGAGGACGAGCCCTTATGCTATTGATATTAAAGGAGATTATTTTCACAACTAACCTGTTCTTTTTAACTGAGCCATCAAAGGTTTTTCCTTTATCTCGATTAAATCTATCAATATGTTGGCGGCTTCGCCAAGCACCTCTGAATCTAAATCTAAAACTTCAGGATCTTCCTCACGTTCCACAAACTCTTCATAAGTAGAAAATGTTGGGAGATTAAGAGAATCTCTCAAAGCATTTTCATTCGAGAGTAAGAAACTTTCTATTTTATTCTTTTGTTTCAATCTTAATTCCAAGTTTAAATCAAGAAGGCTTATTTCATTATCTCGTTGCCATTGCTTTCTGGCCTCAACACTATCAAAGAGGACAGAATTTTCGACTCTATTGTTACTGCGTTGTCTTAAAGATTCTATGAAGCCACTGACTCTTTTGAAATTCTTATGATTTGTTTTGGGTATGGTGTCATGTGCCAATGCTCTTTTCAGACTACTTTCTCCTATATCATCTAATTCAAATAATGAAGGAAGATTAATATCTGGCTGAACCCCAAGATTTTGTGTACTACTCCCAGAAACTCTATAAAACTTTGATTCGGTGAATTTTATTTGACCAGAAGACAGCAAATCCACTTTTTGAACTGTTCCTTTCCCAAAAGTGCTAGTACCTACGACTAATCCTCTGTCATAGTCCTGAATTGCACCAGCTAAAATTTCGGAAGCTGATGCACTAAATTTATTAACAAGGACTACTAGTGGTTTATCAAAATATTGATAGCCCCATCTTTCTCCCAAGCCCTGTATGTTTCCATTAGAGCTTTTAACTTGAACTATCGTGCCCCTCCCAATAAACAACTGTGCTAATCTATTTGCTTCGTATAAAGATCCGCCTCCGTTATTGCGTAAATCTACAACTAAACCGTCTACATTTTCTTCTTTAAGCTCTTTAAGCAGCCTCTTAACATCCTTGCTTGCACTCTTATATTCGTAATCTCTTTTTTGAAAGGCATCAAAATCAAAATAGAATGCCGGGAGTTCTATGACACCGACTTTGTATGATTTCTCATCTCTTTCCAGTGAAATTATTTTCTTCTCAGCAGCTTGATCTTCTAATTTTACTACGTTCCTTATGATTTCAACTTCTTTAGTATCATTATCACTGATTGATGTGGATGGGATTATCTCAAGCCTGACTTTAGAACCTTTTGGGCCCCTTATGAGATCTACAACATCATCGATTCTCCATCCAACAACATCGACGATTTCACCCATGTCATCTTGACCAACACCGATAATCTTGTCTTCGGGTTTGAGAAGTGCCCCTTTGTCAGCAGGACCTCCAGGTATCAAAGAGGAAATTGTGGTGTATAGCCCATCAGATGAAAGAAGTGCACCGATGCCTTCTAAAGATAAACTCATGTTGATATCAAAATCCTCAGAGTTTTTTGGTGACATATAAGTTGTGTGAGGTCCGTACATTGAAGCAATAGAATTTACAAATATATTGAATACATCTTCATTTCTGGTTTGCTCGAAGTAATTAAGTTGATTTGCCATTCTTTTTTTTGTTTTTTCAATGGCCTCATCGAGGGAATTTCCAGAAAGCATAAGTTGTATAACATCGTTTGTACTTAGATCAATCCAAAGACTTTTAAGTTCTTCAAGTGAAGTTAATCTTTCCGATTCAGATAGATCTCTATTAAGCTTACGGCCAGAATTCAAATTTTCAGAGTCTAAAATATTAAGAAAATCAATTTGCTCCTCGTACCTCATTTCATATCTCTTTACGTATTTATTAAAAACTTCGAAAGCGACTTCTAAGTCATTTTCTATATTTTTCGAGGAGGTATTCTTAGTGACGAATTCTTTGATTTCTTTTGAGGTAAAAACAGTTTTATTTGGATCTAATCTTTTTAGAAACTCTTCAAATGCTTCAATTTTTAGAGAGATATAATCTTTTTTTACTAGATGACTTGTTTCCAGTTTATTTATGATTTCTTCTGCTAAAAGAATTTGATTTTCATTTATTTTGAATACTTCGGTATCTCTTTGATCACCTATTGCTAATAGGCTATAAAAAAAGAAACCTGAAATAAGTAATTTTTTTAACATGTTTATGATGGAGGATGAGCATATGTATTTTATCTAAAAATTGGACTCATTAAATTATTATTTTGGTATATTTTGAATTTACTTTTTACATATTATGAAGAAAATTGAATATTTTTTTGATTGCAGTAGCCCATGGACTTATCTTTCTTTCGAGGGCCTCTTGGAATTATCAAAAAGAAAGGAACTTGAGATAATCTGGAAGCCAATTCTAGTTGGAGGCATTTTCAACTCAATAAACCCCAGTGTTTACGAAAATAGAAAAAATCCTGTTCGGGAGAAAATGGCCTATTCTCAGAAAGATATGCATGACTGGTCCATCCAGAGAGGGATCAAGATAAATTGGCCTAAGATATTTCCAGTTAATAGCGTTATGGCCATGCGAGGAGCTTTTTATTTCATTGACGAAGGCGGGATTGAAAGTTACCTGAGGTCTGTTTTTAAATCCTATTGGACTGATGGAATAGATATCTCGATAAGGGAAAATTTATTTCAGATAGCAGAATCTCACGGAGCTATTAAAGAAATTTTTGAAAACTTTATTGAAAATAAAAAAATTAAGGATAGGTTGGCTGAAAACACTCAAGAATTAATGGATAGGGGAGGTTTTGGGTCACCTACATTTTTTATTGATCAACACGACATGTATTTTGGAAATGACAGATTGCAATTAATAGAGGAGAAACTCTAAGCTTTATTCCTTATCTTTTGCCATTTTAGAGATGCTTTTTGAATCTTGATTAAACATTGTCTTTAGCCCCTCTTTTGTAATCCCTTTTCCAAAATTTCTTTGTTCTTTGCCCACTTCGATGCCCCGTCTAACAGCAGGTCTTGATTTGATATCATCAAACCATCTTCTAACATTTTTAAAGGAATCTAGATCAACTTCGTAACGTTTATAAGCTGTTATCCATGGGAAAGAGGCCATATCAGCTATTGAATAATTTCCTGCTAAGTATTCACTATCAGCTAGAACATTATTCATTACCCCCAAAAGACGGTCATATTCGTCCTTGTATCTTTTTTCCGAATATGAATGATCGCCTGGAAAATTTGGAGCATAGTTAACGAAATGACTCACTTGGCCAGCCATAGGTCCTAGACCTCCAATTTGCCAAAATAGCCATTCTAGAACTTTTTCTCTATTCGGAGATTGTTGAGGGAAAAACATACCAGTTTTTTCTCCTAGATACATCAAGATTGCACCAGACTCAAAAATACTCAGAGGTTTACCATCAAATTTATTTTCATGATCAATGATAGCTGGCATTCTATTATTCGGGCTTATCTTCAAGAATTCGGGTTTAAATTGATCTCCCTTACCAAGATTCATGGGTATGACTTTATAGTCAAGATCGCACTCCTCTAACATAATCGAAATTTTCCAGCCATTGGGAGTAGGTGCATAATATAAATCTATCATCTTCTTTCCTCCAGATATTGATCTTTTTCAGACCATACTTTTTCTATCCAAGATTTTAATTCATTCCTGAATTCAATATCTTCTTCGTAATCCCTACCAAGAAGACTTTCGGGGATAGGAATTTCTCTTACTCTAACATTGACCTTAGACATTCTTCCACAAAGAAAATCCCAAAAAGATCTCCTTACACTTTCATAATGAATGGTAAAGTCTAGAAGCAGTTTGATATAAGGCATGGTTGTTAAAGTTAACCCAATTCCTCCTGACTTTGGATTTAAAAGATTAGTATATTTAGAAGACTGTTGATATTTTTTTTCTTCAGTAAATCTTGTTCCTTCTGCAAAACTAAAAATTGATACTGGATATCTGCTATAGCGTTCGAATGACTTTTCCATAGCTTTTATATCTTTTCCTCTGAGCTGGGGATTTTTTTCTATTTCTTCTTTTGTATATCTTTTAAGAAATGGCATATCCAATGCCCACCAAGCTAACCCAATCACCGGGACCCATATTAATACATGCTTCATGAAAAACTTTAGCATTGGTATATTTCTATTTGTAATCTCTTGCAGTACGAAAATATCTGCCCAAGATTGATGATTGGCAACAGATAAATACCATTGTGATTTATCCAAAGATTCAAAACCTTCTACATTCCATTCAGGCTTATGAAGCAATTTGATCCAAAGTCCATTACAAAATATCCAGCATTCGCCAATATTTATTATGATTTTTGTACAAAACCTTTTCCAGGTTTCAATAGGAATTATTAACTTTAAGATAGCAACTGATAGCAAGAAAACACACCAAAAGAGAGTATTCAGAACAACAGCTGCAAAAGATAATATTCCCCTAAGAATTTCTATAATCATCTATCAATCTTGCTTTTTAGCATCTCTCCATAGTGAGTCTAGCTCATTTAGTTGCACTTCATTAAAGCTAGTATTTGTTTTTTTTAATTCCTCTTCAATATATTTAAACCTTTTTATGAATTTTTTATTTGCTCGATTAAGCGCTTGCTCTGAATCGATACCTTCTTTTTGAGCGAGATTGGAAATAATCATCAGAAGATCTCCAATTTCCTCTTCAATATCAACCCCATTTTGTGATTCTATTGCTTCTTCTAATTCGTCTGTTTCTTCTTTAATTTTATTAATTACTCCTCTTGTACCAGGCCAATCAAATCCCACATCAGAAGCTCTTTTTTGAATCTTTTGAGATCTTTTAAGAGCGGGTAAGTTTTTAGCAATACCATCTAGCACTCCCAATTGATTTTTCAATGCTCTTTCTTTCTCTTTGATTTCTTCCCACTGTTTTGTTTGCTCATATGAAGAATGATCGCGTTTTTTTAAAAATACGTATGGATGTCTCCTTATAAGTTTTTTTGTAATATTTTCAGCTACATCCTCAAAAGAGAACAAATCATCTTCTTTGGCAATCTGCGAGAGAAAAACGACTTGTAGGAGAAGATCTCCAAGCTCTTCTTTTAAATCCTCTGGATTTTCTCTTTCTATGGCATCGGCAACTTCATAAGCCTCTTCGATAGTATATGGCGCAATAGATTCAAATGTTTGCTCTTTATCCCACTCACATCCATTGTCCTTATCTCTCAATTGAGACATGACTTCGAGAAGTTTTTCTAAGTGACTCAGATTAATAGTCGCTTAAAGTAGCGTATCGATCAATGTGATATTCAGAATTGCCAAATATCTGTTCTGTAACCCTGGCTCTTTTAAGATATAGGCCAACATCATATTCATCAGTTACCCCTACGCCACCATGCATCTGAATAGCTTCATTAGTTACTAGGTGGTTAGTTTCTCCAGCCTTGTACTTGGCAAGACTAGCCATCCTTTTAAGGTCATTAGAATTTTCATCTACGGCGTTACATGCAGCTATAACAGAGGATTTAGTTAATTCTATTTCAGAATACATTTCAGCTGCCCTGTGTTGTAGCGCTTGAAAGGTACCGATAACTGCCCCAAATTGCTTTCTTTCTTTTATATATTCAATTGTGATTTGAAATGCTTGACTTGCATTGCCTAACATTTCCGCAGAAATAGCAATTTGAGCTCGGTCCAGAACATTTTCTAGTATTCCACTACCATTATTTAATCCGCCTAAAATATCGGATGAAGACACTACAACATTTCTCAATTTTACTTGAGCTGAGTTACGCGAATCTACCATACTAGTTTTAGTAATTTCTAAGCCATCTGTCTTAGGATCTAACATAAAGAGAGTAATACCAGATTCGTCATCAATCGAGCCTTCGGTTCTAGCAGCAACTATGAGTAAATTTGCGGAATGACCATCAATTACGAAAGTCTTCTCACCAGAAATCTCATAATTGTCACCACTCTTTGTTGCCGAAGTACTTATGACGTTTGGAGAATGTCTGTTATTTTCTTCTAACGCTAGAGCCGTTGTAAGACTTCCTTCAACTATTTTTGGGAGCAGGGTTTGTTTTTGAGAATCATTTCCTCCGAGAGATATAAGGCTAGCCCCAAGCACACCAGTTGCAAATAGGGGAGAGGGAGTAAGTGTTTTACCCATCTCTTCAAAAATACTTCCCATTCCAACCATTCCAAAGTCAAAACCACCATATTCTTCAGGAATTAAAATACCAGACCAGCCTAAGTTGACCATCTCTTTCCATAAGACCTCATCATACCCAAGCTCATTATTGGTATCTCTTATCTCTCTAAAATGTGTTACCGGAGCATTCTTTTGCAAGAACTCTTTCGCAATGTCCTTTAGCGATTGCTGCTCCTCATTGAGAATTAAAGCCATAGTTATTTATCTGGGAGTCCAAGGACTCTTTTGGATATAACATTAAGTTGGACTTCTGAAGTTCCACCTTCTATTGAATTAGCTTTCGTTCTAAGCCAATCTCGGGTGATTTGCAGCTCTTCAACAGAAAATCCTTCACCTTCCCAACCTACACCCTGAGTCCCCATCGCTTCAAGCATAAGTTCGTAGCGGAGTTTATTGTGCTCCGTGCCATAATACTTGGCCATTGCAGCTGCAGGACTTGGAGCTCCAACTTTGGTTTCTTCTCCGACTCTTTGCATAGTCAGACCAAATGCTCTCGAGTTTAGATCATGTAGAGCAACTTTTCTTCTTAAAGCATAATCGGCTATTTTCTGATTAGAGTCTGTTCCAGCATATTTCTTTCCTATTTCGGCAAGTCCAGATTTGGTCTTCTTACTTCCATCACCTCCACCTGAAAGTCCCATGCCGGAAATCATTGTTCTTTCGTGTTCAAGTAATCTTTTGGCTACCGTCCAGCCTTTATTTAAACCTCCAACTAGGTCTTTTACAGGAGCTTTAGCGTCGTCAAAGAAGGTTTCGCAGAAAGGAGATTTACCACTTATAAGTGTAATTGGCCTTGTTGTTACTCCAGGCTGATCCATATCAATTAACAAGAAACTTATACCATCGTGTTTAGGTTC
>CACOVO010000015.1 GCA_902630715.1 uncultured SAR86 cluster bacterium | reverse complement strand
CCTTTTCGACCTTCAAGATTCCAAAATGCAATTCTCAATGAGGCATTATCCACAGGAAAGTAATAGGCTTCACCTACAGGGCATTCAATATCATTTAAAGCATGGAGTGGAGCATATTTCATGTATGATTTCTAATTATCCTAAAGTTGAATAGAATAACAAAATGAACTTTTTTAAAGGAATATTTTTTTTAACCTCTTTGCTGGTACTAAGCAGGATAGTTCCACATCCTCCCAACTTCACACCTATTCTGGCAGGTATAATTTTTCTTCCTTTTATAAAAAAAGATCTTACTTTTGCATTGATGGTACCACTAGCTTCCATGATCATTTCAGATTTATTCATCGGAATGCATAGTCTTATGCTATGGACTTATAGCTCTTTGATGATCCTTAGCTTGATATCTTTCTTTTTTTATCAAGATAATTTTAAAAGGGTAGGAATTTTGGCTCTAATTTCACCAATGATTTTCTTTATACTTTCAAATTTTGGTGTTTGGATTAATTCCAATTCGTATAGCCAAGATATGGAGGGCTTAATTGCCTGTTACGTTAATGCAATACCTTTCTATACAAGCAGTGCATTAGCTTGTATTTTGTTTGCAACCATTTTTTATTTGATAAAAATTTCTCTTACTAGGAAATTTATTCAAGAGCTCTGATCAAGGTACTTATTAAAGAACGCACTAATTCTTTTTAATTTCTCAATTCTGTTTTCTTCTTTTGAGAAACCGTGTCCTTCTTTTTCAACAATCATTTTTTCGTATTTGATGCCATTTTTATCCAACTCCTTCATAAAAGTCACAGCTTCTTTGTAAGGAGTTCGCATATCCTTACCGCCGTGAATAATCATATAAGGTGTTTTTAGCTTGTTTACATAATTAACTGGAGATTGATTTATCGCTTCATCTCCATCTCCAAAAGCAGCCTGAAGAAATTTTTTACCTCCTCGAGCCCATCTAATATCACCGCTTACGTACTGTGCATTGATGTCATAAAGACCAGCTTCGCTTACTGCACACCTGAAAAGGTCTGGTCTCATCATCGGCGCTTGTGTAGACGCATACCCTCCGTAACTTCCTCCATAGATGCACACATTATTTATGTCGATTAATCCCATCTCATCAAAGTATTCTAATGAGTCGAATATATCTTCCAAAACGGTATCAAAATTCCCATAAACTTCCTTCATATGTTTTAAGCCGTATCCGCTGGATCCTCTTATATTATTTTGTATAACGTTAAATCCTTCTGCAGCCAAAAATTGAACCTCTGGGTCAAATCCCCACGTGTCTCTAGCCCATGGACCACCGTGCGGCATAATTATGGTAGGAGCTTCACCTTTCCCTGCAGCACTCGTAAAGTAAGATTGGATCATATCGCCGTGCTTATTTTTAAAGTCATGAACTTCCATTTTAGCCAGGCTGTCGTAGGAGGTTTTTGACCAAAATCTGCCTAGAGGTGAAATTTGATTCTTTTTGGTATCAATCAAATAATAAATTCCTGGATTATTGTCAGCTGAAACATACCCAACAGCACGAGTATAGTCATTTGATCTAGACGTTAGGCTCGTATTGCTGCCAGGAAAAGCATTATAAAATTTCAAATGTAAATCTTTTAGTCTATTCGGCTCAGACAAATATAAATATTCAGGTTTTCCATCATCTATTCTTATTCCGTAAGGCCCATCTTCAATACTCGTTGCTACACCTGTAATGTCAACTCTTGGATGCCTATAGATTAATTCAAAAGAATTTTTTCTCAGATCATATTCGTAAAGCCCTACTGTATTTTCTTCCATATACTCTGTGACCATCATTTTTCCATTGGGGCTAAAACCTTCAATTGAAGCTGATTTAGGAAACTCAAAGTCTTTAAAAAATACCCAACCTGGCAATTTATTATCTTGTCTTATGGGAGGAATATAACAATCGGTAGAAGCTCCACACTCTCTTGAAGATAATGATCCATTGGGTAGGTTAGGTTTAAAAAGGTAGATTTCCGAAGTATTCTCTAAATTTGACGTTGAAACACCCATTAAATCTCCCTTTCCATTGAAGACCCAATTTGGATATATGACAGGTGACTTTGTTATGAATGTAACTTTTCCATTTTTAATATTTAATTTTGCTAGATCATTAAACCCTGCATTATCAAAAAAATTGACAAGAATATGATCATAATCATCTGGCAATCTATGAACAATAGTTGCCGGTCTTTCTGGATTTGACCTAGCTTTGTTTCTTCTACCTTGAAGATAGTCAGGAGCAGAACCAAAACCAGCAATTAGTCTTGTATTCTTTCCATCTATATCAGCTGCGACCAGTTGACCAACATTATAGTTTGCTGTACTTCTTGAATCTGGTCTGTTAACGGAAAATACGAGTCTTTTGTCAGTTGCCCAGAAAAAGTCCGATATTCTTCCTTTTTTACCAAAATCGTGAACACTGACCAGTTGAGATTGATCTAAATCTAGTATCTTTACTATTATCGTCTCTTCGGTCTTTTGCTGGACACCAACATAACGTCCGTTTGGTGATATTTTTACGTCGTAAATATCAGGTAGCGAGCCGAATAATTCAGCATTTGCTTCGGTATTTGATGAAAGAATATTCGAAATATTAAGAACAAAGATAAATGTTATTGCTTTAATTAGTAATTTCATATTTGGTCACTTATGTTTTCTAAATCAAAAGGACAAGTATAATAGAACAAATCAACAAAAGGGGCTATAGCTCAGCTGGGAGAGCGCAACACTGGCAGTGTTGAGGTCGGCGGTTCGATCCCGCCTAGCTCCACCATATTAATTATTGATAATGTTGATTGTGGACTATCATTAACAAGGTTTAAGAAAAGATTCGATGGAATTGCTAGAAGCACATAAGAGAATAAATCAAAAAACAGGTAAACCTTTCGAGCAAGGTTTTGTTGACGAAAATGGTCGTGTTTTTTATTCCTATGTAAACAAAATAGGCAACGATGGATGGTATCTAGAGGAATGGAAGAGAGATCAAGAGGCTTTTGATTTAAAAAAAGCTAAGGAGCAAGAAAATTAAAATGAAAAAAATATCAACTATACTAATTATTTTGTTCACCTCATTCTTATGGGCAGATGATTCAGTATCTTCAAAAAATTTACCTCCTTGGTTAAGTCCTGAACTAGTTGTTCATATATCCGCAATGGAAATGACTGAAGATCAAAGTACTGAATTCAGAGAAGGCCTTATGAATTGTTTGAGTGGCCTTCAGTCTGTAGTTCAGCGTGAGATTCGCAAGGGCGGAGTAAACATACCGAAGAGAATCAAACGTGGAATTAGCCGAGAATACAGTAAATTTGATAAACGCATGAAGTCTAAACTTGAAGAAGAGCAAGTTGTACATTGGGAACTTTATCTTGAAGGGCTAAAACTAGTTATGGAAAAAAACTCTCCTAAAAGATAGCTGTTTGTCTACTAGAGTCTCAATATTAAAAAGATATTTCCACAAAAAGGGCAGGGTGATCACTCAAATAACCTTCTTCAGTTACAAATGATCTGTCTTCACCTGCATCTATGATATTAATTTGTTTCGTTGGACTTCCTCGGTAAAGAATGTAGTCGAGAATAGACCATTCTAAGCCTCTATTAACCCCTTCAAAACTATCGACTAGATTAAGTTTCGCTTTAAAATTACTTAGTAACTTCATATCTTCCGGATCTTTAGCGCTCAAGTTAAGATCTCCGGCAACTATAAGAGGATTTCCTTTAGTCTTCTGTTCAAGGACCTTGTAGATATGATCAAGTTGAAGCTTTCTGGATGCTCGATCAGAATCCCTTCTTCCTGCATCCATATGAGTATTTAAAATATATAACTCATTGCCATCAATGATCAATTTTATTAATTGGAAGCCTTTGTAAGCAAAACAATCGTTTGCACCTCTTAACCAACCTGAACATGTTTCAAAAGCTTCACTTTCAACTTGATAATCCCAATCCTCTTCTTGACTAAATATGGTTGTTAAACCTGAGCCAGTGCAAAAAGGGCAAAATAGAGTATTGCCAAGTGGACCTCTAATTGCGATGCTCTTATCATCTAATCCAGATTCCAATTCCTCATGGTGAGCATAGTCTTCTTGTATTAGAGAAATATCATATGCTTTTGTTTTTGATCCTATGATGGGAAATCTGAACTTTGGATTATCATCTATAAAGATTTCAGGCAGTCCATGAGTGTTATAGACAAGAATCTTAATAGTATCAAATTCCTTTCCTTCGTCAGTAACAATTATTGGCGACAAGCACAGAAGAAACATTGTTAATTTAAACTTCATTTGGTTATCTTAACTTCACATTATTGAAATGAAATATACTTTATTTGGAATATTGTTTTATGAAATACAAATATGACGGCTATTTTTAAAAATACTTTCATTGTAACCACTGTCTTAATAGTAGTTTTCATCTTTTCAGGTATCTATAAGGATATTTCTAGAGAAGAATTAGAAATTAAATATGCCACTGGAGCTTCTCAATTTCTAAATCTTTCTGATGGGACAAGAATACATTACAGAGACGAAGGAGAGTCCGATCATCCGGTAATTTTATTTCTTCATGGATTTAATGGCTCTCTATTTAATTTTGAAAAATTAATTCCCTTACTGAAAGAGGAATTCAGACTTGTAAGTCTTGATTTACCAGGTTTTGGCCTTACTGGAGCTATTCCATCAAATGATTACTCCAATGAGAGCTTTATGAAAACAGTCAATTCAGTCATAGATCACTTAAAAATATCTAAATTTTCTATTGCAGGAAATTCCATGGGGGGAGGAGTTGCATGGCGATATGCTTTAAGCTATCCCAATAAAATAGAGTCAATTATCCTCCTTTCGTCCAGCGGGATTTATACTAAAGAACAAAGAGAATCTTTAGAGGAAAATAATAGAGATACTCCTTGGGTTTGGAAGCTGATGAGATCTAAAGTTGTTAATTCTTTTCTTAGTTACTACACACCCAAGTTTTTTGCTACACAAGGCTTAAAGACATCTGTCTTTGACGAAAATTTGGCTAGCAAGGAATTAGCATATCAATTTCATGAATTAACCTTATTAAAAGGCTCAAGGAAGGCAATTCTGTCGATGTTTTCCAATAGAAAGGGTGATAATTATGGTGCTGATGCTCTTCGGTCAATCACTAGCCCTCTTTTAGTAATTCATGGCGAGGAAGATAACATTATCCCATACAGCTCATCATTTATTTTTCAAGATAATATAAAAGACGTAGAGCTGAAGATTTATCCTAATGTTGGTCATCTGCCAATGTACGAGGCTCCTGAAAAGGTTGCAGAAGATATAAAGCAATTTTACTTCGAACTGTTTTAGGAATTCCTTTTAGTGATTTTGTTCCAAATATTATTTGCTAATTCAGACTGAAGAAAAGGTCGCACAAGTTTATAAACAGCTCCAGGTATCACGTACGACTTTCCTTTGATAGATGCTTTCTCTGTTTCTTTTACAACTTGCTCTGCCTGGATCCACATCCAACCTGGAACTTTTTCATTTAAATGTCCTAGTCCAGCTCTTTGATGAGCTAAAGTTTTTACGTAACCAGGCAAACTCACTGTTACGGTGATATTCTTTTTATTTAACTCTCGAGAAAGTGATTGGCCATAAGAGTATATTGCCGATTTTGCAGCTGCATAAATTGAGGACTTAGGCATTGGTGTAACCGCTCCAATACTTGAAATAATAACTATTCTTGAACCTTTTTTTTGTTCCATCTCTGGTAAATAGGACTCAATTAAATCAATTACTCCATTACAAAGTAGATAAAAAAGATCCATTTTTTCTTCAAAATCGAGCGATCCAGCTTTTCCTGATTTTGTTATCCCTGCATTAGCAACAATTAAATTTGGAGTTTCGATATTTTCAACGATACTTTTTATAGATTCTGGTTTAGATAAATCTCTCAAATGATATCTAGCGAATTGATAATTCAATTTTTCTTTTCCTTTATCTGAACGAGATTTGTCTTGCGAAATCAACTCAAGATTCCAGCCTTGATTTGCGAGATACTTCGAGTAGGCCATTCCTATTCCAGACGAGAATCCGGTAATAAGAGCGGTTTTTTTTGTATTTTCCTGTTTCAAATTTAGATAATTAAAACTTAGAGACCTTATGGGTTTAGTTTATAGTTATTCAAAGAGTTTAGTAAAATTTATAACCTTTATTTAGAGAATTACTTATTATGAATGAGATTACCCCGAGATATTATAGCGGTTGGTGGGCACTACTTTTTATCTTTCTAAGTTTCAATTTAATTCCCATACCATTTGCATTATCAATAGGTTTTTTAGGTGATTGGGTTTATTCAAATCCAGTTACAGTCAATATGAATTATCTGGGCGAGATCAAAATGCATCCTATTGCGGATAATATGACTTCTATTGTCTCCATGGCAACTTTAATAGCATTTGTAGTTTGGAGGATGAGAGTCAGGAACATTCCTTTGACAGAATTGGGTTCACTACAACTAAGAAGAAATGATTTAATTTACGGAACCGCTTTTTTAGCTCTATTTATATTCCTTGAAGAAATATACATGTTGCTTCTTGGAATAGAGATGCCAGAGGGGTTCATTAAGTTCATGCTGTCAGATCCTCTAATTCTAGGACTCATATCGGTGATCATCGTAGCGCCAATAGCCGAAGAATTTATATTTAGAGGATTTCTTTATTCTCAATTAACAAGAACTAAATTGGGACCCTGGGGAGCAGTTACAATAAGTAGCTTATTATGGACAATCATTCATTTCCAATATGAAGTTTTAATCTTAGTAGTGCTATTTGTTTTTGGTATATTTTTAGGATACATTCGCATGGCTTATAAATCTTTAAGCCTTCCAATTGCCCTTCATGGTATCAATAATGCATTTGCATTTATCATGGCCTATTATTTCTATTAAAATTTTCTTGATAGATTCAGGAAATAGAGGTATTTTGATAGCTATATTTCCCTGAGAAGGAACTCAAGGAATAACAAATTGATCAGAAATACCTAGGAGAGGTGCTCTGATGGAACTTTGGGGAGGTTTCATGAAAAAGTTTATCTTTTTTATTTCTTTTGCCTTATCGCCTTTCATTGCATTTTCAGAAGATGATGTAGGTGGGATCGAAGAGGTAATAGTCACCGCTGAGAGGCAAGCATCTTCTATTCAAGATACTGCTATTTCAATAACTGCCTTCGATGCATCATTAATCGAAGCACTTAATTTGAGGAACCAAGAGGACTTGCAGAACTATATACCTGCAACCACTATTCAGCCATATGATATTTCGATTAGGGGAATCGGAAGAATGTTTAGAGCTCTTGGTGGAGATCCTGGCGTAGGAACATATGTTGATGGAGCTTACTCTGTTGACTTCGGAATCGCATCGACGGATAACGGACTCTATGATATTGAAAGGATAGAGATTCTCAGGGGACCTCAAGGTACTTTATATGGCCGAAACAGTATCGGTGGAGCAGTAAACTTTATAACATCGAAACCCTCACAAGATTTTTCTGCTGAAGTAAGAACACTAGTCGGAAGCTACGGAATGGCTGAGGGCTATGGATATATTACTGGCGGTTTAACTGATAACCTTAGCGCAAGATTGATAGTTGTTAACAGAAGTAGAGATGGTGTTATCAAAGATCTTGGTGCTGGTGAGGATCTAGATAGTTACGAAGACGAAAACTATACTTTAGCTTTACGTTGGGAGAATGATAACCATACTTTTGATATCAGAGGAAATGAGAGAAGTTATGGAAGAATCATTAGCTCTGCCCAAGGTGCAGGATTAATCACAACTAGCGAATATGGAGGAAATCTTAGAAGGAATGATTTGATGGTCCATGGATATAGGCCCGTAGATCCTAATACTCCCTGTTCGAGTTTAGTTGATAGAACAGTTGCCAACTGTGCCACTCCAGGCTATCAAATTTTTGAATTTAATCATAAAGGACTGCAAAGATTTGGTCAGTTCCTAGTACCAGGTGTGGACCCTGCAACTTTCGCGGGCACAGGAGTTAGTCCTAATTTCGCTTTTGGATATGATGCAGATATCTTGGCTGCAACAATGATTGGTGATGGTAAGAGTATTCCTTCATTAGATGGAGATGATCTTGTAACCTCTACTAATGGTTTTAATGATGAATATTTTGATCACCAAGCAGGCACGATTAACTATACTTGGGACGCTAGAGATGACCTAACAATCAAATATATTGGCTCCTATACTGATTATCTTTATACAAGAATAACTGACGACGACAGGACAGGTAATCCTAAGTTTGATGAGCAGTTTCATGCTATGCAAGAGAATGAAAATTACCAACATGAAATTCAATTTTTCTGGGATATTACGGATGACTGGAGTTTTGTTGGCGGTCTCTTTGAATACCATGAAGAGATTGATCAAGACTTAGACTTTTTTAATCCAAATGGCGATCCAAGATATTCTCAGCCTGCTGATTATGGTTCTGTAGCAGCTGAACTTGCCGGTGCAGATGCTTCTAGACAAGTTCAAATGTTAACTGCTATTGCAGCCTTTGGAGGTGCAAATCCGACAGTACCTGCTTTCCCAACTACTGTTGGACCTTATACAGCTAGAGATACTGGTTGTGGAATTGCTAGCTTGTTAGGACTAGCACCAGTTCCAGATTTCTCTGACCCAGCTTTAACTCAGGTATGTATTATTTCTGGGCCTTGGGATGGAGAAAATGCTGTTTTAAGAAATGGTCCAAATCCTTCACCCGGCACTACATTTGTATGGCAAACAGAAAATAAAACAGACGCCTATGCTGTTTATTTCCAAACTGAGTATCAAATAAATGATACTTGGGCCATAACACTTGGTGGTTCCTACAGTGAAGATGAAAAGGTTGCAGAAGAGAATCTTGTGCAATATAACGAAGCGGATTTAACTGCTGCAAATCTACTTGCGTTTAACGTTTCTACAGGCGCACTAAATGCTGATGGTACACCTACTGGTGAGGGAGTAATAAGATTTAAAGGTGTTCCTTACTCTAGGTCTTTTTACAGGTCTATGGAGAGAGAATTCGAGGAGTCTAATTATAGGGTGAACATAGACTATACGCCGACCGATAATGCTTTATGGTATTTATCTGTAACGACTGGCCATAGATCAGGTGGATTTAACTTAGGTTATTTCTCTGCTTTCCCATCCTATGATTCTGAAGAAGTAACTTCCTATGAATTAGGTCACAAAGGTTCTTACTTGGATAATACACTTCAAATAAATGCTTCGACTTATCAATATGTTTACGAAAATATTCATGGACAGTTTGAGTCACAAAGCTTCTTAGGCGGAGTAAGTACTTCTGTAATAGGTTATCCAGAAGCCGAAACCAAAGGTTTTGAGCTAGAGGTAATATACATGCCTGAACCTAATTGGATTATTGGCGGTAATTACAGCTATACCGATGCAAGATTTTCTGAAGAGATTGTCGATGCATTTGGAAATAGGGGGGTTATTGAAGTAAATAATCCGGAAGCTCCAAGTTCTCTATATTCTATTAAAGAAAGAGAGAGACCTATTAATGGAGTTAAAATGGAAAGAATACCTGAAAATAAACTTTCAGTTTATTCTAACTATACTCAAGAGGACGTGTTGGACGGATCTGTCGATTACTTGGTGGGCGTATCGTGGACTGATGAAATCATATGGTCAGATGCTGCATTGCCTTACCATATTTCTCCAGCTTTTAGTCGTGTAGACATGAAAGCTACATGGACTAATAATGAAGGTGATTTAGAAGTCATGTTCTTTATTAATAACGTGATGGACAAAATAGGTGTCAGAAATATGTCAACAGATGACGAAACTCAAGGTTTCTTAGTTTCTGTTGTTCCAACTCTACCTAGAATGGGAGGTATCTCATTCACTAAGAAGTTTGGCGCTTATTAATTAATCGCTGATCATAAAAAAGCCTGCTTTGTGCAGGCTTTTTTATTTCTATTGCATTAATAACCTTTTGGGAGATTGTTTTGTAATTCCATTTATCAAGTAGTAACAGAGCGAAGAGACAACAATTATGCCTAATAGTGGTCCAAGTACAGATATCGCTGGATAAAAGTTTGCAGTTGTTTCAAATACTCTTGTTTCAATGAAATAAATACCACCATACGCCACCAATGAACCAAGGCTGCCTGAAATTACTCCCAACAGAGTAAATTCAATAAGCGTAGAGACTTTTATTAAAAAATTAGTCGCACCCAAGGTCCTGAGGACTGCGGATTGGTGTTTTCTTACACTAAATCCATCTTGTAAGGCTGAGAATGCAAGAAATAGGGCGCTTAAAGAAGTAAGCAATAAAATAGAATTCAGTGCTTGAGTAACTTGAGCAATTATTTCTTTTACTTGTTCTATCAATTCCTCTATGGAAAACACAGAAACTGTTCTAAATTCTCTCATTAAATCAGCAGCCAGATATTGTTTGTCCGAAGGTATATAAAACGAGGTTATGTATGTTGAGGAGATATTTTTAAAAAGGGAAGGATGACCTATTACAAAAAAATTTGGGGAAAAATTATCCCAATTAACCACCCTAATACTTTGAACGAAGGATTCAATCTTTTGTTCACCTAGCTTTAAGTAAACTTCATCACCTATTTCTAATTTATATCTTTCTGCAATGTCATCGGAGACAGAAATACCGTTCACTTGATAACTATCAAACCACTTCCCTTTTGATATAGAGTTGTGCTCCGGAAGATTTTCTATCCAGGTGATATTAAAATTTCTATCAATTAAGTCTTCAACCGCTTGTTTTTCTTTTTTCAAGATAGAAGCATTTGTAACTGGATAAAAGGGGTTAGACTTAATTCCATTTTTGTCTAGGTAGGACTGCATTCTATTTTTATCCTCGGGGGTAATGTTTATTGCAAAATTATTTGGAGAGTCATCAGGGATAGAAGTTTGCCAGGAACCAAGTAGGTTTTGGCTAGCTGAAAAAGTAATCAAACTTAGCCCTATAGCAACAGTAAACGCAAAAATTTGAAAGGAATTACCTAACTTTCTTCTCCTTAATTCTGATACAGCTAGCATCATTGGGCCAGAAGCACCAAGACCAATTTTATTTTTACCAAGAAGAATATATATAGAACCAATACCTAATGCGGAGAAACCAATAACTCCCATGAAAATTATTAACGACAATGTTAACTGATTTGTATAAAGATAAAGAAGAAGAAAAAAGGCAATCAATCCCATTACAAAAACTGGAATTGAGCCATAATTAAAAGACATATCTTCTTTCAGAACTCTCATAGGAGATATAGCAAGAAGCTTAGTAATATGAGGATAAATGAACCCAAATTGGCAAATTATGACGGTTCCACAAGTGATGAGGATAGGATAAAAACTTGGGACAGGTAATTCAGTAGGGAAGTATGAAGACATAAGATCAATAAACTGGGATTGCAAAATCCAACCTAAAGAAAGACCAATCATTAAGGTAAGGAGTGTTATAAATAGAAATAAAAGAAAATACATCATTCTTATTTGGAAAGTTTGCATACCAAGGGTTTTTAGCATTGCAACATAACTGACATGCCTTCTTGTGAATCTTTGTGATGCAATTCCAATAGTGCACGCTGATAGTAAGACTGCGATTAACCCTCCCAACAGGAAAAAATTCTCTGACCTTTCTATTGTTCTTCCTAAAGATGATGAGTCTTCACTTAGCGATTCTATATCGTCACCGTTTTCTTTGATTATCTCTAGATAATCTCTAACTTTACTTATATTTTCATCATTACCAGCGAAAAGATAGTTGTACTCAACCCTGCTACCCGGCTGAATAATATTGGTTGATGGAACGTCTGCAAGATTCATGATTGTCTTTGGAGCGAAAGCAAAATTTCCAGAAGCCCTATCTGGTTCATAAAGGATCGTTGCATTAAAAATGAACTCGGAGTCTCCTAGAAAGACTTTATCCCCGTAATTCAAATTGAGTAGATTTTGCAATCTTTCATCCATCCAAACTGTACCTAAATCTGGATTCTTTTTAGTAATGAAAATTCCAGATTCATTTTTTAGCTCCAGCTCTCCAACGAGAGGATAAGCATCATCAACAGCTTTAACAGAACTTAATTGCATATCCTCATCGGCAAAAATTACGGATGCAAACAAAACCATCTCCATGAAATCAATTCCCTTGAAATCTTGTTCTATAATTTTGTCTCTCGCAGCATTTTGATTCGACTCGAATTTTAGAGTCCCCCCCAAAAATTCCTCAGTCTCGGTATTCAGTGCCTTTTCTAATCTATCTGTGAATAAAGAAATTCCTGAAACAATAGTTATTGCAAGTATTAAAGAAACTAGAATGGAGGTTAAGTAACCTGACCTTAATTCTCTCACAAATATTTTAAAAGAAAGGGAGAGGAGCATCATTCAACTATTTTTCCGAGTTTCAATTCAATTTTTTTGTCACATCTATCGGCCAAATCATGATCATGTGTGACTATCACTAGCGCATTATCAGTTTCTGAGTTAACTTCAAAGAGAAGATTGGATACCATCTCTCCGTTTTTAGGATCCAAGTTTCCGGTGGGTTCGTCAGCAAACAGTATTTTTGCAGAACAAGCGAATGCTCTGGCAATTGCGACCCTTTGTTGCTCTCCTCCTGAAAGTTGATTTGGATAGTGTTGTTCTCTCTGAGTTAACCCAACTCTGTTAAGAAAATATTTTGCCCTTTGTTCGGGATTATCCTCAGCTTTAAGCTCTGAAGGTAGCATGACATTCTCAAGAGCAGTGAGACTCGGCAAGAGTTCAAAAGACTGAAAGACAAAGCCAACCTTATCTTTTCTTAATACCGCTCTTTGTTCTTCATCCAGTTCATGTAGCGCCTCTCCATCTAAACGAATTTGGCCACTGCTTGCTTCATCTAAACCAGCTAAAAGACCCAGCAAAGTTGATTTTCCTGAACCTGATGGTCCAGTAATTGCCAAAGATTGGCCTTCATTTAGATTAAAGGTCACATTGTCCAGGATCACTAATTGGTTATTTCCTGAAGACACTTCTTTCCTTAGGTTGCTTACTTCTAGGATCATTTATTTGTTAAGATAGGTGTATTACATAACTATAACACCCATTAGTATCATAATAAATGAAATTCTTTGTTTATAATGCGGATCTCAATATGCCGACACGAAAAATGAAAATTTTAAGCTTATTAATACTTATTTTTTTTGGAGCTTATGCATTTACTGAGCAAAAGAGTTCTTTTCTTATTTACGGAGATAGCATCAGTGCAGGTTATGGGATGGATCAAGATAAACAGTGGTCAGAAAACTTAAAATATATATTTCAAGAAAATAATGTTTCTCTTAATGTGCTAAACAGGAGTGTTTCTGGTGAGACAACAGGTGGTGGACTTACCAGAATAGAAAACACATTAAACGAGTTAAATCCTTCCTTTATTCTTCTGGAGCTTGGCGGCAATGATGCTCTTAGAGGATATCCTCCAAAAAAGATATATGAAAACCTAGTAAAAATAATTGATGCTTCAAAAGAAAGAGATGTAGAGGTATTTTTGATGCAAATAAGGATTTTACCTAATTATGGAAAAAGGTATCAGTCACAATTTGAATCTATTTATCCCAAAATTGCGAAAGAGAAGAAAGTCATTTTACTCCCTTTTATGCTAGAGAACGTTGCACTGAACAAAGATCTTATGTTGCCTGATGGAATACATCCAAATGTCGATGCCCAACCACTAATTGCAGATTTCGTTTTTAGAAGCATCAAAGCTTATCTAAAATAGAAGATATGAAAAAGTTAAGTAAATTTTTTAATAATCCTTTTTTGCTTATAGCTTCTTTCTTATTAGTTTGGGGCTATTATCGTGATTTTTTCTACTTGACCTTTGCGATTATGGCTTTGGTAACAATTCAGGTAGTTCTAGAAAAACTTGCTTATTCGAAAGTAACAAAACCTTTATTTTTTTCGTGGGCATTATTAATGCCATTAGGCTTTATAACCATTGCTTTGAGAGATCCAGTGTTTTTGCAGTGGAAATTTTCGATATTTCACTGGGTTTTTGGTCTTATTCTTGTTGTGTCAAATGTCCTTAAGGGCCCAATTCTCATAAAGATGCTCCTTTCGCAACTTGGACCTCAAGTAGAGTCAACCTCTTCTAACGCTAAATCAAATGTTACTTACTTTGCAGGGTTTTTCTTCATTATGGTCGGCTTTGTAAATTTATATTTCATTTACTTTATGTCACTTGAGGCTTGGGTCCAATTCAAAATCTGGGGAGTTACCTTGCTTAATTTTGCAATGATGATAGCCGCATTAGCTTATTTAGCGAAAAAAGGTGAGTTAGAAGCCCCTAAAAACTAATTTTGGTCCTTATTTAGTCGTTAAAAAACCTCCAAAAAAAATTGCACAGATGACTTGAAAAGTGCATAGTAGATATTGCAAATGGAACTTTTGTGGTGCAAAAATATGTTCCATTATAAAAAAATTATTTTTTGAGGGGAGAAATATGAAAATTAGGTCCTTAACTTACTTTTTAGGCTTGTTTCTATTATTGCCATTAACTCTATTATCTGAAGAAGAAGATAGGGATAGAGGCGGTATAGAAGAAATCACCGTCACAGCAGAAAAGAGAACATCGACAGTATCTGACACATCTATGTCGATTACAGCTTTTGATTCTTCTTTGTTGGAAGATTTGGGGATGCAGGGTGCTGACGACTTGATGGATCAGCTTCCAGCAACTACCCGTGATGCTTTCGATGTAAGGATTCGCGGTGTGGGAAGAAACTTTAGAGCTTTAGGAGGTGATCCGGGTGTCGCAACTTACTATAACGGTATATATTCGCCCGACTTTGGAATAGCTGCCTCTGAAAACTTTTTATATGATGTTGAAAGAGTTGAAGTTCTTAGAGGTCCACAAGGTACTCTATATGGAAGAAACTCCATAGGGGGTGCAATAAATTACATCACAAAAAAACCTTCTTTTGAAACTGAGGGAGAAGTGAGAACGGTTTTTGGAGATTATGGACTAGAGCAGTATTTCTTAATGTCTTCAGGCCCTATTACTGATGACTTGGCTTATAGATTTACTGGAATTTCAGTTGAGAGAGATGGATTACAAAAAAGCATAGGTACTGGACCAGATACAAATTCGTTGGACGATGAAAACTTAACTCTTACACTACTTTGGAACATCAACGATGACATGTCTTTTCAGGTGCGGGCAAATGATAGATTGTCAGATAGAATTATTAACAATAATGTCCTTTTGACAGAAGGGTATGGTCCTAATAGAGGTACAAGGAACACAAAAGATCCTGTTTACGGATTGAGAAGCGCAACTGCATCTACCCCTGGAGCTGTTGCTTTCACAAGCCCCGTCACAGGGCAAATTGGTTATGCAGCACCTCTCAGGCCAGGTGTTGATCAAGCCGGCTTCCCTTGGAGATTCAATCCTGCCTACAAATATACTGGACCCGATGTATTGGGAACATACGACGTAAATGTAAACCATGACGAAAATTGTGAAGATTATCCCTATGGACCTCCAGGATGTGCTTCAAATCACGTAATGTTTGAACAGGAAGGTATTCAAGCTAGCTATACTTGGGATCTTAATGACAGAACAACAATCACTTATCTGTTTGGTAAAGTTGACTTCAACTATACCTTTAACATTGATCTCGATAACATTAACAGAGATTTCTCACAGTATAGAACAACTGTCCTAGAAGATGTTCACATGACTACACACGAGATAAATGTTAATTGGATGATTGGAGACGATATAGAGGTCACCTCTGGAGTTTTCTTCATGGATGAAAATAGACAACAAACCTATTCACTAAGTAATAATGTTCCTATGATTACCCAGGCTGCAAATTACGGTACTTTGGAGGTCCCTTTAAATGCTATCTCACCTTTGTTGCCACCGGCTAGCATAATGACCCTCTTAGGTTGGCCTAATGCGGCTTTAGCTCCCCACGTAAGATTGGGTGATGCACCTCTAGGATCAACGATCTCAGGAAGATGGCAAGGTAGCGATATGGGCCATGTTTACGAACATGACAATGAAAACCAAACAGATGCAATCGCTTATTTCACTCAGGGTACATGGAGAATAAATGAATCTTGGGCACTAACTTTGGGCGCCAGATATGCTGAAGACGAAAAAGAAGCTTTAGAATTGACCGGTGGTTACGCTGAGCTTTATGCAAGTGCTCTAGGTGGTTTAATACCTTTTGCAAATTTAGCGTCAGGTAATCCTTTCATTCCTGTCGGCCCTGATGCGACAATCGAAGCACAGACAAATGTTGCAATGGGTGCGGCAAGTTGGAATTATAATCCTGCAACTTTGGCTCAGCTAACTGCTCTTGCAGGTGCCGGTGTAATTCCTGCTGCTGCAATATTTCCCGGATCTATTGATCCTGCGCAACCCATAACACCAACTTGCGAGATAACTTCCTCAGCTACTTGTGCTGCGCCTTTGCGACTGGGACAGGGTATTCCTTATTCTTATACAAGAAGAATCGGTGGAGAAGATTCTTGGGATGATACAAATGTCAGGATAAATGTTGATTATGAACCAAATGAGAATCAACTATGGTATCTTTCTTTCACAACAGGTTTTAGAGCTGGTGGTTACGCACTTGGTGTATCTGGTCAAAGAGATGATCAGAGAGACGCAAATGGTATACCAACTGGCACAGGTCAAAGACTTGTTCATTATGATGAAGAAGTTGTCGAAGCATTTGAGCTTGGATACAAAGGTCTACATTTAGACGATACATTGCAAATCTTTGCTTCTGTATATCATTATGATTACGATGGCTATCAAGATGAGTTAGAGCAATTCGATCCCATTAGAGGAGCTGGTGCAAACTTCGTATCTAATGCTGATGGCATAACAAACAAAGGTTTTGAAATGGAAATTCAGTATCAAGCAAATGATCGTTTGAATATAGCTGGAAATTACAGTTATACAAAAACAGAGTACGGAGAGGACTATTTAGTTTTCACAGTAGACGATCCTACAAACCCAGTTGCTGCATTTGGGCAATGTGTACAAGGTTTTGTTTCTTGCGATGTCACCAGTCCATCTTTTGCTTCAGACTATACAGTTAACTTGAAGGGAGGACCTTTGAAAGGTATACCCGAAGATAAGTTTACTATTAATATTACTTATGAAATGGATACAAGATGGGGACCAGTTTGGTTGTTCGCAACTCATTCATACACAGGTGCTTTCTCCGCATCAGGAGTGCAAAGACCGCTCGATAGGATCGAGTCACGTGAAACTTCCAACATAAGTGCCTCATGGTATAGCGAAGACGGAAGCATAAATGTAAGAGCTTATGTAGATAATGTTATGGATAATGATAACTACTATGCTCTCTCTGCACAGAGCGCTGAACAAAACTTCAGAAAGCAAGTAAGTGCATTGAGTCCTCGTACGATGGGAATAGATCTTAGATATAAGTTCTAGGTAAAAAAAAAAGAAAACAGGCCTTAGGGCCTGTTTTTTTTTGCTTTCTCAAAGGAAATAAATTTTTTTAAGTATTATTCTTTTAACCTAGTCTATAAAATTACTAATAATGACTGACCTAATAATTGAGAAATTAACTTTAAAAACTCGGGTTGGCTATGGAATAGGTGATATTGCGATATGCCTATATTGGAGCGGTGTCGGACTTTATTTACTTTACTTTTACACAGATGTAGTGGGCATTTCTCCTTCTTTAGCAGGGTTAATTTATGGAATAGGTATGTTTTGGGATGCGATAACTGATCCTTTTATGGGATATGTTGCAGAGAGAACTAGGACTAGATGGGGAGTTTACAGACCATATTTATTATTTGGCAACATTCCATTAGCTTTATCCTTTGTGCTCTTATTTTGGGTTCCTCCATTTGAAGGGACTATACTTTTCTTTTTTCTCTTATTCGCCAACATTCTTCATAGAACATGCTTTACCCTTGTTAGCGTACCATTTTCATCGCTAACTCCCAGGATAACATCTGATAGCCAAGAGAGAACTAATCTTACTGGATTTCGAATGATGGGAGCTCAAACAGGAACTAACTTGATGGCGCTTGTAGCTTTTCCGATAATCTTTTGGGTTGGGGGAGAGGACGAAAGTATGGGGTTTGTTGTGTTAGCTTTGATAGTTGGTTTGTCTGCCTTGCTAATTCATTCAATCACCTTTTTGACGGTTAAAGAGCCTTCAAATGATCATGGAATTGAAAGAGTTGGAGGAAGTTTAAAAGAAGCTGCGAGAGCAATAGGAAAAAATATGCCTTTTTGGCTTGTTTTTTCAGCAACCTTAATAGTTGGAATAACAACTATTTTCTTTGGAAATAATCTTATCTACTACACAAAATATGCTTTGAACTTGCACGAACATCAAAGCACAATTTTGTTTACAAGTGGCATAGTTGCTTTTTTGAGCATTCCCTTTTGGTGGTTCATTTCCAATAAGATTGGAAAAAAATTTACTTGGCTCCTTTCGAGTACTCTGACCTTACTTGCTTTTATAATTTTTTATTTTTATCAAATTAATTCTTTAAATGAACTTTTATTTTTGGTCGCTTTCATAGGTTTTGGATCTGGGGCAGGAGGTATACTTTTTTGGTCTATGCTTCCAGATACTATCGAGTATGGAGAAGTTCTTACGGGCGTAAGAAGTGAATCTTCTCTTTATGGCTTTATGACATTTGCACAAAAAGGTTCTATTGCATTTGCCGTCATAATTCTTGGAATAGTTTTAGACACGATTGGTTTCAAGGCCAACGAAGTGCAAGCAGAAAATACTCTAACGGATATGAAATTAATTATGACCCTTATTCCTTCCTTAGGTATTGCATCTAGTTTAGTTATTATTTATTTTTATCCAATAGATGTAACAATGCATAAGAATTTATTAAAAAAACTTCAAGAGGCAACAGAATGAAACCTATCCGATGGGGAATATTAGGCACGGGTTCCATAGCCAAGGCTTTTGCTAAGGCTCTAAATGAGACTGACGGAGAATTATATGCTGTAGCAAGTAATAGTCTTAGCAGAGCTGAAGAGTTTTCTCAATCTTACCAATGCATAGCAATTGAAGGTTATGACAATCTGATATCTTTGGACGAAATAGATGCTATTTATGTTGCAACACCACACACTAGTCACTTTGAATTGTCTGCAAAATGTCTCGTTAACAAGAAACCTGTTCTTTGTGAAAAGCCTATGACATTAAATGCTACTGAGACTATGGCATTAATTGATCTTTCTAGAAAAAACAAAACGCTTTTGATGGAAGCATTTATGTACAAAATGCATCCCCAAACTCAAAGAGTAATGGAACTTATAAGAGAAAACATGAAGGGACCTTTGCAAATAAAAGCTGAATTTTGTTTCTCAGTAGATGTTCCTGAATCTCATAGACTTGTAAATAGGGAACTTGGTGGCGGCTCCATTTTAGACATAGGCTGTTATCCACTTTCTATCTCTCGACATGCAGTAGGTGCAGTTAATAATCTCAATTTTATGAATCCTATTTCCATAGACGCCAATGGAGAGTTAAACAATCAAAAAGTAGATTTAAACGCTTCGGCTTCATTGGTTTTTGAAGACGGCTCTACTGCGGAAATTAAATCAGCCACAAATACGCAGACTAACAGTGATGTTCAGATTTCTGATGGCAAGGTCACGATTTTTATCAATCAACCCTGGCATTGTGGAGAATTCACTGATAGAAAATCACAAATAAAAATACAAAATCAAAATGGCGAAGATGAGTTGGTAGATATCGAAACTGAGAAGGGGATATATGCTATTGAAATAGATCATTTCTCTGAATGTTTGAAAAACCAGGTAATCGAATCAAATTTGCTTCCTCATAATGATTCTCATGGGAATATGATTGCTCTAGATAGTTGGCGAAAAAATTTGAAGGTTGTTTATGATGACGATAGAGGCGAAAAAAGAAGAATTTCCATTATTCAAGAAGTTTCGAAAAGAGAAACCTTACCATCCTTAAAAATTCCTGGTTTAGACAAGGAGCTATCAAGAATAGTTTTTGGTTGTGATAACCAGTCAGATACAAATCATGCTTTCGCCATGTTTGATCACTTTTATAAGAAAGGAGGAAATGTATTTGATACTGCATACATATATAACAATGGAAAAAGTGATTACTATTTAGGTAGTTGGATAGCATCTAGAAAACTAAGGGAAGAGGTGGTGGTGCTTGGTAAAGGGGCCCATACCCCTGACTGTTTACCAGAAAAAATAAGACCTCAATTGGAAGAGACTTTGTCTCGAATGTCTACCTCGTACCTTGATATTTATTGTTTGCACAGAGATAACGAATCTTTGCCAGTAGCGGGATTTATTGATGAGCTTAATACTCTTAAAAATGAGGGGCTCATAAAAGCATTCGGAGCATCCAATTGGTCATTAGCTAGATTTCGAGAAGCAAACGAATATGCAAAATCCAAAGGAAAAGAGCCTTTCACAGTTTTAAGCAATAACTTTAGTCTAGCTCGAATGAACAATCCAGTTTGGCCTGGATGCTTTAGCTGTTCGGAAGATGAGTATGTTGATTATCTTGAAACAAACCAAGTAGCAATCTTTCCTTGGTCCAGCCAAGCGCGTGGATTCTTTTTAGACTCTCAAGAATTTAGCGGTTTAGCACATGTTGCTGATCCAAACAAAGAGGAACAAGATAGGGTCTGGAGAAGTGATGATAATCTGGAGAGACGCAAAAGATGCTTTGATCTAGCTTCAAAAAAAGGAGTCGACCCAATTCAACTAGCTTTAGCCTTTGTTTTAAACCAGGAGTTTCCATCTTTTCCTTTGATAGGTCCAAGGAATTTCTTTGAAACAGAAAGTTCATTAATTGCTTCAAAAATAAGCTTAACAAGTGACGAAATGTCCTGGTTAAATTTAAAATAATCTTCTTGAAATACTTTTATAAAAAGCTATTTATTGTTATTCTTCTGCAAGGTGTCCCACATTCAATTTAACACGAGGGGGATTGAATTTGTGGATCTTTGTTACCCTCTACAGGAGGTGATCACTATTAGTATTTATTTTAGAAGAGGAACAACAGGAGTAGCCTTCTGACACGGGTTATCCCGGTTCCGGCTAACAGTTTCAACAGTTAGTTGAAAAGTAGTTGAGATACGCTTTTCGGATCCCCACTTAACAGTGGGGATTTTTTTTACTTTCTTGCACCCTCACTATCAAAGATTCTTAAGTAAGTAAGCTGTTCTTGATCAGACGAGTTTTTGACTTTTATATAGTCGCCTTCTTCCGCCAAAACTATATCACCCGATGAAATTGATAAATCTGCTTTGTGTTCTATCCCAAAACTTGGATTAGTTCCATGACCCGCTTCATGATTGGAATATTCAATCACTTCCATTTGCCCTGTACCAGATAAAAAGATATAGACAACTTCAGATTCAATCAGACGATGTCCTCCAGTTGATTCATTAGGTTGAATAATTGTTTTTCCTGCAACAAGCTTTTTTAGAAGATCATTAGTCCATGCAGAATAGGCGCTGCTTTGTCTAAAAAGATTGTCTCCCACTGAATAGTTTTCGTATTTTTTTGCCATAACTTATAAATTAAATGCAGTATTCTAACATCAGTTCTTCTTTACTGTTCATTAAGTTGCATTATAAGATTTCCAAAAGGAGATGATTATGCGAGTGAGAAAATTTTGGGGCTGGGGATATGCAGATGAACTACTTAGCGACGAAGAAGAAAAAAAGATCGATAAAAGAATCGCTAGCACCTTCAGTCTTGATGAGGTTGATAGAATAAAAATTCCTGAAGTTGATGAGATTGAAATTCAAAAGCCAAAGATAAAGTGTCCAAAAAATCTTATGTCTCTCTTTTCGAACGAAAAAATCGAAAGGTTAAATCACTCTTACGGAAAATCCTTTCCTGATTCAGCCAGATCTCTTCTTGGTGAATTTGATTCTCCACCTGATCTAGTTTGTTTTCCCAAATCAGAGGGAGATATAACTGATATTTTAGATTGGGCATCTTCAAATGACGTTGCTGTTATTCCTTATGGAGGAGGATCTAGTGTCTGTGGAGGAGTTGAGACGAATGTTGGAGATGATTACAAAGGAGTCGTTTCTCTGGACATGAAAAATTTGAATTCGATTATTGATATTGATAAAGATAGTCGCACGGCACTTATACAAGGCGGTATTCTAGGGCCAGAATTAGAATCCCAACTGAAAAAGCATGACTTAACAATGCGTCATTATCCTCAAAGTTTCGAATTTTCGACACTAGGGGGTTGGATAGCTACAAGATCCGGTGGACATTATGCAACTTTGTATACACACATAGATGATTTTGTTGAATCTTTGAAAATGATTACCCCTTCAGGTACATACGAGACAAGGAGGTTGCCAGGATCTGGCGCTGGACCAAGTCCTGATAGATTAGCTATTGGATCTGAGGGAATTATGGGAATCATTACAGAGGCTTCTATGCGCTTACAAGATAGACCAACCTTTAGATCATCAACCACCGTTGAATTTGAAAAATATAATGATGCATTGAATGCTTTAAAGGAGATTAGTCAATCAGGACTATTTCCTTCAAATTGTCGTTTGCTAGATTCAAATGAAGCACTTTTCAATGGAGCTGGTGACGGCACAAAACATTTATTAATACTCGCTTTTGAATCTGCTGATCATGATAAATCTTACTCTTTAGATAGAGCGTTGGAATTAGCTGATATGAATAATGGTATGTATGAAAGATCTCCACAAACTCCAGAAGCTCATAGAAGTGGCTCTTCAGGCAATTGGCGAAATAGCTTCATAAGGGCTCCATATCTTAGAGAGAGCTTTACAAGAAGAGGGATAATTCAAGATACTTTTGAAACCTCTATAACTTGGGACAAAGCCTCTAATTTCATAAATGAAGTGAAAGAACTTACTTCAAAAGAAATTTTGAAAATTACTGGCAAGCCTTCTTTAGTGACTTGCAGAATTACACACAGTTACCCCGATGGCCTTGCTCCTTATTTTACCTTTGGAGCTTTTGCAACACCAAAAACAATGATAGATGTTTGGAAGGACATAAAGCTAGCAACTAATGAGATCTGTGTTTCTAAGCAAGGTACAGTAACTCATCATCACGCAGTTGGCAGAGATCACAGACCTTATGGGTACGATAAACAGAGTCCAGAACTATTCAGGGAAGTTTTAAAATCTACAAAAGCAACGTTAGATCCCAAAGGAATCATGAATCCAGGAGTATTAATCGATCCTAAAGGAAAAAAAATAGAAAACTGGATGTTATCGGTATAAAAATTAATCATATTAAGTCATAATAATGGTTGTTTCGGGAGGGTTTTATGGCAAAACAAGCAACTTTTACAGAAATGTTAAATGGCACAGCTGAAGATTATGCAATCATTGGCGAACATGCTTCTGAATATGCAAGAGAACTTCCTGATAGAATTCTTGATCATTTAGCGATATTGAAAGGTGATACAGGTGGTTTCGCAGTTGATCGCTTTACCCATTGCCTTCAAACCGCAACAAGAGCTTATAGAGATGGAAAAGATGATGAATACGTCGTTTGTGCTCTACTGCATGATATAGGTGATACGATAGCTTCAGCTAATCATGCTGATCTAGCTGCTACAATGCTGGAACCATTCGTTTCTGAAGAAAATTATTGGATTGTTAAACATCATGGCATTTTTCAGGGATATTACTTTTTTGAACATTTAGGCCTTGATAAAAACATGAGGGATGAGTTCAAAGATAGCCCATATTGGCAAGCCTGTGCTGAGTTTTGTGCAAAGTATGATCAGAATTCTTTTGATCCTGAATATGACAATATGCCAATCGAAGCTTTTGAGCCAATGGTAAGGAAGGTTTTTTCAAGACCAAGAAATTCAATTTATAAAAAAAGAGACTACTCTTAAGAATTTTTATTTCTATGGATAGAATTGAAAAATTGATAAGCGAACTCACGCTTGAAGAAAAAGTTTCTATGCTTTCGGGTTCGACAGCATGGCATACAACTGCAGTTCCCAGATTAAACATTCCGAGGGTTAAGATGACCGATGGTCCAATTGGAGCAAGGGGAGACTCTGTTTCAGGTGCGACATCTGCCTGTTTTCCAAGTGCATCTTGTCTCTCATCAACATGGGATAAAGATGTTGTTGAGCAAATTGCCAAAGCAATTGGGATTGAGGCTAAGAGTAAAGATGCAGATGTTTTGCTTGGACCAACAATCAACTTGCATAGGCATCCCCTTGGAGGAAGGCATTTTGAATGTTATTCAGAAGATCCGGTATTGACTGGCGAACTAGCTTCTAGCTATGTTACCGGAGTACAGTCTGTTGGAGTTTCTGCGTGTTTGAAACACTTTGTGGGAAACGATACTGAATATCAAAGACATTTTGTAAGTTCCAATATTGATGAAAGAACATTGAGAGAGATGTATCTTTTGCCCTTTGAGATGGGAGTCAAAGCAGGCTCTCTATCAGTGATGTCCGCTTACAACAGACTAAATAATATTTATTGTTCATCCCATGATGAAATACTTAATAAGATTCTTAAGGAAGAATGGAATTTCCCAGGTTATGTCGTTAGTGACTGGGGCGCAGCTCAAGATACGATTGGTAATGCAAACGGAGGGCTGGATTGTGAAATGCCAGGTCCTGCAAGAAGTTGGGGTGAAAATCTCGTGAAAGCAGTGAATGACGGTAAGGTTAAAGAGGAAACCGTTGATGATAAGGTTAGGCGGATTTTAAGGATAGCTGACTTCACTGGAAGGCTTGATAATACCGAAGAAAGAAAGGAAGAGGGTAACGATTTAGAATCAGATAGGCTTCTTATCAGAAAAACAGGGTCTGAAGGCATGGTTCTTCTAAAAAACAACGATGTTTTGCCGCTTGAAAAAAGTAAAATTAACAAGCTTGCAGTAATTGGGCCCAATGCTTTGAAAGGTCAATATTTAGGTGGAGGGAGTGCATCACTTAATCCACATTATGTAGTTCACCCTCTTGAAGGAATTAAGTCGAATTTAGATGATAATATTCAAGTAAGCTATGCGAAAGGTTGTCATACTTATAAGTTCTTACCTGCAATACCCACTGAATTATTCAAAGAGAATGATGGATTTAAGGTAGATTTTTTTGATGGTCAAGAATTTGAAGGAGAACCTATTGAAACAAAAATTCTCAAGGGTAATAAATTTTGGGCCATGGGCGGTTTTGGTTTGGATATTGTTGCACAATCAAAAAGACCCTCTCTGAGCGTTCGTTTCGCTGGCGAAATTGAACCTGAATTCACAGGCGAATATGAATTCGAAATCTTTAGTATAGGACCTTCCCGCTTATCTATTAATGGCAAGAATTTAATAGATAATTGGACTTCGCAAGATCCTGGAGATGCTTTCTTTGGTATGGGGTCATCTCCTAAAAGAAATACAGTTACATTTCAAAAAGGAGAATCATATTTCATAGAAGTAGAATACAAATGGGAAGGTAGATTTCCTGCCGTTCAAATAGGCATGCAAGTGCCAGATCAACATGATCTAATGGAGGAAGCAATCTCTCTTGCAGAGCAGTCAGATGCGGTCATATTAATTGTTGGAACAAACTCTGATTGGGAAACTGAAGGAAATGATAGGGCTTCTCTTGAATTACCTTCAAATCAGGACGAGTTGATTAAGAATATCTGTGAAGTCAATAAAAATACGGTAGTAGTCATGAATACAGGTTCGCCATGCGAGATGCCATGGCATAATGAAGCAAATGCTATTTTACAATGCTGGTTTCCAGGTCAAGAGTTTGGTAATTCTCTCTCAGACATAATTTTTGGGGAGGTGAATCCATCAGGAAAGCTTCCAACAACATTTCCAAAAACAATCTCCGATACCCCAGCATTCGCAACTTATCCTGGTGAAGATCTCCAAATGGACTATGAGGAAGGACTCTTCATAGGCTACAGATGGTATGACCGTGAAAATATTGAGCCCCTTTTTCCTTTCGGACACGGTCTTTCTTATACTTCTTTTGAATACTCAAACTTGAGAGCAATACCGCCAAAAGGAACTTCTTCAGTTGCAGCTTTTGAAATAGATATTACAAATTCTGGAAACCTGGCTGGAAAGGAAATTGTTCAGGGTTATGTCAGTGTTTCTAATTCAAACATTGAGAGAGCCAATAAAGAACTTAAAAAATTTGAAAAGGTCTCTCTGGAACCTGGAGAGACAAAGAAATTGATTTTTGAGCTATCTGAACGAGATTTATCTTTCTGGAGTACCGAGAGTAAGACTTGGCAGGTTGAACCTGCAGAGTATGTATTTGAAGTTGGTGCTTCAGCTAGTGATATTAGAGATACGACATCAGTTTGGCTCGGTTAATTAGACTTTCTTTGGCGCTCCTTTTTCTTCGACTTCTTGATCATGAAACTTCTTTGATTCTACTAATTCAGGAATAAGTTGATCTAATTGATCTAAAGTCCATAAATTATCAGTTGTAAAAGATTGAATTATTGCAGGCTGTTGCATGATTCCTAATATACCACCCTGAGAATGAATAATTTGTGAGGTAACCTCACTTGCTTCAGCAGTACATAGCCACGCCACAACGGGTGCTATTTGTTCTGGACCTTGCGTCCAATCATTCTCATCGTATTTTCTTCCTGCCGCTTCAATCAGGTCAATCGTCAACCTCGTTGCTGCTCCTGGAGATATGGTATTCACGGTGCATTTATATTTAGCAACTTCTAAAGCAAGCGATCTCGTAAAACCTGCAATACCTTCTTTTGCTGCACCATAATTTACTTGCCCAAAGTTACCAAAAAGACCTGAAACTGAAGACATATTGATTATTCGACAATCTGGAGCATTATTGTCTTTGATGTATCTTACAAACGGTCTTGTGCAATTGTAATGACCCTTTAAATGCACTTCCATTATTACATCCCAGTCAGATTCTTCCATGTTGTATAGTGTTCTATCTCTTAGAACACCAGCATTATTTACTAAAATGTCGGCACGCCCAAAATTGTCTATTGCTGTATTGAATATATTCTGACCACCCTCAACAGTTCCAACCGTGTCGTAATTTGCTGCGGCATCTGAACCTAAATTTTTAATTTCTTCGACAACTTGATCAGCAACCTTTCCTTCTCCACTACCATCTCTGTCTCCGCCAAGATCATTTACAACTATTTTTGCTCCTTCAGATGCAAGATAAAGGCAAATTTCTCTACCTATGCCCCTTCCAGCGCCGGTAATGATTGCAACCTTGTCATTCAATCTTCCCATATTCTTCTCCTAAATCATTCAAAACAGATAATTTTTTACTTCTATTTTTTATTACTTATTTATTCATATTTAAGGTATAAATACAGTATGGGGAGACTAAATTAGAAATGCAAGAGGTCAAAGCACAACAAGCTTCGACAGGAACAATTTGGACCTATGGTTTTGGTTCTATTGGCGTTGGTATTAAAAATAATTTGCTCGGAACCTGGCTTCTCATTTATTACAATCAAGTCTTAGGTTTAGATGCCATTCTTGTGTCTTCTGCAATTGCATTAGCCCTTGTTGTTGATGCTATCTCAGATCCTTTTGTAGGAATTTGGTCAGATAGAGTCAGGTCAAGATGGGGTAGAAGACACCCTTTCATGTATATATCTATAATCCCATTTTCTCTTTGCTACTATCTAATATTACAAGATCCAGGGGATATTTCCGACGGGGAAATGTTCTCTAGACTTTTAACCCTTTTGGTATTGATGAGAATAGCGATGACTTTCTATGAAGTACCAAGGGCAGCATTAGTCCCTGAACTCTCAAAGGATTATGATCAGAGAAACTGGTTCGCAGGTGCAGGTATGGCTTTGGGTTGGTTAGGTGGTGCAGGTATATCGTTTATCCACATGGAGTTTTTCCTTGGAGACTCTTACTTCAATACCTCGGGCTATCAAGCATTGGCATTTTGGGGAGGGCTTGGAATTTTTATAAGTACTGTAGTTACGACAGTTGGTACTCATAAACATATCCCAGATCTTCACGTACCTCCTGAAAGAAAATTTAATTTAAGAGACTCTTTACAAGAGGCCAAACAAACCCTTTCTAATCGATCCTGGCTTGTTCTTTTTCTATCAGGATGCATTTATGCGCTTCTCGTTGGAGTGGATACTGGTTCTGTAACTTATTATTCGGTATATCTATGGCAATGGCAACCAGATGAAATATCAGTCTTTTCTATATACCAAGCTGTTACAGTAATATCTTTTTCAATATTAGCGCCTTGGATAGCAATGGGAAGAAACAAAAAAAATATTGCTGTTGGGATCTTTCTTTTTACTATATTTGTAGGACCCTTGCCAATAGTCTTGAGACTTCTGGATCCATTCGTCGGAATGCAAATTTTTCCCTCAAATGGATCTGATGCCCTGTGGTACATTCTTTTGATACATGGATGTTTGACTGTTAGCCTTGGATCTTTAGGATTTATTTTCATTGGCTCGATGGCAATGGAGATTGTTGAAGACGTAGAAAAAACTACCGGCAGACGCGAAGAAGGTTTACTTGGAACAGTTAACGCATTCGTTCACAAACTGGTAGGTGCTGGTGGAGTTTTAATAGCAGGCATAATAGTCTCATGGTCGGGTTTTGATGATCCAAATGCAACGCAAGAAATGTTAACTGGAGAAGTGGTAAATCGTTTTGCTCTTGTTCATGTAATTATTGGATTTTGTTTGCCGATATTTTCTACATTGCTTGTATTGATGTACAACATAGACAGAGAGGGGCACTTAGATAATGTTAATGACTTGGGGTATGTAGAGGATAATTAGTGTTCTTCTTTCCTATTTCTGATGATAATGAAAGTAGAACTAAGCCCGTCATTTGCTATATCCTCATTTTTATTTGCTCTTTCATTTTTCTTTGGCAGAGCACCTTACCTTCAAATCTAAATCAAGATGCTATATATAATTTTGGGTTAGTTCCTGCAGCATTGTTCGGGGAAAAATCGAGCTTCATCCATCCATATTTGACTATATTTTCTTCTATGTTCATGCATGGAGGTTGGATGCATTTGTTAGGAAATATGGTTTTTTTGTGGATATTTGGGGACAACATAGAAGATAGTATGGGTCACACAAAGTTCTTATCTTTTTATTTAATCTGTGGAGTAATTGCAGCACTGCTGCAAGCCACCATAGATCCAAATTCAACAATTCCAATGATAGGAGCAAGTGGGGCAATAGCTGGAATCTTAGGCGCATATTTGATTCTTCATCCTAAAGCAAATGTAAACGTGCTATTTTGGATAATTATCTTTATTACTGTTATAAAAGTACCCGCTTTTATAGTTCTTTCCATATGGATT
>CACOVO010000014.1 GCA_902630715.1 uncultured SAR86 cluster bacterium | reverse complement strand
TGATGACGGTAAAATGATTCCAGGCTATCTTCCGCCTCAGGATTTACTTAATATTCTGGAAAGTTAGAGCTAGAATCAAATCATGGATAGTAATTTTCCCAGAATAAATCAGCTACCTCCTTACGTATTTGATGAAATTCAAACTTTAAAGGCTGCAGCGAGAAAAAAAGGAGAAGACATTATTGACTTTGGTATGGGAAATCCAGATCAATCCACACCTGAAGAAATAGTTGAAAAGTTAAGAGAAGCCTCTCTTGATGGAGCAACTCACAGATATTCACAATCAAAAGGTATACCCAGACTTAGAAAATCCATCTGTGATTGGTATGAAAGAAGATTTTCAGTGAATCTTGATCCTGAAACCGAAGCAGTTGTAACAATGGGCTCCAAGGAAGGTCTAGGACATCTTGCCTTAGCAACCTTGGACAAAGGTGATGCAGTTCTTGTACCAAACCCTTCTTATCCAATCCATCCTTACGGCTTTGTTATCGCTGGAGCTGACATAAGGCATGTTCCTATCGGTGACGGTATAGATTTTTTTGCAGAGCTAGAATCTGCTATGACGAATTCCTTTCCAAAACCTAAGATGTTGGTTTTAAACTTTCCTAGTAATCCTACTACAGAATGCGTAGATATAACTTTTTTCGAGAAAATCATAGAATTTGCCAAGCAACACAAGATTTGGGTTATACAAGATCTTGCATATGCAGACCTTTGTTTTGATGAATATAAGGCTCCCTCCATTTTGCAGGTTAGAGGTGCGAAGGATGTAGCTGTAGAATTTTTTACTTTATCGAAAAGCTACAATATGCCCGGATGGAGAGTAGGTTTTTGTTGTGGAAATAGAGAGTTATTAGCAGCCCTTTCCAGAATAAAGTCCTACTTTGATTACGGATTATTTACTCCTATACAAGTCGCTGCCATCAAAGCTCTAGATCATGGTGATGATCATGTAACTCACATAAGAGAAATGTATCAATCCAGAAGAAATGTTCTTGTGAAAGGTCTCAATGATGCAGGCTGGAAAGTAGAGAGCCCTAAGGCAACAATGTTTGTTTGGGCCAAGATTCCTTCAACTCATAAGCATCTTGGTTCCTTGGAATTTAGTAAGCAATTACTTGCTAAAGCGAAAGTTGCCGTTTCTCCTGGAGTAGGTTTTGGAAATTACGGCGAAGGTTACGTAAGATTTTCGTTGATTGAGAACGAGCACAGATCAAGACAAGCCATCAGAAATATAAAGAAATTCCTTTCCGACACAACGAATATCCAGGCAGTAAAATAATGAAATCAATAAAAATTGGCGTATGTGGTGTTGGTAACGTCGGCGGCGCAGTTCTTGAAAGCTTAGTCAATTCACCTGATATATTGGAAAGAAATGGAGGAGTTAAAATTGATGTAATCAGCGTAGGAGCTAGAAAGGGTAAATCAGCTGTTCCTTTTGACTTGAATGTATCAAAAAATCTGATGGATGTAGCTCATAATGATGAAATTGATGTCTTTGTTGAGTTGATAGGGGGATGCCAATTAGCCAAAGAATTAGTAGAGACAGCCATGATGAATGGCAAGAATATAGTAACTGCGAATAAGGCGTTGATAGCAACCCATGGTGATGATTTGTTTAATATGGCCAAACAATATGGAGTCCAGATAGGCTTTGAAGCATCGGTTGCGGGCGGAACCCCTGTAATAAAAGCATTAAGAGAAGGATTAGTGGCAAATAAAGTCCTATGGTTTGCTGGTATTTTGAATGGCACTACTAACTTTATCCTTTCTAAAATGTCTGAGGATAAATCATCTTTTGAGGCCGCTTTACTTGAAGCTCAGAATTTGGGTCTAGCAGAATCTGATCCTACGATGGATATCGATGGCACAGACGCAGCGCAAAAAGCTTCAATACTCTCTGCACTCGCATTCAACACACCTTACGATTTTAAAGCTGTCTCCTACGGTGGTATTGAATCAATAACTTCAGATGACATTGAGTATGCTGAACAACTTGGATACAAGATAAAGCACATAGCATATGGATCTATCGATGAAAATGAAGCAAATGTTAGTGCTTATCCAACATTCGTTCCAAATGATCAATTACTCTCTCAAGTAGGAAAGCAAATGAATGCCCTGGAGATTAATTGTGAAGGCCTTGGTTCCACAGTTTATTATGGGCCAGGAGCAGGCCCAAAGCCGACCGCATCTGCAGTGATCGCCGATCTTGTTGATATTGCTAATGGTGGGTGGCACGAAAATGGTAGCTTGGGTGAAAAAAACACACTTTCCTCAAAAAGTTATCAAAAATTTTCTAGATATTTTAATATCAATGTCAAAAATGAAGCGGGAGCTATAGCCAAGGTATCTTCATTATTTGCCGAAGAAAAAATTAGCATCGAAGCCCTCATTCAAAACGAATCTAAAGCTAACAATAAATTATTTGTACCTGTGGTCATAATATCTGGACCTTTATCGGATAGAGAAGTAACTCAAATGACGAATAAATTGGAGTCTAGTGAAGAGACATCAAGCACAGTTAAACAATATAGGATCCATAATGCTTTATAAAAGCACCAGAGGTGAAAGTCCTGAGGTACCCTTCTCGGAAGTTCTATTGGGAGGACTAGCTCCTGATGGGGGTCTTTACATGCCTGAGCATTTTCCCAAGTATAAAATTGATGAAATTAAGAGTTGGTCAAATCTTAGTTTTGAAGAGGTTGCTCATAATGTACTTTATCCATACGTTCGAGGAGAAATTGCAGAGGATGTATTTGCTGATCTACTGAATGATGCCTATAAAGATTTCGATTCAAGCGATGTAGTTGAACTAAAAGAAATAGAGAAAAATCATTGGATTTTAGAGCTCTTTCATGGGCCTACTTTAGCGTTCAAGGATATCGCCATGCAACTCCTGGGATCCTTGCTTAATCATTTTGCTGAGGAGAGAGGTGAGAAGATTGCTGTTCTTGGTGCAACATCTGGAGACACAGGGGCTGCAGCTATTTCTGCCTGTTCACGTCATGAAAATGTGGAAGTTTACATACTTTATCCTCATGGAAAAGTGACTGAATTCCAGAGGAAACAGATGACTACGACGGGTTCAAAAAATGTATTTCCTCTGGCGATAGAAAGTGATTTTGATGGTTGCCAAAATGCAGTTAAGAAAATGTTCCTTGATGAAGATTTTGATAATTCTAAAGTAAGATTCATTGCAGCAAATTCTATCAATTGGGCTCGATGTATGACCCAATCGGTTTATTTCTTTTGGTGTTATTTGAAATTAATTCACCTCCAGAAAGACTTAATATTTTCAATTCCTTCAGGAAATTTTGGTCACGCTTATGCAGGCTGGACTGCTAAAGAAATGGGTTTACCAATTAGAAAACTTCTAATTGCTACTAATAGAAATGACGTTCTCCATAAAACTTTCAAAACTAATAATTATTCAAAGTCTAATGTTGTCCAAACATTAGCGCCAAGCATGGATATATCTGTCGCAAGTAACTTTGAGAGGCTGCTCTATAATTTATATGATAATGATGCCTCTATCCTTGCCGAGAATATGAGCCTTTTTCCAAAAATTAGCATTGATATACCAGTCAACAAACGAAAAATAGTCGCTGATTTTTTTGAAAGTTTCAGCTCTAGTGATGAAGAAATTCTGAATCAAATAGTTAAAACACAAAGAGAATCAGATTATCTGCTTGATCCACATACTGCAACTGGAGTGAGAGCAAGTAATGCCTTGGTCAAATCAAGCGAGCCTGTAGTTACAATGGGAACAGCCCACCCAGCAAAATTTATTGAGGCGTTAAATAAAGCTTTCCTAAAAGACGAATTTGAATTGCCTGATAAAGTAAAAAAAGCTTTTGGGAATAGAGAAGTTTTTAATCTTCTCCAAGACGACTATAATCATATTAAAGAGTTTATTCTGTCAAAAGCCACGTAGATAATGCTAGAAGTAACTTCCCTTAATGAAGAATTAAAAGATCATTCAAAAAGAATCGAGGATCTAAGGGGGTATCTTTGACGTTGGAAATAAACAACAAAAGCTTCAGGATCTAATTCGTGATTTGAGTGATTCAGCAATTTGGGACGATCCTCAAAAGGCTCAAGAACTGAATAAAAATAAGGTCTATCTGGAAAAGGAGCTAAAAAAATTTCAAGACCTTGAAAATTCTATTAAAGATTCTGTGGAATTAGCAGAGATCGCTATTGAAGAAGAAGATTCTAGTGCTTTAGATGAAATCTCTGAAGAAATAAAAAAAAATGAAAGAGCATTGCAAGATTTGGAATTTGTCAGAATGTTTTCAAATAAGATGGATCCAAACAATGCGTACTTAGATATACAGTCTGGCTCAGGAGGAACAGAAGCTCAGGACTGGGCAGAAATGTTAATGAGAATGTATCTGAAATGGGGTGAATCAAAAGGGTTTGAAACTGAAGTGATCGAGGTATCTCATGGGGAAGTGGCAGGTATAAAAAGTGCCGCAATTAAATTCAACGGAGATTATGCTTATGGGTGGCTAAGAACAGAAACAGGTGTTCATAGGCTGGTCAGAAAATCCCCTTTCGATTCTGGGAGTAGGAGACACACATCCTTTGCCTCAATTTTTATATCACCCGAAGTTGACGAGACTGTTGAAATTGAAATTAATCCTGCTGATTTAAGGATTGATACTTATCGAGCAAGTGGAGCCGGGGGACAACATGTAAACAAAACGGATTCAGCGATAAGAATAACTCATGAACCATCAGGAGTTGTATCGCAATGTCAATCTCAACGATCACAACATCAAAATAAAGACAAAGCAATGGCACAGTTGAGGGCAAAACTTTATGAAATCGAAGTGAATAAGCTCAATGAAGAAAAGAAATCCTTAGAGGACTCGAAAGCCGATATTGGTTGGGGCAGTCAGATTAGATCATATGTCCTGGATTCTTCAAGAATAAAAGATCTAAGGACTGGAGTTGAAACAACAAACTGCTCAGCAGTATTAGATGGAGCTATAGATAGTTTCATTGAGGCGAGCTTAAAGGAAAACATTTAGTTAAAGTATCTACTATGACAGAAAATTTATCAGAAAATGAGCTTCTTAGACTAAGAAGAGAAAAGCTTGAAGAGCTCAGAAAAAAAGGGATAGCTTATCCAAATACTTTCAGAAGAGACTCATTATCAAGCGATTTAAAAATAAAATATTCCAGCTTTTCAAAACAAGAAATGGAAGAAAAATCGATTGAAGTATCAGTTGCTGGAAGGATTATGCTCCAAAGAATTATGGGAAAAGCTAGTTTTATAACAATCCAGGATATGAAGGGACAGATTCAAGCCTACATAAGGTCTAATGATCTTCCTGAAGACCAATATGAAGAATTCAAGACTTGGGATCTTGGAGATATCGTTGGAATAAGAGGAAAACTCTTCATAACAAATACTGGAGAGTTGACTGTTAACGCTTCAGATATAGAAATGCTCACTAAATCTCTTAGGCCTTTGCCAGAAAAACATTCCGGACTAGTCGATACAGAGCAAAGATATAGAAAAAGGTATCTTGACCTTATTACTAATCCAGAAAGTCTTGAAGTTTTCAAGAAAAGGAGCCAGATTATTAGCTCAATTAGAGAGTTTTTTGTCATGAAAGATTATCAAGAGGTGGAAACACCTATGATGCATTCTGTCCTAGGAGGTGCTGCTGCTAAGCCCTTTACAACGCATCATAATGCTCTAGATATGGATCTTTATTTGAGGATAGCACCAGAGTTATACCTTAAAAGACTTGTCGTAGGGGGTATCGAAAAAGTCTTTGAGATAAATAGAAATTTTAGAAATGAAGGACTGTCTACTAAGCACAACCCTGAATTTACCATGCTGGAATACTATACTGCATATGCTGATTTCAATGATCAAATGTCTTTTATTGAGCAATTAATCTCATTCATCTCTGAGAGAGCACTTGGCTCAACAAAATTGGAAACAAATGGATTTAGCTATGATTTTTCTGAATCCTTTCAAAGGATAAGTTTGAAGGAATCTGTAGCTAGAAAACTTTCTGTTGAAGAAAGTGAATTAGATAAAAAGGACTTTCTTATACAAGTTGGTAAAAAAAATAAAATTGATAATTTAGATAAAATTTCCGAAGGGAAAATATTATTCGAACTTTTTGAAAAACTTGTTGAGGATGATTTAAATACGCCCACTTTCATAACCGGTTATCCTAAAGATGTGTCGCCTTTATCTAGAGCGTCAGATTCAAATAATAACGAGGTTGATAGATTTGAATTATTTATCGGTGGCAGAGAGATTGCCAATGGATTTTCTGAATTGAATGATCCTGATGATCAGGCAGAGCGATTTCGTAAACAAGTTGAACAAAAAACTGCTGGTGACGAAGAGGCCATGGAATTTGATACTGACTACATAGAGGCACTTGAATATGGTTTGCCGCCGTGTGCCGGGGTAGGCATTGGAATCGATAGGCTCGTTATGCTTCTTACAGGTGCAAAATCAATAAGGGATGTTCTACTTTTCCCTCAGATGAAACCAAAAAATTAAGAGATAAGATCCGAAACTGCTTCGCGTTCCGATTCAAGTTCTTCTGTCGTTATTTTAATTTTTGATTTGGCAAAATCATTAAGCTCTATTCCTTGAATTATCTCAATTTCTCCGGATTCCCTAGTCCTTAAGGGAAAGCCAAATATTAAACCTTTAGGAACTCCGTAGCTTCCATCACTAGCTATGGCTGCACTAAAGCAATCCCCCGGTTCTGTATAATTCTCAACAGCTTTAACAGTATCTATAGCTGCGTTGGCTGCGGATGCAGCAGAGGAGGCTCCTCTAGCATCTATCACAGCCTTTCCTCTTTGTTGAACTAAAGGAAGATAATCATTTTCCAGCCAGGTATTATCATCTATAACTTCTGCGGCACTTTTACCATTTATTGTTGCATTATAAGGATCAGGATACATAGTTGGACTATGGTTTCCCCAAATAATCATATTTTTAAGAGATGAGATGTCGACACTTGCTTTTTGAGCCAACTGAGCTTTAGCTCTATTTGCATCTAAGGCAGTCATAGCAAACCATTGTTGACTTGAATTATTTGCTGAGTTCATACCAATTAAAGCATTTGTATTTGCTGGATTACCAACGACAAGAATTTTTGCATTTTGCTTTGCTAGCTCACCAATAGCTTTACCTTGATCAGTGAAAATACCACCATTGATTTTTAAAAGGTCGCTTCTTTCTTCAATCTTCTTACCATCTATTACTATCCCCCTTGGGATACTTCCAACCAATAAAACCCAATCAGCATCTTTAACACCTTCTCTAATATCAGACGTAGCCGTCAAAATACCTGTCTGGTCGAAGCCACAATCTATAAGCTCCATAATAGTTCCTTCCAACTTTTCAACTACTTGTGGTATTTCAATTAATCTTAGGTTAACCCTTGTATCTGAGCCAAACGTTTCACCACTGATAAGCCTTGGCAAAAGAGAATACGCTATTTGGCCAGCTCCTCCAGTAACAGCAACATTTATTTCTTTCATTATTTCTCCTTATAAATTTGGTGTGAAAATATTCCTTTTTCCATCATTAGAAACCGTACCTTTTGTATTAAGCATATCGTTTTGGGACATATATTCCAAAATAGATGGTTCTTTTAGCGTGTTTGCTATAAATCTTTTACCGTCCTCAAGTCTGCCAATGATGATACTTTCTTTTGGCCCATTCCTTGAATGAACTACAGTATATGTTTCGACTGAACAGTTGCCCTCAGGACTCTCGGTAAAATCAGGAGTCTCGGCCTTATCGATGGAATTTTGAACATTTGAGGTATCCGCTACCTGATTCCATTCACCTTCAAACGGCTCAGATGAGAAAATGCCTGCTCCATGTTTAGTTATATACCATCCATTTGCAGTAGCAAGACCAAAAGAGCCAGGTGAAGATCTTAATTTGTTCATGAGTGTTGCAATTGAGTTCATTACATAAGCATTTCCTGGACCACCAAAGTAGGGAAGGCCTCCTGTAACTGTAAAACCCCTTGGATCATCTTTTTCTAGAGAAAGTTCTTTCATAGCTATTTGCACTGCTGAAGGAAAGCAAGAATATAAATCTATAAAATCTAGATCATCTACTGACATATTGGCCAGATCAAAGACTCCTTCGGTGCAAGCTCTGATAGCAGGCGAGGAATGATAATTCTGCCTATGAGATACATTCCATATGTCATTTAGGCAGGACCCGGCGTACATAAATATCCATTTAGATTGAGGTATCCCAAGCTCTCTTGCCTTTTTAGCCGACATTAAAATCATTGCTGATGATTGATTGACCCTAATGATTGAATTCATATATTTTGTATAGGGCACGCCAATCATTCTGTTGTCAGGCTTGACTTCAGCTATCTCCTCGGCTGTTCTGAATGTAGGAAACCATGCGTAATTATTTTTAGAGGCTACCCTAGAAAATTCTTGAAAAAGCTCTCCTGTGCTTTGCATATGTGTTTCAATTGTTTCACCATTCTGGTTCCTAATTGAGTTTGCAAATAGTGGATACACAGATGACGGTTCGAATATACCATGCATCTTCTCGTGATCATTTGTACCATCTGTCGATTTTCCAATAATCTCTGGCTCTCCACCAGGATCGTCTCCCCAATTAACTTCTAAACCTTCCTTTAATCTGCTTACAAAGGTATCTAAAGCTTCGCCCCCAGCTAACAAAGCACAGTCAATTTGATTATCTTTAATTCTATTTGCAAGCTCGTTGAGAGCTATCTGTGGAGAATTTCCACCCGTAGTAGTATAGATTTCATTCTTCGCAGACAAACCCAGAGAGTTGGATAGACTTCTCGGCATATTTGGATAGCCCCAAAAATTTGAGGTAGCGGAATCTCTATTAGGAGTATCTGCAACAAACCTAATTACGGCGACTGTATCAACGTGCTCATTAATTTTTATTCTTGCTTCACAATCTTCTAATGCTAATTTGGAAACTTCTCTTAGTATCTCCAAATAGTTAAAACCATCAATTCCTCTTTTATCCGTGAGTTGGCCACATCCAACAAGAATGGGAGTATTATCGTTTACATTTTCGTAAGAACTTTGGATCATATTTTAAATTATCAGGGTGGGCAGTCTAACGACTGAGTCTTTGCGGAGCAATAGGTAAGGAGTAAAATTTAGAGTAATATAAATTTTTATATTATGAAGTACAGTTTTGATGAAATTATCCCTCGTAAAGATACTTATAGCACTAAGTGGCTAAAATTTTCTGACGAAGATGTTTTACCCATGTGGATAGCTGATATGGATTTTTCTTGTCCCTCAGATATCACCGATGAAATGACCAAAAGGATCAATCAAGGTATTTTTGGATATACAGATACACCACCCTTGCTTACAGAAACATTCGTTAGCAAAGTCTATGAAAATACAGGATGGAGAATTAAAAATGATTGGGTTGTATGGATACCTGGAGGAGTCGTAGGACTAAATGTTGCATGCAAGACAGTTCTAGCTCCTGGTCAAATTGCCATGGTGCCGTCTCCTATTTATGCTCCGTTTACGGAAGCACCTGAAAATATGGAAAGAGGATTTGTTAAAAACTTTTTACTAGATTCTGATGGCAGGTTAGAATTTAGTTCAGAAACCATCAAAACTATCCTAACTGAAGATACTAAGCTGTTTTTTCTTTGTAATCCTCACAATCCAGGTGGCACAGTCTTTAAAAAGGAGGAAATCGAGGAGATTTCGAATATTTGCCAAGAAAGGGGCATAATTGTTTGCAGTGACGAAATTCATTCTGATTTGATACTTGAAGAAGGTCTAGATCATATACCTTTTGCAAGTTTAAATAATTACAATCAAGAAAATTCGATAACAATTATGGGACCTTGCAAAACGTTCAATCTTGCTGGGTTCCCAATAGCTGCGGCTATAATTCCAAATAAAGAGTTAAGAGAGGATTTTGTGAGAAATACAAAAGGAATTGTTGCTCATATAGATAACATAGCTTTCGTTGCAGCAGAAGCTGCATACTCTAAAGCAGGTTTATGGCACGCCGAACTCATCCAGTATTTAAAGTCTAATAGAAAGTTATTATTAGAAAGAATAAATAACATAGAGGGTATTTCCTTAAGAGGTCCAGAAGCAGGTTTCCTCGCTTGGATAGACTGCAGAGAATCTGGTATGAAAACCCCAGCTAAATTCTTTATTGAGGAGGCAAAAGTAGGTGTCCATGATGGAGCTTGGTTTGGGGATGAGAACTATGTACGTCTAAATTTTGGATGTCCTAAATCTATATTAGATGAAGCTCTAAATAGAATAGAAAAAGCCTTTTCACAAAGAAACTAGGTTACGGTAATATGACCGCTTAAACTTACATAAAGGAGAAATTATGGCTATCAATTTTAACGACAAAGTAGCAATTGTAACTGGAGCCGGGGGAGGTCTTGGGAAGTGTCATGCCCTAGATTTGGCTAAAAGGGGAGCAAAAGTTGTTGTTAATGACTTAGGAGGAAACGTCGATGGATCCGATGATGGTTCTTTATCTGCTGCCGAAATGGTCGTTGAGGAGATCAAAGCTGCAGGTGGAGAAGCCATGGCAAATGGGGCAAGTGTAACCGATACTGAGCAGGTTAAAAACATGGTTGACGAAGTTATGGATAAATACGGGCGAGTAGATATCCTAGTAAATAATGCAGGAATTCTGAGAGACAAGAGTTTCTCTAAAGTAGAAGATCAAGATTTTAGAATGGTCCTAGAAGTCCATTTGATGGGTAGCGTTAATTGCACAAAAGCTGTTTGGGAAATCATGAAGGAACAGAACTATGGAAGAATTGTAATGACTTCCTCATCTAGTGGTCTCTATGGAAATTTTGGACAAACTAATTACGGATCTGCAAAGATGGGAGTTGTAGGTCTTATGAATACCTTGAAACTAGAAGGAGCCAAATACAATGTTAAATGTAATACATTAGCTCCACTTGCAGGCACGCGTATGACTGAGAGCTTGATGCCTGAAGAGGTTCTTGATCAAATTAAACCCGATTACGTGACTCCTGCTGTAACCTATCTTGTCTCCGAAGACGCACCTACAGGTGTAATTATCGCTGCCGGAGCGGGGGTATTCACAAGAGTAATGATTCACGAAACTAAAGGTGTTTATCTAGGCACTGGAGATGAGATGACGGCTGAAAATATTGAAGCTAACTGGGAAAAAATCTCTGACATGACGGACGCAACTTTGTGTTATCAAGGAGGAGATCAATCAATGAAAGCTTTTACTCTCATCCAAGAAAGTAAAAAATAATTTTCAGGACATCAAAAAGTTTTTCAAAAAGCTTGCCTTAAGTATTAATGCGTTTGCAAGATTGTTACAGCTTTGCTGACTTTAGAGAGTTAGCTAGAAGACGCTTGCCCAGTCCAATTTTCAACTATATCGATGGTGCAGCAGATGATGAATGCACTTATGACAGAAATACAAGATGTTTTGAGGATTGTGATTTAGTACCAAATGTTTTGCGGGGAGTTCAAAACATTGACATGTCAGTTGAGATCTTAGGTCAAAAACTTGATATGCCAATTTATTGCTCACCAACAGCGCTTCAAAGAGTTTTCCATCATGAAGGAGAGAATGCTGTAGCAGCTGCTGCAGACAAGTATGGAACTTTATTTGGTGTTTCATCTCTAGGGACTGTTAGCCTCTCTGATGTGAGACGAAGATATCAAGGCCCTCAGTGCTATCAGTTTTACTTCCATAAAGATAGAGAGTTAAACAAAGTAATGTTGGAAAATGCGAAAAATGCGAATGTAGATATCATGATGCTCACCGTCGATACAATAACAGGAGGGAATAGGGAAAGGGACTTAAAGACCGGCTTTTCAATACCATTTAAATTGAGTTTGAATGGAATTTTTCAGTTTGCAGTCAAGCCGATGTGGGCATTCAATTATTTAATTCATGAGAAGTTTTCTTTACCTCAACTAGATGATCACGTAGACATGTCTAATGGACCAATCTCTATAGGAAAATATTTCACTGAGATGTTAGATCCGAATTTAAATTGGGATGATGTTTCAAGAATGGTTGAATATTGGGACGGACAATTTTGCTTAAAAGGTATCATGAGCGCCGAAGATGCGAGAAAGGCCGTCGAAATAGGATGTACAGGTATTGTAATTTCTAATCATGGTGGAAGGCAACTAGATGGTAGTAGGTCGCCTTTTGATCAACTATCAGAAATAGTAGACGAAGTAGGAGATGAGATAGACGTTATTATGGATAGCGGTATACAGAGAGGAACTCATGTATTGAAAGCATTGTCACTAGGAGCTAAGGCTGTTGGAGGAGGAAGATTTTATTTATTCGCTTTGGCTGCTGCAGGGCAAGATGGAGTGGAGAGAGCATTGGAGTTAATGAAACAAGAAATAGAGAGAGATATGAGATTGATGGGAGTTAGCTCTTTAAAAGAGCTAACTAGAGAGAATGTTCGTTATAGATAGTATCAATTAATCTTAGGACTTTACCTCTTATATTCTCTATAACATCTTGAAATTCAGATTCATTCATATTTTTAGGATCGGGAATATTCCATTCGATTCTCTTATCGGCAAAAACATTAGGGCATAAATCTCCACATCCCATTGAAATAAGATAATCTATTTTGATATTCTCAAATTCTGATACATTCTTCGATTTGTGACTAATCAAATTGATTCCTTCAGATCTAAGCAATTTTATTGCCATAGGATTTACAACACCGCTAGGTTCGGACCCTCCACTAAGGAAGTCAATTCCTTGATTGGTAAATTTTTTTGCCAAAGCTTCAGCTATCTGACTTCTGCACGAATTTTCAACACAAGAAAAAAGAACCTTCACTATTTACTCAAGTAATTTAATGAGTAGAAAAGATCGCGCATTGAAATAACACCTAACAATATATCTTCCTCCATAACTGCTAAATGTCTTATTTGATTTTCAACCATCAGGCTAACTGCCTCTTCGGAAGTTGCATCAGGGGTTGTACTTACAACGGAATTTGTCATTATTTGATCGACTGTTCTATCTTCGATGTTTTCAAGATGATGTGAAATTGTTTTTACAATATCTCTCTCTGTAACTATTCCTATAACATGGCTGTGTTCAATATCCGTCTTTTTGTCAACTACTATTAAGGCTCCAATCCTATTCTTATCCATCAATTCGCAAGCGTGACCTACAGTCTCCTCTTTATCTATTACAAATACTTCCCAATAGCGCTGCCCTGCCAAGTAATGTTTAACTTTCTTTGATTTACTCATTTTAATTTTAAGATTTACAAAAGGTGTATAATATAGACTTAAATAGGAGTAAACCATAATGTCTTTATACAAAGCTTATAAATTTTTAATAAGAAGCTTAGCTATTTTCATAGCAGGAATATTTGCTTCAAGTGTCTTTACAGCTGTAGACATAGGATATGTGGGAGAGGACGAGACTGAGATAACAGTGGAAAGAAATTATGCAAAGCTTCCTTCTTTTCCACGAAAAGCCCTAAGGAAAGGACAAGAAGGCTACGTAGTTGTTGAATTTGATGTTGATACAGATGGAGCAGTTTTAGACCCTTATGTTGTAGAAGCATCACCTCAGGGTGTTTTCGAGAGATCTGCAATAAAAGCTGTAAGAAAATGGGTCTATGTACCACCTTCCTTTAATGGTCAGTCTGTCAAAGCTAATAACGTTCAAGTTAGGTTAAGTTTTAACCTAGATTAAGGTTCGTTTTTAAAAGCATTTCTTTAAGACATGTCAATTAGACTGCAACTTCTGCTGTTTGTAGTAGTAGGCTATCTGCTGGTAACTGTAGTTTTCTATTTCTCCACAGAAAGCAGAGATTCTATCCAAGAAGATGCTGCTGGTGAATCCTTGGTGGTGCTTTACGAGTCTGCCTGGTATCAGACCTTCAATGGAACCTATGAATCCATGTCAAGTTGGCTTCCAGGTTTCGGAGAAAAAGGGGATATATGGGATCCCGATGATGAAACTTTTGTTGATGAAGTCGATTCAACAGGCAGTTATTTGAACCCAATTTTTAATACGATAGAAAGTAGGTCCCTTGGAGATCTTCAGTACCTTATTGAATATATATTTGAAGAGGAACTTGATGATGGAGAATTAAGTTTCGTTATGGCTTATTTTCCAAATGGTCAAAGATTTTATTGTGGAAGTGCATTAGATTTATTAGGTATAGATGCATGCAGCCCTAGAGCAAGGCCTGAATTTTTTTCATATCTCGATTCACATATAAGAGATATTTCGGAAAGGCCTAGACAATCTACCTTAAAGATCGTTGATATTGACAGTGAGCAGACCGCTACACTAAACCAGACTTACTCATTCCCAATAAAAGTCAATCAAGAAACTTTTGCTAATATAATTCTAGGAGTTGACGTTAGGAAAGCTATTGAGATTTTCGAGGATGAATTCGAAGTAAGAACTGGAATCCAAACTCCCGAAGGGTTAATTTCTCTTGAAGAGGACTATTCTTCAGATGATTTCAGTTCTGAGGCTAGATTTGGTATTGAGAATTACTCAGATATTGTAGAAAAAGCAAATCTATTGATGACCCAAAATGGTAGCAGACACAGTTCAAAGGACACCGATCTAGGAGCTTCCATTACTCTAATTCCATTGAGTACTTATTTGTCTTCAGATAAAGCTGAATTATTTATTTTTAAAGATGAGAAGTTAGCTATGGAAAGAGCTTCAGAAGTTCTTGCAAGGAGTTATTTTGTCTCAGCTCTAATGATTCTATTTATTGTTGGATTAACCGCTTATATTACATACAGAACTTTTGGAGGAATCACCCGTGCAATTGCAGTTCTAGAAGGTTTAACCCAAGGAGATCATACCCAAAAGATGCCCGAACGCCATGGGCTCTTAGCTTCAAAAAATGATGAAGTAGGGCACCTCTCAACAGCCCTTCACAGTTACAGAGGCCATTTATTGGAGATGGAAGATATCAGAAAAGAGCAAGCAAAAAGAAGAAAAGAAAGAGACAGAGTGATAATTGAAAAAATGTCTTTTCTTGCTGATCAATTAGAAGGTGACGCTCAGAAGCTTATTCTCGATGACATCACGAAAATGACCGAACTAGCCAAAGAGGGAGATGATGCGGGCAATGAAGAGGCTTCAGTGGAACTTATGTCTTTAGCATTCTCAAGAATGTCTGATGAGGTTAATGCATTAATTTCTGCTCGTACAAGTGAGATGGAGACTTCTAGAGATGAGGCAAGAGATGCCAATGCAGAGAAAACTAGATTTTTTGCAAATATGAGTCATGAGTTAAGAACTCCTTTAAATGCAATTTTAGGTTATGGAGAAATGTTAGCTGAGGATTGTGAAGATCTCGGTTACGAAGATTTGTTGCCCGATCTAAAAAAAATTACTTCAGCTGGAAGTCACCTTTTGTCTCTTATCAACAATATTCTGGATATATCTAAGATTGAAGCTGGAAGAATGGAGCTATACCTAACCAGTTTCGAAATTGAGGGCATGGTTGATACGATAAAAGACGTCACCGGGCCTCTTGCAGCATCAAATGACAATGGTTTTAAAGTTAATTTGCAGGATGCTCTTGGCTCTATGACGCAAGATGAAACAAAAATAAGGCAATGTTTAACCAATTTTCTTAGTAATGGTTTTAAGTTCACTTCCAATGGAACCGTCACTCTTGATGTAGACACCTTTTTTGAAGACGAAATAGAGATGATTAGATTCGCTGTAACTGACACTGGCGAGGGTATGTCTGAGGAAGGACTCAGTAAAGTTTTTAGAGAGTATGAACAAGCAGAGAGATCAACTTCTGCAAAACACGGTGGGACAGGACTTGGACTACCCATTACTAAAAAATTAGCAGAAATGATGGGTGGTGATGTAACTGTTACCAGTGAATTAGGTGTTGGATCAGTCTTCACTTTATATGTTCCTAGAGAATGTCCTCAGGATTTTGACGAAGTAGAGGGAGGAAACACGATAGATAAACTTTCAGAGGAAGAAAAAATTGTGGTTCTAATTGATGACGATGTAGCTATGCATGATCTTATACGCAGGACTTTATCGAAAATTGGATTAAAACTCGTAGGAGCTGTAGATGGCGAAAAGGGAATGCAAATCGTAAGAGAGATGCAGCCTAAGCTACTTCTTTTGGATGTTTTGATGCCAGGAAGGGATGGATGGTCCATATTGAAGGAGTGTAAAAGTGATCCTCAGCTTAAGGATATGCCTGTAGTCATGGTGAGCCAATTATCACAAGACGTCTTATCTCAATCATTAGGTGCTGACGATTATTTGACAAAACCGATTAATAGAGACTTGTTCTTAGAGACTGTATCTCGGCTTATATCTGTATCTGATCCAGATGGTACAGTCCTAGTAATTGATGATGATGCTGATGTGAGGGATTTGCTCTCTAGAATGCTCAGTGATGCTGGCTTTGAATTTGATACTGCTAAAGATGGTAAAGAGGGATTAGAAAAGTTAGCCAATAATCCTAACTTAATTGTCCTTGATTTAGAAATGCCAAGAATGGATGGATTTGAATTTTTAGAGAATTATATGAGGGAAGTAAACGAAGCCGAAAGGGCTCCTGTGCTTGTATATTCTGGTAAGGATCTTTCAGAGGTGCAAAGAGAGATGCTAGAAAAGAATGTTGCAGGGATGGTCAAGAAAGATGAGGTTTCAATGGATGAATTGTCAGCTATGGTCTCAAATATATTTAATCAATAATGAATGATCTTATTCTAAAAGACCTTCAATCTTTCCTAATAACCTCTTAAAGTCTACAGGTTTAGTATCGAAGTCATCTGCACCGCAATCTAGCGCTTTTTCTCTATCGGACTCTAAGGCATGTGCAGTAAGCGCGATTATAGGTATATCTTTTATTTCTGGATCGGCTTTGGCTGTTGTTGTTGCTTCCCATCCGTCCATAACAGGAAGACCCATATCCATTAGAACAATATCGGGTTTTTCGGATTTCATCATATCGAGACCTTCTTTTCCATCAAACGCTAATAAAATTTCGTGCTCTCTTCGCTGAAGTCTTCTAGATAACATGTCTCTATTCATTTCGTTATCTTCAACATATAAAATTTTAGCCATTTATATCTCCATCATTAACTAATAACAAATTTGTCTCTTCCGGTTTTCTTAGCATCATACAGCCTTTCATCTGCTTTGTTTATAACATCTGATGCGTTTCTGGACTCGGAAGTTATTGCAACCCCCCCACTGGCTGTAATAGAAATTTCATGGTCTTCATGAACTACCTTTATAGAGTGAATTTCTTTACGAAGATCATCGCAGTAATCTTTTATATTTTCTTGATCAAATACAAACGCGAGGAATTCTTCGCCACCAATCCTGCCAACAATATTAGGTTCAGTAATAAAATTTTTCAAAACATTTGCCATAGCTTTGAGAACTTCATCTCCTCCTGAGTGGCCATATGTATCATTTACCGATTTAAAGAAATCAATATCTATCATTATCACAGAAAAATCCTTCTTTTTACCGGAGTTAAGATCTACATAAGCATTTTCAAGTTCTTCAAATACAACTCTTCTATTTGAAATTCCTGTTAATTGATCAGTAGTGGCTTGAATATGTAATTTGTTTACTAACTCTTTTTCTCTTTCCCTAAAAAATTTCCTTTCCAAAGATGAAATTACTTTAGCTAGCAATATGGTTCCATTTAGCGGTTTAGGAAGATAGTCTTGAGCACCTAGCTGTATGCATTTTGCAATCCCATCAACATCATTGAATGCTGAGACCATGATGATTGGTAGATTTTCACTAGTATTGTCGCTTCTAAATTTCTTAAGTAGCTCAAGTCCATTTATGTCCGGCAATATAACATCAAGAAGAATTAAATCTGGTAATTTTTCTTCAACTTCCTTAATAGCCGTTTTTCCATCAAAGGCCGTCCTGCACTGCAATCCTTGCATTGTTAAGCGTCTCTCAAGAACTTCGCAATTCGTTTTGTTATCATCAACAATTAAAATATCTGCACCTTCAAGACTTTCATCAAGTTCAAGAGAGTAATTGATGTCACCTAAAGACTTAAATAGTGATTCAGCTGATTCAAGTTGTGAATCTCCCGACGAGCTCTTTGTCGCCTCTCCACGAATATAATCAACAAAGTTTTCGATTGCTGTTTCTGTTTCTCTAGATAAATCTATAATGCTTTGCAAATCTTTTAATGATTCTTCACTCAGGTCATCTTCTAAATCTTCTATGAGTATTTCGCTATAACCAATAATTGCATTTAATGGAGTTCTTAGATTGTGTCTAAGTTCAGAGTATTCTTCAGGAGTTTTCTTAATGGTTGTCGCATTAGGACCCGTATTTTCTAGAAATGCCTCTTCGTATTGATCAATTAGCCTTCTGCAACCTGATTTAATCTGTTCAATCTCCTCTTCCATGGAGATATTACTTTCAAGAAGTTTTTTTTCAACGAGCTCTAGATAATCAGAAATGGCATCAGCAGGAGTAGTAAATTCCTGTTTTATCTGAGCTAGTAAAATTTCCTCCGCACCTTTTGAAGTTTTATTCTTCGATATCTTATCCATTCTTAGTTTTTAAGTGATTCGATAAACTCAGGTTTATGCATCAGAAATCCTTGTCCGATAGCACATCCAATTTCTAACATTTGTTCTTTTTGGTCTTCTGTTTCGATACCTTCTCCTATCATTTCTAGGGAAAGTGAGTTGCATACTTCAACGACAAAACTAATTAATTTAGCTGTGGACTTATCATCTAAGCCATTTGTGAAATGTTTATCTAACTTTATAACATCCAGCGGCAAGTCTTTTACATATTTCAAAGAGGCATAGCCTGCACCGAAATCATCTAGAGCAATTTTGATTCCACTATCTTTCAATTTTTGTAGGTTTGCTCCGGCCCTTTGAGTATCACTTAACTCAGCTGTCTCAGTAACTTCAAGACCAAATTCATTATCTTTAAATCCCATTTCGTTAACAAAATTAGAAAAAATAGAGCTAAATTTGGGATGCATTATTGTATGTGCAGAAACATTGAGATAAATGGTTGCGTTATCCAGTCCTATTTTCGATTTGATAGCAAAAATTTCTTTTAGTTTTTCCAGCGAAGACTTTACAACCAATGAGAATAAACTCTCTCCTTCTATTTCGGGAATAATCACATCATTTGGAATAATTTGACCTTCTTCATCTCTCAATCTAAGTAAGGCTTCCACTCCAGTAACTTTTCCTGTTTTTAAGTCAAATTGCTTCTGATAGGCTAAATCAATCCTGTCATACTCTATACAAGAAATGGTTTGTCTAAGAGCTTCTAAGCCAATCCTTGAATTACATAGAACCTCAACTAATATGAAATCTTCCGATGCTTCGGAAGGTATCACGTGAACTCTTGTTTTCATAAAGAAATCTATGTTCCTGAGTTTTATTTCAACAGGAGTAGAATAAGATTTAGCAATGAGATCTTCACTGGTTTTATTATCTTCAAGATTAATCCTTTTTAGTTCTAATTCAGAAATATCTTCTGTTCTAAAGATGTACTCTGCAGCTAAATTTATCCATCTAATAGAGCCATCAAGCTCGCAAATGATGTAAGGGCTTGGATGATGTTTTAAAGATTTAAATAAGTAATCTAAATGTTCATCTTTCATTGCTTTGTTGACCTATATTTTATTTCTTTCTTTTTCAACTAATTCAACAAAATCTTCAGGAAACGTAGGTGATACCCATGTCCATATTTCTAAGTTCTTTTTGTCTCTGAGAAGTGTTCTGAAAGAGGAGAGCATGGCAGACCACTCTGACTCATCAAGCATTCCAATTGCATACTGATAATGCTGACTTTGCCTGGCTCTTAAAATCGCCGTGAAATGGGTTAAGTAAGCAGCATCTTCTTCCTCTGTAAGTTCCTCTCCATTTCTCAGTTTTACCTTTATTTCGATTAACCTTTTATCTAGGCCAGCCAGAGTAAGTTTCTGATGACTGTCTGCGATATTCTGTCTAGCACTGGCCCTAGCTACTCTGTTTTGCTCTTTTAATTCAGTCACTAAGAAATAGACAGTAACTAAAACCGTAAAAGGACCAATGGTCTGTAAAATTATTATTATTGTTTCAAAACTCATATAATTAAATTCCAATAGAAACTTTATCAGGAAAAAAGAAATAAAAAAGTTCTATACCTTTTTATTTTATTCTCACTATCTTGTAAATTTAACAAATTTCTATCAGATCTCATTTGATAATCAAATTGTTATTATTTGTTTGACTCACTTCAAAGAAAATGGATTACTCAACTATTTAAAAATTTGGCATAGTTTAAGTTTTTCTTGGTTAAAGTAATTTCAATTAGATTGAGACTTTTCATCAAAGAAAGTAGATAAATAGGAATTTATTTAAATTTATTACTTAGAGACAAATCTACTATAATTATCAGTAAATAAATGAGGTAATGGGGGAAAATGCAAAATTTATTTTTTATCTTTTCATGTGCTCTTCTAAGCTTTGCACTTAATGCAAAACATGTCTTTTTAAGTCCCAGCGTCAATTCTCAAGAAGAAATCCAAGAAGCTCTTATAGATTTAGAGCCGGGAGATATACTTACACTTGAACAGGGTGAATATTTTTTCGAAGATGGGCTGTCACTTGATGTTGATAATGTTATTTTTGAAGGATCGGGTATAAATAATACGATCTTAAATTTCGGAGATCAGATATCTGGAGCACAAGGCTTGCTTGTAACATCGGATGGCGTAACGCTTCGAGATTTTGCAATTCTTGATGCTAAGGGCGATGCGATTAAGGTAATAGGAGCAGATGGAATCAGCATGATTCGCTTAAGGACTGAGTGGACTGGTGGCCCTAAAGAAACGAATGGCGCCTATGGATTTTATCCAGTTGAATCAAAAGATGTGCTTATAGACGGTTGTGTTGCAATTGGAGCCTCTGATGCAGGTATATACGTAGGACAATCACGAAATATTATTGTCAAAAATAGTGTAGCTCAATATAACGTAGCAGGGATAGAAATCGAAAATTCCTATTATGCAGATGTTTTTGATAATTTAGCTTCACATAATACTGGAGGCATCCTTGTTTTCGATTTGCCCGATTTACCTCAACAAGGAGGTCATCATGTGAGAGTTTTTAGAAATAAAGCTATCAATAATGACACCGATAACTTTGCACCTGAAGGGAATATAGTAGGAGAAGTTCCAAGAGGCACGGGGATAATAATCCAAGCAAATTCTGATGTTGAAGTTTTTGATAATGATATTTACGGTAATGGAACCGTAAACTTATCAATAGTAACCTATGGGTATGATACGGATGATGAGAATTATAATCCTCATCCAAAATCAATTCAGATTCACAATAATAGATTTGGTGACGGTGGGTTTGATCCAGATGTAGGCACTGGCGAACTAGCTGCAATACTGTTTGAGTTATCTAAAGGCGATATGCCGGATATATTTTGGGATGGAATCTTGCCTATGAATCAGATGCTATTTGGACAGCCAGACGAAGAGAGGTTAATTATTTCTAATAACGGAGAGGCTTCTTTTTTAACTATAAATCCTATTAAGTACATGCTTCCATTTTTTGATCCCGTTGAAAGAGATATTTCTAAGTATGATGGTGAAATTAAGCCTTTGCCAGAAGTTATACTTAACTAATTTAGATGTCAAAAAGACTTATATTGTTTCTCATTTCAATAATGATAAATTCACTGTATGCTGTTGATAATATTGTTATTTTACAAGATAAGTTTCCTAAAAATCTTTCTGATTTTTCTTTTTTTGAAGACACACAGGCTCAAATTCCATCTAAAGGAGTCATCCCATATGAATTAATCTCATCTTTGTTTTCTGATTATTCATATAAGCAAAGATGGGTGTACGTGCCAAAAGGAAAAAAAGCAATTTTTAATCAAGATGAAGTATTTGATTTCCCAGTTGGCTCTGCATTAATAAAAACCTTTTACTATCCGTTAGATGAAAGAGATTTATCTTTAGGAAAGAAATTAATGGAGACAAGACTTCTTTTAAGAAAGACTCATGGATGGGAAGCTGTGTCTTACGCATGGAATGAGACTCAAGATGAAGCTATCATCAAGAAGGCAGGTAAGACCATTCTTAATGAATGGATAGATTTTAAAGGAGAGATTCAATCTGTACGTTACAGGGTTCCCAATAAAAATCAATGCAAAGAGTGTCATACAACTAATGACACACTCACTCCTATTGGCCCAAAAGCAAGAAACTTGAATAAAGTTTTTGACTATCAAGATGAATCAGTAAATCAATTAACAAAGTGGATGAAAGTTGCCTACATTGATGAGATAGATATTGAATTGAATACCCCAGTAAATTGGGAAGACAAGCGTCATTCTCTAGATGCCAGAGTAAAGTCTTATCTGGATATAAATTGTGGACACTGTCACTCGTCGACTGGGGGAGCTAATTCAACAGGTTTATATTTAGACCTAACTGAAAACCGACCCACTCATAGAGGTATTTATAAAAAACCCGTAGCAACTGGAAGGGGAAGTGGCGGACACGAGTTTTCCATTTCACCAGGCAACCCCGAAGAATCTATTTTGTTGTATAGGATGATTTCTACTGATCCTGGAGTTATGATGCCTGAGTCAGGGAGATCTCTATCGCATAAAGAAGCTATAGAGATGATAAGAGAATGGATCAATAAAATGGAAACTTAGATGGCTGAAAGGGAAGATTTGTTGAATAATCTTAAAATTGATAGATCTCAGGCTCCTACTGAAGATCAGCCCTTTCTTAGAAAATCTATATTATTTGGCATTGCTGTAGTCATCGTAGGTATGTTTTCATGGGTTTTCCTCTCTGAAGACGAATTAAAAGAAGTAACTACCTTTACAGTTAAATCTCTTCAAATGTCAGATTCTTCAGCAACGAGTATTTTAGACGCCTCTGGTTATGTAGTTGCAAGAAGAAGAGCGACTGTTTCCTCCAAAATGACCGGAAAAGTTATGAAAGTTTTCATTGAAGAGGGGATGTATGTTGAGGAAGGGCAACTTTTAGCTCAATTGGATGATAGTACGATGATTGCTGATTTAAATTACTCTCAATCTCAATTAAATGAAGCAAAGCGTGTTTTGAGCAGAACAAAAGAATTAGCTAAAGAAGAGCTAGCGAGCCAAGCTTCTTTGGATGCTGCCCGTGCTGCTGTAGAAGGTTTAGAGGCACTAAATGCAGTAAGAGAGCAAGTTGTTCAAGACATGAAAATATTAGCTCCCTTTAGTGGCGTTGTAGTTTATAAAGCAGCTCAGCCTGGAGAAATGATATCTCCTGTTTCAGCCGGAGGAGGATTTACGAATACAGGCATTTGTACAATTGTAGATATGGATTCTTTAGAAGTAGAAGTGGATGTAAATGAATCTTTTATAAACCGAGTAAAGCCAGGCCAACCAGTCATAACAAATTTAAATGCATACCCAAAATGGGATATTCCATCGGAAGTGATAGCTATCATTCCAACTGCCGACAGAAATAAGGCAACAGTCAAGGTAAGAATAGCCTTACTTGAAAAAGACGAAAGAGTTCTTCCTGATATGGGAAGCAGAGTTTCTTTTCTTCGAAAAATTGAAACAAAAACGGAACAAACTCCCAAGGAGGGCGTAATGATTCCAATTGCAGCAATATCAACATCTAATAATCAATCTACAGTTCAGGCGCTGAATGAAAATAGAATAGTATTAACTGAGATTGAAGTTGCAGATGAAACTGCAAATTATGCAAGAGTTATAAGGGGCCTAGAGTCAGGAATAAAAGTAGTAGCGAGATTTGATAATGACCTTGAAGATGGTCAAAAAGTAACAGTTAAATAATATAAGGAGAGACATGACTAGTTTAATTGAAGTTCAATCTGTCAACAAAACCTATCAAAGAGGAGGAGAGACACTCGTTGTATTAGATGACTTAAGCCTGGAAGTACCTAAAGGTGACTATCTTGCTTTGATGGGCCCTTCAGGTTCTGGGAAATCTACATTGCTAAATCTAATAGGAGGTCTAGATACCCCCACTTCAGGACAAGTGATAATTAATGGAGAGCACCTTGAAAAAATGGGTACTTCAGCTTTAAGCGATTGGAGGGCAAGTAATGTTGGATTTATTTTTCAATTTTATAACCTTTTGCCAGTATTGACAGCCAACAAAAATATTGAAATACCTCTTCTTTTAACCAATCTATCTGGTTCTCAAAGAAAAGAACATGTTGCAACAGCCTTAAATGTGGTGGGGCTTTCTGATAGAGGCGGTCATAAACCAAACGAACTTTCAGGCGGGCAACAACAAAGAGTTGCTATCGCTAGAGCACTTGTTTCTGATCCAGATATTCTTGTATGTGATGAGCCAACAGGTGACCTCGACAGACAAACAGCAACTGAAATATTAGATCTTCTTCAAATTTTAAATCGTGACCATGGAAAAACTATTCTAATGGTAACTCATGATCCAGTAGCAGCGGAATCTGCAAAAAGAACCTTACACTTAGATAAAGGAAAACTAACGCACTGATGTACTGGACTCTTGTTAAGACAGGACTTATCAGAAAGAGGCTAAGAACTTTCCTTACCATAATGTCTATGTTCATAGCATTTGTTCTTTACGGATCATTAAATGCTTTATCTGGAATGTTTACAGGTACGATTGATGGTTTTGAAGCTGATAATATTATTGTCATGCCAAGGTATGACTTTTTTGCAGGAAAGTTACCTATTTCTCATATCAATTACATTGAAACATTAGAAGGCGTAGAAGATGTAATACATGCCGATTATCTTCTTTCTGACAGTATAGAGAGCATGATGGATGGAGTAACATTTGCAGCCAGCCCTAATTTTTTCGATGTCTACACTAGATTACAAACTAGTGAAGAGGCCAAATTGGCCATGCTCAATAACCCAAATGCTGCCATTGTTGGTCAGCTCATGGCCGATCGAAAAGGCTTGAAAGTTGGAGATAAACTTAATACGAAATCAAATTATACGAATAGTGATGGTACAAATAATTGGTCTTTTGAAGTAGTTGGTTTTTATAAAGCTGAAAAAATTACAAGTGACGAATTGGGTGCAGTAATTAATTATGATGCCTTTGATGAAGCACGCATAAACCAAAAGGGTACTGTCGGCATGATTATGGTCAAGGCAGAATCAGCTGAGACTGGTCAAAATATATCAAGACAAATAGATGAATATTTTGCAAATTCGCCCTACGCAACGAGAACTGGCCCTGAATCTATGATTGCAATAGAGATGGCAGGAGAGTTTGCTGACATTGAGCTAATAGTAAACTCAATACTTATGTCAGTTTTTTTCACTATTTTGTTGGTTTCTTCTAATACACTTGCACAATCGATTAGAGAAAGGACTAGCGATATAGGAGTTCTAAAATGTTTAGGTTACAGAGACTCAACAATTTTCATTTCGGTAATTTTAGAGGCCATAGCAATATGCTTTACCGCTGTTTTATCTGGACTATTTTTCACCGCTATCCTTATACCTGCCATAGAAAGTATGAGTGGGGGTACAATGGATGATCTAATAACACTCAGTTCCAGCGTGATTCTCGGTGGATTTGCAATTGGTCTAGTCATTGCTTTTATGTCGGCTGCAGTACCTGCATACAAAGCCTTAAACTTAAAAGTAGTCGATGCTCTGAGGGCAGGATAATGAAGTACTGGATGATTGTTAAGTCAGGCATCGAAAGAAAAAGAATCCGAACGATCATGACAATTCTTTCTATAGCTGTTGCGTTTACACTATTCTCTCTGGGAAGATCTGTGGCCGTAGCTTTCAACAGTGAGATAGATTATGCAGGAAAGGATAGATTGATTGTATCTTCAAGATTATCTTTCACAGATGGCTTACCTCTAGCCCATAAAAATAGAATAGAAACATTAGATGGTGTCAAAGCTGTGGCTTACAGACAATGGTTTGGGGGAACTTATATAGAAAGATCAAATTTTTTTCCTAAATGGCCTATACCCCCTGAATATCTAGACATCTACACAGAGTTAACGTTGACTGAATCTGAGATTTCAGCCTTTAAAAATAATATTCAAGGAATGATAGCCGGCAAAGAACTTGCTGATAAGTTCAATTGGGAGATTGGAGACAGGATTCCAATAATACCAGACATATGGCCAAAGAAAGGAGGGGGAGTTTGGGAGTTTGATCTTGTAGGTATTTTTACTCATTCTGATGGGGGAATTGAAAACGAAGCTTACATAAATTGGGAATATTTTGATGAGGCAAGAGAATTTGAAACAGGAAAGGTCGGAACTTTTGTTGTTCAGCTTAAAAATTCTGACAGCTCTGAACAAATTGCACAGTCTATAGACAATTTATTTATAAATTCTCAGGACGAAACAAAAACATCAACAGAAGAGGCCTTTGCTAAAATGTTTGCAGAACAAACAGGAGATATAGGTTTAATAGTTAACTCAGTATTGGCTGCATCTTTCTTTACTATTTTATTACTAACTGCAAATACTATGAGTCAGGCAGTAAGAGAAAGAACTTCTGAGCTGGGAGTTCTTAAATCCATTGGTTATTCTGATAAGAAAATAATGTTGTTTGTTATTTTAGAGTCGATGTTTATCTGCATATTTGGATCATTATTCGGAATCATGATTGCCTTTTTGATATTTCCAATATTTGCTGAAATCGCAGGTGGCTTTGGTCCGAATATTGAATTTTCTTTTACAATCCTCTTGACGGGTATATTGCTGGCAACTCTTATGGCATTTGTGTCTGGTATTTTTCCAGCTTACTCAGCTATGAAGCTCAAAGTAGTTGATGCATTAAGGATGAATTAATATGAAATTTCTTAGACAAGTTTTTTCAATCACAGAGATGAATCTTAAGAACATAATGCAGAGATCTGGATCTTCAATAGTTATTATTGTTGGTATTGCAGGCTCTGTAGCAGTTATGGTTTCTTTATTGGCAATGGCTGAAGGTCTTAACTCAACAATTTCAAGTACGGGAAAAGATGACAGAGTAATAATTCTCAGAGAAGGAGCTTCATCAGAGTTGGGAAGTGGACTTGCAATGTCTCAAGTCGACATTGTGGCTAACTCTCCTGGAATTAGGTCTGTAGAAGGTGAACCTCTTATCTCTGCAGAAGTTTTTTCAATCATAGACTTGAAGAAGAAAGGTGCAGTTGCTACATCGAATCTTCCTATGCGAGGAGTACAGCCTCAAAGCTTTAAGATAAGACCAGAGATAGAGATCATTGAGGGAAGGAATTTTACATCTGGAACTTCTGAAGTGATTGTAGGAAAAGGAGCTCATAATCAATATGAGAATGTTGAGATAGGAGATGAAATTAAAGTAAGAGATAGTGTTGCAACTGTAGTGGGAATATTTAGTTCAGGTGGTAACGTGCATGAATCGGAGATCTGGGCGGACTTAGCAACTTCTCAAGGAATCTTCAGAAGAGGAGCTTCTGCATCAAGCATGATAATTCAATTAGAAGACTCTGAGTCGTTTAATGATTTAGGTGTTTATGTAGAGAGCTATCCTGACTTTGAATTTAGAGTCACTAGAGAAAAGGATTTTTACAATGATCAGGCCTCCGGATCAGAATTGATTAAATTATTTGGTCAAATAGTCGGGTACATTATGGCGATAGGAGCTGTCTTTGCTGCACTAAACACCATGTACAGTGCCGTATCATCTAGACTTGTCGAAATTGGCACTCTGAGAGCTCTTGGATTTAATGGGATGACAGTTTTAGTAGCACTTCTTATTGAGGCAATGATCTTGTCAATTATTGGAGGTATTCTTGGAGCAGGTATAGCTTATGTTCTATTTAATGGCTATACAGTATCTACTTTAGCAGGTGGATCATTTTCTCAAACGGCATTCAATTTTGCTGTTACTGGAGATGTTGTTGGGCAAGGAATGTCTTTAGCACTGACCGTGGGTTTTATTGGAGGTATCTTTCCTGCTTGGAATGCTGCAAGGAGAGACATAACAGAAGCTCTGAGGTCAATCTAGGTTAATTTCAGCTCTTCTTTACTTAAAAGCAGTCCATTATTATCGGCATAAATATAATTACCTCTTGAAAAAGTTACTCCACCAAAGGTTATGTCTATTCCTAATTGGCCCTGGTTCTTCTTTTCACTTCTTATTGGCATTGTTCCTAAGGCTTGAACGCCAATATCAAGCGTACCGAGTATATCTATATCTCGCACATAGCCGTTTATAACTATTCCACTCCAATTATTTTTTACACCTGCCTCTGCTATCATGTCGCCAAGCAAAGCAACAGTCGATATACCATTCGCATCTACCACTAGAACTCTTCCATTACCCTCGCTATTCAAAAGTTCTTTCACAAAAGAATTATCATCAGGACATTGGAGAGTTTCAATAATTCCCCAGAAAGTCTTTTTACCGCCTAGATTCTTTAAGATTGGGGCTAAGGCCTTTGCATCTGGAAAAGCATCTGACAAATCTGGAGTGGTAAATGACATATGTGACTTTTAAGCTGATAAACTTTCTAATGTCCTTTCACCTCTCAAAACAGTTCCAGGTAATTCACCAGTTGCTACATCATTCATAAAAGTCACCACTCCACTCTTAATAGTAGCTATGTAGCCCCCTGCTTTTTGGATGATCCTTCTGCTGCCTGTGGGGAGGTCATGAACCATTTCAGGCTTGTATACGCATAAATTTTCATGATCGATTATATTTATATCAGCTAAATAACCTTCTTTAATTTGTCCTCTGTCCATCAAACCAAAGGTTTCTGCAGTCTCTTTTGTCTGTTTTCTGATCAGGAACTCAAGAGGTATTTTTTCACCTTTAACTCTATCTCTTGTGTAATGCGCTACATTCCAAGTTGGCATACTTGCATCACATATAAGCCCACAATGCGCACCTCCATCACTCAGTCCAGCAACTGAGCTTTCAAACTCCATCATCATTTTATAAGTATCCAGATTATGATTGGGATAAGGAGAAAAGGGTGCCCAAACAAAGGTTTTACCATCATTTTTGAGTAATTCTTCATACATGACTTCCATCACTGACTTGTTTGAACTTTCAGCTATACCAGCGATACTTGCTTCATAGGATGGTTCGTAGTCAGGTATTTCATTCATAGGAAACTGCTTGTCAAAGGACATCATCATTGTGTAAATCATATGACTTTTATCAACTGCAGGCTCTTCGGAGAGTATTCTCTGTTTGAAAGATTCATCCTTCATAGTTGCAACTTTTTCCTCTAAATTTTTATCTGCTATTTCAGCATAACTAGGATGAGCAATAAAAGGATGAACAGTCGACTCAAGGCTGAACAACATACCAGTTGGCCTACCCGGAAATTGAGGTCTTATTTTGACACCCTTTGAGAAATTTTCTTCGCAATATTTCCAAGTTTCAACTGGATTGCCGCCCGTTTGTGCGTAAGTCAGTGTTCTATCGGAATTTTCAACAAATTCTTTTACCCAGTCTAACTCCATATCTTGATCCATCCAGTCAGAGACTATCTCTAATGTACCCTGTCCAAGTTCGGCAATAGTATTTGCAATTTTCCTCATTTCTTTTGCCGTTGCCTCTGTTCCTGGCACGTATTCACCAAACTTATCTCTGTGCAAATATGTCCTTGAAGTGCTAAATCCAAGCGCACCTGCTTCAATAGCCTCTTTGGTTATCTTCGCCATTTCATCTATTTCAGAATCCGTTGCTTCTTCTTTACCTTGGCATCTATCCATCCCCATAACATAGGATCTGATCGGCCCATGACCAATCATTGCTCCAATATCCATTGCGTAATTCTTTTTTGCAATTGAATCTAGATATTCTGGAAAGCTTTCCCAATCCCAACTGACGCCTTCGTTCAAAGCAACTCCTGGAATATCTTCTACACCTTCCATAAGCTGAACTAAAAATTCCTCTGTGCCAGGCTTTACAGGCGCAAATCCCACACCACAATTGCCCATTACAACAGTTGTGACACCATGCCAGCATGAAGGAGTTAAGTATTCGTCCCAGCATACTTGTCCGTCATAATGAGTATGTATATCTACCCATCCAGGAGTTACCAAGTTTCCTGCTGCATCAATTTCCTTTTCCCCACTTTCTTCGACCAACCCGATTTTGGCAATTCTATCTCCTTTGATAGCTATATCTCCCATAAAAGATTCTTTACCACTACCATCAACAATTTTTCCATTTCTAATTACTAAGTCGTACATTTTTAGATCCCCATAAAAAATATTTATTCATATTAATATTTTTTTTGTACACTTCAAATCAAATAGTGTTTAAAAATATAGTTATTCCTACAAAAACTTTGGAGGCTAAATGAAAATTGTAAATCCTGAAACAGTAGGACTTGATTCGAAAGTTCTAGAGAATGTAAGGGATTATTTAGACAGCACTTATGTTAAGGATGGAAAATATGTAGGCACTCTCACGTTGATATCTAGAAAAGGAAAAATCGCTTACTTAGACGCTCTTGGCTTCATGGACAGAGAAAATGAAAGACCAATGCATGAAGATACCATTTTTAGAATTTATTCTATGACTAAGGCTATTACGAGCATTGCGATAATGCAGCTTTACGAAAAAAGTAAATTTAGATTAGATGATCCTGTATTTTGGTATATACCTTCTTGGAAAGATTTGAAAGTCTACCAATCAGGCATATATCCTAACTTTTTAACTTCTAAACCAAAACGACATATGACTATAAGAGATCTTTTGACTCATATGTCGGGACTTACTTATGACTTTATGTATCGCACTAATGTAGATGCAGCTTATAGGGAAATAAAAGCTCAACAAATTTCTAGCCTTTCAGATTTTGTGGAGACTCTCTCAAAACTACCTTTAGAATTTTCTCCTGGTGATAAGTGGAATTACTCAGTTTCTACAGATGTACTCGGGTATTTAGTTGAGCATCTATCAGGAATGAGTTTAGGAGATTACTTCAAGAAATTCATCTTTGATCCCTTGGAGATGAATGATACAGGCTTCAGCTGCCCTGAGGATAAACTTGATCGTTTGGCGTCCCTGTATGAACATAATCCAAAAGATAAGCCGCGATTGCTCGAAATTCCCCCCTTCAACATCAAAATGGAATCTGGTGGAGGTGGACTCTATTCGACCATTAAGGATTACCATAATTTTTGTCATATGTTACTTCACGAAGGAGAATTTAAAGGTAGAAGATTGATCGGTCGTAAAACACTAGACCTTATGATTACGAATCATTTACCTAATAATCAAGATTTAACAGAAATGAGTGAATCTGCATTTAGTGAAACACCTTATGCAGGGGTAGGGTTCGGTTTAGGCTTTTCAGTAATGCTCAATCCTGCGAAATCACAAACAAGCAGTGATATTGGTGAATTCGGTTGGGGCGGAGCAGCCAGCACTGTGTTTATGATTAATCCCAAAGAAGAAATGTTTATTATCTTTTTAACTCAATTACTACCTTCTTCAACTTATCAAGTCAGACGGGAGCTCAGATCCTTGATTTATGCCGCTTTGATGCCGAGCAAAAAATAATATAAAAAAGCTACCAAAGGTTTGACTTTATAGAAAATTGTGCTAAGAACAGCATTGAAAATAATTGCCCCCAATAGTATATTTTTGTTGTCTAAACGCCTAATCAGACTAAAGTTCCTATTTCTGTTGGGTTTATAGACTTGTACTCGAGATACATAATAAACGGGAGAGAAATATGAAATCTTTATTGATTCTATCAAGCATGATCGCAGCCCCTCTTTTTGCCGCTTCTGGTGGTGATTTAGATGCTGATGATTTTGTTGGTGTTTCCTTTTGGCTTGTAACTGCAGCTATGGCTGCGGCAACTGTTTTCTTTTTTGCTGAAAGAGGAAACGTTGAAGGCAAATGGAAAACTTCACTTACTGTAGCAGGTCTCATTTGTGGAATAGCTTTTTGGCACTATCTCTATATGAGAGGTGTTTGGGTTGACACTGGCGAGACTCCAACAGTATTCAGATACATTGACTGGCTACTTACAGTTCCACTTCAAATGGTTGAATTCTATTTGATATTAGCTGCTGTAACAGTAGTTGCTGGTTCTTTATTCTGGCAACTTCTACTTGGCTCTTTAGTCATGTTAATTTTTGGTTACATGGGTGAGGCTGGTCTTATGGCTGCTATGCCTGCATTTGTAATTGGAATGCTAGCTTGGTTATATATGATCTATGTTCTTTACATGGGTGCTGGTAAAGCTGCTGTTGCTTCCACAAGCGCTTCAGTTCAGACAGCTTATAACTCAATGTTATTGATCATTGTTGTTGGTTGGGCTATTTATCCTTTAGGTTATGTTTTTGGTTACCTAATGGGTGCAGTAGATTCATCTACATTAAACTTGATCTACAACTTGGCTGATTTTGTTAACAAGATCTTATTTGGTCTTGTGATTTGGAAAGCTGCAATGGACGATAATAGGCAAGCTGCTTAGGTTCTCCAGCAAAAGAAAAGGGGGCTTTGCCCCCTTTTTTTTGCTTTTAATCCTCAATGATTTTTAATTAAGTTCCACAAAACGTCTTTAATATCTTTTGATCCTCGAGAGGACTATTTTCGTATTCAGCATATCTTTGATCTTCGTTAAATGGATTTTTAAACACTTCTATCATCTCTAAGAATTTAGTGAAATCATTCTCATAGGCTAAATCTATAGCTTTTTGAATTTGATGATTTCTTGGTATGTATAAAGGATTTATTTTGTTCAACTCCAAAGATAATTGTTTCATATCACCATTTTCTTTTTTCACTGACTCTTTCCAACGATTTAACCAGCCCTCAATATGATTATCTTTTTTGAATTCATCTAGGAACTTTTTTGATTCCCCTACAAGTTGATTGGACAAATTTCTAAAAGTGATTGTGTAATCAGATTCATTGTCCATCATTATCTTTAAAAGGCTTTTCAAGATATCTTGATTTGACTTTGATTCTCCATCAAGTCCTATCTTTTTACACATTAAGTTGAGAATTCTTTGATTGGTTTCAATCGAAAAATTATCAAGAACCTCTGTTGCCATTTCATTTGCTTTATCCGCATCTTTATCTATGAAAGCTATTAAACAACCGGCAAGAGATGCAAGATTCCAGGCGGCAATACTAGGTTGATTTCCAAATGCGTATCTTCCTTGAAGATCTATTGAGCTAAAGACTTTTCCAGGATGATACTCATCTAAAAATGCGCAAGGTCCGTAATCTAAAGTTTCACCTGAAATTGTAAAATTATCAGTATTCATTACGCCATGGATAAACCCTACACTCATCCATTTAGATACTAATAAAGATTGATTTTGAGCAACTCTTTTTAAGAGTTCAAGATAATGATTATCAAATTCTCTTATATCTGGATAATGTCTCTGTATTGCAAAGTCAGCTAGTATTTTCAGTTCTTCGTACTGTTGCCTGGAAGCAAAATATTCGAAAGTTCCTACTCTGAGATGGCTTTGAGCAACTCTCGTAAGTATACCGCCGGGTTCAAATTCGTCTCTGGCAACATACTCTCCGGTTGATATGGCTGCAAGGGCCCTGGTAGTAGGAATATCTAGATGATACATTGCTTCACTCAACAAATATTCCCTTAATACCGGTCCCAGTGCTGATCTCCCATCTCCTTGACGAGAATACATGGTAGGCCCTGAACCTTTTAATTGAACATCCACCGTATTTTTTTTATCTCTTATTTCGCCCAATAGAACGGCACGACCATCACCCAGTTGATGAACAAAATTACCAAATTGATGGCCAGAATAGTTTAGTGCAATGGGAGTTGAATCAGACGGTACTTTATTTCCGGAAAAAAAATCTATCTTTTCCTCATCAGAGAGCGTTATCTTGAGGGTTGCTGCTAAATCATCATTGAAAGCTATAAGGCTTGGTGACTTTACAGGAGTTGGATAAACGGAGTCGAAGAATTCTTCTGGTAATCCAATATAAGAGTTTGACAATTTCATTTTTTAAGGGAGTTCTTTATAAAATGATAATACTGAATTATATTAGTTCAAGGGAATTATTAGAATAGAACTACAAATTGAGAATCGAACCATTAAATAAAACATTCGGTGCTAAAATTTATGAGTTATCTATACCTCTTTTAGAAGCCGAAGAACTCAAAGCAATTTATGACCTTTGGTTGCAGTATTGCCTTTTGATTTTTCCTAATCAAAACCTTACTAATGAAGAACAAATCAAATTTGCTAAAAATTTCGGAAATTTAGAGTTTGACTTGTCGCCAATAAGCAACGTCAGAGGTGACGGCTCAATAAGAGATGCTAATGATGATGATATCGTTAAGTCATTAAGAGGCAATATGGAATGGCACCACGATAGCACCTATATGCCTATTCAGGCTAAAGGGGCGGTTTTTACTGCGCATCTTGTACCTTCTAGTGGAGGAGAAACTGGATGGGTAGATATGAGATCAGCATATAACGACTTATCACCTTCTATGAAGGAAAAAATAAGCGGACTATCAGCTTATCACTCTTATGAGTGGAGCCAAAAAGAAAGATTTGGGCACAAAGACCCTAAAGTAAGTGAATTCAATAGTTACGGTTTTGATATCGATCCAAAGCCGTTAAGACCTTTGGTGAAGACACATGCTGAAACTGGTGAAAAATGTCTAACAATAGGAAGACATATTAATAAGATTCCTGGCATGTCAGACATAGAAGCTCAGATGCTGGCCAGAGAACTTGAGGAATTCGCTTGCAGCAGTGAAGAAAGAGTATTTCATCATAAATGGACGGAGGGAGATGCTGTAATTTGGGACAATAGATGTCTTATGCATCAAGCGTGCATGTGGGATCTAAGCGAAGGAAGGATCATGTACCACTCTAGGATAGAAGGCGATCCAATAGAGGAAGCTGCCAGTAATTATCTTTAACTATTTCCTTAGGTCCGAAAGTTTACACCTAAAACTTTCTAACTTGTCTTCATCAAGATTAGTACCAATACCTGGCCTGTCAGAGACAATAAGATCGCCATTTTCCCATTCAAAAGGCTCTTTTATGATTTCATTAAAAAATGCATCTGATTTACCTATACTCTCTTGAATTAGAAAGTTTGGGATATTCGCGTCTATCTGAAGTGCTGCAGCCGTAATGATAGGGCCACCCCAAACATGAGGAGCCATAAGAACATAATTTGCTTCTGCTAGAGAAGATATTTTTTTGCAGGCTGTTATTCCACCGCAACTCCCTAAATCTGGTTGGGCAAAAGCACAACCTCCTTGATCAAATAAGTTTTGGAATTCATGGATTGTTACTAGCCTTTCACCTGAAGCAATGGGTATTGAGGTACTTCTAGCAATTTTACCCATTTCCTTATAATTCTCAGGAGGACATGGCTCTTCAAGCCAAAGAGGATCATACTTTTCTACCCTTGCAGCAAGCCTTCTAGCTGCAGATGGAGTAGTTTGCCCGTGTGTTCCAATAAGAATGTCTGCTCTGGTACCTACGGCCTCTCTTATCGCTCTGACAGATGCTTCTGCATGATCATATTCCTTCTGAGTAACTTCCCAAGGAGGGAGAGGAGTTTTTCTCCATACCTTTTGTGGCAGGGGATCAAATTTTAATCCTGTAAATCCTTCATCGGCTAAGTCGGATGCGAGCTCACCAAGTCTTTCAGGATCAGTTGTCCAGGCTCCAATAGCTTCGTGGATTGTTGTTTTGACGTCCCTTTCATAAATATAAGTATATGTTCTTATTCTATCTCTAAATTTTCCACCAAGAAGGTTGTAAACGGGTGTACTGTAATATTTACCAGTAATATCCCACAGAGCAATATCTATTGCACTTATCAGACCGACGGTTATGTAATCTGGATGCTGATCAGTTAAACCTGCATAAAGCGTATGATAAATGGTCTCGCGATTAAGAGGATCTTTGTCCTTTAAGTAATGTTCAAATATATCTTTTAAGTTTTGTTCGAAACCATCTTCAACACCCAAAAGAGTATAAAGAACTGCGGTTTCACCCCATCCAACAATCCCTTCGTCTGTCTCAAGCTTTATAAAAAACCAGAACAAACCACCCAAATTAGGTTCACCGGTTTTTATAACGAACGTTTCAATATTAGTTAGTCTCATTTCTTTACCTTTAGATATTTAAGCTCTTGAAGAATTTAAGAGCTATGTTTGGAAAAAGAATGTAGCTCAATACCATTTCTTCATTATTTGATAAATCTGGTAGAGAATTCTGCAAACACAGTTCACTTAATTCCTTTTTCATTATTTCAAGCTCGTCTTCATTCACACTTTCGTCAATTTCATCAATCGTTTCTACTCTCTTCTTGAGTTCTATTTTTACTTCACCCGGAAGTTTTCCGTACTTCCCTTTAATTAGATTTATCGATTCATTAGACAAATTTCTATAACTTTGACCATCAATGATGTTAAGTAAAGCTTGCGCTCCGACAATCTGAGAAGCAGGCGTAACAAGAGGAGGATAACCGAAGTCCTTCCTCACTTTTGGAATCTCATCTATCACCATTTCGATTTTATCCTCTTGTTTGTTTGCTCTTAATTGAGATTCCAGGTTCGATAACATTCCACCAGGAACTTGTTTCACAAGCATTGTGGAGTCAACTCCTTTTAGATTACCTTCAAATTCAGAGTATTTTTCCCTAATATCCTTAAAGAAAGTTGATACCTCTTCCAAAGCATCTAAGTCTAGATTTAGATATCTATCTTTACCTTCAAATATTGCCAACATGGTTTCGGTTGCTGTATGTCCATATGTCATGCTTAGCGAAGAAATTGAGGTGTCGATGTTATCTATTCCCGCCTCAATTGCTTTCATGTTAGTTGCTGGTGACATTCCAGTAGTTGCATGAGTTTGCATGTGTACTGGAATAGAAAGAGTCTCCTTAAGGCTTTTGACTAAATCATATGCATCAAAAGGTCTCAACAAGCCCGCCATATCTTTTATTGCTAGGGAGTCGGCACCTGAGTCCTCTATTTTTTTAGCGAGATCAAGCCATGTATCTAGATTATGGACAGGACTAGTGGTGTAAGCGATAGTTCCCTGTGCATGTTTGCCAATACGTTTTACCTCTTTTATGGAGAATTCAATATTGTTGAAGTCATTAAG
>CACOVO010000013.1 GCA_902630715.1 uncultured SAR86 cluster bacterium | reverse complement strand
AGTATTACTACCTTAAAGAAGGGTCTAAAAGTTGGTCAGTCAATTGGCCAAGGAATGAATGTTGCTAAAGATTTGGCTAATCTACCAGGCAACATATGCACACCCACCTATTTGGCTACCACCTCTAGAGCTGTATCCAAAAAATATAAAAAAATTAGCTGCAGAGTTTATGGTGAAAAAGAGATGAAGAAAATGGGAATGGATTGTCTTTTATCTGTTGGAAATGGAAGTGCACAAGAATCAAAACTAATCTCTATGAGCTATAAAGGAGGGAAAAAAAATGAAAAGCCATATGCGATTGTAGGTAAAGGGATTACCTTTGATACTGGTGGGATAAGTCTTAAGCCGCCGGCAACAATGGATGAAATGAAATTCGATATGTGTGGTGCAGCCAGTGTTATTGGCACCATGCAAGTGGTAGCTGAGTTGAACCTGCCTATTAACCTTATTGGTGTTGTCGCCTCTGCTGAGAATATGCCAGGAAGCAAGGCAACTAAACCTGGAGATGTTGTTAAAACGATGTCGGGAAAGACCGTAGAGATATTGAATACTGATGCAGAAGGGAGATTAGTTTTAGCTGATGCTCTAACCTATGTTGAAAGGTATAACCCAAAAACAGTAGTTGATATTGCTACCCTAACTGGTGCGGTAATTATGGCCTTAGGTTACTCTACTACTGGATTAATGAGCAATGATGACAAACTTGCCAAAGATTTACTTGATGCAGGTGACAAGGCCTCCGACAGAGCCTGGCGTTTGCCTATATGGGATAGCTATCAAAAAGATTTAGAAAGTAATTTTGCAGATATTGCGAATATAGGTGGAAGAGCAGGAACAATTACTGCTGCCTGCTTCCTCTCAAGATTCACTGAAAAATATCCTTGGGCTCACCTCGATGTAGCAGGAACGGCAAGCTATAAAGGAGCAGCAAAGGGTGGCTCAGGAAGGCCTGTTCCACTTTTAAGCCAGTATCTTATCGATAAGTCATAATCATGTTGGAAGCTACCTTCATAGCTTCAGGGAAGAATATGAATGAAGCATTGGACTTCACTGCAAAGCTAATGACCGAAATTATGCTTGGCAAGCAGATTTTCTTTGAAACAAATAAAATTGACATATTTTGTAATAGCGCTGATGAGGCTAGTTATTTAGATAAGATACTGTGGGAACATCCAAAGCACGCAATCTTTGCACATAGTTTAGTAAATCATCCTTCGTCTTGTCCCATAAAGATCGGATATCCTGGAGCAAAATTTATAAGTGGATCAGACACCCTAATAAACATTTCTCCAGATTTTCCAAATAACGTCAATAATTATAAAAATTATCTTCAATTTGTTGTAATGGATGATGGAGATTTAAGGCATAGGGCAGCTGAAACTTGGACTAAGTGTAAGGAAGAAGGTTTCAAAATAAGTTTTTTAGAAGACATATGAAAAAAAACTACGATCCAAGTTCGATAGAAATAAAAATCTATGAAAATTGGGAAAATTCTAATTTTTTTAAAGCTAAGCCTGATGATTCAAAAGAACCTTTTTGCATAATGATACCTCCTCCGAATGTCACGGGTACATTACATATGGGGCACGGCTTTCAAAACACCTTAATGGATGCGCTTATACGCCATAAAAGGATGTCGGGATTCGATACACTTTGGCAAGTGGGAGTTGATCACGCTGGAATCGCGACGCAAATGGTCGTTGAAAGGCAACTAGAAAACGAAGGATTATCTAGGGAAAAGATAGGTAGAGAGGAATTCGAAAAGAAGGTATGGGAATGGAAAGAAACTTCCGGGAATAAAATAACGCAACAACTAAGAAGACTTGGTGCCTCAGTAGATTGGTCACGAGAGGCCTTCACTATGAGTGATGAATTGAGCCTTGCGGTAAAGGAGGTATTTATAAAACTTTTCGATGAAGGATTAATTTATAGAGGAGAAAGACTCGTTAACTGGGATACGGTCCTAGGGACGGCACTCTCTGATCTCGAAGTCTCATCGAGTGAAGAAAATGGATACCTTTGGAAGATAGATTATCTTACACAAGATAATCAAAGACTAACCGTAGCAACTACTAGGCCCGAGACATTACTTGGAGATAGTGCACTAGCAGTCAATCCAAAAGATGAAAGATACAAAAATATTATTGGGAAAAAAGTAACTTTACCAATAGTTGGCAAAGAAATTCCAATAATCGCTGATGAGTACGTAGATCCTGAGTTTGGAACTGGGTGCGTAAAGATCACACCCGCACACGACTTTAATGATTTTGAGGTAGGTAAAAGACACAATCTTCAATTTGTGAATATTTTGAATTTTGATGGGACTCTTAACGAAGAAGTTCCAAAAAAATTTCAAGGGCTAGACATCAATTCTGCAAGAAAAAAAGTTTTAGATGAATTAGAACAATTAGGACAATTAAGTGATACAGAGCCTTATACAGTTCAGATTCCCAGAAGCGAGAGGAGTAATTCGATTCTTCAACCTCTAGTAACCAATCAGTGGTTTGTTGATGTATCAAAACTGTCTCAAGAAGCAATCAGAGTTGTAAAAGAAAATGAAACTCAATTCGTTCCAAAGAATTGGGAAAATACTTATTTCGCATGGATGAACGAATTGCAGGATTGGTGTATCAGTCGACAACTATGGTGGGGCCACAGAATTCCTGCATGGTTTGACAAGGAAGGAAACATTTTTGTTGGTGAATCCGAGGAAGATGTTAGAAAGAAGTATGATCTAGATTCAAGAAATCTCAGGCAAGAAGAAGATGTTCTGGATACTTGGTTTTCCTCAGCACTGTGGACTTTCTCAACACTGGGCTGGCCGAAGAAAGATAATCTTCTATCGAGATATCACCCTACAAGCGTACTAGTCACTGGATTTGACATAATCTTCTTTTGGGTAGCAAGAATGATCATGATGACGACACATTTCATACATGAGGTTCCTTTTAGAAAAATTTTGATCCATGGTCTAATCAGAGATTCTGAAGGACAGAAAATGTCAAAGTCAAAGGGAAATACATTAGACCCATTAGACATAATAGATGGAATAGATCTGAAAGACTTAATCGACAAGAGAACTGAAGGTCTTATGCAACCTCGAATGAAAGAAAGAATCGTCAAGCAAACAAAAAAAGATTTTCCAAATGGAATAAATGCATATGGTACAGATGCTTTAAGGCTTACCTTTTGTTCTCTTGCATCGGGCGGAAGGGATATAAATTTCGACATCAAAAGAGTAGAAGGTTATAGAAATTTTTGCAATAAATTATGGAATGCATCAAGGTTTATAAATCTTAATATTGATAACTTCGGTATCTCTGAGAAAAGAAGCTCATCAATTGTAGATGATTGGATAGACTTTAAATTTAATGAGACTGTTAAAAAAGTAAATAAGGCATTTGAAGAATTCAGGTTTGATCTTGTAACAAAGGCAATTTATGAATTCATTTGGTACGAATTGTGCGACTGGTTCATAGAACTAAATAAAATAGATCTTAATCAAGATGAGATCACAAAAGCAGAAATCAACAGGTCCATGGTTGATGTTCTAGAAAAAACTCTAAGACTGGCTCATCCAATTATGCCTTTCATCACTGAGGATATCTGGCAACAATTGAAAAAATATCACTGCTCTGAACACGAAAGTATCACTATATCTGCATATCCATCTGTAAATAATGGTCTTTCTGAGTCCGGGTATAAAAGAATTGAATGGCTAAAAGATGTTGTTACGGGCATAAGAAATATCAGAGGAGAACTGAACCTTAAGCCCTCAACTCAAATTTCTTGTATTTTTGAAAATGGTACTGAAAACGAAAAAAGTTCTTTGGAGGATGTTGAGAGTTATGTCAAAAGACTCAGCGGACTTAAGGCTATTAAATGGGCTGATCCACAGCATGAAAGTCCACCAGCGTCGATATTTACAAGGGAGAATTTAAAGGTACTTATTCCCTTAGAAGGACTTATAGATGCAGAGAAAGAAAGCGAGAGGCTTATCAAAAAGATTGCAAAAATAAGCAAAGAGAAAGATATGTTAGCGTCTAAATTATCCAATAAAAAGTTTACCGAAAATGCCCCGAAGGAATTGGTATCTAGTCAAAAAGAAAGGCTTTCGGTATTAGCAACAGAACTCGATAACTTAAGAGCTCAAATCTCAGAATTAAATAAATTGATTTAAATGTTTAATAGTACAGTTATTATTATTTTATTATGTTTTCAAGAGCACTAGTAACAAGCTTTATTATAGCCGGTGTGTATATTGGAATAATTTTCTACCTTGGAGATTTATCCTTTGGCACAAAAATTATGTATCAAGCTCTAAGTACTTTCTGGAGCATTGGGTTTGTCTCAATTTTAGCCTTCTTTTACGGGAAAAAAATTAAAAAGAGGTTTAAAGGAGAAACAGGAACCATAAAATGGTTTGATTCAAAAAAGGGATATGGGTTCTTAGTGAGAGACAAAGGTGGAGATCTTTTTGTGCATTTAAGATCGGTTCAACCTAAAGATAAAAGAAAACTGAAAGAAGATGCCAGAGTAAGATATTTTGTAGAAAAAACTGAAAAAGGGCCTCAAGCTGAGAATGTAAGGTTGATTTAAATTAACCTTTCAACAAACCAAAATATTCCCAAGCAAGACAAACCAGAGGCAGTCACGATGCGAAGAGTATCCAAGTGAGTTTTGAAAAAGTTACCGATTTGATAGAAAATTATGGAAAAAATCAGGATAACCAATAACTGACCTAATTCAACTCCAAGGTTAAAGCCAAGAATAGCGGGAATTAACCTCCCCTCCATTAATCCTAGCGATGATAAATTCCCAGCAAATCCAAAGCCATGAATTAGTCCAAACAAACTTGTGATAATTATCGTAAAGTAAAGATTGGAATAACGAGATGATAAGTGTAGGTAACAATAAGAAAATAATGTTATCCCAATTAAACCAACTAAAAATTTTTGGTATCCAAGAAAAGAAAAAATAACTAAGAATAATAAGGAAATATATGCAAGATACCTTGAATACAAAAGATGATTGCTAGTAATTTTTCCAGCACACTCTAAAGCGATTATAACAATCGAGTAGCCTATAAGTGCTTCAACCAGCTGCGAAGAAGGAGTCAATAAACCTAAAGCACCAAGAACGAGTGTTATGCTATGGCCTATCGTAAATCCAGTAACTATCAAAATTAATCTTTTCAGTTGAACTTTTAATATTAAAAGAGCAATCAAAAAGGCTAAGTGGTCAAATCCCGATAGTATGTGATTAAAGCCAAGAAGTAAGTAATCAAAAAAAGAATTGAATTTCGAGGAAATCTCAATCTTTTTGCTACTTTCATTCCAAACTCTATCAGAGCTTGTGTAAATTTTTTCTGGAACAGCTTCATTATCAATAAGAAATGTAGAAATATGTGTATGTGAAGAATCTTTATCAAAAAAAAGATTAAAGACAATCTCAGACTCCTCCAACCCACATTCATTAGTCCAAAAAATTGATAAGTAACCTGTTGAAAAAGAGGGCTTAAATATAGGTTCATCTTTTATTGAACAAGATTTATTTAATCTATAATCATTCAAGACTTCTTTTTGTAATCTATTCTCCCAATCCACATTGAAAGAAAAGCCAAGTCTTTGTAAAACAGAAATTTGGACACTAAAATCAATCTCAACATATTTAATCTCATTTTGAGAATCTATATGAACTTTTGAATAAGATTCACTTCTTTGATGAGAAGAAATACTCATACTCAAAATCAAGAAGAAAAATAGAAGAAAGAACTTAGTTTTCATTTACTCAGGTAAATTTCTAGATATGTCGTACCAGTTTTTTAGATTATCAAGATATTTTCTGAGTGAACTATCATCCATTCTTTTGCGGTATTCTGCAGCTACAACATCTCTTATATCTTCAAGTTCAGTCTCTTTTGCAAGCTCCTTCTCAAGAAGAACAATAATTTTGTAACCACCAGATACTTTTAAAGGTTCTGTATAGGATCCTGGGTCAAGTTTTTTTGCCTCATTCATCAAACTTGGTCCAATATATTCCCTTACTTTTGTGAGAGTCATCAAAGTATTTGGAATACGAAGTGCTGAATCACTTCCTAAAGAAAAAATTTCATTTAAATTTTCACCTTTTTCAAGAAGGTCATATGCTTTTCTTGCTTGAGAAAGTGAAAATTGGCCGAATTCTTGATCAGAGAAATATATCTGCTGTAATCGAAGTCTGGTTGATTTTGCAAAAAAACCTTTATTTTCATTATAAAATTTTTCTAGTTCAGTTTTTGTTATTTCATATCTATCATTTTCTGAAATGATTGTTTTTATCATTTGTTGAACAATAGTGCCTCGCGCTATTGGATTACTATTCAACATTCCTAAATCTATAGCTCTTTTTATAAGAAGCTCTTCCTCAATCATCCTTTCTAAGACATATTCTTTATCTTTTTGAGAAATGGGAGACCTTTTGTCTTTTGCAAGACCTTCGAGCTGCTGAAGATATTTGTCCATTGGAATCGAAGTATCCTCAATTTTAGCTGCGTATGCATAACCTGAAATATTAGATTCTTCTATTAGAGAATAGCTTGCCATAGAAACACCCAAAACAAGTCCCGAAATAAGAATGATAGTATGAATCTTATTTCTGTCCATTTCTGATCATTTCAACATGAGGTATGCCATCCTCATCATACACTTCACCTATGACTCTAAAACCGTGGCTTTCGTAGAAATTTATCAAGTATTCTTGAGCGGAGATAGTCATCTTTAGAGATGAATATAGTTCTTCACTTTTCTTTAATCCTTCCTTAACTAACTCAGAGCCCAAACTTTTCCCACGAAAATTCTCAAGGACAGAAATTCTTCCTATTGAAGGAGTATGATACCTTTTTCCCGAGGGCATAAGTCGCAGGTATCCAACCAAAATATCATCTTTCATAACCGTTAAATGTTCGCAGTATTTATCAAGGCCATCTGCATCCAAATACCAAGATTTTTGTTCGACTACAAAAATAGATTGTCTGAAACTCAGTATTTGATAAAGCTCATATTTTGATAGCTGATCAAATGACTTCCAAGACCAATTTAAATTCGAGTAAGTCAAATTTATGGACAGATGTTAGGGTTATTTCGATGAATTAAAGAAATTTGCTCAAAATCTTCTTCTGATAGATTTACATCAATACTGCCTACTGCCAGCTTTAATTGTTCCATGGTTGTTGCCCCGATAATATTTGATGTCACGAAGTCCCTTGAATTTACAAAGGAATTAGCCATAACTGAAGGATCCATTCCAATTGATTTAGCATAATTTACATAAGATTTTACTGCTTCATTTGCACCTGGTACCTCGTATCTATCGCCCCTTTCAAACAGGGTTGTTCTTGCACCTTTTGGTCTTGCTCCATCAATATATTTTCCTGTTAAATAACCTTGTGCCAGGGGTGAATAAGCCAGTAAGCCAACCTGAGATCGATGATAAAATTCTGACATTCCTAACTCGTAGGTGCGATTCAAAAAATTATAAGCATTCTGGACAGATACAACTCTAGGTAAATCTAGTAACTCTGAATATTTTAAAAATTCAGATAAACCCCAAGGAGTCTCATTAGATAGACCAACATATCTAATTTTTCCAGACTTTACCAAGTCAGAAAGAACCTTCAATGTTTCTACAATTGGTATAGTCTCTGCATCATAGTGTTTATAACCTAGCCCATCGGAACCAAACATACTCATTCTTCTATCAGGCCAATGCAATTGATATAAATCAATGTAATCCGTTTGTAATCTCTTTAAACTTTCATCAATTGCACTTTCAATATTTTCCCGATCCAATAGAGTCCATTCACCTCGGAACCAATTCATAGGTGCTCTTCCAGCAACTTTTGATGCAAGTATGATTTGATCTCGGTTACCGTTATCTTTGAACCATTTGCCGATGCACTCCTCGGTTTTACCTTGTGTTTCTGGTTTAGGCGGAATCGGGTAAAGCTCAGCAGTATCAAAAAAATTAACGCCTTGATCGACCGCATAATCCATTTGTTCGTAGCCTTCTTCAAAAGTATTTTGCTCTCCCCATGTCATTGTTCCGAGACAAATCACGCTCACGTCTATGTCTGTATTACCTAATTTCCTATACTCCACCCTTCTCTCCTTTCAAAGTTGTTATAATTACATTATAAAAAATTAAAGGAAAAAATGACTAAAAACATTTACCAATTCTCCTGTGAAGACGCATCTGGCCAAAGAGTTGAGTTGAGCTCTTATAAAGGAAAGGCCTTACTGATTGTTAACACAGCATCTAAATGTGGCTTTACTCCTCAGTACGAAGGACTGGAAAATTTACAAAGAGAATACGATTCAGAGAAATTTTCCGTATTAGCTTTCCCTTGTAATCAGTTCGGCGCACAAGAACCTGGATCAAATGAAGAAATTACGGAATTTTGCAACCTTAATTATCAAAATACTTTCCCTATTTTTGCAAAAATTGAAGTTAACGGCGAAAATGCCCACCCTTTATTTAGCTTCCTTACTGAAGAAAAAAAAGGTTTACTTGGGACTGGAAATATAAAGTGGAATTTTACTAAGTTTCTCATCAACCAAGAAGGGGAGCCTGTAGGTAGATATGCTCCGTCTACAACTCCAGAAAAGATTAAAGCAGATATAGAGAAGCTTATTAACTCTTAGAAAAAAAGAAATGACTTAATATGTCCTTTTTAAGGGATTTAGACATCACGAAAGCATCTTCTCGCCCTTTTGGAAGCCTGTAGTAGTTCTTTCTTATACCTATTTCTTCAAATCCTAATTTTTCATACAGGCTGTAAGCAACATTATTCGAAACTCTGACTTCAAGAATAATTTTCTTACTTCCCATGACTTCTGCAGCAAGAATCATTTTTTTTAATAGTTTTTCACCAAGCCCCTCACCTCGTCTTGACTCTTTTATTCCAATATTTAGCAAATGAGATTCTTCACTCGATATTGCCATGATCGCAAAGCCAATAAGGATATCACCTTCCTCAAAGGCTAAAGAATAATACCCTTTATCAAGACAATCTCTAAAGTTGATTTCTGTCCACGGAAATGGATTCGACTCTCTCTCTATCTCTAGTACCGTCTCTAGATGACTTAAGCCAAGGTAAGAGAATTCCATCTCGTCTAATTTACTTTTCAAAATAATTCTAAAAAAGCTTTTTTATTTTCCTTTGAATTACAAATTTCATTTAATGATTTGGTTAAAGTAATTTTAGATCTTTGAAATTCGCTTAATATTTCAGGAAGTTGAGAATCTAAAAGAAATACCTTCGATATTTTATCTAAGTTATGGGGTGAAGTGTCTTTTTTAGAGCTATTCATGCCTATTGATTTGGCCAAAGAATTAAAGAAAAGTGTTTTATGCTCCTCAGATTCATTTTTATCTTTTTCTCCCAAAACAAATAAGTATTCATCGTCTATTGAATAAATTTCTGTCTCCACTTCTTTATGATGGAAATCAGAACGTTTCTTCCATATGTTAATGCCAAGCGAGTAAAATTTTTCTTGATTTGTTAAAGACATATCATTTAATTTTAACTCGATAACAAAAAGACTCAACTTGACCAAAATTGGTTGCATATATAAGCTAGTTTTCATGATTTTAGTCGTCCTAAACATTGGACTACCTCGACTGACAAGCCCGGGCTCTTTTTCCAAGAGTTTACCGGGTATTGCCATTGGCCTATAGCCTTAATTTCAACTGTCTAATCACTTTTTGGGAGATAAAAATTGACTAAAATAATAAATGACGCCACATCAAAATATCGTGCCTTTAATCCAATAAAACTGGAAGATAGGTTGTGGCCCTCGAAGACCATAAGCTCATCCCCTATCTGGTGTAGTGTGGATCTGAGGGATGGGAATCAAGCTTTAATCGAGCCTATGGGTGAAGAAAAAAAGCTCAGAATGTTCAAATTACTTTTAGAAATTGGATTTAAAGAAATTGAGGTTGGCTTCCCTTCTGCCTCTCAAACAGATTTTGATTTTACTAGGAAAATAATCGAAGATAATTTAATTCCACAGGATGTAACTATTCAAGCTCTCACTCAGGCGAGACCGGAGCTTATTAAAAAAACTTTTAAAGCTTTAGAAGGAGCAAATAAAGCTATTGTTCATGTATATAATTCAACTTCGACCTTACAAAGAAGAGTTGTTTTCAATAGTGACGAAAAAGGTATAAAAAAAATTGCTACTGACGGAGCAAAATGGGTCAAAGAAGAATCAGAGAAATATAATCAAACAGACTGGACCTTCGAATATAGTCCCGAAAGTTTTACAGGAACAGAACTTCCTTATGCGGTAGAAGTTTGCAATGCCGTAAATGAAATCTGGAAACCAAATAAAAACAAAAAAACAATAATAAATCTGCCTGCAACAGTGGAGATGGCTTCACCAAATATTTATGCTGACCAAATAGAGTGGATGTGCAGAAATCTAGAAAACAGAAATGACATTGTAATAAGCCTCCATCCCCATAATGATAGAGGGACAGCTGTAGCTGCAACAGAGCTTGGGGTTATGGCGGGTGCTGATAGGATTGAAGGCACTTTATTTGGCAATGGTGAAAGAACAGGTAATGTTGACTTGGTGACTCTTGCTTTGAATATGTTGACCCAAGGGGTTGATCCTCATCTCGATTTTTCAAATATTAATCCAATAATGCGAGAAGCCGAATACTGCAATCAGTTACCTGTGCATCCAAGGCATCCTTACGCAGGTGACCTAGTTTTTACTGCATTCTCAGGATCGCATCAAGATGCCATTAAAAAAGGCTTATCTGATTTGAGAAATACTAATAAAGAGACTTGGGAAGTGCCGTATTTGCCAATCGATCCTGCGGACGTAGGACGATCTTACGAAGCAGTAATACGTATAAATAGTCAATCCGGTAAAGGAGGAGTGGCTTACTTACTTGAAAAGGATCATGGGTTAAGTATGCCAAGGAGATTACAGATTGAATTTAGCCAAGTGATTCAAAAAATTGCTGATGATTCAGGTAAGGAGATTACTCCCTCTGACATTTGGGAGAACTTTAGAAAAACTTATCTGAATGAGTCGGGTAAATACGATTTTATTTCACATAATATAGAATCGCAATCTAATGAAGATGGAACTCAATCTGATAAGATTAAGATAGGTCTTAAAGTCAACTCTAAAGAAATGACTATAGAGGGATCAGGAAATGGACCTATTGATGCGATGATAGATGCGCTAAAAGGAAACTTAAATCTTGATATAAAGATTTCAGATTATCATCAACACGCAATCAGTTCTGGTTCGGATGCTAAAGCAGTAGCTTACTCAGAATTATTACTGGAGGATCAGTTTGTCTGGGGCGTAGGCATGCACCAAAATACTGTTATCGCAGGGCTATTATCAGTGATTAATGGCTTAAATAGATTGTCTAAATAGCTTAAAACTATAATATATCTCCGAGAAAATAATTCTAGGGGAGATTTATGAGCAGTGCGTCAGTTAAACGTAATACGATAATTGCGTACGGTGGGTTAGCAACTCCACTAGCAATGATAGGCTACCCAATTGCAATATGGCTCATCCCTTTCTACTCTGAGGTTGTAGGCATACCTCTATACATAATTGCAAATTTGCTCTTAATTGCCAGATTTACTGACGTAATAACCGATCCGATCCTAGGCCAATTAGGTGACTCAACAAAGACCTCTATAGGGAGAAGGAAGCCCTGGATCATATTAGGCGTCCCCTTAATGATGCTTGCCATATACAAACTATTCATTCCAGGTAGTGAAGTATCGATAACATATTTTGTTGTCTGGATGATGCTTATGTATCTTGGATCTACAATTATCAGTATACCTTATGGAGCATGGGGTGCAGAGATATCTCCAGATTATCATCAAAGATCAAGAGTTGTCGGAGGAAGAGAGGGATGGACCTTGATAGGTTTATTAATCTCAGCACTAATTCCGCTTGCCATTGAAGTTTCAGGTCAGGGAATAGGTTTCCTTGAATCAGTCCAAAGGATGCTTGCCGCTATCTTTGTATTCCAGGATTTCTCGACCTCTGGAAAAATGGCAGACATTCTTGCAAGCATGGGTATTGGCATTGTTTTATTACTTCCTATATTTGCCGCCTGGGCCATCTGGAAAGTACCCGATCCAATGCCAAAGGTGGAAAAAAAGGTTCCCCTGGTTGAAGGGCTAAAATATGCCGCAGAAAATCCTCTACTTATAAGGATTCTCTTAATTATTTTTCTGGTAATAGCAGGTGAATCTTTCCGAAATACACTTTCTCTTTGGTTTGTAAGAGACGTTATAGGGATTGAAACAGTTGGTGCATCTTATGCAAGATATTTCATTGCTGGGCTTATAGGAATACCATTCTGGCTTTGGCTAGGTAAGACTTTAGGTAAGCATAAAGCTTTTTGTATAACTCTCGTTGGAACAGGATCTGTGAGCTTTCTATGTTTCTTTTTAGAAAGAGGAGACTTTAATGAGTTCCACGCGCTTTTTCTTTTAAAAGGTTTCTGTTTTGGGGGACTACAATTCCTTCCTGCCTCAATGCTCGCGGATGTAGTAGATTTAGATTCACTAAAAACTGGTGGAAGACGTGCTGGCACTTTTTTTGCATTGAACGGAATGATTGCAAAAATTTCAGCAATGATTGCTGTTTGGGCTGCCGCTATATTAGTAGATTTTTCCGGCTTTATACCGGGATCAAATAATAGCGAGAGCGCGATGTTAGCACTAAGAATCTACTACTGTTTAGGGTGTGCTGCTTTCTTCGTTCCAGCTTTGTTTCTAACTTGGTTTTACCCTTTAACAAAGGAAAAACATTTGGATTTGAGAGCGGAATTAGAAAATCAAAACAACTGATATCATTTGAAGCTAGGTGTTCTTTTCTCCATAAAAGCAGTTATCCCTTCAATGTTGTCTTCTGATCCAGTAAGTGTGTTTTGAATTTCTGCCTCGAGCCTGTAAATATCTTCATAAGAGCTATCCAAAGCTTCGCGCATAATTTTTTTTGTCAGCCTCAATGATTGAGAAGATCGCAAACTCAATTTTTCTGCCCAATTCATAGCCTCTTGAATTAAGTTATCAGATGAAGTTACTTTGTTAGCAAGTCCTAGTTCAAGACATCTATTTGAGTTTATCCTTTCTCCCTCGATAGCGATTTGATAAGCCAATTTATAGCCTACAGTATTTGTTAGAAACCAATTAGCTCCTCCATCAGGAATTAATCCAATATTACTAAAAGCTTGAAGTATGTAGGAGTCTTCAGCCATAACTGTCAGATCACAGGCCATTGCATAAGCGCTTCCTATTCCTGCAGCGGCACCATTCACAGCTGATATAACCGGTTTAGGCATTTGCATTATTTCTCTCAGACTAGGTAAATAACCCTCATTCAATGCCATTTCGGTATCCGACCATTTATTGTCTCTAGCTGATAAGTCTGCTCCAGCAGAGAAACTAAGACCTTCGCCAGTAAGTACTATTGCTCTTACAGATTTTTCGTCCTTTGCTGTTCTAAGAGCTTCCAAAATATCCTCTGTCATTTTGGCATTAAATGCATTCCTTACTTCTGGTCTATTAAAACTAATAAGTGCTACTGCTCCTATAATTTCATATTTAACTGTTTCAAAATTCATTTCTTTCTCCTAAGATTTTCATGTTATTTTCCAAACAATAGATATTCCTTTGTCATCGCTCTCTGTGTGGAAATCTTCACATATCCATAGATCTCCTACAGCTGCTATTTCGTTATTCAAATAGATTAAAGGAATACTGCTTCTCTTCCAATCAGGAATTTCAAATTCTTGGAAAAGATTTTTAAGCTTTTGGCTCTTATCTCTACCAAAAGGCTTACATTTTTCTCCCCCAACTCTAGCTCTTACTTCAGCATTAAGTCCGATATATTTTTTATCCAAGCCCTTTCCGAAAGACTCAACTACCGAAAGTTCTCCTGATGGTATTTTTATACTATCTTTAAAATCCCAATTAATACATAAATCTATTGGTAATGATTTAGGTTCATGATTGAGTATTTGAATTTCCTGAGAAGATAAAATTATCTTTTTAACTTCATCTCCTTCAATTAAAAATTCCCTTGTTCCTCTTGATGATTTCGAAATGGATCGAAGAATTTGATCTATTTGCCCCGAAGATATTTGTAATTTATTTTCATCTTTCAACCAAAATCTAATTAAGTTTTCTTGCCTCGCTTTGCTTAAGATCCTGACTGTATCAAGCTGAAGAATATTATTATGTATTTTAGTATTCGAGTAATCCTCTTGTGCAACTTCATGCAAAATTTTATTGCCCTTTTCGGCCTCTTCAGACAGTTTGGTAATAGATTTGTTAATGAAAGGCCACCTACTCTCAATGTTAGGTATTAAATCATTACGAATTTTATTTCTAGAGAAATAAGATTCTTTATTGGATGGATCTTCCACCCAATTCAAATTTTTTTCTTCTGCGTATAAAAGCAAATCTTTTTTACTTTTTTCTAAAAAAGGTCTGTGAAAATTTATATTCTTTACTGTTGCTGTTTTGCTAATTCCTTTTAGGCCTTTAAGCCCCGTACCTCTAAAGATTCTAAATAAAATTGTTTCTGTTTGGTCTTCAAGATGATGTCCTGTCAAAATGATATCATTATCATTTACCCAATTTTCAAAAATCTTTAGCCTTTCGTCTCTCATAGAGTTTTCAGAGAAACTTTGCAAATTCTTTAACTTCCAAGATTTAAAACTTATACCAAGACTTAATGCCTTATCTTCGCAAATTTTTTCCCAATCATCAGATAATTCTTGAAGGCCGTGATTTATATGTAATGCGGTACATTTTCTCTTCAGAGATGGATAGTCTGCAATTACTTGCAATAAAACTGTTGAATCAAGCCCACCAGAAAATGCTACTCCGATCCTATCGAAATTTATTAAAAAATCGCTGTCTAGAACTAGTTCGGACATTAAATTGAGCCGTAACTCATTAATCTCTCATATCTTTTTTCTAAAAGAGAGTTAATCGAAAGATTGGTTAATTCATCTAAGCTTTTTGTCACAACCATTGATAAGTTAGAGGATGTTTGATCAAAATTTCTGTGAGCACCTCCCAAAGGCTCAGGAATAATTTCATCTATTAGACCAAGTTCAAGAATACTTTCGGCATTTAGTTTCATAGCATCGGCTGCCAGATCAGCTTTGGTTGAATCTCTCCATACAATACTGGCACAGGCTTCAGGAGAGGCTACAGAATAAGTTGAATGCTCCATCATAGTTATGTGATCACCTACTCCCAAAGCCAATGCACCACCTGATCCACCCTCTCCCACTACATTCACTATGATTGGCGTTCTCAAAGAAGACATAACTCTCAGATTATGTGCAATTGCTTCACTTTGACCTCTTTCCTCGCTATCAATACCGGGATAAGCTCCAGGAGTATCAACCAAAGTTACGACTGGGAGGGAAAACCTTTCCGCTAACTCCATTAACCTGCATGCTTTTCTGTATCCTTCAGGCTGAGACATTCCAAAATTATGTAAAATTTTCTCTTCAGTGCTTCTACCCTTCTCATGTCCTATAAACATGACCTTATATTCACCGATTGAGCCTATACCACCTATTACTGCCCTATCATCAGAAAAATGCCTATCCCCGTGAAGTTCATCAAATCCATCTGATATTCTTTCAATATAATCTAGAAAATGAGGTCTTTCGGGATGTCTAGCTACTTGAACATTTTGCCAAGGCGAAAGACTAGAATAGATTTTTTCTGTTGTTTTCATTATCGATTCGTTGAGACGAATTACTTCCTTCTTCATAGATTCTTCATCCATATCTGAATCTTTTAGATCTAAAAGTTTTTGCTCTAAATCTGCAATGGGTTGTTCGAAATCTAAATAACTTTTCAACATTTTACGAATTAATTGATATGTTTTTGAGTATGATAAACAAACTCAACATTGTCTGCTCCAAAACATTTCTTAAGAGATTTTATTGATGAATCATCTATCTCAATAGAATAATGATTTGGAAGAACTATGTCTGCTGCAGCAGAATCCCCTTTATATGAAATTAAAATTGTATTCCCCTGATCACTTGTTGCGAGTTTTTTGAGTGAGCTGATGGCATTACTAGTATTTTCGGGACTATCTTCCAAATTTATCTTAACGTTTTTAATATACTCATGCCTTGCCTGATCAAAGGTTAGAATCCTTTCAGCAATCATTTTATGCTTCATTAAGTCAGAGTAATCATCCTTTTCTATTAATCCTTCAACAATCAAGATTTGACCTTTTTTTAAAAGATTCCTGTATTTTTCAAATACTTCTGCCCATATAGATACTTCAATCTTTCCAGATCCATCGTCCAAAGTGGCAAATGCAAATCTACCTCTTTTACCCTGTCTGACATTATATTGCATCAAGCATCCAGCAATCCTTTGAGTATGAGTCTCTGATTGCAGTTCAGATATGAAAAAGCCACACATATTTCTTACTTCTCTTTTTTTATTTTCTAATGGATGTGTGTGTAAATAAAACCCTAGTGCATTCCATTCGGCAGAAACACTATCGAATTCTATTTCTTCTTCGATCTCTTCTTGTGGAAGCTCAATACTATCTTCATCAAAAAGATCTTTTATATTACTTTTATTTCTCTCAGAAGCATGCTCAGCGTTTCTTAAACAGGAATCAATCCTTTTAAATAGAGATTCTCTATCGCCTAAACAATCTAAAGCGCCTGCACCAATTAATGCAGTAAGAATTCGTTTATTTATTTTATTGAAACCAACTCTCATGCAAAAATCATACATGTCCTTGTACAAACCATCTTTTCTTTCCGACACAATTTTATCTACTAAAGACTCGCCTATGCCCTTTATTGCGCCTAAACCGTAAAGAATAGTTTTAGAATCGATATCTTCAAATCTATAAGAGCTTCGGTTGATATCTGGACTCAAAATCTTTAATCCTATATTTTTACAATCATCTACGAATAACTGTATGTTATCAGTATTTCCTAAATCACATGACAAAACTGAAGACATAAACTCTGCAGGATAATGAGCCTTGAGCCAAGCAGTTTGGTAAGCAATCAAAGCGTAACCTACTGAATGAGATCTATTGAAACCGTAACCCGCGAATTGTTCGATTTGATCAAAAAGGTTTGCAGCATAACGTTCATTTACATCCTTTTTAACTGCGCCCTCGACGAAGGTTGAGCGTAAACTTTCCATTTCTTCTTTTTTCTTTTTTCCCATAGCCCTTCTTAAAATATCTGCTTGTCCAAGAGAAAAGCCCGAAAGTTCTTGAGCAATTTGCATAACCTGTTCTTGGTAAACAATAACACCATAAGTTGTGCTCAGTATCTTTTTCACAGATTCATGACCATATGTGACTTCTTCTTTTCCATGCTTTCTATTTATATATGAATCAACCATATTCATGCCAAGGGCACCGGGGCGATAAAGAGCATTCATACTAACAATGTCTTCAAAATCATTAGGAATTAATTGCTTGAGATAATCTCTCATTCCTCTAGATTCAAGTTGAAAAATACCAGTCGTTTCACCTCTCTGTAATAGTTCGAAAGTTTGAGGGTCTTTCAAAGAGAGATTCTCAATATCAACCATGTCCTTCTTATTTTTTGCCTTTTCATTTATTCTTCTAACTGATTGATCAATTATCGTAAGTGTTTTCAAGCCGAGAAAATCAAATTTTACAAGGCCTGCTGACTCAACATCTCCCATATCGAATTGAGATGCAACAGTTCCCTTATCAGAATCTAAAAAAAGAGGAGTGAAGTCTGTTAAGGCAGTTGGTGCAATTACAACTCCAGCGGCGTGTGTACCGACGCTCCTTGATAGGCCTTCAAGTTTTAAAGCCATATCAAAAACTTCTCTTGATTCTTCTGATTCATCGATAGTTTCTTTAAATTGTTTGTCTTTATATGCCTCTTCAAGGCTTATACCTAAAACATCAGGTATTGCTTTAGCAAGTCTGTCTCCAAATCCATATGGCTTTCCTAATACTCTTACAACATCTCTCAATACAGCTCTTGCCGCCATGGTACCTCTAGTGCTTATTTGAGCAACTGAGTCTTTTCCATATTTATTTGTGACATATTCCAAAACTTTATCTCTACCTTCAATACAGAAATCAATGTCAAAATCGGGATTACTCACTCTATCTGGATTTAAAAACCTTTCAAAAAGAAGATCATACTTCATAGGATCAATTGCTGTTATGCCAAGAGCATAAGCAACTATAGAGCCTGCTCCAGATCCTCTTCCGGGCCCAACAGGAATCTTATTCTTCTGTGCCCAATTAACAAAATCTGCGACTATAAGAAAATAACCTGCGAAATCTAGTTTACAAATCATATCCAGTTCATAGTCCAATCTTTTGTTGTATAGGGATTCATCCAAATCATAAGGATCGATTGATTGTTTTATATCAAGTATTCTTTTATTAAGACCTTCTTTAGAAATTTTTCGAAGATATTCCTCTCTAGAAAATTCATCGGGAACTTCAAAATCTGGTAAAAAGAACTCTCCAAGTTCAAGGTCGATGTTGCACTTAGCAGCTATCTTTACAGTATTAATTAACGCTTCGGGGATATCCGAGAATAATTCCTTCATTTCATCTTTACTTCTGAAAAATTGTTCCTCGGTGTAATTCTTGGGTCTCCTCGGGTCATCCAAAATATCTCCACTTTGAATACATACTCTGGCCTCATGAGCCTCAAAGTCAGATGGAGAAATATCTGGATCGACTGAATTTAAAAACCGTACATTATTTGTTGCAACAACTGGTATTTCTTTTTTAGATGCTAATTTAAGAACAGAGGAGTTATATTCATGCTCATTTGGTTTTCCTGTTCTTTGGATTTCGATAAAAAAATTATCTCCAAATATTTTCTTGAAAAAATCAATTCTCGATTCCGAAAGTTGTTCATTTCCAGCTAAAACTGAATTTCCAATATGTCCATCCATTCCTCCAGAAAGAGCAATAATTCCGTCTGAAAACTGCTCTAACCAACTGAAGAGTACAATTGGTTCTCCCTTCGCTTGCCCTTCTACATAAGCCTTTGAAACTAATTTAGTTAGATTTATATATCCTTCTTTATTCATTGCCAAAAGTACTAAAGGAGCAGAAATAGAATCTAAGTCTTTGGCAATTTTTATCTCCGAGCCTACAATTGGTTTGACGCCTTTCTTTCTAGCGGATCTATAGAATTCAATTAAACCAAATAAATTTGTTAAATCGGTTAATGCAACAGAGTTGTATCCAAGTTCGACAGTATGGTCTATCAGTTCATTTATTCTAATTATCCCATCAACTAAAGAGTACTCTGAGTGAACATGTAGATGAACAAAATCTAGGTTATCTATTTGATTCATAAATTTTCTTTACTGGCGTGAAGGTGAGTCTATGTTCATCAGTTATACCGTGTAATTCTAATGCTTCTAAATGCATCTTTGTAGGGTATCCTTTATGATGTTTGAAGCCATATTCTGGATGCAATTTATCTACCTCAATCATGTATTCGTCTCTATAAACTTTAGCAAGTATGGATGCAGCCATGATATTTTTTTCGAGTGCATCTCCTTTTATAATTGTTTTGATAGGAATGTCTAGTTCAGGAGCATGAATTCCATCAACCAAAATCATATCTGGTTTTTTCTCAAGCCCTTCAACTGCTCTGCTCATGGCTTGCAATGACGCTGCTAATATATTTATCTCATCAATCTCCTGCGGTGAGCTTATTCCTATAGACCATGCAACGGCCTTAGCCTTTATTTCTTCAGCTAAATACTTTCTTTTAGGAAATGAAATTTTTTTTGAATCATTAAGACCTTCAATATTAATCTTTTCATCAAGTATGACTGCTGCTGCATATACCGGCCCTGCCAATGGGCCTCTACCTGCTTCATCGACACCTGCTTGAATCAATTAATCAACCTTAAAATTTCATTTGAGGCCTTTTCTGCTCCTCCCGCCATAAGACTCTCTTTGATTTTTAAGAATTTTTTCTCATAGGATTGTCTATCGCCATCTAAGATCGATTGAACTGAATTCACAATATTTTGAATAGTTACATCCCCTTGTAAGAGCTCAGGCAAAAAGTTTTTTTCCATTATCAGGTTGGGCAATGAGATGGTGTCAATATTCAGTAAAGGCTTTATCAGAAAATATGAGAGCCAGTTTGTTTTATATACTGTGAGGCAAGGAGTAAAAGATAAAACTGATTCGAGTGTTGCGGTGCCAGATGTTGTTATAGACAACTCAACTTTCTTCAAAACATCTTGTGCATCGCCGTAAGAGATATTTATATATTCTTCAAGATCCTCATTAAATAAATTTAAATGATCTTTATTAGATAAAGGCATAAAAAACTCAAATTTGGAATTCCTAGCTTTGAGAATTCTTGCGGCTTTGATCATTAAATCTCCTATATGAAGAACTTCCGACCTCCTACTTCCGGGCAACAGAGCAATGCTATTACTTATCTTGTTGTCGATTTGTTCCTTGGTCATCGAAATTTCATAAGACAAGGGGTGACCAACATATGAAACTTTTATATTGGACCCTGAGTAAGCCGATTTTTCAAAGGGAAAGATTGTTAAAACTGAGTCAACTGACTTTTCCATTACTTTTATACGTCCTTTTCTCCATGCCCAAACCGAGGGACTTACATATTGAACTGTTTTTATATTAAGTTTTTTTTTCAAAAGTCTAGCAATTGGTAAATTAAAATCTGGTGAATCAATGCCGATGAATAAATCTGGCCTTTCATTTAATATGAAGTTTTTAAGTCCTTTTCTTAATCCAATTATTTTTCTGAGCTTGAGAAGTGGTTCAATAATACCCATGACGGCAATCTCGTTCATATCAAATTGCGATACTAATCCTGCAGAAGTCATCTTTTCTCCGCCAACACCTATGAAGTCAATTGATGGATAAGCTGATTTTAAGTTTTCCATTAAAGGACCACCTAACTCATCGCCAGACTTTTCACCAGCAACTATTGCTATTTTAAATTTTCTCTTCGGACTATCTGCGGTCATCAACGAGAAATACCTCTCGTGGAATTTTCAATGGATTCAATAAATAAATCGACTTCTTTATATTTTTTTCGAGTGAGTTTGAGTTCATCTATTGCTTCATCAACAGTAAGTTTTTTTCTGTAAATAGCCCTGTATGCGGATCTTAGGGCTTCTATAGTTTCCTTGGGATAACCTATTCTTTTTATACCAGTTGTATTTATCCCAAAGGGTCTTGCAGGATTTCCTCTAACCTTGACGTAAGCAGGTATATCTTTATTTACTGCACTTCCCATTGCACAGAAGCTATAACTTCCGATTGAACAAAATTGATGAACTATTGCATAACCTCCAAGAATAGCACCGTTTCCTACGTTTACAGACCCAGCCAGTGCAGCCTGATTGGTTAAAACTATATCGTCGCCTAGGACGCAGTCGTGAGCTATGTGAGAGTAGGCCATTATGAGATTCCTGTCTCCTATAAGTGTTTCACCCCTATCTTGTACAGTACCTCTGTGTATTGTCACCCCTTCTCTAATTATGTTTTCGTTGCCTATAACTAAAGTTGTTGGCTCGTTGTTATATTTTTTGTCTGGACTTCCATCTCCTAGAGTTGAGAATTGAAAAATGTGATTCTTTTTTCCTATCTTTGTAGGTCCTTTCAAGATTACGTGAGATTCAACTTTTGTATCTTCTCCGATTTCTACATTCGGTCCTATTAAACAAAAAGGTCCAATTTCGACTGAACTAGCGATTTTTGCAGACGGATCGATTATAGATGAAGGATGTATCATTTTTATTTAGGCCTATCAGCACAAAGTATAGTTGCTTTTGCAACAAGTTCTTCCTCTACAGTAGCTGAGCAATCAAACTTCCAAATACCTTTCTTGTTTGTAAGAACTTTAGAATTCAGAATTAATTTATCTCCTGGAACTGCCGGTCTTTTAAAACGTAAATCGTCTGCACCCACGAAATAATAAATAGAGCCATCCTCTGGCTTTTTATCCATGGTTTTAAATCCTAAGATTCCAGAGGCTTGCGCCATTGCTTCAACAATTAGGACACCTGGCATTACCTGTTTCCCTGGAAAATGTCCCATAAAAAAGGGCTCATTTGTTGTTATGTTTTTATAGGCTGTAATTGACTCCCCAAGTGCCATATCTGTTACTCTATCGACGAGTAACATTGGATATCTATGTGGTAAAAATTCTTGAATTTCCTCTATATTTATTTCTACATCCATCTTTATTTTTTTCTAGTTTCGTGAAGTCTTTTAAATGCAACAGCATTCTTTTTCCAATCAGAGTTCTTCATAAAAGGTGTGCCTGAGGAGTAAAATCCACTTTCTTTAATTGATTTAGTTATCAAAGACATTGCGGTTATGTGAACTTCGCTTACGATCTCTATATTATCAACAATTGCCGAACAACCTGCTAAGGTACAATTTTTTCCAATACTAGTACTTCCTGCTATAGCGCTGTTTCCTGCTATGGCTGTTCCAGAACCGATCTTAACGTTGTGTGCTATGTGCACTTGATTATCTATCTTGACATTGCTACCGATAACAGTGTCACCTACAGAACCTCTATCAATTGTGCTATTCGAACCTATTTCTACATCATTTCCTATAAGGACCCTACCTAAATGTTCAATTTTTACCCAAGTGTTATCTTCTTTGGCAAAACCTAGTCCATCTGAGCCAATGACTACTCCTGCATGAATAATGCAATCACTACCGATTTCTACGTGATCGTAAATTGAAGTATTGGGATATATTATGGAGTCTTTTCCAATCACAGACCCTTCTCCAATGAATGTGCCAGGCATAATAACAACGTTATCGCCAATAGTGGCATTGGAAGAGATTGTTACAAAACCTGAAACACATGCGCTTTTAGAAACTTTAGCCATTTTATGAACTTCTGCTAAGCAGGAAATACCTTTTTCAACTTCTGGTCTTTGCTTAAACAATCTTGTACATCGTGCGTATATGAGATAGGGATTAGAACAAATTAGTTTATTGCCGTCATAAAACTGGGAAAATTCTTCAGAGCAGATAACTGCACCAGCTTTAGTTTTTGCCAACTCTGACTTATAAGATTTCTTTGCAATAAAAGAAATCTCCTCATTTGTAGAATTTTCCAGGGAACCCATGCCTGAAAGTTCTTTATTAGAGTCTCCTTTGAGCTCTACCTCAAGTATTTCTGCAAGTTCGCCTAACTTGAAACTTTTGAGGGAAGACACAAAGATTTAATCTTCTTTTTCATTCATAGCATCAATAACTTCTTGAGTTATGTCATAACTTTGGTCTGCATGAAGAAGTATCTGCTGCTGAGCACTACTATTGATTAGTAAGGTAATTCCTTTTGCTCTTATCAACTCTGTAACTATGACTTGAAATTTTTCTGCCTGCTCTTGAGAAAGTAATTGTAGAGTCTGGTTCCTAAACTGATTTGTTTTTTCCCTTAGGAAATTTATATCTTGTTGGAGGGATTGAAATTTTTGAGCTGCGTCCTGCTTTTCCTCATCAGACATGGTGGGTCCATCTTTCTGAGTCTTCTCCTGTATTTCCCGTGCTTCAGTAGCCTTTGATTGAAGCTCTTCAACAACTTCTTTCCATTCATCAGAGTTTTCAAGCTCTTCAAGCTCTTTTTTTGCCACATTTGTGCTAAAAAGTGCACCTTGTGGGTCAAGAGTTGCAATATTCAAGTCAGCAGACTGAAGTGTTATGGTAAAAAGTGTTGCAATTATTGCAACAAAAAGAGTTTTTAAAAATTTCATATTCTTTCCCATTAAGTAACCGTCGGTGAATTCTACAGTTTTGTTGAACAATTTAGTAGCATTATGAACATTTAAAATTGCGTACCAATTTCAAATTGAAAGTTTTCTGTTTCGTCAAGAGGTCCTTCATTTGATGGGGCAGCAATTGCCAATGACATTGGACCAAGCTGAGTTATCCAAGTTACTCCAAGTCCATAAGAATATCTCAATTCGCCTAAATCAAGTTCACTACAATTAATATTGGACTGATCAAATCCACAATCTTTAGAAAATACATTACCAATATCAATAAAAAACGAGCTTCTCATTGATCTCTGGTCGTCGATGAAAGGTAACTTAAATATAAAATCAAAACCGCCTTCCACGAGATAGGCTCCTCCAATAGATCTATCGTCTCTATAGAAAGAAAAGGGATTAGGGATTGGATTTCCATCTTCCCCAATTATAGGATTGCCTTCATTATCCAGGTAAAATTGAGAGGGGATCGCACGAGGTCCTAAAGTATTTTGTTTGAATCCTCTTACAGAACTAATTCCGCCAGAATAGTAGTGCTCAAAGAAAGGAGCCACCTCAGTATCTCCATATGCTTCAAGCAAGCCGAGCTCTCCTCTAAAACCAAGTACGAATCTTCCATCAAAAATAGGTTTGAAATATTTATGCCTGTAAGTTGCCTTGGCATAAGTCAATGAACTGCCGGGAACTGCAACTTGGAGTGCTACAGATTGCGATTGGCCAGCAGTAGGAAATAAACCTCTATTTAAAGTAACTCTAGACCAAATGAATTGAGTTTTAAAAACCTCGAATTTTGTACCTTCAGACTGGGTAAAAGCCAAAATTTGTGAAGCTGGAGTCGTGCCTGTATCTATACTTGTATTATCGTAATTTAAATTCAATCCTATTCTTTCAATATCGCTTATTGGAAGACCGAATTGGATACCTGCACCAAACGAATCTGAGGTATAGCTAGCTATATTAAATTGACCATAGTCAGATTCCCTAAAATACGCGCTATAACCTCTGCTGACACCATCTATATTAAAATACGGCTCACCATAACTAAAAGAGTAACTCCTTTGCCAAGTGCTATCATTGATTCCTATACCTATAGCCCTTCCAGTTCCAAATGCATTATTTTCATTGTAGTTAAGGCCCAAAACTAGACCATAAGCGCCATATCCCAAGCTCCCACCAATAGAACCTGAAAACTCTTCCTCTACTGAAAACTCAACATCGACCTGATCATTTATGCCCGGTACAGGAATAGTTTCAGATTCAACTTCTTTAAAAAAACCTAATCTTTCTAATCTTAATTTTGAATTTTCAATAAGGTTGTTAGAAGCCCATGCACCTTCCATCTGTCTCATTTCTCTTCTCAAAACAACATCATGCGTTCTTTTATTGCCTTTAAAAACAATCCTTCTGACATACGTTCTTTGTTGTGGATCCACGTAAAAAGTTAAATCAACATTGCCAGACTCTTCGTTGACATCGGGAACGCCTCTCACTTCGGCGAAGCTATATCCTTCATTGCCTAATATATTCTTAAAGATCTCTTCAGTTTCAGTAACCAAAAATTGGTTAAATCTCTCTCCTTTCTTTATAAGAATTAACGACTCAAGGATTTCCTCTTCAACCGGCAAATCTCCAACTATCTTTATATCATTAACATCGTAGGTAGTCCCCTCAGATATATTAAGAGTTATAAAAACGCCCGTTTTATCTGAAGAAATACTAACTTGAGAACTCACTAAATTAAATTCAACATATCCTCTATTTCTATAAAATGATTCCAACGACTCGATATCACCTTTAAGTTTTTCTCTAGAATAACGATTGTCGTTTGTAAAAAAAGAAAACCATCCTCCAGTCTTTAACTCAAAATCCTTCAGAACCTCTTCATCAACAAAAGACTCGTTTCCTATGAGATTAATAGATTTTATCTCAGCAACCTCACCTTCATCTATTTCAATGTTTAAAGAAATCCTGTTCCTTAGTTCATCTTGAGTTGTTACATCTACTTTAGCTCCGTATCTACCTTGGGAAACATATTGTCTCTGTATCTCTAAAGCCAAACTATTGACGATAGATCTTTTGAAAACTTGACCTTGGGATAATCCTGCATCGTCGAGACCCTTCAATAAATCTTCTGTTTTCAGGGCTTTATTACCATCTAGTTCGATTTCAGCAATAGACGGTCTCTCTACAAGACTTATTATCAAGGTATTGCCTTCTCTTCCGAGTTGAATATCATCAAACTGGCCAGTTTTGAAAATGGTTTTAGCCGTATTTTGAAGCTCATAGACATCAACCTCATCTCCAATGGCTATTGGCATCACATTAAAAACACTTCCAGCTGATACTCTCTGTAGTCCACTGATCCTTATATCGTTTACTACCCATGATTCTTCGGCAGTAATTTTTTGAGCATTAAAGCTAAAGAAAACTATCAAAAAAATTAGTAAAAACTTCGTCATCATTTCGTTGTTAAATAAGCCTTGCAATATCATTGGCGAAAGCAAAAATCATTAAACTTACCACCAGGACGAGACCAAGTCTCATTGTATACTCCAATGCCATATCTGATACAGGAGATCCCTTTATTTTTTCTATCGCAATCATCAGTAATTGTCCACCGTCCAAGATAGGGATAGGCAAAAGGTTTAAAAGTCCTAAATTAATACTTAGCAATGCTATCATGGATAGGAACGTGATGTAGCCAGCTTTTGCTGCTGAGCCTGCAAGCACAGAAATTTGTATTGGTCCGCCAAGGTTATCGGCTGATATTGAGCCCGATATCAATTTCCCTATGGATGAAAGTATTAATACGGTATATCTATAAGTCTCCTTGACACCATGAATTGGTGCAAGCAAGAAACTTTCTTTATTGACGAAAACATAGTCGCTGGGCCATTCATTAAAATTATTTGACGCAAGAATTCCAATTCTGCCTCTTTTATTTCCTTCTTCGTCGATGAAACTTGTGGTCTCTAATAAGATTGTCCTTGAGGTTTGATTTCTTAATATGTCTATTTCAATTAACTGATCAGGGAGAGTTCCTAATATATTTGATAGCTCTTGCCATGAAACGACCTCTTTCTTGTCCACAGAAGTAATTAAATCCCCTTCTTTCAAACCAAATTTAGTTGCTGGCCCATTTTCTTGAAGTTTACCAATAACGGGAGGCAATAAAGGATGAATTCCTAAAGCGAGTGAAGGAGTAATCTGATCATTACCTGAAAGCCAGTTCTTTATTGGTATTGAAGCGGACTCGATAATATCATTTCTAGAAAATGTCATATTTATGACACCTGAATCTCCTATCCTTTTTGATAATGCAAGATTTATGTCATTGAAGCCTTCGATTGACTCTTGGTCTATTTCTATAATCTTGTCCTTCGAGGTGATGCCATATTGATCGGATAGGCTGTCAGGAGTGATATAGCCAACGTAAGAAGACAATTGTGTCGTTCCTACTAGAGCCAAAAAACAATAAACTAGAGCTGCAAGTAAGAAATTCGCAAATGGGCCGGCAAACGTAACTACTGCCCTTTCGCCAGCAGTGGCTTGTTGATAAGATTTAGCTGCAGAGAAATTTATATCTTCTCCTTCTTGGATAGGATTGTTCTCTCCTAACATTTGGACATATCCACCTAAAGGAAGAAGACCAAAAGAGTAGTGACAGGCATTTTTATCTTGAAATGAAAAAAGTTCTTTACCGAAACCAATTTTAAATTTCAACACATGTATCTTGTAAAATCTTGCTGCCAAAAAGTGTCCAAGTTCATGTATTCCCACAATGATACTTATAAGCAAAATGAAAGAAAATATAGTGAATAGAATGTCCATTTTTTTCTTATTTAATATGTTCCCTTGTCATCAATCTTGATTCTTTGTCGGCTTGAAAAATATCATCTAAACATTTGACATCTTTAATATCAGATTTATCCAATACTTTTGCTATTAATTTATAAATATCGAGATATGCTATTTTACCCTTTAAGAAGGCTTCGACACACTCTTCGTTGGCTGCATTTAGAATAGCAAAACTAGTACCACCTTCTTTTATAGATTCCTTTGCAAGCTTTAGAGCAGGAAACTTATTGTAATCAGGCTTTCTAAAAGTAAGTGTTCTCAGTGTATCTAAATTTATTGATTCAGACCCTGAAATTATTCTTTCAGGAAATCCTAAGCCATAAGCAATTGGTATTTTCATATCGGGTACAGACATTTGCGCAAGCATTGAGTTATCAGTGAATTCGACAATTGAATGAACAATCCCTTCAGGATGAATCAAAACTTCAATGTCAACGATATCAAATAACCACCTAGCCTCAATAATCTCTAGACATTTATTCATCATAGTAGAGGAATCTACAGAAATTTTATTTCCCATTTTCCATATAGGATGAGAAATTGCCTCTTCAGGTGTCACGTTACCGAAATCATCTATATCTCTGTCTAGAAAAGGTCCTCCTGATCCAGTAAGAATTAGCTTTGAAATTGAGTCTTTATCTTTAACCCCCTCCAAGCACTGATGAATTGCGCTGTGTTCACTATCTATTGGAAAAATAGTAGAACCCGTAACACTCGAAAGACTATTCAATATCTCCCCGGCAACAACATATGATTCTTTATTGGCTAATAAAATATTCTTTCCATGCTCTACGGCATGATAAACAGGCTTCAACCCTGCCACTCCAACCATAGCAGCAACAACTATCTCTGAATTATTATCAGCAAGAACTTCCATCAACTGATCTTCGCTTGTTAACAGAGTTGTATTAATTTTAGTTTTTTCCAATTCTCTCAGTAACGATTTCTGAGCTTCCGTATCTTCTAAAAAAACAAATTTCGGTCCAAACTCCTCAATCTGATCCAGCATTAGTGAAAAGTTTGTATTGGCTGTTAAAAGGTTTATTTGGAATTTGTCTGCATTCCTACTGACTACCTCAAGAGTGGATTTTCCTACAGAACCTGTTGAGCCCAAGATAGATAAATTTTTCATCAACTTTTTATGAGAGATAAGATTAATATAAAGCAGGGAAAGGCAGCCACATGGCTATCCAAACGGTCAAATATACCGCCATGACCTGGAATTAGGTTTGAAAAGTCTTTTATCTCTACAACTCTCTTAAGCATACTGGCTAATGCATCCCCTAAAACAGAAAAAATAGCAACAATTAATAAGATCATAAAAACAAAAGGTGCTGATAAATTGAATAAATCACCAGAAATAATAAACATTAAAAAAGGGGTAATTATTAACGCCGATAAGAATCCTTCCAGAGTTTTATTTGGACTTACATTCTTTATGAAAGCTCTTTTACCATAATTTTTTCCTGCAAAGTAAGCAACACTGTCCATCAATATGCTGATCAAAATAATATAAAAGATTATCAACCTTTCATTCTCTATGTTCATACTTGTAATAGCCGTACTTCCAAAAGAAATCATTTGGAAAATAGATGAGAAAAATCCAAGATGAATAATACAGCCCGAGGCAATCCAGGTTACCGGATTTCTTAAGAAAGTTTTGTTCAAAGGAAAGCTTAGTATTAAAACTGACGACAACAAGTACATAAGTATGCTCGACGCCATGAATAAGTATCCAAAGAAATTTATTTTAGCTATAAAAAGTAAGCCGATAAAAAGGGGGAAGATAAATAAGATTGGAACAAAAGAAAATCTTACTTTAAGAAATTCCAAAAAAGAAATGCAAGTAACAAATCCTAGAAAATATATTAAAAATTCATCTGACAAAAAAAAGATCAATATTCCTACAATGGAAGCTAATACGATTGCGCTTAAAAATCTCTCTTTTAGCATTTTTATAATTGGAAGTTAGATTTGTCACCGAAACGTCTAACCCTTTTTGAGTATTCCTTGAGCGCACATTCAAATTGATTATCATCAAAGTCGGGCCAGAGAATGGAGGGAAAATAGAGTTCAGAGTATGCTAACTGCCATAGCAAGAAGTTACTCACTCTGAGCTCATTACCAGTTCTTATGCAAAGGTCAGGATCATCGAAAGCCGAAGTAGACAAGAAATTACTAAATTCATCTTCGGTGATTTCTTTATTAAAGCCAGATTCTTTAATAGCATTAATAGCGTTAACAATATCCCATCTACCTCCATAACTAGCAGCAACTACTAAGTCCAATTTTTTATTTTTAGAGTCACAATATGTTAATTCTTCTGATTTTTTCATTTGATTTATTAGTTTCTCATCAAATTGTGATAAATCTCCAATAAAGCTCAATTGGACTGAATTTTTAACAAGATTTGGAACTTCTTCCTTTAATGCACTATTAAGTAAGTTCATCAAAAGAGAAACTTCTGCAGAGGACCTTCCCCAGTTCTCACTGCTAAAGGCAAACAGAGTAAGAGTTGACAGACCTTTCTTGACAGCAAACTCAACAGCTTCTCTAGCCCTTTCAACGCCCTTCTTATGACCCGCCACACCAGGCAAGCCATTTTCACTGGCCCACCTGTTATTACCATCCATAATGATAGCAACATGTTTAGGTAAGGTGTCTGAATGATTACTTACCATTTTGATAAGTCAAAAATCTAGGAGATCCTTTTCTTTTGCTTCCAATGCTTTATCGACTTTTTCTACGAAAGTATCTGTGAGTTTTTGGATTAATTCCTCCCCTTGTCGTTCTTCATCTTGAGAAATTTCCTTTTCTTTGAGAAATTCTTTCAATTGAGAGTTTCCTTCTCTTCTTACATTACGAATTGATACTTTGGCATTTTCGGCTTCAGCTTTTGCCTTCTTAATGAAGTCTTTTCTGGTTTCCTCAGTTAAATCAGGAAGATTTACTCTTATGGTATCTCCTGAGGTTGCTGGATTTAATCCAAGGTCTGACTCAGATATTGCTTTTTCAATTTGTTGGACTAATCCTTTCTCCCAAGGCACGATAGCAAGAGTTTTGGCATCTTCTATTGTTATACTTGCTACTTGTCCTAGAGGAGTAAGTTTCTCATAGTAATCAACTTTAACACTATCAAGAAGAGATGGAGTGGCTCTACCGGTTCTTATTTTTTTAAAAGCCACATCAAGGGCTCCTAAACTTTTCTCCATTCCCGCTTCAGCGTCTTCAACTATTTCGTTAAGCATTTAACCCTCAATTTGCGACATAACTTCACTTGCAAAATCAACTTTCTCTATTTCAATACCTTCTCCAACCTCGAATCTAGTAAAAGATAGAATGGTAGCATTGTTATCGTCGAGGAGTTTACTAATTTTTTGATTCGGATCTTTTACAAAATCTTGCTCGGTCAAACTCACTTCAGACAAAAATTTGGAAACTTTTCCTTCAATCATTTTCTCGACTATTTCAGTTGGTTTACCGGTATCTTCAGATTGGGCTCTAAAAATTTCTCTCTCTTTTTCAATAGTTTCGCTTGGTATATCTGACGGAGAAATTGCCATAGGATCTGTTGCAGCAGCGTGCATTGCAATATCATTTGCCAACGACATATCTCCACCTTCTAGAGACACTAAACAGCCAATTTTTTTGTTGCTGTGCAAATAAGACCCAGCTACCGAAGAGCCGCTTGTTTTGTCAATTCTTCTAACAACTATATTTTCCCCAAGTTTTTGGACTAGTTTCTCTCTATTCTCTTCAACTCCATTTTGTAAAAGTTCTTCAAGAGAAGAATCAGGTCTTTCTGAATAGTCATTCAGAGTATTTGACGTAAATTCAATAAAAGATTGATCTCTCGCTACAAAATCAGTTTCACAATTCACCTCAATCATGAAGATGTTGCTATTTTTAGATAAGATTCCAATTAGACCGTCTGCGGCAGATCTTCCAGACTTTTTGCTAGCTTTAACGCCGCTTGTTTTTCTCAATTCTTCAATTGCTAATTCCAAATCTCCATTCGCTTCTTCCAAGGCTTTTTTGCAGTCCATGAGACCAAGCCCAGTTTTTTCTCTTAGTTCTTTAACTTGTGATGCAGAAATATTTGTCATGCCTATTCCTCTTCTTTAGTCTCTTTACTTTGTTCTTTTGAAGAATCTTTATCCTGATTGATGGTATCTTCGGATGCAGAAACATCAGCATCTGAACCATCTGAACTAATTTTCTCTTCTTGATTTGAATCTTCAGCTTTGGACTCCGGATCTTTTGTGTCCTCTTTAGCATTAGATTCAGTTTTCTCTACTTTTCTTACAATAGCTGGTCCTGATTGAGGCTCCTCTTGCTTTAGGCCAGTAGCTGCTTCAGAACCTTTTAAGCAAGCGTCTGCAACGGCTTCTGTGAATAAAGCAATCGACCTAATTGAGTCATCATTTCCTGGTACTACATAATCAATACCTTCAGGATCGCTGTTAGAGTCAACAATTCCAACTATGGGAATCCCCATCTTACTTGCCTCTGAGACTGCGATAGATTCTCTTTTCACATCGATAATGAACAAAGCATCTGGAAGACCGCCCATTTCAGTAACTCCTCCAATCGATTTTTGCAGTCTGTCTATATCTCTTTGGATCTTAAGACCTTCCTTCTTAGTAAGCTTATTAAAAGTGCCATCTTCTTTTTGCCTAAGAAGATTTTCAAGTCTAGTTATTGATGATCTTATAGTTTTGTAGTTCGTGAGCATGCCACCGAGCCATCTCTCGTTAACATAAGGCATTGAACACCTTAAAGCTTCGTTCTTAATGATGTCGGTTGCCGTTCTTTTAGTTCCTACGAATAAAATTTTATTATTTTTTGCCGCAACACCCTCGATAAACTTTAAGGCAGGTTTAATCATTTCTACCGTGTGTTCTAAGTTTATAATGTGAATCTTATTTCTGACGCCAAAAATGTGCTGATCCATTTTTGGGTTCCAGTATTTAGTTTGATGTCCGAAATGGACACCTGCTTGTAGCATCTGTTCTAGCGATATTTCAGCCATTTGCTCTCCTTGATTTTGCGAAGAACATTACATTCTTCAGGTTATACTTTCATGCTCTTACAGAACTCACCAAAAATGAGCGATTTTCGGCACCCTAGATCTGAAACGGATACATGTGTTAATTTTTGGCTTTCGCCAAGTGCAATTTATACCATAAATCCATCTGATCAAGAAGTGTAAATATCAGCCATTGAATAAAGGCCCGAGGGCTTGCCTATAAGCCATCTGGCTCCTGATATAGCACCTTGAGCAAAAATTGATCTATTTTCTGCTTTGTGAGTTATCTCAATTAATTCATTTTCAAGACCAATGGTTATTGTATGTTCTCCAGGGTTACTTCCTTCTCTCAAGCTTTCAATTGAAATTTTGGCATCAGGTACTTGATTAAGTATTTCTTTTTTTAATTCAAGTGCTGTCCCAGACGGCGAATCTTTTTTTTCTTCGTGATGAGTGTCTCTAATTTGGAAGCGATTGCCTTCAGAAAAGAGACTAGATGATTTTTGTATTATGTTTTTAAGTATTGCTACACCCTGACTTGTATTCGGGGCTAACAAAATGGGTATATCCTTGCTCATACAAGCAATAAATTCTAATTGACTTTCATTGAAACCAGTTGTGCCGATTAGCACTGGTATACCTTTAGATCTTGTTATATCAAGCAATTCAATTGCACTACTGGGAGTTGAAAAATCAATAACCACATCGATTTCTAAACTTCTGGGTAATGAGTCATATATATTTGCCCCTATGTTTTTTTTTCCAAGAAATTCGCCAATATCTTTATTTAAATTCTTATTAGCTACTGAACAACTGCCTCCAACTAAATTGAATTCCTCGTCATCTAAAAGATCTTTTGAAAGGAGTTTTCCTACCTTTCCAGTAATTCCTGAGATAAAAATTTTTTTCACAATTTTAAGTTTTGGTATCGAAAAAAGATTTTACCTTAGAAAACCACTCCTCTCTCAAGGGATTTTGCTTAGAATTATTAGATGTTGAAGTTTGGAACTCTTTCAAAAGATCTTTTTGTTGCCTTGAAAGGTTTTGGGGCGTTTCTATAACAGCCCTGCAAAGTAGATCTCCTGTAGATCCTCCTCTTATTGGAGTAATACCTTTTCCTCTCAGTCTGAACAATTTACCTGTTTGTGTTCCTTCGGGAATTTTAATTTTAACTTTCCCTTCAAGTGTTGGAATTTGAATTTCTCCGCCCAGGGCAGCATCAATAAAGCTTATAGGAGCCTCACAATAAAGATGCTTTCCATCTCTCTCGAAAACATCATGAGGCAAAACTTTAATCTGAACAAACAAATCTCCAGAAGGTCCACCGTTTAGACCAGCTTCACCTTCACCAGATAACCTTATTCTGTCACCAGTATCAACTCCAGCAGGAATCTTAACCGACAAGGTTTTACGTTTCTCGATCCTGCCTTGACCTCTGCATGCTCTGCAAGGATTACTGATAATTTGACCTGACCCGGAACATCTACTACATGTCTGAGCTACAGAGAAAAATCCTTGTTGCATCCTTACCTGACCAGCACCTCCACAAGTATCACAAGTGACAGGTTTACTTCCCTCACTAGCACCAGTACCTTTGCATGAGCCACAACTTTCAAGAGCGGGTATGGCAATTTTTTCAGTTACGCCTCTGACAGCGTCTTCCAGATTAATGGTCATGGAATATTGAAGATCTGACCCTTTATTTGACCTTTGTCTTCTTCCAAATGGATCACCTCCACCAAAAATATCTCCGAATATATCTCCGAATATATCGTTGAATCCTTGAGAACCACCTCCACCAAAACCAGATGGATCTACACCATCATGACCAAATTGATCATATGCGTTCCGCTTAGTGCTGTCTGAAAGAACTTCATATGCCTCGGATGCTTCTTTGAACTTCTCAGAAGCATTGGGATCATCAGAATTTCTATCTGGATGATACTTCATTGCAAGCTTTCTATAAGCTTTTTTGAGATCATCGTCAGATGCGCCTCTTTGTACGCCTAGGACATCATAATAATCCTTCTTAGACATTTAATTAATACAGTCTAAAGAGAGGCCAGTTAATGGTTTTGGTTTTCCTTTTCTTCGGTAACTTCTTCGAAGTCAGCATCGACGACATCAGAATCATTGTTTTGATCTTCTTGATCGGATGCCTCTTTATTTTTTGCTTCCTCTTCGTACATTCTTTGGGCAAGAGGAGCAGAAGCTTCTGATAAAGCTTTTACCTTATCGTCAATAGCCTCCTTATCATCTGCCTTCAGAGCTTCTTCCAAGTCTGCTATACCCTTCTCAATAGCTTCCTTCTCAGCGTCCTCTACCTTATCTTTAGCCTCTTCTAGAGTCTTCTTACAGCTATGAACCAGGTTTTCTCCCAAGTTACGTGCCTGAACCAATTCTTCAAACTTTTTGTCATCTTCGGCATGGGCCTCTGCATCTTTTACCATTTGCTCAATCTCATCTTCAGAAAGTCCACTTGAAGCTTTGATCTCTATTGATTGCTCCTTTCCAGTAGCCTTGTCTTTGGCAGAGACGTTTAAAATACCGTTCGCATCTAAATCAAAAGAAACTTCAATTTGTGGCATTCCTCTCGGGGAAGCTGGGATGTCGGTAAGATTAAATTGTCCAAGTGTTTTGTTTTCTGATGCTTGCTTTCTTTCACCTTGTAAAACATGAACTGTTACAGCCGTCTGGTTATCCTCGGCTGTGGAAAATACTTGGGATTTGTTTGTAGGAATTGTAGTATTTTTTTCGATCAAAGGAGTCATTACACCGCCCATTGTCTCAATACCTAATGTCAGAGGAGTAACATCTAATAGAAGAACATCGGTAACATCTCCTGCCAAAACAGCGCCTTGGATAGCAGCTCCAACTGAAACTGCCTCATCTGGATTTACATCTTTCCTAGCTTCTTTTCCAAAGAAAGATTTCACCTTTTCTTGCACCAAAGGCATTCTAGTTTGTCCGCCAACTAATATTACTTCGTCAACTTCAGAAGCTTTCAGACCGGCGTCTTTCAAAGCTATTTCTGTTGGTTTTATAGTCCTATCTACCAAATTTTCGACTAATGATTCTAACTTAGCCCTTGTAAGCTTATGTACGAAGTGCTTGGCTCCAGATGAATCAGCTGTAATGTAGGGTAAATTTATTTCAGATTGTTGATTACTCGATAGCTCAATTTTGGCTTTCTCTGATGCCTCCTTGAGTCTTTGAAGTGCAGCTGAATCGTTATGTAGATCCAATCCAGATTCTTTTTTAAATTCGTCTGCAAGATATTCTATTAAGGCAATATCAAAATCTTCTCCACCTAGAAAAGTATCCCCGTTGGTAGAAAGCACCTCAAATTGATGCTCACCATCTATTTCAGCAATCTCTATTATCGAAACATCGAACGTACCACCACCTAAATCGTAAACGGCTATTTTTTGATCTCCTTTACCTTTATCTAAGCCGTATGCTAAGGCCGCCGCAGTGGGTTCGTTTATAATTCTTTTAACTTCAAGACCAGCAATTTTTCCAGCATCTTTGGTAGCCTGTCTTTGCGAATCGTTGAAATAAGCTGGAACTGTTATCACAGCCTCTTTGATCTCCTGCCCTAGATAATCTTCAGCTGTCTTCTTCATTTTCTTAAGAATTTCAGCCGAGACTTGTTGAGGAGCCAATTTTTTACCCTCAGCTTCAACCCAGGCATCGCCATTATCAGCAGGAAGAATCTTGTACGGGACCATGTCGCTGTCTTTCTTTACAACATCATCATCGTGTTTTCTACCTATGAGTCTTTTGATTGCATATAAAGTATTCTCGGAATTTGTTACAGCCTGATTCTTTGCAGAATCACCTACTTTTATTTCTTCACCATAAGCAACAACAGAAGGTGTAGTTCTCTTGCCTTCAGAATTTTCTATTACCTTGGCTTGATCTCCCTCCATTACAGAGACACAAGAGTTTGTTGTCCCTAAATCTATACCGATAACTTTTGCCATTTTTAGCTCCGCTTTATGTTGTTTTACATAAGATGGGGCTAATGTTTCTTATTTCAAGTGGATTTTGTTACTTTTCTTCGGTTTTCTTTGAAACAACGACTTTCGCAGGTCTTAAGGTTCTATCCATTATCACATATCCTTTTTGAACAACATCTATAATAGTGTTTGGTTTCAAAGAATCGTCTTCTAGTAAAGATATTGCTTCGTGCTTTTCAGGATCAAACTCCTTTTCATTAGTATCAATAGGTTCAATGCCTGAAGATTTTAAAGCTGTTTGAAGACTCTTCAATGTAAGCTCGAGGCCTTCTTCAATTACCTGATTATTCTCTTCAGTCTTAGAAGATTCCAAGGCCCTTTCCAGATTATCTGAGACAGATATTACCTCCCTTGCGAAAGACTCAATCCCGAATAATCTAGCCTTTGTTACTTCTTGAGCAGCAATTCTTCTCACATTTTGCACTTCAGCTTTTGCTCGAAGAAGTTGATCCTCCAGATCTTTTATTAATTCTTCCGAAGATATCTCTTCAGATTTATAAGCGTCTACTGGATGCTGGTGAAGAGGTTGGCCTCGCAACTGTTTACAGAGTCCTTACTCAATTTGAGCAAGCAGGCATTTGCATCAAGTTAAACTTTGAGGAAGGAAGGGCAGTTTACGAAATTACTCCCTCAAATCATCACGATCATATGGTCTGCATGG
>CACOVO010000012.1 GCA_902630715.1 uncultured SAR86 cluster bacterium | reverse complement strand
CACTTTTAGTATTTTCTGGTGACAAACCAAGACTATTAAAGTATTTTTTTGCAGAAGCTTTAGAAATAGTTGTACCTAAAATCTTATTGGTTCTCTCCATATCTACATTTATTCTTTTGTGTTTTGGCAATTCTTTAGCTATAGAATCTGAGATTGTGGAACTTAGCTCGCCTCCTACAGTTTCAGTTAACAGTGAGGTGGCTCTATTTAAAGCAATCTCTTGAATCTCATAGTCTATACCTCTTTCAAAACGCAACGAAGCATCCGTTTGAAAACCGAATCTTCTTGCCTTTCCTCTTATAATTGATGGTTTGAAGTAAGCGCTCTCCAGAAAGATGGAAGAAGTAGATGAAGTTACTGATGTATCTTTTCCGCCCATAATTCCAGCAAAAGCAACTGCACTTTTGTCATCAGAAATTACAAGACAAGTATCATCAAGAACTAATTCCTGGCCATCGAGCAAAGTTAAATGCTCTTTTTTCTCAGCTAATCTCACAGAGATATCACCAGTAAGCTTATCTCGATCAAAGGCATGCAGAGGCTGCCCAAACTCTAAAAGGATGTAATTTGTGATGTCTACAACCGGATCAATTAACTTCTGGTCGCTTAATCTAAGTCTCTCAGCAATGAGAGGTAAGGTAACTGAGTTCATATTGAAGTTTCTTACGGTTCTGCCACAGTAAATTGGACCTTCTGCACATACGTTGACAGATATACTATCTTCAAAAGTTGATTTAATATTCGGTACTTTTGGAAGATTTAATTTAACATTATTTATAGCAGCCAGCTCTCGGGCAACGCCTAATACGCTGAAGCAATCACCTCTATTAGGTGTAATATCGAGCTTGATAATAGAATCATTACCAGTGATTTTTGATTTTGTATTTTCGTAGCTGTCTACTTCGATACCAGCCATAGTCAGCTGATTGCAAATATCATCAGTAGATAAATCTATATCAATAAAGTCTCTTAACCAATTTTTACTAAATTGCATATTAAAACTGTTTCAAGAAACGCAGATCATTTTCAAAAAATGCCCTTAGATCAGAAATATCGTATTTGAGCATTGCCATACGTTCAACTCCAAGTCCAAACGCAAATCCGCTGTATTTTTTAGTATCTACTCCAACACCTTCTAAAACATTGGGGTGAACCATTCCACATCCTAAAACTTCTAGCCAATTCTTCTTCCAACGGATATCGGCCTCAGCAGAAGGTTCTGTAAAAGGAAAGTAAGATGGTCTAAATCTCAATTCAACTTTTTCTCCAAAAAAATCTTCTAAGAAATCGTTCAGCAAACCTTTTAGCAGAGCAAAGGAAGCATCCTTTTCCACTACAAGCCCTTCTATTTGATGGAACATAGGTGTATGAGTAAGATCTGAATCTTTTCTGTAAACCTTTCCAGGACATATGATTCTGTGAGGGGGTTCACTTTTTTCCATTGTCCTAATTTGTACGGGAGAAGTGTGTGTCCTTAGGAGGCCTGAATTACTAAGATAGAAGGTATCATGCATATCTTTTGCAGGATGATCTTCAGGAACATTAAGAGCTTCAAAATTATAATAATCTATCTCCGCTTCGGGACCTGTCTCGATATCAAACCCTATCCTTTCAAAGAAGTCAGATATCTCTTTGATTGTTTGCGAAACAGGATGCAACGATCCTTTATAACTCTGAAAACCAGGAAGTGTTACATCAAGCCTGTCTTTTTCGAGTCTTTCGGAATTAGCTTTAGCAATGTGAGTTTGAGATGTTGATGTATATAAACTTTCTAGTTCTTCTTTAAGTTTATTGAGTAGGAGGCCAGCATCTTTTCTCTTATCCTGAGGTAAAGATCCAAGTGATTTAAGTAGAATATTGACTTCACCTTTTTTTCCTAGAAACGATCTGTAAATATCATCTATCTCAGGTTTAGATGAAGCGGCATCAAAGATAAGCTTTGATCTTGAGCTAATATCTAATATCTTTTTTTTAAGCGAATTTAAGTCCATGATCTTTCAACCCTAGACCATTATACTCATATTAGAATATTGCTTTTTAGAATTAATTCTAAGCAGCTAAGTTAGCTTTAGCTTGTTCTGCAATTTGAGAAAAAGCTTCTTTGTCATTAACTGCAATACTTGCTAAGACTTTTCTATCAAGATCGATATTGGCCTTCTTAAGACCTGCAATGAGCTTACTGTAAGAAAGACCATTTGCTCTTGCAGCCGCATTAATTCTGACTATCCAAAGTGAGCGAAAAACTCTTTTCTTAACACGTCTATCTCTGTAAGCATATTGACCTGCACGCATAACTGCCTGTTTAGCAACTTTATACGTTCTGCTTCTGGCACCTCTATAGCCTCTAGCCTGTTTAAGAACTTTTTTATGTCTGGCTTTTGCTTGAACGCCTCTTTTTACTCTTGCCATCTTTCTCTCTCTAGGTTTTAATTTTTAACATCTTGTCAACCAACACCTGATCTCCTCTAGCTATCTCAGTGGTACCTCTGAGTTGTCTTTTTCTTTTGGTCGTCATTTTTGTAAGTATGTGACTCTTATTGGACTTCTTTCTCTTTAGTCCAGATCCTGTTTTTTTGAATCTTTTGCTTGCTCCACTATGTACTTTTAATTTACTCATAATTAGTTCTTTTTATTTGGTGCCATCATCATAACAAGTTGTCTACCTTCCAAAGTAGGAAACTGCTCCACACTTGCTAAGCTTTCTAAATCAGCTTCAACACGCTTCAGTAGCTCCATTCCTATTTGTTGATGAGCCATTTCTCTACCTCTAAATCTCAATGTAATCTTTGCTTTATCTCCATTTTCTATAAAAGTTTTAATCTTATTAACTTTTATCTCATAATCATTTTTTTCAGTAACAGGTCTAAATTTTATTTCTTTTATTTGTTGCCTCTTTTGCTTCTTCTTCGAAGCTGCCTTTTGTTTTTTTGCATCAAAAATATGCTTACCGTGATTCAACAATCTGCAAACTAAAGGTTCTCCCTCTTTCGCCATCTGCACCAAATCTAAATTTGCTTCTTCAGCTTTGGTTAAGGCCTCGGACAGACTTATAATTCCTAGTTGTTCACCAGACTCACTGATAAGTCTTACTTTGTCAGCTCTGATTTCACCATTAATTGGCAGGCGGTTTTCAGACTTCTTAAAAGATTTTCTCTGAGCTATGTGATTCTCCTATTAACTATTTTTTTTCATCCACTACCTTTTGAAGTTTTTGGATGAAGTCATCGACAGACATCTCTCCAAGATCTTCTCCTCCTCTAGCTCTTACGGAAATAGTATTATTATCCATTTCTCTATTTCCCGCTATCAAAAGAAAAGGTGTCTTCTGTAAAGAGTGGTCGCGAATTTTATAAGTGATTTTCTCTTTCCTCAAGTCAGAATGAGTCCTAAATCCACTTTTTTTTAATAAATTAGCTATTTTTTGGCAATATTCTGCCTGTTTGTCAGTAATATTGAGAATTTCAACTTGAATTGGAGACAACCAAGTAGGAAGTGCGCCCCCATAATGCTCTATCAAAACACCTAAAAACCTTTCAAAAGATCCTAATACGGCCCTATGAATCATAACAGGATGATATCTTTCACTGTCAGGCCCAACGAATCTAGCATTCAATCTTTCAGGTAAAATAAAATCTGCCTGAAATGTGCCACATTGCCATTCTCTTCCTAAAGCATCAATTAGGACAAAATCTAATTTTGGTCCGTAAAAGGCTCCATCTCCCTCGACTATTTCAAAAGGTAAGTTTAAATTTTTAATGGCATTCTCCAAAGCTAATTCTGCCTTATCCCAAACCTCATCTGTGCCTGCTCTAACTTCGGGTCTTGTAGACAATTTGATCTCAAATGCTTCGAACCCAAGCTGTGAATAGATATCTGATAATAGTTGAATAAATTTCTTTGTCTCATCTTGTATTTGATCTTCCGTACAAAATATATGACCATCATCTTGTGTAAACCCTCTCACTCTCATTAATCCATGTAAAGTTCCTGAGGCTTCATATCTATGACATGAACCAAATTCAGAAAATCTTAATGGAAGATCTTTATAAGATCTTAATCCTTGATTAAATACTTGCACATGGCAAGGACAGTTCATGGGTTTAAGAGCATTAGTCCGTTTTTCATTTGCATGCTCTTCATCTATCTCAGTAATAAACATATTTTCCCTATATTTATCCCAATGACCTGAGGCCTCCCATAATTTTCTGTCTACTATTTGAGGGGTATTTATTTCTTGATAATCGTATTCATTTTGCTTGGAGCGAATAAAATCTTTTAAAACTGTGTAAATGGACCACCCTTTTGGATGCCAAAATACCATTCCAGGAGCTTCTTCTTGAAAATGAAAAAGGTCAAGTTGTCTTCCAAGTTTTCTGTGATCTCTTTTTTCTGCCTCTTCTTGTTGCTGTATGTAAGCATCTAAATCCTTTGAATTAGGCCAAGCAGTTCCATAAATCCTTTGAAGCATCTCGTTTTTGGAGTCACCTTTCCAGTAAGCACCGGACACTTTGGTCAATCTGAAGGCTTGCAGGTGCCTCATATTAGTGACGTGAGGTCCTCTACACATGTCTATATATTCTTGATGGTGGTATAAAGCGATGATTTCGTCATCAGGTATCTCCTCTGCTAAATTTACCTTATAAGGCTCATTTCTATTTTCAAAAGTCTCTATGGCCTTTTCTCGAGAAACAACTTCACGCAAGACTTCGTATTTTGTCATAGCGAGTTTTTTCATTCTTTTCTCTATTTTTATTAAATCTTCTTCGGTTAAGGTTTTTTCTAACTTGATATCGTAGTAAAAACCATTCTTTATAACTGGACCAATTGCCATTTGGGCAGTTGGATAAATTTGTTTAAGGGCGTGAGCGAGAAGGTGCGCGCAAGAATGTCTGACAATCTCAATTCCTTCCTCTGATTGAATTGTAATTACCTCCAAATTGCAATCATCGGTGATAAGCTCAGAAGCATCTACTAATTGTCCATTGATTTTTCCTGCGACGGTTGCCTTAGCTAGTCCAGAACCTATATCTTTAGCAACCTCATCGATAGTGACTGGCTCTTCAAACTGTCTTACGGAATTATCTGGTAGTGTAATGGATGGCATAGTCAGTGGTGACCCATACTAAGGGGCACTTGTATTAAAGTTAACATTGTAATTTAAAATTTGAACTATGGCGACAAAAGTATCATCTTCCAATCGGTGTTATCGATTGTAAACAGTTCTCTTCTATGCAATCTGTTCTTTTGATCGATCCAAAACTCTATTGACTTAGGTTTTACCAAAAAGCCGCCCCATCTTGAAGGTCTTTGAATTTCTTTATCTGAATATTCCGCTTCAAACTCTCGAGATCTTTTTTCTAATGATTCATAAGAATCCAATTTACTACTCTGTAGGGAAACTGAAGCTGATATCTGTGATCCTCTCGGTCTTGAATTAAAATAATCGTCACTCTCCTTTTTACTGACTTTTGAACATTCTCCTTCGATTCTTATCTGTTTATTGGTTTTTGCCCACCAAAAAGTAAGAGCTACATAAGGGGAAGCAATTATTTGTTGTCCTTTATGTCCTTCATAATCAGTAAAAAAAACCAAGCCCTCATTTGATATTCTTTTCAAAAGAACCATTCGTGAAGAAGGTTTTCCTTCAAGATTTATAGAAGATATGTTCATGGCATGAGGTAAAGCTACAGAATTAATCTCTGCCTCTTGAATCCACTCTTGAACTTTCAGTATTGGTCCTGAAAGATCTTCATCTGATTCATAATATTTCATTTAATTTTTACGGGAGACCCAATAGTCTAAGCTTAGATATTTGCCGCCACCAAAACACAATAAGGTAATAAGCATAAGGCTATATATTGCAGCGAACTCTATTCCGTTTGCTTCATGAGGCCAGCCATTTTGATAATGAACCAAGTATCCAGCAAAAAACATCACCGCCAGTAAAGGAACACATGCCCATCTTACAAACAGTCCAACTAAAATCAGCGCCCCTCCTCCAGCTTCAGTCACAATTACTAACCATGTAAAAATATCAGGAAAAGGCACTCCTAATGTGCCTAGATAACCCGAAAACTTGTCAAAAGTGTCTATTTTACCCACTCCTGCAAACCAAAGAACAAAGAATAAATACGCTCTAATCAAGACTAATGGCAAAAATTCAACTTTTTCAAACCTTTTAAGCAAATCGTGAAAAGTTAAGATAATTTTCATTTCTTCCTCAAAATTACGCTACCTACAGAATATCCAGCTCCAAAAGAACTGATTACTCCCATATCATCTTTAACAAAGTCATCTTTAGTTAGATGAAAGGCAATTATAGATCCAGCCGAGCTTGTATTAGCATAATCATTGAGAGTAATAGGCATTTCATGATCTTCAGGATCTCTTCCAAGCAGCCTCTTCGCTATTAGCTGATTCATATTTAAGTTTGCCTGATGAAGCCAAAGCCTCTTAATGTCTGATATATTTATGTTAAATTTGCTTAGGTGATCTGCAATATGATCTTGAACCATAGGCACGACCTCCTTGAAGACACTGCGACCCTGCTGTATAAATAATTTATCGGAAGCATTTGGATCTGAATCCTCCGGTAAATTTAAAAAACCAAAGTTATTTCTTATGTTGTTTGAGAATTTTGTTTGTAATTTAGTTCCAATTATTTCAAAGGCACTTTCAGATAAGCTATCTCTCTCAATAATAACTGCAGTGCAAGCATCCCCAAATATAAAATGGGCATCTCTATCTCTAAAATTTAAATGTCCAGAACAAATCTCGGGATTCACAACCAATATCTTTTCAGCAACTCCAGACCGGATATCATTAAAAGCATTTTGAATTGAAAAAGTAGCTGATGAACAAGCTACATTCATGTCATATGCATAACCAGTTATCTTTAGCTCCTCCTGAACTTCAATGGCTATAGCAGGATAAGCTCTTTGAAGGTTAGAACATCCACAAATTACTGCATCTAAATCAGAAGCTTGTAGGTTAGCTTGACCCAAAGCCTCTTTAGAGGCACTAACTGCCATTTCAGCTAGAATTGACAATTCAGAGTTCGGTCTTTCTTTGAGACGTGGCCTCATTCTTTTCACATCCAGAATTCCGGACTTATCTTGAACAAATCTTTGCTCAATTCCTGAAGCCTTCTTTATAAATTCAGTAGATGATGGCTCCAATGCCTCAACTTCACCAGATTCAATTAAGAATTTATTTTCCTCATTAAATATTGAGACATATTCGTTGAAACTCTGAACAAGCTCTTCATTAGTTATGTATTCTTTTGGGGTAAACAAGCCAGTCCCCGAAATGGCTATCGACATGATTTAAATAATAAAATAAATCGTTTTGGAAATCCCAATTATTTACTCTTTTGTTTCTCAATCTCTTCAAAGGCAGATTGAATTTCTATAAATTTCTCTTTAGCTTTATCCAATAATTCCTCAGGTAATCCTTTAGAAACAAGTGTATCAGGATGAAACTCCTTTCTCTTTCTTTGATATGCTTTTTTTATATCTTTGAAAGACATGCTTTGATCTACTCCTAATATTGCATATGCATCTGCAACATCAGCCCCAAATTTTTTCTTACAAATACTCATCAAATCAGGATCTAGGTTGAATATCTTGATTGCTTGGAAAAGAAGTTTTTCTTCAGATGGATCTAGATAACCATCTGCCATAGAAAGCTCGAATAAAAGTTCATAAAACATAATCAGTGAAGAAGGATCAGAAGATAATAATGAAGATAATTGACGGGCATAGTCTTCAAAAGAATTTTGATCATCTTTTGCATGATTGAATATTTCAATTGCAAAACCCCGTTGTTCAGGAGGAAATCTAAATTTTGACTTTATGAAATTATCTACTTTATCTACCTCTTCTCTAGATACCCTTCCATCTGCTTTGGCTATTTTTGCAAAACAAGCGAAAAGTGCTGTAAAAAAAGCGGCTTGACTCTTTTGATTATTACTTGGTTGTCTTTGATTTTTATTTGAGAACTTAGAACCTATTATGGCCCCTAAAATACCACCTAAAGGACCTCCGATTGTAAACCCAATCATTCCGCCTATTCCTGTTTTCCAAAAACTCATAAGCTAGCTATTGTAATTGACTCAATAATATATAAAACTAGAAAGTATATTAAGGGGGAGAAATGAGTTTACCTGTAGTTGATTATCTAAAATTACCCGAAGGTGGAGATCCTTATTTAGAGGGATACAAATGCAAAGATTGCGATTCAATTTTTTTAGGTGAAAGAAACGTATGTTCAAAATGTTTTGCTCGAGGAACTTTGAGTGCAATTAAATTAAGCAATACAGGAAAACTTTATTCTTATTCAATAGTTTTTAGATCTTTCCCAGGAATAGAAGTACCTTACATTTCGGCAATCGTTGATTTAGACGGTGGAGGTACAGTTAAAGGTAATCTTATAGATTGCGATCCAGATCCAGAAAAAATAGATTTTGATATGCCCGTAGAAGTTGTCTTCGATGATGCTTTGGGGAGAAAAGATAAAGACGGAAATAGTTACATAAGCTATTTCTTTAGGCCAATTTCATAAAGGAGAAAATTATGAGTGATGTTTACGTATTAGGTGTTGATATGATCAAATTCGGGAGGTTTCCAGAAAGGACTGTGCCTGACCTTGGAGCAGAGGCTGCTTTACTAGCATTAGATGATGCGGGTTTGAATATTGGAAATATGGAAGCCTTCTATTGCGGTAATTTAGGTCAAGCTAATGCTATGGTTGGTCAGAGAATTCTTCAAGAAATTGGTCAAACAGGTATACCAGTTGTAAATTGCTCAAATGCATGTGCGACAGGTGCGACAGCATTCAGAGAGGCTTGGACATCAATTAAAGCAGGTTTATATGATGTGGTGTTGGCAGTGGGTGTTGAGCAAATGGGTACAGGCCTTCTAGGTGGTGCAGGAGGTGGAGCTGGTATTCCAAAAGAAGGTTTACTGGGCTCTGGAACAATGCCAGCAGTTTTTGCGGAAGCAGGAATGGAGCATTCAAGAGAATATGGGACTACATTTGAACAATTCGCCAAAATTTCAGTTAAAAATCACCATCATTCAACCATGAATCCAAAGGCAAGGTATCAGATTGAAACACCTTTGGAGGAAGTTATGAATGCTGAAATGATTTCTTACCCTAATACTAAATTAATGTGCTCTGTAAATGTTGACGGAGCAGCGGCTGCAGTTTTAGTCTCTGAGAAGAAGGCAAAAGAACTTGGAATGCAAAGGGCAGTAAGGGTTAAAGCCTCTGTTATGACAAGTGATCCTTATCAGGAAAGAGATCTGGTAATGCCCGATGTTAATAGTTGTACTAGAAAGGCTGCTGCAGAGGCATATGAGATGGCTGGTCTTGATGCAAATGATATCGATCTGGTTGAGTTGCATGACTGTTTTGCTACTGCTGAAATGTTACATTATGAAAACTTAGGTCTGTGCAGTGACGGAGAGGCAGGACGACTGATCGATGAAGGTGAAGTTGAGCTAGGTGGACGAATACCTGTAAACGTTTCTGGAGGACTACTTTCAAAAGGACATCCTTTAGGAGCAACTGGTATAGCAAATATATACGAGGTCTGTACACATCTGAGAGGAGAGGCCGGAGAAAGACAAGTTGAAAATGCGAGAATTGGCATGACACATGTAATAGGCCTTGGAAGTGCCTGTGGCATACACATATTAGAAAAAGTATAGAAATAAACTATGCACATTGGTGTTGTAAGCGATACTCACAACAACCTAAAAAATATAGAGCTCATAATTCGTCTTTTCAATGAGGCAAAAGTTGATCTGGTGATCCATACTGGTGATATTGCAAACTCAAAGTCATTAGATAAATTTAGAGATTTAAACTGTGAATTAGTTGGAGTCTTTGGGAATAATGATAGAGGTGAAAAAGGCTTAAAGGAGCTAGCGATCTCTAATAATTTTAAATTTCAAGAACCACCAAAAGTCTTGAGTGTCTGTCAAAAAAATATAGCCATTTTCCACGAACCGGATTCTATAAATGAATTCTTATTGAAAAATAAAATTGATGTCGTGGTACATGGACATACTCATACATACAGAAATGAAATGCAAGATGGTGTTTTATTCTTTAATCCGGGAGAAAGTGCAGGAATGATGAAGGGGAAAAACGCAGTTGGTATTTTGAATTTAGAGAGCCTGAATGCTACGAGAATTTTCTTTTGAGATATAGAAATAAACTCACAGTTATTAAGGTTAAAGGCAAGGTAATTAAAAGAGGCCTGAGAACTCTTGAAGAATAATCACGTTCAAAAAGCACGTTATAAACGTAGGAAAAGATTGATGGAGCATATTCGGAAGATGTGATATCTAGCTGAGTTGGAGTTATAAAGAACATCAAAAGTAATGAAAATATTAACACGCTATTCCTCTTGATGATTTTTAAGAATAACAAAGATAGAGACAATGAGGCTATTATGTAGACCATCCAAAACATTCAACTATTTTATCAGATCTAAGATATCCCCTTTAATTAACTGACTTCTCCATTCGGTAATTCCTTGACAAGCAGAACTTAAACCTTCCAAAAAAACTAATCTTAAGAATTCTTTTTGAGATTTCTTAGAAAAGAACAGAGTAGGATTTATATTTTCTCGTTGAGAAATATCCTCCACTACAGCATTAAATCTATCAAGCATTTCGATTTCTTCAGCTTTCGATAAAGTTCTTTTTGATTCATAAATTGATAACGGAGCACTGAATATAACGTGTGAAAGTTTTTCAATGTCCTGATATAGCCAAGTTAACTTTGAGTTTGTTGAGAGCTCAGAAAACTGAATTTTGTAAATATTTATTAAATATTCGACATCTAAGACTGCGTACTTTAACTGGGAATCGGTTAAAGGTCTTCTAATCCAGTTAGATCTAGTTTCATTTTTGTTTAGCACAATACCCAGTTCCTTCTCAACTAGTGCTTGATAACTTATCGCGTACTCCCCACCCAACAGGGAGTTGGCAATTTGAGTATCATAGATGTTTATCATCTCTTTATTTGTCCAAGAATAGATTGCCTCAAGATCTTCTTTGCAAGAGTGAAGTATTTTCAAAACACTCTTTGAGAATAGAAAGTTTGCATGAGTACCAGGATCATCTATAAGGATCGTATCGATCAAGTAAGTCTCTTCTCCATCATTTACTTGAAGAAGTGCTAGCCTCATGTTGTATTTCGAGGTTCTTCTAAATTCCGTATCAACAGCTAAATATGGTTTTCGAGAAAGCTCAAGATTTAATTGAGCCAAATCATCTATAGAATCTATAAAAATGAACAAATTATTAAATATTATTTATCTTTGTTGATGGACACTAAATCAACTATTTTTTCTTCTGGTGTGAACCCGGAAACAACCTTTTTTAATATTTCTCTTAAACTTTTCACATCACCTTTCTGTTCTGAATCACTTAAAGCAGTTAAGTATTTTTCCAACTCTTCTCTCGAGAGAAAATCCTCTTCCGCTCTAAGTATTTGTTTGTGTTCAGTGGAGCTTACATTTTCACCAATTAATAATTCCTCATAAAGTTTTTCACCTGGCCTCAAACCAGTAAAAATTATTTCGATATCCCCATCTGGATTTTCTTGATCTTTTAATTCCATGCCGCTCAATTTTATAAGTCTTTTAGCTAGTTCAAAAATTTTTACTGGTCTACCCATATCTAATACAAATACATCTCCTCCTTCTCCCATAGCTCCTGCTTGGATAACAAGCTCCGCGGCTTCGGGTATAGACATAAAGTATCTTGTCACATCAGGATGAGTAACAGTTACCGGCCCTCCATTACGTATTTGATTTTGAAATAATGGTATGGCTGAACCGGATGAACCGATTACATTGCCAAATCTTACCATTGTCATACGAGTCTTATGGCTAAGCAAATTATCTGAAGAGTAAGCCTGGAGAATTAATTCTGCAAATCTTTTTGATGCTCCCATGAAATTTGTGGGCCTAACTGCCTTATCCGTAGATATTAGAACAAAGGTTTCTACTTCAGTTTCAATAGCTGCCTCTAAACATGACCTTGTGCCAAATATATTGTTGATTACTCCTTCAAAAGGATTTTCTTCTACTAACAGTACGTGCTTGTAGGCAGCTGTGTGATAAATTGTATCCACTTTAAAAGTTTCACAAAGTGTCTTGATTCGGGTTTTACTTGTAACGTTTCCAATGATGCTACTTAGATCTACTTCAGGCGCACTGGACTCTATTTCACTCCTGATTTGATAAAGAGCATATTCATTCGAATCCAGAATAATTATTTTTTTTGGGGAGTGATTTATAACTTGCCTTGTAATTTCTGATCCTATTGAACCTCCGGCTCCTGTAATTAAAACCACCTTTTCATTTATATTCCTTCGAAGAAGCTCCAGATTTGCTTCAACCTCATACCTACCCAATAAATCTGTTATTTCAACTTCTTTTAGTTCAGAAACTGAAATTTTACCTTGAGCCAGCTCTGCCAAACCAGGAAGGATTCTAACTTTGACGGAGTGTTTCTCTATATCTTTCAAAAGTTTGCTCAAAGTTTTTTTTGATGCAGAAGGAATAGCAATTAAAACTTCATCAATCTTTCGTTTGCTAAGCAGCTCTTTTAACTTCTTAGGCTCAATAATTTTTAAACCGCTCATATAAGAGCCATGCAGAGTCTTGTTTTCATCAACAAAGGCAACGGGCTTCATTTCAGAGCTTACCTTTAAAGCATTAGCAAGCTGAATTCCAGCTGACCCAGCTCCATAAATAACAACCCTCCTATCATGATTTCGTCTTTTAAAGTAATTAACTGCAAATATTCGAGAGGATATTAAAAATGTTACTGAAAATGGAATGAATAATACAAATTCTAGAGATGAGAAACTTAAAATTCTTTTAGAGAAAAACTCAATTACCAGTATAGGCAATAAAACAACAAATGATGCAAGAAATACCGACTTAATGATTAATAAATAAAAAGTTACGTCAACATATCTCATAATCAGGTTATAAACACCAAGTAAATAAAATAAAAAGATAAAGAGAAGGCTGACAGTAATATATTCAAGCAAAGTCTGTCTTATATCGAAGTTAAATGAAGCCTCCAAAAAAAAATTTGCTAGAAATAATGATATTAATATTGAAATAAAGTCTGATGTTGAAGCAATAATTTGCTTAGTTCTTCTACTTGTTTTTAAGAGATATTTTTTCAATTTATTAGAGCCTTTATCTAACTTCTTCTAGAACACTTTTAATGCCTTCTTGCATATAGCTTATGTCCTCATCATCTAAAGTCGGGTGTACCAAAAATGTTATTGATGATTGACCAAGCTCTTTGGCATTAGGTAGATCCTTTTTTGGTACAAAATCAGTTCCTATAAAAGCTTTCTCCTTATATATTTCTGAACAAGAACCTTCAAAACAAGGAATATTTATTTCATTAAACTTTTGTAAGATCTTTGCTCGATTCCATCCGTTTTTTAAATTTGGAATCCTTAAATAGGCATAGAGCTTATAGTAAGCATGCTCAAAACCTTTTTGACATATAGGAACTCTAATTAAATCCTGAAAATCATTTAAAACTTCTATTAATTTGTTAGCATTTCTTTGCCTAGATTCGGTCCAAGTCGGCATTTTTTTTAATTGGGATCTACCTATTGCAGCCTGATACTCTGTAATTCTAAAGTTAGATCCAAAGCTGTCATGTAACCATCGAAATCCTGGAGGATGTTGCTTGTTGTAGACAGAGTAGAAGTTTTTTCCGTGATCCTTATAGGACCACATTTTTTCCCAAAGTTCTTCAGAGTTGGTTGCAACCATTCCTCCCTCACCTCCTGTACTCATGATCTTATCCTGACAAAAGGACCATGCACCAATATCTCCAATTGTACCTACATGGGATCCTTTATATTTAGCCCCATGTGCCTGGGCACAGTCCTCTAAAACATAAATATTTTTACTTTTAGCAAAGGACATTATTGGATCCATATCACAAGGCCATCCTGCTAAATGAACACAAAGGATTGCTTTAACGTCTTTTGAATAAACTGATTCAATTGAGTCAATAGTTATATTTCCGCTTTCCTTGCTTACATCACAAAAAACTGGTTCAGCCCCAGTATTAATAACAGATGAAACTGATGCAATGAAAGATCTAGGAGTTACAATTACTTTATCTCCTTCTCCAATATCTAAAGACTTGAGAGCCAAATCGAGAGCAAGAGTGCCGTTCGCTACAGCAATAGAGTGTCTTGAGCCTATCCATTTTGCAAATTCCTTTTCAAACTCCTTGCCATGATCTCCCGTCCAATAATTTACTTTACCGCTAAGAAGTATCTCTTCAACTACTTTAATTTCTTCGGTATCAAAAGAAGGCCAATCATTTAATTTTGTTTTTTTAATCATTTTTTATAATTTTCCATAAATAATTAAAAAAGATCTTCAAGTCCTTAGAGAAAGAGATATCGTCACTATATTCCTTATTCATTTTGACCTTGATCGGAAGTATTTCCGTCAAATAAACATTTAGAGGATCTTTTTCATCCTCCAACAACTCCTCCTCGTTAATAAAGCTCAGAGTGGCTGGACTAATTAATCCTGGCCTTACTTTTGTCCAAGACTCAAAATCTTCAAATCTGAGTGTTTCCATTATAGACGTCACTTCTGGTCTTGGGCCAATAAAACTCATCTTTCCAGTTAAAACAGAAAAAAGTTGGGGCAGTTCATCAATGTGCAATCTTCTCAAGACAGATCCAACTCTAGTGATCCTATTATCAGATAATGACGCAACTCCTTTGTCATTAGTAATTTGTGTAGAACTTGATATCATTGTCTTTATCTTATAAACGTAGAAGCCTTCGCCTTTATGCCCTACTCTCAACTGTCTAAATAAACCAAATTCTTTCAAATTAAGAGACATTAGGATAATCAAAAAAAGTTGTATGGGTAATGTCATCAGAATTAGAACAAATGAAAACATAAGATCCAAAACCCTTTTAATGAAAACTTTGTATATTTTCTTCAAGTTAACTTTTCTGTGTATTTAACCCGGAAAGTAGGATTTTATATATTGCCATAATAATATTGTTCGATGTAAAGCGTCTAATATTTGAGAGATATTACATTACTCATGATAGTAAAGATTCATTGAGATATTTTTCATAAAGTAAATAGTGTGTTTCTCTGACTCTGTTTTCATCAAATGATTTCTCTGCTAATTCTCTGGCCGACTTACCCATATCAATTAATCTATCTGGATTAGATAAAAGATTTAAAATGGCCGAATATAAAGCTTTTGAGTTATGAGGTTCTATTAAAATACCTGTCTTTTCATTCAAAATTGCGTCTCTGCATCCCGGGTGATCTGTAGTGATTATGGGGATACCACATGCGGCAGCTTCTAAAAGAACCTTAGGCAAACCCTCAGAATAATATGAAGGCAAAATGAATATAGACGCTGAAGCAATTAATAAATTCATATCTTTCCTATCGCCAACATACTCAACACCGCTTTTCTCGCATAATGGTCTGAGGTTTTTTTCTTGAATGGCAGATGGACTTTCAGAATCTATGGGTCCAGCAAGAATAAATCGAGCTTTCATGTTGTTATTGGCCTTGAATGACTCTGCAGCAGAACAAAACTCATATATCCCCTTTTCTTTTAAAATTCTACATGCCATTAATATTATTGGGGATTCCTTATCCTGTTTTATAGGTTTAAATTTTTGTAAATCAACGCCAGAGCCAGAGACAGTAACAATTGAGGCTTGTGAGCCAATCTTAAAGTTTAGAAGTATCTCTTTGTCATGACTATTTTGGCAGATAATTGCTGAAGAATTTGAGTCAAATATATATTTATAAAGCATCATCACAAGCCGTAGCCTATAACGCTTAAAAATAGTCTCACGATTATAAACTGGACCTAAACCAGACACTGCACCTATGAAAGGGATGCCAATTATTCTTGAGACTATCCCCAAAAAGATGATTGGTTTTATGGTTACAGCATGGATTAAATCTGGCTTATTTTTAAGGATCAGAAAATAAACTTTTATAAATTCACTAATGATAGAAAAGAAATTCTTTTTTGATCTCGATAAAGGACTTCGATGTAAGCTATATCTATCCTCCTCAGAAGTAACCTTAATGCCGGTTAAATCAGCATACACTCTCATGTCTATTCCGTTTTGAAAGGCATTCTTGGCTAAGGAAATTCTGTGTGAAAGAAAAAACCAATCCACATTTACAAACATAAAAACCTTTTTCATAATTCAATATTCCGATTACCTTTCAAAGACACTTGAGACATGTTTATCAAGTAATTGAGCTTAGGTGTTGACTAACCTCTAAGAAAACAATAACTGTCTAAACTTCTCTTAGATAAGCTTTCATAACGCTCTAAATCTTCAATTGTGTCTACCTCGAGCCATCCGTTATCTATAACCGTTGCTTTAACTTCCCATTGACTATTTATTAAATACTGAATGAAGCTTGTCATGTACATGTTATCGAAATCTTGTCCATCGTAAATACTCTCTCTATCCATTTTGTGGTAAACATCCTTTAATTCTTTTATCTTATCTCTGCGAACTTTAATTAAGCCAATGTATTGAGATTGCACTTGTGAAATAGAATGCGGTCTTTTACCCAACTCACGTATATTTTGTTTTTCATCCATAATGAAAGTTTCAGCATCATCTAACGGATTGCTCATCCTTAATCTCCAAAGTCTCTCCCAGGATTTGTCTGCCACAACCGATAATTCAGCATCAGAGCTTAGTAAAGCTTCAAGTATTTTTTTTTCATAAACAATATCGCCATAACTGATAATAAGATCTTCATCCTCAGCCATAAAATCACTTGCACAAAACAAAGTTGAAACCATGTTTGTAGAGGAAAATCTAACATTATTGAAAAGTTTGCAACCAAAATCCTTCAAATCTTGATATTGATATCCTCCGACTATGGCTATATCTTGTGAAGATATTGAATTTGCTTTTATAGCGTACAACTGATGTGAAAGAAGAGATTTCCCTTTAAGTTTCACTAAGCATTTTGGTGAATTATTTGTAAGAGGTCGCAACCTCTTTCCTTCACCAGCGGCCAGAATTATAAGCTTCAAACTAGATCCTTATTGAAGAGTTTTCGTATTATATCAACGTCGAGCATATCAAGCTCTTCTTCTCGTTCTGGATGCCACATAATACCTAACCAATTAATCTTCTTGTGGATTGCCGCCTCGATATTATTTTGCTCATCGTAAGCCCATGGAGTAAGTTCGGCGGCTAAATTTTTTTTTGATATTCCCCAATTATGATATGAATTTACTGTTCTAGTTTTAAATTTCTCACTTCTGTCGAAGCGGCTTCTGATCACATGAGGTTGAGCTACATGTCCTGTGATTTTTCCAAGTGTTCCACCAAAGTACATATTCATAATTTGAAGACCTCGACAAATTCCTAAAACAGGTGAATTGGATTTCCTGGCATATTCTAATATTGTTAATTCTGTCTTATCTCTTTCAAGAGATACGTTTGAAGCATTTTCTAGTCCAGCTAAATCGTTACCTCCAGTAAGAATATACGCATGGCATTCTATGAGCTCTAGCCAGTCTTCTATATTTTTTAGCTTATTTGGTATGATTATAGGAGTCATACCTATAGATTCTAAAAATGTAATCCATCTTTGATCTAGAGCATCTCTATGCTCAGATACATCTTCTTTAAATTCAACTCTCTGTGTCAAACCAACCTTCATATTAGCCAACAATTTCTATTTTTCTATTAGTTGCATCAAGTTCAATTACAGAAGCTGATTTTAGAGATTGGTAAAGAGCCTCTCCTATCCCTATAACTGCTGGAAGATTAAATTCTTTAGCTCTTATTGCCATGTGTGAATTTCCGCCGCCATACATTGTGATTAATCCCGCTATATTGTGACCAAAAATCCAATCAAATCCAGGATCTGCCTGTGGGATAAGTAAGATTTTTCCATCAAGTTCAAAATCAGAGACATTATGAACTTCAGGATTTAAAGAAATGACTTTAGCAGTGATTTTAGTGGAGCCCACATAATTGGGTTGTGTACTAGGATACATAAATACATGAAAATCTTTTTCTTCACTTATCAAAGGAGGTAGTTCTATCTTGTTAGTTATATTGTGAAGTTTTTGGTTGATTTCAGCCTCTTTGTTTAAAAATTCTGAAGCTTCTTTTTGGCTGATTATCCCCGCTCTTAGTTCAAAGAAGGAGTTCAAAGAGAGATGAGCTAAGATTTTTTTATCAATATCAATAGAATGGCCATATTCCGCAAAAAGACTTAGAGCTGCTGAAAGGTTTTTTGAAAATACAAACTTAGCATACTCTCTTCCCTCTATCGATTGTCTTAAAAAGGATTCTATAATGTTTGGATCTTCATCTATTCCCATATCATAAAGAGCATTATAGAAACTTTCTCTTTCAATCAACCAACTATTATCCTCAGCATTATACTCGTTCTTGTCTCCTTCGAATCTCTCAACAATAGGTCTTAAATAATTTTCAACATTTTCTGAATAAGCTTCTGAAGTTATATCATATGTTCCAGGACGCAGATGACCATAAGTATCAATAAATTCCTCCCAGTCCACTTCAAAATTTGCGACCTTTCTGGCATCATTTATAAAGTCATGTGCTACTGTTTCAATGGAGTTCATAAAAGAATCCATTGCTTTCTGACTAATAATCTTTGTTTCAACAGCAGACTTCAACAAGGTTACACTTATAAAAGCACTCCTCGCAAGGTGAGAAAAAACAAGCGTGCCGTATTGTCTGCAGTCTTCCAATAGGCTCAAGGCTTTATCTATAACCGGTAGGTTTGAGTTGTATATTTCTTCATAGCGAAGCTTAAAACTCTCTATGGCCTGAAGATCGTCGGTAGTTCGAGCAATGCCTCCTTTGGTTATTTCTTTCAAAGCATCGCTTAGTGCGTTGATTTCAATATCAGAAAAACCTCCTTGATTGAGTCTTTTGCGCCAAATATCGAAGTTTAATGAGAAGCAGGTAGGAACAATTTCAAACTCTACTTTATCGTGATACTGCGGATTATCAGTCAATCTATTCAAATAGTAGTCTACAAGTCTAGAAGCTAAATCATCATCAAGTGAGTTTGGTATAAATGAGTTAAAACTTGCTCGAACATCCACATAGGGAATGCCTGCAAAGGAAACCAACAATGGATGAGGTCTTACGTCTCTATATCCATATTCAGCTCTTTGAGTTGCCCATACTTTATCCGTTATCAGGTATTGATATAAATCAAAGGATAGGCGATTTGGCCTAGTACCAATTATTTCTGCTGGATTCCAATCTGGCATTACTCCAAATATAGCCTTGCCGCCAACAGTAAAAGGATTGCTGTTTTGTAGTCTTTTAAAAAGAACTTCAGCATCATTTATTGCTTCTAAAATTCCTCTATCTGCATCTATCTCAAATTTTTTATCAACTAATGGTCTAACTTGCAAAATATGAATATCGCCATCTCGGGTTATAGCAAACTCTATGTCTAGAGAATTAAAATTGAGCAAATTTTCTATCTCCTTAACTGCTTGAAGCAGGCTATATAAATTTTGAGGCAACGAGGCTTCGTAATGATCATTGTTACCTTTTAGTACGATAAATGTTTTGTGATTCTGACTAGAACCACTAGTTATACTGTCTGTTTCCGAAGAAGAATCATCAAAATTTATAACATAGTAAGGAGCTGCCTCCGTAAGTGTCTTTGTAAAAATAACACCACTTCCTATCACGTCTTGAATCATTGGTTGAACCAAGACCTGATTGCTAGAATTTGAATCAATATATGAGCTGATTACGTTATTTATTGCATCATTTAATGATCTTCTTTCTCCTGAATATATATTTAATAAGCTCGCGTAAGCGCCGGCATTAGAGGATTCAAAACCATCTTCTGAGATAGCGCTGCTTCTTATTATCAATTTCTTGTCTTGAAATTTGTCTTGTATTTGATTGATTATAATTTCAGACTGAGTATTCCATTCCTCAACCGTAAAGTTAACTTGAGGAGCAATGCGGCTTAAACTCAATACTCCTTCCAATCTCTCTAGACTTTGAGCTTTTGTACCTAAAATAAAATTTACCAAATCATTTGATTCATTTAATTCAGCCCAATCACCTGAAACATCTACTGCCTTAACCTCAAAGCCATTTTTTTTAAGAAATTCAATCAATTGAATGAGCGTATCTTTACGCATCTTCTTGAAAATATGATCTCTGTTCGTTTGAATAAATTTCATTACTGCAGGCTTTAATAACAGCAGTCCAATGAACTCAGCATTTGCAGACTCTTTACTTATTTCTTTATGTGCGCTCTCTAAATCAATTCCATTTATAATTACTTTTTCACTTTTATTTAAATCATCCTGAGTTCGATTTTGATAACGATCTTTCCACATCGAATCAACGGCTATGCCTACTTCAGAATCTAAATCTATTAATTTTTGAACAACGTCTTGACGAAATAAAATATCTCCATAAGAAACAATACAATCTGAAGAAGGTTCAGGTCTTGCTTGAAGTAAAGAAAACACCGGTCCTGTAGACTTCCACTCTGGATTCACTGTGTAAAGCAAGTTTGGAAATTTTGAAACAATTTCTTCAATCTGATAACCAGCAACAAAGTGAACTTCGGGATTAAGATATTTAACCGCTTGAAGAGTCCAGTCCAAGACGCGAGTATTTTCAGAAATTTTTTTTAGAGACGAACTTTCTTCGCCTCTATAGGGCCTACCTGCGCCTAGAATAATTTGAGAAATTAACTTGGTGTTCATGGCTCAACAGGGTTTTTAAGGCTCAATAATAAAAGATTAGTATATAACGAATTTAAGTAAGATATATTTTAACTAAAATTTAGAAGGGGCTAACCCTTGATATCAAGGAATAAAAGACTGCAAGCGCAGATAAGAGGTAAAAACAACCGTAAAAAAGAAGGTATATTGGAAGGAGTTCTAGCAAAGAGGCGGCACATAATGCAGGCATCATCCATCCAACCAAACCAACCTCTCCACTTAATTTGGAAAATAAAGAGCCAGTTGCTTTTATTGCTCCACCCGAATTTACATCTAATCCTGCATTTATATATTTTTGATAAATGAGCCTCATATATAGATTCGAAATTACCGCAACAGAGCTCACTAAAATCCAAAAACCAGAGAAAAAATCAGAACTATAAAAAAAATTTAAATGCAAACCCAAAGAAACTGGAATGAATACATAAACTGAATATCCACTCAAAGCATCCATCCATTCACCAGAGGGTCCAGTCTCCTTTCTAGCTCTTGCAATATTCCCATCAATGCAGTCTGTAAGTGCAACAAATAACATTAATAATGATGCAAAAATAAGTTCTCCTTTTTCAGCAGAAACTATCATAAAAGATGCTATCAAAGTTATAAGTATTGAAAGAAAACTTACCATATTTGCTTTCATTCCTGATTTGTAAAATAACCAACCAACTGGAAAGGATAAAGGTCTTAAAATAAATCTACAGAAAATAGGATCAGATTTGCGCTTTGATTCACCTAATAGGCTCTTAAACTCGATGTAGGTAAGGCTTTCTGTCATAGTAGCTCTGGTATTGTGGATTAAAGGCTTTGTAAAAGCTAGGACATAAGAGAGATTTGCTGCCAAATGCTGGACAAAAATTCTTTCCGTTTAATTTCGAACTCTTCTGAATTGTCAAATCTTATGGTTTTCCTAGATATAGGCTCATATTCATAATTATTTGCATATCTTGCATGTATCATTTCATCGGTTTCTTTATTTTCTTTTACTCTATATCTATTTCTAGAGGCGGCTATCTCAATTGGTACCTCAAAGAAGTAACAAACGTCCGCACTTGGCATAACGTTATATGCCCAACTCTCTATTTTTTTACAGTAGGTTTCTACCCATCCTGATTCCTCTCCAAGTATAATTCTTGGACCATCCATCTTTCCCAATTCATTTGTAGGCCATCTATCAGTAACCATTAGGCCGCCTTTCCTAGATAATTTAATAATTGATCTTGCTAACCTTAATCTCATTAAGGCTAAAATCATTCCATTAAATGCCCTTACTTTTGAGCTAGGTAAATTATTTGATGAAGTGCCAGCCATAGATGCATTAGTACTCTTATTGCCCATGGCCCTCCAAATGGACTCTATGAACTTACCTTGAGGTTTTCCCAAGTGAAAAGATCTTATTGTCAAAAATTTACCAAAAACATCACTTAACTCTCTTAGCATTGTAGATTTGCCCGACCCATCCACACCAGAAATTGCAATAACGATACCTTCAGAAGTGAATACTTTTTTTTGTTTATAAAAAATTTTGTTTAAAACCCTATTACAAAGAGAAAAAAACCGAATGAATGGCAGGGATATAATGTTATGACGCAGATAAGGAGAACATGAAAATCTGAACTTTAATGAATTTAATAAGCTTGGTAATTTTAATTCTGAATCTGAAACAATTGAGAGATCTATTCGGTCACTCAAACTTATGGGCCCGTTTAATTCGTTCTCACCAAAATCTTTACTGCACTGGTTCCATTCTTCTCTATAAGATTCCAACTCCCTCTTATACATTAATCTTCCAATAAATGATCCACATTTTAAAAGATGACGAATAAGAAAAATATAACTCTGGCTTTGATTATTTAGAACCCAAATGCCATATTCTTCATTCAGAACTCGGTTTTCTAAAAGCCATTCATCAAAAGGTAATAAATATTCTTTTATCCAAGTATCTCCAGTAATTAACTTAAAGTAAACATGCAAATGAAATATTTCTAGATCATTGCCCAATGTATAAAAATGAGAAATATCTGGATAGCAAGCAACTGGATTTGAAAACTCTACCCAACCCATTTCTTTACAAAGCTTGAGAAAATTAGACCTCTGATTTACAGGCACATACAAATCAATATCTCTTTCGCCTGAAAATACTAAATTTAGCTCATGATTATTCTTCCAGCTGACATAAGATATACCTCTTACATCACAATAAGATAATAATATTTTTAATGTATTTTCTTCAGAAATCTTCACGATATATATTATTTAATTTCTTTGTTGCGATCATATAAGGATTGATAAATTCCTTTATACTTCTCTAACATTCTCTCAGCGCTGAAATTATCTATTGAATATTCCTTAGATATGTCTCTCCCACACCTTATTTCGCTTAGATTAGAAAGAACATAATTTAATGACTCGATTATTTGATCTTGATCAGATGTATCTACAAAAATACAGCGGCTTTTGGGGGGTGATATCTCTAAATGCGGAGAGATATTTGAAAGTATTAAAAAACAACCGGCGTACATTGACTCTAGAACGGCTATAGGTAGTCCCTCTCCTTTCGAGAGAGAAATACTTACGTCTGCCTCTAACATATGTCCAATTGTTATCTCCCTAGAAACTAAACCTTTAAAAAAAACATTTTTGTGACATGAAATCGATTTCGAATATTCTTCTAGCATCTTGCGATTTGTGCCATCACCCAAAAAGATAATCTCCATTTCTTTATCTATATGTTCAGTTGCTTTCAATAATGCAATCTGGTTTTTAGTATTATTGAGAGTCCCAACACATAAAACCTTTAAAGATGATTCCTTGTTGAAGAATTCATCTTTATCCTTACTGATTGAGACTTTATCTATCCTTTTATTATCGAATCCGTTAACAACCGGTATCATCTTACTGCCAATAAAAAATTTTATTAATTTAGGAATACTTTCAAAACTTGATTTACCGCAGGTACACACAGATGCAGAAAACATCATGACAAAAAAATCCAAAAACTGGTTTCGAGTTTTTAGAACATACCAACTGTTATGAAGAGTGAAAACACTTTTGCTCAAAAGATTTAGATTAAATGGAAAAATAGCAAAAAAGAACAAAATTCCAGTCAGTCCGTTATGTATATGAATAACATCAAATACATTTTTTTTTATCAATTCTTTTAAAACTTGATATGACCTCAAGATTGACCCGGAACCATGAAACGCCTCAATGTTATTATCAATTTGCATATCCTCATATGAGTGAAAGGAAAATATTGTTTGATCAATAGTGGCCTTGAGACCCAAAGAAAATTGATTATAAGGTGCACTTGTAGCTTTGAGTGCAGGTGTTAATCTAAGCAGTTTCATTCTTTTCAAAATTTAAACCTAATCTTACAAGACTAACTAATAAATTGAATCAAGCCATTTTAAATTTAGGCAAAAGTGAGATCTAAGAATCTCTGATGACTTTCTTTCCTGATGCAAGCACTACATGCGAAAAACGATAAAGACCAGGTATGATATTTAAGAATTTATCTAGTATTCTAAATAGCTTTGGAGAAATAGAGAAATCAGGTGTATAACCTTCAACATAAATAGTCTCTAACCCAGCCATATGGAACCACCTTGTTAAATTGGAAAATTTAACCATTCGCTTTATCAAAACTTCTTTAGTTCCTTTTACTGAAGTTCCAACTGAAGTCGAAACCTGACGTCCTCCCCATTCAAATCCTTCTTGAGAAATTAAACAACTTAAAAAGCTAAGTGGTCTTCTTAAAACATTGAAAGATAAGGCATTTCTCTGACAAACAATGAAATGTCCTCCAGGTTTTAAAATTCTAGCTACTTCTTTAATGCATGTTGAAGGCTCCATGAGGTATTGAAGAGTTCCAACTACGACCACCAAATCAAAACTTTCATCCTCAAAAGGCATCTTCTGATTAAGATCTACATTGGAGAATGAAAGGTTGGAATGTGCCAAAGCAAGTTCATTAGCAGTTTTTAAAAGTTCATCAGAACTATCTATGCCATGAACTTCCAATCCTTTGTTAACATATTCAATTGCGTTTTGACCACCTCCGCAACCCAACTCCAGACACTTTGAACCCTTGGGAAGTTTTAGTTTAGAAATCAATTCAAGAACTTTTTTTTGTCTGCCATGAAGGTAAGGATGATAACTCTGTTCATACTTACTATTCCAGTAATTTGCTACACCTTCATCTTCATATCTATTAATTGGCATAATTTCCTTTGTTAGTTAAATATCTGTTTCTATTTTAGCAAACGAATTCTCAGCAAGAGGTAATACTTTAACTAAAAAACTCAGTTATTCTAGCTATTTAATTCTAGCCATGATACCAGTGAAAAAAGTCCAAAATATGCTCTCTTATGATGTGTCTTCCTTTTTTTCAGTAAATTAAATCCATCTATTCCGGTTTTCTTTTTTAAGTAAGAATTAGATTTATTTGAAAAGATATCTTGATAAGAATCTGTTTTCCATCCGAAACCTGTCTTAGGTAAGCTCCATCCAGAATGAGGAATTTGGTTCTGATATAATTTTTTGAGTATCGTCTTCTGGCCTTCTTGCATCATAACTGATGAGGATACGCTTAAAGCAGCATCAATTATTTTATTATTTAGAAATAAGGGTCTTGCTTCTACTGAATTGAACATAGAAGCTCTGTCAACCTTAAAAAGCATTTGTTGAGGTAATTTAAATTTCAAGTTAAGAATCCTTAGCTTATCTAGCGGTCTAAGACCTTTAAGGTCCTTCAAAATCCTATCTAAATAATGAAGAGGATCATAATCTGTATCAATATCAGCTCTCCATTCTCTTTCTTTAAAGCCATTACAGGACAAATCGATCAACAAATCATTTTCGCCCATAAATAAACGTTCTAGATTATAAGATTTATAGCTCGAAAATATTTTTCTCGCAATTTTTCCTGAATATCTTTTGAGAAAATCAAATTTTTTATCAAGAAGTCTCTCAATTTTACTTAAGTTACCAAAGGCAGAGTAACCGCAAAATAATTCATCAGCTCCGTCTCCAGTAAGTGCTACCGAATAACCCGCTTCTTTGACAGATGCAAAAACTATATTGCTAGGAATAATAGATGTATCATCAAAAGGACTATCGCAGATCTTTGAAGTCAAACTTAGAGAATCTTGGACATCCTTATCTTCTATACTTTTAATTACATGATTAGTATGACCAAGAATTTTTATCAAAGATTCAGATCTTTCTTTCGAATCATCAAAATTTCCGAAATCGGCAGTAAAAGCGCAAATGTTTTCGTTTTTAATCCTTGCATTTGAAAAGATTAAGCTTGAGTCAACACCTCCGCTAAATAAGCATGCTACGTCAATGCTTGCCTCCAAGCCATTATCCATAGAATTTTTTAAAGTGTTAGAAATTAAATCGGTAGCAGTTTCTAAATCATTAATCTCACTTGTAATGATTGGCTGCCAGTATGCAATAGAACCTTCATTGATAACCTTTTCTTTAACTATTGAAAAGGTGACATGGCATCCTGGTTCTACTGAATATAAATTTTTAAACATTGTATTTGGAGCCGGGATAAAGCCAAATGTAATAAAATCCACTAAAGATTCCTCTCTTATTTCACCACAGTACTCACGAGGTACCAGATTCTCGGTTGATCCAAAAAAAACTTTTTTTTGGTTTGCTGAATAATAAAGTGGTTTTTGCCCTAATCTATCTCTTGCCAAAGTTAATGTTCTTTTATTTACATCATAAGAAGCTATTGAAAAAAAGCCGTTAAACTTTTTGAATGCATCCGAACCCCAATGAAAAATTGAGATTGCTACCACCTCAGTATCTGATACTCCTGTGAAGATATATCCATAAGATTCTAATTGAGATTTCAAATCAACTTTATTGTATAAATTTCCATTAAACAGGATAACTACATTTTGATATTTCATGGGTTGTACACCATCTTCGAGGTCACCCTGAACTATTAACCGAGAGTGTGCTGCACAGAAATTATCTATTTCAACGATATTTAATTGGTCTGGACCTCTTCTTTTTAAAAGAGTTTCAACATTTCTTAGATGTTTAGAGAGTTCATTTTCCTCATTAAAACCAAAACAACCAGATATTCCACACATAAAGTTATAAGCCTAGAACTGTGTCCCAATCTTTCATAATCTTATCAACAGAGTATTTTTCACGTAAAAGAATAGAATTTTCTGACAATTTTATTCTCAACTCTTTATCAGACATAAGCTTTTTAAGAGCTTTTTCAAGTCCTAATTGATGTTCTATAGGGTTTACCAAAAGACCATTAAATCCATGCTGAATCATATCTCTAGGGCCAGTATCGCAATCAAAACTTATACAAGCTAAGCCGTAAACCATCGCCTCAAGCAGAGCATTTGGGAAACCCTCCACTTTAGAGCTAAGGACAAATAAATCTCCTCTTTCATACCACTCAGACATATTTCTTGAAGCTCCGGGTAAAAAAATTGCGTGATCAGCTTCAAAAGAAATTACTAGATTATCTAAATTTTTTCTTTCTTCTCCTTCTCCAAGGATAACTAATCTCCAATCTTCAAATTCACATTGAAGCTTGGAAAAGGCTTTTATTAATAGGTCAAATTGCTTTTCCTTATGAAGTCTACCGCATGCAATTATGAGTTTTTTATCACCTGAAATTAAATTGTCAGGTATATCACATTGATTATCTTGAAGTATTAGTGGATAAGAAACAGGATTAGAGATTAACTTTACATTATCAGCATATAATTTTTCATTGAACCACGTCTTACTGGTTTCGGTTTGGACAATAAATTGAGTAACATTTTTGAATACAAGCCTGTAAAGCCAGAGAAGATTTCTACTCAGAGATCTAAATGGTGGCCATGACCGTTCGCATAAGATAAAACTAGCTTTTAGTCCTGTGCAAGCCAAAGCGGTAGCTACATTTACTCTAGTTAAAAATGAAACAATTACATCAGGTTTTGCTTTAACAAGTTCCTTTCTCAGAAGGAATAACTTCCACATTAAGTTAAAGAAATTACTCTTCTTCAAATTAGGAATATCTTGCAAATAGGATATATCTACTGTTTGGTCTAATGAATAAAAACTCTCAATTTGTAACGTATGGGTACAAATTAACTTAACAGAATATCCCTTTTGCGACCAGTAATTAGCTAAAATAGAGACAACTCTTTGCGCACCGCCCATATTCAAAGAGCTGACTACGATAACAATATTTTTATTCATTCATCGAATTAAAAATTATTAGAAACTGTATAAAAAGAGATCAGAAAAAAGACTGGTATGTAACCCAATGTGAAAACTTGAATGGTACCAATTTCTGCTTTTTCAATAAGAAAAAATAAATACAATATCACTGCAAAGCCTATGTATCTTGCAAAGGAAATATCAATAACAAATCCAAATAAGTAAACTAAAATTAACCCTACACATATAAATCCATATACATTTTTCAAAACCTTCTTATTTGTAAAAATCATTAACAACGCAAGGCATAGTATCAATACATTATAGACTCCACTGGAGGAAATGAGCGTTACATTAAATTTATATACATACGAGAAGGCAACTAGAAAAAGGGAAGATATCGTCAGTAACAGCATAGGTACTATGAACGAAGAACGAAATCCTATCTTTTTAAAAGTGTAATTAGTCACCTGATATAAAATATAAAAAGCAATGATGGGAGCCATAGATAGATGAAGGAAGCTTGAAAAACCAAAGAAGAGATATTTCCAAAACCCTTTTAGATAGACAAGTGAGATCATAAGTATTGTAAATGCGATACCAGACCTTATGTTTGAAGCAAACAGGTTTGAAACAATCGGAGAAAAGAAAATCATGCAATATACGGGCAATAAATAAATCAAGTATTTAGTTGATCTTATGTGTGCTGCATATATGGCAAAAAGCAATGTTGAAATTACAAAGGCCAGAGTGCTTAATACATTTATGGGTTCAATACCCATGTAATTACCTAATATAATAACCCCAGCACGAAAAAGGCCATCACCTACTATGGAGCGATTTTCTAAACCTGCAGTTGCATTTTCATTAAAAAATTTTAGATAAGACCCAATATCACCACTATCAACAGAATAAAAATACTGAAGGGAGGCGACTATGAAAAGTCCATATGTTAGCGCAAATAAAAAACCGATTGATTTCGCAATGGAATTTGTTTTTACAGTGTAAATATTCATGCTTACTAAATTAGAGATCGGTCATTCTATTAGCTTTTAATCTTTTGAAACTCATTGAAAGTAGAAAGTAGATGTTTTCCTAAATCAAAATTTGTACTTTCTTCATTCAATCCGCAGTAGCTTAGGGCTTCATCTGAAATTTCTAATTTTTTATTTTCTAAAAAATACTGCAAACTCTCTTCATCATTGATAAGCATAGTGGCTTTATAGTTTACGAGGAAGTCATAATTGCCATTCTTAAATTTATCAACAATACCCGACTTTACGCCCAAAAACAAAGCTTGGAGTATTGAAGAGGAAGATGCCGTTAGAAATCCATCACTTGAACTAACTGCTGCATTGAAATCAAATGATTCAAAAATTTTAAATCGATTAGAAACAATCTTATTTTTTTGTCGTTCATCTCCTATCAAGATGATATTTGAAGGGCAAAAAGAATCAAGAAATGCATAATTAGTTACCTTTCCATCGTCTTGAGTGTGGGTTTTTATTACTAAAATCACATCCTTAAGGCTAGAAAAGTAACCCATGAGAAATTTCTCTGTGATGTATCTTTGGTTTTCTTCTTTGACAGGATCCGATGCATAAAAAATCACTTTAAATTGTTGATCAATTCCCAGTAAATTATGTAGGTATCTTTCTTGTTTATGAGTAAAATTTTTAAGACGATACTTGATTAGTGAACTGGTGCCTTTGTATGTAACTTTACCTGTTTGTCCTAAGGCTAAATTGAGTGATTCTGTATGTTGTGATTTAGATGAGCAAATCGCAGAATCACAATAGAAAATCTCTTCAAATATATCGCCAATGATAAAAGCACCTCTTTTTTTTGCCTCAAGGGCTAAAAAATTGTCTACAACATTTGTTTGTTGTCTATTGATTAGTATATCTATCTTGTTCGTATAGATTGAGTTTACTACATCAATACTGGTATTCAGATTCGCATGACCAGAAAAAATTAAAAGAATATCTGTAATATAACTTTCTGCTGTCCTACAAAAATTTTTTGTACTAAAGACACCTCGCAAGATACCCGAAGATCTTTTCACTTTTAAAATTTTATAATCCTTAGGGACATATTTTAAAGAGCCATGACTATATAATACGATATTAAATTTTTCTCCTAATTCTTCGACATATGTTGTAAAAAAATCTTCCGGTCTTCGTCTCGGCATCGAAATAAGAACTGTAGGAATATCGGAATCAAGATGTTTAAGATAATATTCCTTAGGAAGAATACTTGGTGAAATCAACATTTTTACAATGGCAGCAAATCTCATCACAAGTGCGTTTATTGTGACACAAGCTGTTAGCTGACTATTAGATTTCCAAACAATATTGTCTGGCTTGTATTCCAAAAATAGAAAAGCTTCTTTCAAAATAGAGATTGTTTGAGTATCTGTGACAATTTCAATCTCCTTGAGATCTAAGGTTAAGTTTCTGATTCTGTAGGCGCACTTTAATATACCTGCCAACTTCAACTTAACCTGTCTTGTATATAATTTATAGAGGTCTTGATTCTTAATTGATAAGGTATTGCAATTTATAGAATTCTCTAGATATTTATAAAACTTGATGCTCATTGCATCAATATGTTGTTGGTGTAACCCAGTAGCCATTCCGCTAATATTCCTTGGATCACGTATCAATATATTTTCTTGATCTAACCTATACAAAACTAATTGATCATGAATAGATTCTTTGTTGTTTAATAGTTTTTTTACGATCAACATATAAACCTTTCTAATAGGGTTTACCATAAACGTTGAATCGAATGATAAGGTTTTATTCATATATTTTGATCTTCAAAGAAGATAGCATCGATTAAAGCTTGAATATTTTAAAATTCGCAATTAATTCAAGTTGCCTGTTTATTTTGTAATTCAATCGTTCTCCGCGTTGACAGTAATCTTATGTTTAATGATCTGAGGAGCACTAGAGACTTTAAAGGTCTCATCAAGCTCCTGAGCAGAATATATTAATCGTAAAAGATAAAGACCATTTTTCTTAGGTAAGTATTGTAGATGGGGTACTAAAGCTGCTTCGCATGGATCGTGGGTGAAGGTTAAAAAATTCTTTGAATCTCCAATACGAATTTCACCATTAGTGACTCCTAATCCATGCTTGGCTGATACAAGCTGGTTTAGATTTTGCGTATGATCAATAGTCTTATTACCAAAATTAAAATGTTCTAATCTATTTCCTCCCAAGGCTGTTTCGTAATAAAAACTACTTTCCTCCCAAATGCCAGGTAAAATTGTGAAGTGGCAACTACGATTAAGTGACTTATTTCGATTAGAAATTTCAATAATTTGCTCTACTGAAAACTCTTTTCTTTTTCTGTGAATCGAGTACTTCTTTCCAAACGAATAACCATTATTATCGAATTGCATGCCGGCATAGATAAAATCATCTTTTTCGTCATCCACCCAAGCCTCGACATCAACTAAGTCAGTAATTTTATGCTCGCCTTGGGGCTCTATAACTGAATGGCAAGAAAAATAATCAGCAGCAAGACTTATATCTTCAAAATAACCGTGAGGTATTGTGCCTAGTAATGAGTTCTCATTAACCGACCATTCCCTTAAGCTTAGTCCTTTTTTCAAATCAAGTTTTAAAGCCTGATTTGGGGTTTTGAGTTCAATGAAACGCTCTTTATTGGTGTTTGATAATCTTTTCTCGCTAATCAAATTTGAATTCTTCGAACTCTTTGTGCTTTTATTTAGCCACTTAGATTCTAATTCTTCCATTTTACCTTGCGCATCTATCCATCTGTTTTCTTCAATATGAGTTCTTAGGTCGCTAGACCATAAAAAACAAAGGGTTTTCCAATCCTGAAGAGTTGGTTTTCCACTTTTAAATGCTCTTGCTAAACGATGACATTTTGTATTCAAAGAAAAATCATCTCTGCCAGTAAGGGCCCATCTATTAATATTGTATTTATCCTGCTTTTTGACTGTAATTGGTTGCCAATAACTTTCCAATTTCAAAAGATTTGGTTTATTTTTTTTAAAGTCTTGGACGATTTTGGATGGCAATGTTAGACCACTTGTTTCTGATTGAATTGATTCAATTAGTTTTCTGATCCTCAACCATTCACCTTCTCTATTACCTTCGTTTCCATATCGACGTGGTCTGTAATCAAAAACTTCTGCATCACTTGAATATAGGCATAAGGCACCTTCCTTATGATTATATTTAGATAAGCCGTTCATATATTCTTCCAACTCTAGTTCACCATGTACATAACGTTGAAATGTCTGAGTAAGAATAGTATCTCCCCAGACCAAATCTGTTTCATCTCCCTGTCCTAAATCTACCTTTTGAGAAAAATATCTGAAAGATGAGTCCCATTCGGGATGAGCTTTATAAGGATTATTCCACTCCATTACCAAGCCCTCATAGCCAACCTCGCAGAAACTTCTAGAGCTACTTGCACTGAAGGCCATCTCATTTACAATTGCTATTTTTGGTCTCATTCCAAGCATTTCTTCATAACACTTCATCCCTATCTCTTGATTTTTAAGATTTACTTCCCATGGAATTAGTGGTTGTATTATTTGCGAATAGCCATTGCCGATAAACTCACAATTAGATTGTCCGATCAGCTTTTTTAGGCGATCAAGTTGCTTTGGTCTCAGTCTTTCTAACTGCTCCAAACTCACTCCTGACATTTGAATAGCAAAAATAAAACCATCTTCTCCTAGATTAAGCAATGGCTCCATGCAGCGATCCAAAACCACAACCCTCTCTTCTTCGCTTAGAGCAGAAAACATCAAGTTCATGCAGAATATAAAATGGTACTTCATGGCAACTGTTTGCTATTGAGTCTAATTATGAACGGAAAATTCTCTGGTTGAAGAAATGAGAAGTTAATTTTTTGCTCATGTGGTATTCGAGATAAACTAATTTCAATTCTGGACATGGTTTTTTATTTATAAATTAGATTAATTTTTGACAGGGCGTTATCCGCATTTTTTCTTGCTCTAGTTGCATCAGAGCCAGTTGCTGCCACATAAAGAATTCTATTGCTGTTATCTGGATAATCAAGAACCATAGGAAATTTTAAATTTTTAAGAATTATAATTTTTAGAACGCCTTTTGATTTTTTTGCTTCATCGATTCCTGAGATACCTTTTATAGTTCCTGGCTCATGAAATAAAATTCTATGGGAGACTGGCTTAGATTCGGAAAACTCAACTGGTAAAGGCTCAAATTTAAAATTTGAATCTAACACCCACTTGATATGCATAGATACCATGTCGACACCATAAATTCTTTCAGATATTAAAGGTGCTAACGGAGCCGATCTTGAAGCAACTTCTAAAAGACAGGGGCCTGAATCAGTATAAAGAACATCCCCTTTAACTGGCCCCTCTTTTATTCCAAGTGCAAAACAAGCCCTCTCAAAGACCTTTTCAACATCATTTCGCTTATTGTCATCATATGATGGATCTGAAATACTTCCATGCTCAATGATTTTTCCACTAGATAAGCTTTCAATATCTCGGACGGCAAAACAATAATAATAAAATTTATCTTTATGGATAAATGCTTCTATTGATATTTCATGGCCATCAACAAATTCTTCAACTAGATACTTTGAAATGCCATCGCCAGCAAAATCCTTAGCAGCCTCAGAATTATCCTCCTTTGAGGTTATAATCCTCACTCCTCTTGATCCGGAACCTTCCTGTTCCTTAATGACATAAGGATAATCTAGACTAACATTATGGATACTATCGACTATCTCAAACTTTGGGGTAGGAATTCTAAATTCTTTAAATTTTTTTGCACGGACGATTTTATTTGTAGCGTTTACTGCAGTATTTACATCAATAGATTTAGTATTGAAATGTTTTGAAATGCTCGCCCCTAATACAGCTAACTCTACTCCAGCGACTAATACACCTGCAATTCCTTCTTTTGAAGTATTCTGTTCAATAGCTTCTATGACTTTGGGAACATTTGACGTGTCTATTTTCAAAAAATGATCTGCATAATCCCTAGCAATCGCATCTTCATTTTGATCTATAACAATTGTTGATATTTTATTGTTTATACAATACTTAATGTAAGGTATCTGGTGAATACCTCCTCCTAAGACTATGAGGGGTCGCTTAAGAGTATTAGAATTTTTTGCCATTTAAAGACTGCTCACAAGAATCGTTGAGTCTGTATCCAAAGATTAAATTTTTCACCCAGATATTTCCGAAATAAGAATCATTACTAGACTTTTTCAAAATACCTTTTTCAAGATACCTTTTTAAAAATCAACAAAACTTTTACCCATATACTTTATATTTCTTGAATCATAAGAGTATAAGTCTAAAAAATATTATATCGGTAAATTTTTTATTTTTTAAAATATCTAAAAATCTAGGTCCTCAGCATGCCACCATTTACATTAATTGTTTGTCCCGTAATGTAACCAGACGCATTGGATGCAAGAAAAGATACAACTTCAGCGACTTCCTCAACTAGGCCAAATCTTCCTAAAGGGATATCTTTAGTTAAAATATTTTTATCTTGATCTTTGATCCAGGAAGTCATATCGGTTTCTATAATGCCTGGAGAAACTGAATTTGATGTAATTCCTTTTCCGCTATAGAGTCTAGCAAGAGACATTGTAAGGCCAGAAAGACCAGCTTTTGATGAGGCATAATGGACTTGATTTACACCGCCCCATTGGCCTCCAATAGAAGTAATATTTATTATCCTCCCCCAATTCTGTTTAAGCATTGAGGGGATGACTGCTTGCGAAAATATAAATGCCCCACGCAAATTAGTGTTCATCATTTGATTCCAATCTTCATCTGTAATATCAAGAAAGTCTTTAGATTGAGAGATGCCTGCATTGTTTATCAAAATATCAATATGTTGAACCTTTGCCATAACCTCTTGGATCGAAGATCTGCTTGTTATGTCAACGTGAACGGCAATCGCATCTCCATTCATGCTATTAATATTTTTAGCCATGTCATGTGCTTTGGCTTTTTGACTCATGAATCCGATTAATACTTTATAGTCCTGGCTGATCAGTTTTTTAACTATAGCTTTTCCGATACCCTGTGTTCCACCGGTAATAAATGCAGTTCTCTTCATCAGTAGTAATTACTCTCTAAATGGCAGGGTTGGCACTCATCCGGATTGACTCATCTATAGGAACGATCAAGACATCATGTTGATCATTATTAAAAAAGGATTGCATATCAACCTCTAATTTTCCAGAAGCCTCCTTAACTCTTACATCCGATGCAGTCAAAACTTCTTTCAATGGAAAATAATTCAATCCTGTATCAAAGTTTACCGGGTTCCCTAGCTGTTGGAATTTTAAACTGTGATCTACAATAGTTTGGTAGCCCTTGTTGTCCCATAAGACAACCTTAACTTTACCAATCATAGCCCTTAAATTTGGAAAAGATGAAAGAGCAGTTCTTATTCCGCCATCTCCGATTACACATATCGAAGGTCTTTCATTGTTCTCAAGTGAAGCACCAAGCGCTGCAGGCAATGAATATCCCATTGGAGAATTTGCCCAAGAGGAAAATAATCTCTCTCCTCTATTTCTTTTGAGTCCCAAAGCAAGCGCTACAGCATTTTGGCCAACATCAACAAAGATATCTGATTTATCGGGTAGAGTGTTATTGAGTGAATTGATTAAGTTATCTACGGTATAAATATTATCTATTTGAGGGTCCTTATTTTTTGAATTGGATTCAGCCGCAAACATTCCATCAGGTAGTTTATTTTCTTCAGAGTGCAAAATTTGAGGAGAAGAATCGGCATTAGTTATAGCTGATTCAACGTATTTACAAAAATCATAAAGTAGACCTGAGTATATTTTCTCTAAAGGTCCAATTTTATGATTAATAAATTCGCCAGGGTCGACAGTTAAAGCCCATTTTCGAACTGATTTGAACTTTTCACTAGTTGCTTCAGATAGTATTGGAAAAGCTCTATGAGGAATACGGGCGCCTAGAATAAATAAATCGGATGCGCCCAAGAGAGTTTCATTTGCTTCAGGGTGTCCAAATGGTCCGATCATGCCATGATATAAAGAATTTTCTTGTTGAATAGAGTTGATGCCAGCATAGGTTGAAATTACTTTTATATTCAATATACTAGCAATCTTTTCAAATAGGCCCTCTGGTAACCATTGCGCTCCTCCGCCTACTAAAATAACTGGATTCTTAGATTCTTTCATCTGATTTAAGAGACTTTCAAAATCTTTCTGATTGGAGGCACTATTACTATTGAGAAGAAGTCCTCTACTTAAAGATTCATTGAATAATGGTAAATTTTCAGGCTCATGTTCTGTTATTTCCAAAGTTTCCATTTGAGCATCCATAGTTATATCCAATACAGCCGGCCCTGGTCTGCCTGACATCATAGCTCTAAAGGCCTCTCTTATAGATGGTACAATCTGAGATGAATGGTCTACCGTATTAGAATATTTAGTAAATTGCTCTGATGATTTTATAAAATCGACTTCCTGAAAACCCCGTTGAAGGTAGAGTTCGAAGTTTGTTTTTTCAAAAGACTTAACCTGTCCGGAAATGAAAAGGACCGGGATTGAATCAAACCAAGATCCAGCCATACCACTTATGGTATTGGTAGCACCAGGACCAGAAGTTACCATAACAGCAGTGGGCATTGAATTTGCTCTAACATATCCTTCAGCAGCGTAAGAAGCATCTAATTCGTGATCATATGGAATTACTTTTATTCCGCGCTTTTGAGCAGAATCTATAATTGCAGCTATAGCTCCCCCTGTAAAAACAAATACGGTTCGGACGCCATGTGCGTAAAGTTCGTCTGCAAGATAATCTGCTCCTGTTTTCATTTTGATAGTAAATACTCCAAATAAATTTTATAAAAAAAAATCGTACTTATTAAGATAAACAACTTAAGAAGAACATACTTTGTTCAAAGTTGAAACTATTTTATTTGCTATATCAATTAACAAATTTTTTGGCTGATTCATCGAAAAACGTAGATGGTCAACGGACAACTCTCCAAAAGCACTCCCTGGAACACATGCGATTCCTTTTTCTTGCAATAACATGTTTGCAATTTCATCTGCAGAAATATTTTCACAATTTATTTTCGGAAAGGCATAAAGACCAATATCTGAATGATGACAATCAATGTACTTAGATTGATTAATGATTTCAATGAATGCATCAGCTCGATCTAATAAAGTTTCTCGATTTTTCGTTAATTCTTTGTTGCAACTTTCAAGAGCAGCAACTCCAGCTCTCTGAGTAAAAATAGGCACACAAGAGTTGACAGTCTCTATATATAAGTTGATTTTTTTAATTACCTCAACCGGACCTGCAAGATAACCAAGTCTGAATCCGGACATTGAAAATTCTTTTGATAAACCGCCCAAGATAATACTGTTATCTAATTTTTGATCTGTTTCTGAAAGTGGTGAAAGTTTATTTGTTTCATAACCCCTTTTCATTCTTGAGTAAGTATCATCACTTAAAAGGGATATATTATTTCTGTTCAATAAATTACTGATCTGTATATGTATATCCTTTCTCAGCTCTGTGCCCGAGGGATTAGCAGGAGAGTTAATAATCATTAATCTTGTAGATTTAGAAATCAATGATTCTATTTCATCAGTATCTGGTTGGAAATTATCCTGAAAATTTAGACTATATCGAATTGGTTTAGCTCCAGCTGCTAAAACTGCTGCTTCAAAAGAAACAAAACCTGGATCGGGTATCAAAACCTCTTCACCAGGATTCACAAGAGCTCTTATTGTGAAGTAGATGCCGGAATTTGCTCCAGCAGTAACAACTAATTGGTCAATATTGATTGATACACCTCGCTCCTCGATATGATTCAAATTTATAGAGTCTCTGAATTCCTGCAGACCCCATGAACTGCTATAGTGAGTTTCCCCAGCCTCAAGAGAATTTTTAGCAGCAGAGATAGCTTTAGAGGGTGAATCGAAATCAGGATCTCCCAGCTCCATATGAATTACATCCTTTCCATTACTTTCTAATTTAGCTGCAGCCTCTTTTACCTGGAACATCTTCTGCCCTTTCAAAAGATTAGAAACTTGCGATAAACGGTTATTCATAATTAATTGATTTCAAAAATATCATAATAGTGGACACTTTCCGTTCTCTTTATTTTTACAGCATGAATAGTGATATTTGATGATAAGTTTTTTAAATCTCGAGAAATAAGCTTCTCTTTTCCTTCGACAGTTATCAAAACTCTCTCGACACTCGTCCAGTCTATATTATCTTTGTAAGAAATGCTCTTACCAAGAAACTTCATACCATTCTCTTCAGGTAGTCCGCTGCAAAGAAGATGTGGATTTATGTCTTTCTGAGAAGCTAAAAATTCCGTTATTGTACCTGCGCCATAGATTAAACCTGGCAAATTAAACCAATCAAGGAGGTCTTGCTCAATCTCTCGAATTATTGATAAGGAAGTAAGTTCATCTAACCTAAAATCTCGAATAACTTTTGTCCAGAGATCTTTTTCATACAGATAACTCTCGCTACTCAATTTTTCATTAGGGTTTCTCTTAGTACTCTTCGCATGATGTTCCAGAAAGTGACCTACTACTCCGACCTCAATACCTTTTTTTATTGCCAAACTGTGATAGAGCAGCTCTCCTAATCTATTTTTTCCTTCTAGAGGAAATTGATTTAATTGTTTGGAAACAGAAGCAGGTATAGCCTGAAAACAACCAGTCATGGAAGTTCTTGACTGATATTCGAAAGGATTGACCGATGCTACCTTAAGACCTCTATCGATTGCCTCACTTCTTACTACGCCATCGATTGATATAAGCCTATAGCCTCTATCCTGAATTATTTCTCCTCCAGGGTAAGTCATGGAAAATCCTAATATCCTATTATCCTTCCAATGGGCTAATAAAGCTTGATCCCATCCTTTCGTGAATAAGACATCATCTGCTACCACCAATATATCCTTACCCTTCGTCTCACAAAGAATATTATTTAGAGTAGCTTCTCTGCTTTCACCTTCTTGAAATAATTGAAGATCATATGCCATCTGCGTGTTGACTTTTAGGGATTCAAGGCAATTATCAACGAATGGTGACTTATGACTCTGGATGATACAAATTTTTAACATTAGAAAGTTTTTTCTATAAGCCATTGTTTGACTCTTTCAGCTCCTTTTCCGTCAATCGGGCTTTTATTCAACCAATTCAATATTTCTTCGCTTGGTTCTTGATAGGTATTTATTGCTTTAATGAGTCTTTCTTGATCAAGATCCTTAAAATATCCCAGATCAAAACAGGCTGGACTTCTTCTACTGAGTAGAGAAGATCCATAAGCATTCTCCATCGAGTGAGCAACAGAAATAACTGGTTTTTTCAAGTAAAGACATTCTGTGATAGTAGATCCGAAGGTCGATATTATTGTCTGTGCCTTAGCTAAGTACTGAATATTATAGTCTTCAACTTTTAAATATTGGTCCTCATTAGGCAAGCAATCAGTAAAAGAAAAAGATTCTCCAACTAAAAATATTGCTTGAATTTTTTGGTCTTTAAGTAAATCCCAAAGCTTAAAGAGAACCCCATCTGGATCACTACCACCTGTAGTCACAACTATTGGAAAATCTTTTGAAGTTGATCTAATATTCAGGAACTCTTCTCTCAAAATAATCCAATCCCAGCCAGAAAGAACACGATATCTATGTTTTTTATCTAACCAAGGGTCAAGAATTTTTTCATCCAAATGTGCAGCTGGAAACAGAACTCCATCGGCGGCTTCCATATCATATGAAAGGTTCTCTATTAATAGTAAAAGGTTGGCATGTCTTTTGAGTTCTGGCAAAAAACCCTTAGAGAATTGTTTTTTAATATCTATTATCCAGACAGCATTGGGATACTTCGACGACAATGAAATCATAACCGATTCATCATCAACATCAGAAGCAATTTCGTATACACGGAACTCCTGTTTACGAATTTTGGTAGCAGTATTTTTGTGACGAACTAAGAATAAAATGTCAAAAGAGCTCCGAAGTTGTTCGCCAAGGGCAAGGCAACGCATCAGATGTCCATAGCCTATTTCACTTGAAGCATCGACGCGAATAATACAAGTTATCATTTAAATTTTTCTCAAGTCCCGATGTAAAGATCTAAGTAGAAATCAACAAAGTTTCGTCCATTTTCTTCCCAATTTTTTTTCATTCTAGAAGGAGGATCCATCCCTATGTCTAGAACCACATACCCTTCTTTTCCAAGTAATACATCAAACTTAAGTAGCCAATTTTGCATACCTAATTTCTCACTTAATTTACCCAATAATTCTAAAATTTTATATTCCTCGATTTCGGGGCAATCTTCTATTCTTATGGGTTTCGCCGTTTCAAAGTCATAGAGTTCATAGCCATTGGGAAATAGGTTAAGACGCACGCCATAGCCTTCATATGTTTTTTGTAAAATGTAATATTCTTGAAAATAACGGTCAGTAGTCCATTGAATATCTTGCTTAATGAGACTTGATGATTTGCCGGTGTATATATGATTGGGATTTTTACTGTAATCGGATTTAAGATAAAAATCTGTCTCATCTGAATAGTCACTTAATGCTCTCTTTAGATCAGTAAAGTTTCTTATGTAGCGAGTCTCTGGAATAGCTATTCCATTTTCTTGAAATAAAGGATAAAAAGATTTTTTGTTAAGGCAAGCTCTAATATTATCGATGGCGGGGTAAGTAATTCCCAATTTTTTTGATATGTAAGAAGCTCCAAGGTGTGCAAACTGTGCAGAGGCAGTAAATACCGAATAGAACTCGTCTGGCCCTTCTGTCATAATCGCACTCTCTAAGCCATCATAATCGTTATAACCACATATCACCGCAGAGTTAGCCATTTTCATACCTGGTGCATCGGGGTTAACATCTGTAGCAACAACATAAAAACCTCTTTCTTGAAGATTTTCAAGATAAGGTATTTCGTTATAGTTGCAGCCTAAAAATAATATTTTTGGTTTCATGTATTTTTTAGAGTGCCTCTTATAGATTTCATCGGACGTAAACCATCCGATGGATCGGTCCTCCAACTTCTATCGGGAAGCTCTGATGCAGCTGGCTCTTTAATACCGTCACCATCTGCAATTAATCCATGTCTTACTTGTTCAATTACATTACCTATATGCTTCGGTAACCAACAATGGCCTGACTCGAATTCTTCACCAGCACCCTCCAGATCCATATGAAACTCTACTACCTCTGCTCCCCATCTATTAACTGCGCGATTGATTACACCTGGATCTACGGTATGATCCGACCAGCCTACCTTGCAATTAAATTCTTTTTTTAGCGTACCAATTGCAGACAAATTAGCTTCTTTGTATGGAGTTGGGTACGCAGAGGTACAATGCAGTAATGTTAAGTTCTGGCAACCGTTACTTTTCGTTATCTCAACAGCATGTCTAATCTCGTCTATAGTAGCCATTCCTGTGGAAAGAATAAGAGGTTTTCCTGTCTTTACACAAGCCAGAATCAAGTCATCCCATAGTAATTCATAAGAGGCTATTTTGTAAAAATCTACATATTCATCAAGTTCATCAACAGCATCTATATAAAATGGTGTACAACTAAACTGGATTTCTTTTTCTTTACACCGCTCGGATAGAACTGGCAAGAATTCAACTGGCAGTTCCCATTGTTTCCGCTTAATTGTTTCGGGGTTGCTTTCAAAAACCTCTTTAGAGAATAACATTTCTGTTTTAAATAATTGAAATTTGACTGCATCACAACCAACTGCTGCCGATTGCTCAATAAATTCCAGCGCCCTGTCGATATTTTGGGAATGGTTTGACGAAACTTCGGATATAAAAAACATAAAATTAAGCTATGGGTAAAAATTCATTAATTTTGAAGACTAGCCTTTGAGATTTTTTCTTCAAGCATTTCCATGGTGTTAGCTGTAAAAACTTTATAACCTCTATTTGATAATAAACCTTCTCCCTCATTATAGTAAATTGCTGTAGGTTTAACCTTTAGATCAATTTGACTTTCACTGATACCAACTGCCATTTCAACTGCTAATTTCAAAAAGTCAAAATTAAAAGCTTTTGGATAAAAAGCCTCTATCATTAGGTCTCCTCCTATATCAAGATGTACCTCTATAAGTCTTAAATTATTATTGGAATCTGAGCGGAAGGAAATCATAAAGGCAGAACGAACAATATTAAACTCTGAGATAAGATTATTGGCAATATGATGAGCTTGCTGAGTCCAGTTATATCGGTCGGAGTCGCAGGTTTTGTAACCTTTAGCAGATAAAGTTCCATCTTTTTTCTCAATGTTTATCTCTTCTAAAAGACATATTGGAAATAGTTGCCCATCATTCACAAAACTAACAAGTGAAAGATCTGGACCTTGAAGGAATTCTTCTAATAAAATTTTATTATTTATGGTATTTTCAGATGCATATTGAATGGATGGTCCAATTTTATCTTCTCTACGAATTACGCTCACACCACTTTTCCCAATTAAGCTTAAGGCTGGCTTTACAACGACAGGTAGTAGATCAACACTAGCTGTATTGCATTCGTCAACATCATAAATTTTGTAATTAGGTATAGGTATATTTCTTTTTGAGCAGGCTATACGCATTTGATCTTTATTAACTAAACTTTCAGCTGACTCAACTGGAACTCCAGGAAGACCAAAATGTTTACAAATTTTAGCTGCACTTATAACTGGCGGTCCAGAACTCCTGTTTATCACTCCGACCCAATTTAATTTTTGCTTTAATTTATTTAATTCTTTAATAATCTGATCAGCGTCGTAAGTGCTTAGGTAGATTTTGTAGTCAGCATATTCAAAGCCAGGAGCTTCTTTATTTTGGTCAATTGCAACAATTGTAAATCCAAGAGATTTAGCTTTTGCTATTACTGGCAGTTGAGATTTTCCTGCGGCAAGGCAAATTACTGCAAAATCTCTAAGATTTGTAGCTTTCATAAATTCTTTCAGCTCGATTCCAATCCTCTAGCGTATCAATGTCTTGAACAAGATAGTTGGGCAGTTCAATTATTGTATTATTTTTAGAGAAACCACCAGGTTTACCTTTCCACTCTTGAGATTTTGCCCAATAAAATTGTCCAGCATCATGATAGACTTCAGGCAAGTCTTGGGATCTTGAATTATAATGCTCCGGAAAAACCATCTCCAATCCACCATTAGATAATTGTTTAAAAGATCTGAATACAGGGTATGAATATTTAGTAGCAGCAATAACAGATTTCCATTTTCCTGTTTTAATCAAATCATAACCTTTAATTAAATCACTTGCCTTTATCATGGGAGCTGTTGCATAAATACAGCAAGCATAGTCTGAAGAAAAACCTGAATTTTCTAGCCATCTAAGCGCATGGCCCACAACTTCATGAGTTCCTAAAAAATCTCCTGATAATTCCTCTGGTCTCATAAATGGGACTTCAGCACCATAATCGATTGCTACTTGAGCAATATCTTCGCAATCTGTAGAAACGATTACCCTATCAAATAATTTACTATCTATAGCTGCATTAATTGAGTAGGAAATTATAGGTTTTCCAAAAAATTCCTTAATGTTTTTTTTTGGTATTCTTTTACTGCCTCCTCTAGCTGGAATAATTGCAACTATCATAAAGACCCTTTGATTACTTTAATTATCATTTCTTATCATCTATTTTATTTTCTTATTTGCTGAATATGGTTTCTGATCCGTGATTTATAATCTTTCAATACTCTAGAATTAATAAACTATAACTCAATAAATATATTGATCTAAATGTGAGTTTAATATCAAATTTTTAATTGAAGGGCGATTAACCTGAATTTAAATCTACAGTTAAATGTTGACGAGCAGCAACATGAGTTGCAAAGCCTTGCTTAAAGTGAGTCAAAGCCAACTCTTTGTCCGTTGGAGTTCTTTTATCTATTTTCAATCGTTTTAAACCTATCTCGTACCACTTTACTCCATTCTTTTTAAATGTCTCAATCGCTTTCATTTGTACAGCATGTCCTAAGGGCTGATCAGATAATTTTCTCTCGTATGCGCCCACACTGTAAAAGCCATTATCTCTAGAATAGGTAAATAAACCTGCCCCAACGATAACATCATCATCCCCAGAAACGGTTACAATAAATGATTCCATGGAGTCAATTTGCTCTTTTTGTTTATTCCAACTCTCAATTGGTCTTGTTGATCTTCCTGCAACTGACTTATGAAGTAATCTGAATGATTCAAATAAATCATCAGTTACTTTTTCGTGAACCTCCACTTTCCATTCTCTTAGTCCTTTGTTAATAAACGGCTTGAAGCTTTTTCTAAACTTCAAACGGATATCCTGAAGACTCAGAGAAAGATCTACAAGAATGTGGTGAGTAGAAAATACCTCTCGCGCTCTTTCAGCCCACATAAAATACCAACTTGAAAGATCAAAAAACTCTGTGTTCACAAACTGACAT
>CACOVO010000011.1 GCA_902630715.1 uncultured SAR86 cluster bacterium | reverse complement strand
GCGCATGAGGGATCTCTTGTCCTTTGGATTCTAGCAATGAATGCATGGTTGATATCATTTATTTTTCTGACACCTTCTACAGATAAAAGATTTTTAGCTTCCGTTTTTTCAATATCTTGCCAGGTAATTTTCGCTTTTTCACTTTTCACTTTATTTACATCAAACCCCTTTGAGAGAATATTGCCTATACCTCCATTGAATGGAGCTGACTTGAATCCTTCCCTTCAGGATATTGCTTTCACAGTTCATCCTCCGTTGTTATATTTCGGTTACTCAGGCCTTCTAATTCCCTTCGCAATAGCTGTTTCGGCTATGCTATTTGATATTGATACAAAAAAATGGGCGGGTTATGCAAGGCCATGGGCTTTAATGTCTTGTAGTTTCCTAACCCTTGGCATAGCCTTGGGCAGTTGGTGGGCTTACTACGAATTAGGCTGGGGTGGTTGGTGGTTTTGGGATCCTGTAGAAAATGCAGCCTTTGTACCTTGGCTTCTATCGGTAGCTTTATTTCACTCATTGATAACAAGTCAAAATAGGGGTGTTTTTGGTAAATGGTCTTTGCTTCTTTCAATCTTTGCTTTTGCAACGAGCTTGCTTGGAACTTTCTTAGTAAGGTCAGGTATTTTGACATCGGTCCATGCTTTTGCCTTAGATCCTGAAAGGGGTGTATTTTTATTAGGCATATTAGCCTTTTTTATAATAGGTAGTTTGACTGTGTTCTCTCTTAAAGAGTTTAAATTCGAATCAAATTCTTATGAGCTTTCGTCAAAAGAGTTTGGTTTTTTACTTAATAATCTTCTATTAGTAGTCCTAGCTATTTCTATTCTTTTTGGCACTCTATTTCCTTTACTTTATGAGGCTTATACAGATGGAAAGCAGATATCTGTTGGGGCGCCTTATTTTGAAATAATTCTTTTCCCCTTTGCACTTGCACTCGGTTTACTTCAAGGCATAGCACTCTATCTTTCTTGGGGTCAATCCAAGTCATTTAGCTTCTTACCAAGAGTTCTAATTGAATCTGTATCATTTTTTGCACTCATCCTGTTACTGCTTTTCGTCCTCTTTGACAATTTATATCTAAGTTCATTTGCGACCATATTTTTGGCCTCTTGGATAATAGTAGGAACCCTGCAAGTAAATAATAATAGAAATATTGGTTATTGGTATTTTTTGAAAAAAAGATTTGCAGTTACGTTTGCGCATGTAGGTATGGCTATCCTTACTTTGGGCGTAGGTATAGTCACAAGCTATTCTCTCGAAAAGGAGATAATTCTCTCTCCTAAAGAATCCTTCGAATTTGGGGATCAAGTGGTCAGATTTGAATCTATTGAAGATAAAGTTGGACCAAATTTTTTATCAAAATCTGCAATTATTTCATTTGAAAATGGCAAGAATACTTCCGAGGTAATAACCGAAAAAAGGACTTACTCTCCATCGGGTCAATTAACAACCGAAGCAGGGATCAAAGCCGAGCTGTTTAAGGATTTGTATGTTTCTATGGGCGATAATCTTGAAACAGAAATATGGTCTTTCAAGGTTCAAATAAAACCATTCATAAGATGGATTTGGTTAGGGGCTCTTTTAATAGCTATCGGAAGCTTCTTTTCTGGTGTTAGACAAATAAGAAGGACATGAAAAAAACTTTAGACCTAATTCCTCTAATAATATTTTTAGCACTCATATTAGTGCTTTTTACCTTTCTGTCCGGAAGAGAAGATCAGCTTGAATCTGTTTTAGTAGACAAATCTTTTCCCGAATTTTCTCTAACATCTCTCTCTGACGAATCAAGTTTTAAATCAAAAAAAGATATCTCTGAGTTGCCCGCCCTGGTAAATGTATGGGCTACGTGGTGCATAGCTTGTCGAGTTGAACATCCTTTCTTAATGAAATTGAAAGAGAATTCAACTATAAAAATATATGGTTTGAATTATAAGGATGACAGAGTAAAAGCTTTAGATTTATTAGAGAGAGATGGTAATCCCTTTGAATTCTCAATATATGATTTTGAAGGAAGATTAGCCATAGATCTTGGAGTTTATGGTGCTCCAGAGACTTTTTTCATAGATAAGGAGGGAATTGTTCGTGAAAGGCACGTTGGTGTAGTAGATGAGAAAGTTTGGCAAGAAAAATTTGCTCAATATCTTGATGACTAAATCTTTAAATATTTTTCTATTAATTATTTCTTTGAGCCTTCATGGAAATAGTTACTCGCAAGCAGACTTTGATCTGTATCCTTTTGATACTCAAGAAAAAGAAGATTTGTTCTACTCTTTATTAAATGAGCTAAGGTGTCCCAAATGTCAAAGTTCTAACTTAGCAGGTTCAAATTCTCCTATATCAAATGATTTAAAAAGAGAAGTATTTAAATTAGTCCAAAGTGGTAAAACTGCAGAAGAGGTTAAGACCTACTTAGTGCAAAGGTACGGTAACTTTATAATTTACAATCCGCCCATCGAACCTCGAACGTATGTTCTTTGGTTCGGACCTTTTCTACTGTTTTGCATTGCTTTGTCAGCTGTCTTTTTATTGAGAAGAAATCTATCTAAATGATTTACTTTCTTATCTTTATAGTAATATTTTTCCTTATTTATTTCGTACTCAACGATAAAAAAGATTACTTTCAGTTGAATATTCCGTTCATTTTTTCAATTTTTACTGCAGTTTTGGTCTCATTTATATTTCAATTCTATCTTTCAAATGGATCTTTTGAACTAGCCCAAAAAAAACAATCACTCGATAAATTTGTAACTTCTGACCCTTCTCAACGGGAGGACACTAAACAGGATGTTGAGTATTTAGTTGAACACTTAACACAAAAGCAAGATGTTGAAGCAGGTGAGTTCTATATACTTGCAAAAAAACTAAAGAATGCAAATGAATTGAGATTGTCTGCCAAGGTTTTTAAGGAAATATATAAAAGGTATGGAGCCGAATTGGACGGTAACGTCATTGCAGAATATGCACAAGTTTTGTTTGCTACTAATGGCAATAAATTTGACAGTATTCTCGAGTCTATCTTAGACGAATCTTTAAAAAAAGTTCCTAATAATCCTTCAGCTTTAACCTTAAAAGGATTGTCCGAATTGGAAAAGAATAATCTAAACAATACCATTGAACTTTGGAATAAGGCTATTGTTTTCCTGAATTCTGAGAAAGAAAAAAACGATTTAAAGGTACTGATCGAAGTAGTGAAAAAAAGAAAAAAGCAGTAGTTTATGACCCCTTAATAGACTAAAATTTACAAGCAAATGAAAGTTAATTTTGTTTCATTAATGCTTTCCCTCAAAGCATTGGCTTTCTACCCTCAAAAGGAATTAGAATCATGAGACTCAACTCAATAAAGCTCTCAGGTTTTAAGTCATTTGTTGATCCCACAACAGTTACTTTCCCTTCAAGCATGTCGTGTATTGTTGGTCCAAATGGATGTGGAAAATCAAATGTTATTGATGCAGTAAGATGGGTTTTAGGGGAGAGCTCAGCTAAAAATCTCAGAAGCGAGGCTATGACCGATGTTGTATTCAACGGATCTTCATCAAGGAAACCTGTATCAAAAGCCTCTGTAGAACTATTCTTCGATAACAAAGATGGACGAATAGGTGGAGAATTTTCAAGCTATAGCGAAATTTCTGTAAGAAGAAGCTTAGAGTTGGATGGCCAATCTAATTATTATCTCAATGGAACAAGTTGCAGAAAAAAAGACATTATAGATGTTTTTCTTGGCACAGGTCTTGGACCAAGATCTTATGCGATCATAGAGCAAGGAATGATATCGCAAATAGTAAGTGCCAAACCAGATGAAATGAGAGGCTACATTGAAGAGGTTGCTGGCATCTCTCGCTATTTAGAAAGAAAAAAGGAAACAGAATCTAGAATTAAGAGAACTAAGGAAAATTTATCTCGTTTAGACGACTTAAGAGAAGAAATTTCGCGCTTATTATTTAAGTTACAAAGGCAAGCAAAGGCTGCAGAAAAATATCATGAATTGAGGAATGAAGAAGCAAAAGCTAAATTAATGCTCTTAGGGGCAAAATGGAGGGAAGTTTCAAAAACATTAAAAGTTAAAGAAGAGGAAGTAAAAGCTCAGGAATTGAAAGTTGAACAGGTTAATTCAGAAAAAAACTCTTCCGATAGCGAAGTTATAAAATTAAGAGCTACGCAAATTGAATTACAAACAGCACTTGATAATGTTCAACAAGAGTTTTACAGCTACGGAGCGGATATTTCGAGAACTGAGCAAGATCTTTCTCTCAAAAAAGAGAGAATCAACGAAATAAATGAGAAAATTTCGACAAATAAATTGCTTATCGAATCAAGAACCAAGGAAACCCAAAACCTTCTTGAAACAAAAATAGCTGCTAGTAATGAATTAGAAAATATTGAATCCGAACTGAAAGCTTTGAAGACTGCTGGAAATGACGAACTTAATGATGCTGAGGCAAAAAGGCTGGAGAGTTCTTGGTTGCTTTTCATAACAAAGATAAAAAATATACTGTCAAATCTATCAAAATCAGTTGATTTATCTTATCCAATTGAAATTAACGAAGAAAAAATTAAGCAATTAGTCTCACTTATACAATCTTCCAAGCAAGATTTAGATGAGCTTCAGACAGAACCAGAAAGACTTACTAAGTTAACGCAAGATTTCTTAACTAATGCATCTGAAGATGCTAAAAAAAGCCGTATAGACCTCATTGATAAAACAGACACTTATGCGAATCTTCAAGCTAAGCTCGCTTCTATATATGCAGAAGAGTCACACATAAGCGCGAAGCTTGCAGATCTCTCTGATGAAAATAATAAATTGAGTGAAGAATCTGTAAATCTCTTGCAACCAATTGAATTAATCCAAAAGAATCTTGACGAACTCTTATCTCATAGATTGAAAGTCGAAAGTAAGTTACTAGATGCAAGAAAATCTATAGAAGTCTGTAATGCATCGATCCATAAAATAGAGAGAGAAAAAATAGAGAAAGAGCAAGCAGCCATAAAGCTGAGAGAGCTCTTGGAGAATTTGAGATTGGAAAGACAAGCCTCAAAGATTGAACAAGATAATATAGAGAATCAGGTTAGAGATTTGGAGGGTGATTTACAGGAAATTAAAGAATATTTAGTTGAAGACAAGTTGATCACTGATTATTCAGCTGATTTAGAATCAATAGAGCTAAAAATCACAAGACTTGGTGCTATCAATCTCGCGGCAATGGAAGAATATGATCAGGAATCAAAAAGAAAGGAACTCCTGGATAGTCAACATGATGAGTTAATGGAAGCCTTGGAGACTTTAGAAAAGGCCATAACAAAAATAGATAAAGAGACTAGGACAACTTTTAAGGACACTTTCGATAAACTTAATGCCAGTTTATCTCAATCTTTTCCGAAGTTATTCGGGGGTGGTCACGCTGAGCTTATTTTACTTGGTGATGATCTTCTCACATGTGGAGTTGGTATATCAGCTAGGCCTCCTGGAAAAAAGAATGCAAGTGTCTCTCAACTGTCTGGAGGTGAAAAAGCCTTAACTGCTATTGCTACAGTTTTTGCTTTCTTTGAATTAAATCCTGCTCCTTTCTGCTTACTTGATGAAGTGGATGCTCCACTGGATGATCTGAATACAATGAGGTTTATTGACCTAGTCGATGAAATGTCTCAAAGAGTTCAATTTGTTTACATAACGCACAACAAGATCTCAATGGAAAAAAGTAAACATCTTATGGGAGTAACAATGCAAGAACCTGGTGTTTCGCGAATGGTTGCTGTTGATGTTGACGAAGCTGTAGAGATGGCTGCAAGTTAATATGTTTAATTTAGCTGAAATACTTACTTTATTAATTGGATGCTTGCTAGCATTGGTATTCATTGATGGTATAAGACGGGCAGTGCGAATAAGAAGAAGTAAATTGAAAGTTGAACTTATGGATATTTCCGTTCAAAGCAGTTTGGGTTTTGAGGAAGAGTGGCAGGCTTTTGATGATCAGGAAGAGAGCCTTTCTTTAAAAGACAGAGAAACAGAAGAAGAAACAGAATTGCCTCCTGCACTTAACTTGAACATAATCCACCTTCATGATGATGCAAATTTAATTTTTTCGGAGACATCTTTATCGCAGGCTTTAGTTTTTTATAATTTTAGGATTGAAGAAAAAGGTTTTTTTACTATTTTAGATCATGAAAACAACTCTGCTTTTAGTATCATCAATGGTAAAAATCCAGGCACGTTTAATGATAATATTTCATCTGATGATATCGCTCTAGTTTTAGACCCAACTGGCCATACTAATCCCGTAGAAGCTTTTGAATTATTTATAGAAGTTTCACAGAGCCTTCAAGACACCTTCCAATGCAAGATCCTTGATGAAGATAGAAATTTAATGACCAACCAAATGATTGAGCATATGAAGTATCAATTTCATGAGCATCAAAGGCAGTTCCTTGCTTCAGCAAGCTAGGTCATTCATTAATGAAGGATACTTTAAGCATAAAGGAGCGAGTTCAAGAACTGCACCAACTTATAAATCTTCATGCTCATAATTACCACTCTCTTGATAAACCAACAATAGAAGATCACGAATACGACGCTCTATTTAACGAGCTCTTGGAGCTTGAAGAAAAATTTCCCGAGTACCTTTTTGATTTTTCTCCCTCTCAGAGGGTAGGAGGAAAACTTCTTGATGGTTTTAAAAAAGTAGAACACATAGCTCCAATGCTTTCGCTGGATAATGCCTTCAATATTGATGATATGAAGGATTTCAATAAGAGAATTTTAGATAGGATAATTGGAACTGAATCAGTGGAATATTCTTGTGAACCAAAGTTAGACGGAATAGCTGTAAATCTCACTTATATAGATGGCCATCTTGAGATCGCTACAACAAGAGGAGATGGAAAAGTTGGCGAGGACATTACTCATAATGTCAAAACTGTTAATACAATTCCTCTTACACTAATAGGTGAGCAATCTGAATTTCCAAAAATCATAGAAATAAGAGGTGAAGTTTTTATTGAAAAGAAAGATTTTGATAGGGAAAACAAGAAAGCTATAAAGTCTGGTGAAAAAACTTTTGCCAATCCTAGAAATGCTGCGGCAGGGAGTCTTCGTCAGTTAGATCCATCAGTCACTGCTTCTCGCCCCTTGAAGTACTTTGCTCATGGAATTGGACATGTAGATGAGAATAAATTTGAAATGCCTAAGTCACAGCATGAAATATTGAAGTTATACAATTCCTGGGGTTTGCCCGTAAATCCCTTAACTAAAGTAGCTAATGATGTAGAGGATTGTGAGGAATACTTCACATACATAACTAGCAAAAGAGAAGAGTTGCCGTACGAAATTGACGGCGTGGTCTACAAAGTGAATGACCTGAAAAAACAAACTTCCCTTGGACAAGTTTCAAGAGCTCCAAGATGGGCTATAGCAAGAAAATTTCCCGCGGAAGTTGGTATGACTTATATTAAAAAGATTTCTTTTCAGGTTGGAAGAGTGGGTAGCATCACGCCGGTGGCTGAATTCAATCCTGTAAATATTGGCGGAGTAGTAGTTTCCCATGCAAGTATTCATAATTTTGATGAAATTGAGCGTCTTGACGTCAGAGAGGGAGATACTGTAAAGGTCAAGAGAGCTGGAGATGTTATTCCTCAAATAATTTCGGTTGATATAAGTAAAAGAAAGAAACTTTCATCAAAAATTTCTCCGCCAAAAAAATGTCCCTCTTGTAAATCTCAACTTAGTAAGCCAGAAGGTGACGCCATTCTTCGATGTAATGCTGGTCTAGCATGCCCCGCACAAAAATCAGAATCGCTGATACATTTTGTTTCAAGAAATGCTTTTAATATTGATGGACTCGGAGAAAGAATAGTTGAGTTGCTTGTGGAGAAGAAATTAGTCCTAAATTTTGCTGATTTATTTAAATTGAAAGTTGAAGATGTGATTGATTTAGATGGCTTCGCAGAAAAATCTGCCAATAATCTTATCGACTCTATTCAAGATGGAAAAGTAGTGCCTTTATCCAGATTTATCTACGCCTTAGGAATCAGAGAAGTAGGAGAAGCTACGGCTATGAATTTGGCACTCAACTTCAGAAACATAAAAAGGTTTTTGGATGCCAATGAAGATGATTTACTTGAAATAAATGACATTGGACCAGTCGCATCTGGATACATCTTAGAATTTCTTGAAGACAAAAAAAATGTATACATGGTTCAGGAACTTTTGTCTTTGGGTGTAGATCCAAAAGAGGTTGAGATAACTAATGACAATCCATTTAGCTCAAAGTCAATAGTGATAACAGGATCTTTTAGTAATATCGCGCGAAGTCAGCTAAAAGAGGAATTAATAAGAGTTGGGGCACGTGTTTCAAGCTCAGTTTCTTCAAAAACAGATTTTTTAATAGTGGGGGATAAGCCTGGCTCAAAACTAAAGAAAGCAAGTGATTTGGGTATTAAGATTCTCGAAGAAGGCGATGCTATAAAGATCTTGAATAGTTAAGTGAAGAAGTTTTTACTAAGTATATTAATTGTTTTCCTAGTATCTTGCGCGTCAAATAGTCCGCCTACTACCACCACTGATGTTTGCAAGATATTTAAGGAACGTTATAGCTGGTATAAAGCAGCAAAGAAAACAGAAAAAAGATGGAAAATTCCAGTTTATGTCTCTATGGCAATTATTAAGCAAGAGTCTAGTTTTAGAGCTGATGCTAGACCTGAACGAACAAAACTCCTTGGTTTTATACCTTGGAAAAGAGTAACAAGCGCTAGAGGATATGCCCAAGCTGTAGATGGGACTTGGGAAATGTATCTTAAAGATAGGGGAGGCTGGTTTAAAAGCAGAAATGATTTCGAAGACTCAGTAGATTTTGTAGGCTGGTATAACTATAAAACGCATAAGCAGCTTGGCATTTCTATGACTAATGCAAGAGCTCTTTACTTGGCTTATCATGAGGGCAGGGGAGGTTATAAAAGAGGAAGCTATAGAACTAAACCTTGGCTTTTGTCAGTTGCAGATAATGTTCAACGTCAAGCAGATAGGTATAGGGTTCAATATGAAAGATGTAAGAAAAAATTAGGAAAAAGATTCTTTTTTTTCTAAAATTCACTTATGAATTTAAAACTTAAAACTATATTAATTCCGTTTTTCATATTGCTGTTTTCTTCTTGTGCAACTACCCTCAAAGTTCAGTCCGATTCTGACAAAGAGTATAGTTTATCTTCATATAAGACCTTTTCGGTAATCCCTCCTAACTTGGAAGAACAAGATGATTTAATCAGTATAAATCCAATTCTCATTCAGAGAATATCGAGATCACTGAACTCAGTTTTGACCCAGAAAGGCTTAACCAAGTCTGATAATGCTGATGTTCTTGTAAAATTTTATCTTGGAACTGCAAGAGAAGTAGAGAGGTCTTCAGATCTGGGTGGTTATGGTTATTACGGCTCTAGATACTTTGATTCTCGAGATCAAAGATATGTTAGATCTGAAAAGGATGAAATAGCGATAAGATTCCATGATAGCAAGACTAATGACGTAGTGTGGTATGCATTTACGAGGTTTACAAGGCCAAGTGATCAATATGATCAAGGTAGTGTAAATGCTTTAGTGGAGACAGTTTTATCTAGCTTTAATTAAATCTCAAGGGGGAAAGTGCATCCAACTCAGCCTTCTCTAAGGGAGGAGGGAGATTAAGCATTTTACATGCAACCACTTCAGCACAAATTGGCGACGTTATAGATGCTTTAGATCCATGGCAGGTATTTATAAATATCCCTTCTAGATTTCCAGCTATAGGAACATGGTCTTTTGATACAGCTCTCAAACCAGCCTTACCTGATTTAATTACAGGATCACCACTGTAAATAATTTTTAGATTTCTTAAATTTGAGGCATGCTCATCTTCTCGAATTTCGGTATCTAGATGATTACTGTAACTAGAGCCAACTAGATGAATACCATCAATCTTAGGAGATATGTAACCCTTTGCACAGACAGGTACTTTGATGTCTTTTAGTGATTCTTCGCTTTTAACAATACTAACTTGTCCTCTTTTTAAACTTGACCCATTGAGTGCAATTAGATCATCTGAGCTGCTTCCCGTGCATATACAAACTTCATCATATTCAAATATGTCATTGCCTATTGTAAAGGTAACTTTATCTTTTGAATTTGAAAGGTTATTTACTTCAGAAGATCTAAAAACTGATATGTTTGGACTATCCACTAGAAAATTACACATTTGATTAGGAAAGATATAACCGGCATCTTTGAAGTATAGTCCTTCATACATGAGGTTTATCCCTGAAATATCAGATGCTTCCTTAACATCAACATACTGATAAATTAAATCATCACTTCTTTTACTTAACAAAGCATCGTTTCTTTTTTTTGATGCCTCATCGTGATTTAGCATGAGAACACCAGTTTTTTTCCATGCCTTACTATTTAAGCTTTCGTAAAATTTTATTGCGTATAAGTATGATTGAATACTAAATCTACCAAAAGAGGTATCGTGAGCTGACAACCTAGGGTAAGTTACGAGTAATTTATGATCAGAAGCGCCAGAGCAAATGGAATTTGACTTTTCGTACAGATCTACTTCTTGCCCTTTTTTTGAAAGAACGTGAGCAAGGGTGCATCCAGAAATACCTGCACCTATAATCGCAATTTTTTTCTTTGAAGAGGATTTGTATAAATTTTTGGAAAGAGACTGCCCATGGAGCATATGCCTTTTATTAGAAAATCCTTCTATCTTCTCAACACTAAAACCTGATTGAGCAAGATTTTTTTTGACCATACCAGAGGATGTATAAGTAGAGTAAGTGCTGCCATCGATGCAGGTCTTTCCAATTGCGTTCAATAGAACATCGCTCCAAAGCTGAGGATTCTTTGCGGGCGTAAAACCATCCAAAAACCACGCATCAACTTGATTGAGAGAAGTTAGATACTCAATGGTTTTGGAAATATCTCCTATCACTAGATTTAAGATGACTCTTCCGTCAAACAGCGAAATCTTCTGAACACCTTCTATATTATAAGGATAAGATTTCTCGAATACGTGTCCATATTCCTCTAACCCTAATAACTGGCTGGTGTATGTCTTAAAATCCTCCAATTTAAAGATTTGTTTATCAAAGGAGGTGAATTCTAGAGTCTGATTACCTTTAGTTAGCTTTAACCAAGCTCTGCAGGTAGTAAGAAAATTTAAACCTATACCAAAACCAATTTCCCCTATATGAAAATTTCTATTTTCATCAATTTTCTTGAATCTTTTTTCAAGACGATTTCCTTTGATAAATACGTATTCACACTCTTCAATAGGACCTTTAGAAGAGGAGTAAAGATCATTGAACTCATGAGAGAAAAGAGAATCGTTTTTCAAAGAAAAAGGCGCAAACTCAACATTTAGAAAAGAGTTTGCGCCTTTTTTGATTTCGGTATTCTTATTTATTACCTGTTGGAATTTCGTTAAATGGAAGTCCTTTGTCTGCTCTCATATCTTGAGGCATCCCAAGAACTTGCTCCGAAATGATATTTTTAAGAATTTCATCAGTTCCACCAGCAATTCTTATACCTGCAGCTCCATAAAAGCCGTATTGGTACATAGATTGCTCAGCACCTTCTTCGTCTGATCTCAATATTCCGGCCGAATCAAGCATATCCAATCCAAAGTTAGCAATTTCTTGCAGCTTGTTTCCACTGACTATTTTCGTTATAGAAGATTGCGGACCTGGCGTCTCACCGCGTGATAGGGCAGAGATATTTCTATACTTAGCATATTTGAGCCCACTTTGTTGACAATACCAATCAGCCAGCTTTTCCCTAACCGCGTCATTTTCGATTGCCAATTTACCATTTAAGTCTTGTCCTCTGGCTAGTGAAAAAGCTTCTTGGAAGTCTGGTCCTGAAGCATCCCCAACAGCAAGTCTTTCATTCATCAAAGTGGTTAAAGAAACTTTCCAACCATCCCCAACAGCACCCAATCTTTGGCTGTCAGGTATTTTCACATCGGTAAAGTAAACTTCATTGAAGTTGGCACCTCCTGATATTTGCTTGATGGGCTTCACTTCTATGCCAGGAGACTTCATATCTACAAAAAAGAATGTTAACCCTTTATGTTTAGGTGCTGAAGGATCACTTCTAGTTACAAGAATTCCGTAATCACTGAAATGTGCTCCAGAAGTCCAAACTTTTTGGCCGTTTATAGTCCAAGTATCGCCATCAAGTTCAGCTTTAGTTTTGATGCCTGCAACATCTGAACCCGCTGCGGGTTCGCTAAACAATTGACACCAAATCTCTTCTCCTGTCGCCATCGGAGGAAGATATCTTTCTTTTTGCTCCTCAGTAGCATACATCATCATCACAGGACCAGCCATTCCTTGACCTATCTCAAGATAGCCACCAGGGACTTTAAACTTGGAAACCTCTTGCCCCCAAATTACCCTTTCAATTGGAGTTGATTCTCTTCCGCCATAAGTTTTTGGCCAATGGAGGCAAGCCCATCCACCTTCATGCAGTTTTTTCTGCCAAATCTTAACTTCTTTAAGACCTTCTTCTTCAGAAGAAGCTCTCCAGCTATCCTTTGGACCTTCTTTAAGCTCAGCATTAGCCTTAAGCCATTCAAAGGCTTCTTTTCTAAACTTAGCTTCTTCGGGAGTGTCGTTAAAATCCATATTTTTCTCCTATATTTGATTGGCTCTTTCTAAAGAACCTATTAGTTTATCTTTCCAGATAGCTTGGCTGCCGATGTTAGCAGCAAGCTGACGACATCTTCTGTAATAAAGATGACAATCAAATTCCCATGTAAAGCCCATACCACCATGAGTCTGAATATTCTCTTTGGAGCACTCATGATAAGCTTGGCTTGCACTAACTCTACATGTCGCAGCAGCTGTAGGTAGTTCAGGAGCATCCGTACTTAACGCCCAGGCACCATAATAACAATTTGATCTAGCCAATTCCACTGCAATATACATATCAGCAAGCTTATGTTTGATGGCTTGAAATGAAGCAATAGATCTTCCAAATGCATATCTTCCCATAGCGTATTCTTTCGCCATATCCATGCAAGCTTCTGCACCACCTAATTGCTCAAAAGAAAATAGAACTGCTGCTCTATCTAATAAATTTTGAACATTTGACCAGTCGGAGTTAAGTTCAATTGCTTTGCTGTTATTGAAAACTATAGATGCATGAGATCTTGAAGGGTCTAAGGTGGACTGCTCGGTTATTTCAACACCTTCGCTAGAAGAGTCGACCAAGTAAAGACCTACACCAGATCCATTGTTAGCAGTAACAATGAATGTATTTGCAATATCACCATCGACCACAGCAATTTTGGTGCCTGTTAGACTTCCGTCAGAATATGCACAATTTATATTTGCTTCTGTAGGAGAAGTATTTGATTCGCTATGCGCAAAAGCTCCAATTTTTTCTCCTGAAGCAAAGCCGGGCAGATAGGCCTGTTTGAGAGAATCATCTCCATAATTTAATATAGCCTCAGTAGCGAGATAAACACTTGAGGAAAATGGAGTAGGCGCAAGACTTCTTCCGAGCTCTTCCGCAATTACACATAACTCTAGATAACCTAATCCTAAACCACCATATTCTTCGGGTATCGCTGTTGCGGTGAAACCCATTTCAATAATTTGAGCCCATAGATCTTCATCATAGGATGCCTCTCCTTCAAGAACATTTCTTGCTCTTTTGACAGCCTCCTCTTTCTCGAGAAATTTCCTCGCAATATCTTTTAATTGCATTTGATCAGCAGAAAATTCAAAATTCATAACATTCCTCTATTAAAATCTAATCCTTAAATTTAGATTAATTGTTAAACTTAATTTTAGAATCTATTGTATATACCATCGAATAGAAAGAAAGTGCAAAATTAAACAATGAATGAAAAACTAGAAGGCGATAAAAAAGACATCAAGCCTGAAAGACCAGATACGTCGTCTAACAGAACTTTAAGGAGAACTGGTGGCGAAGGATTTCTTTTTTCTTCCATTTTTACCATGGTGAATTTCATTGGACTTCTCATTCTATTTTTTTGGTTTTTTAATACTTCAGGAAATCAACAAGAGGCAGGTCAAAATTTTGTAGAACGTATCAGTTATGTTGAAGAAACACTTGAAAACCGAGAAGCACAGATTGAAGAATTAATCTCAAGCATTGATGCGGATCTAAAGTTTGTTAATAAAGAAATAAGAAAACTCTGGGATTTAAGTAATAAACGAAACAGAAAAAACATCTCTGCCAATCTGAATTCTATAGAAGAATTAAAAGAAGAATTTAGCGAAGTAGTAAAGCAAAATGAAACTTTATCTGCTCAGTTAAGAGCACTTAATCTAGAGTTAGCAAAGACTTCGAATATTGCAGAAAAAATGGATAAAAAAATTCAAGGTTTAAATCTAGATTCCGACTTAAGTTCTAATAATGATAAATTCGATGACATACAAGAAAGTATTGACTCTATAAATGCTTACCGAGTTCAAGTTAATCAGACTTTGATTACTTTGAAAGAAAAAATAAATGAGCTTGAGCTAATTATCTTAGATCCCCAAAACCAATAGGTTGCACACAGGCAATGTACACATATAATGAGTCCTCGCGCGGATGTGGTGGAATTGGTAGACACGCCAGATTTAGGTTCTGGTGCCGCAAGGTGTGGAGGTTCGAGTCCTCTCATCCGCACCATTTTTTATTCTAGCTTTTTTGCAGTTTACCGTAGGTTTTAAGCATCAGATCTCTCATCCATCTTGATGACGGATCTGATTCTTTTGATTCATGCCAGTAAAGATGCAGAACCAATGGATCTATATCAAAAGGTAGCTTTCTCCAAGGCAAATTCCTGTCCATTGCAAATCCTTTTGTAGTAGTAATTGCCAAATCCGACTGTTCAACTACATATGGTGCGACTAGAAAGTGTTGAGCTCTTAAAACAATATCTCTAGAAAGTCCTAATTTATAAAGCGTCATATCTACTTGACCAAAGCCGGTTTTTCTATTTGAAATATGAATATGAGATAGATCCAAATAGTCATCCATCGTAATGGTATCCTTCTTTAAAATGGGATGATCTTTCCTGACTATCATTACATACTCCTCTTCATATATTTTTTCTTGTCTGAGATGAGGATCACTTTGCAAAGGAGGATCGATACTAAAATCTACGTTACCAGCAGCTAACTCTCGTGCTGCATCTTTTCTTGAAACAAAAAATGTTTCGACCTTAATATTTGGTGCAATTTCAGCTAACTCTTTTATCAGCAAAGGAAGTAATCTGTACTCTGAACTGTCTCCTATTGAAATCTTGAAGGTAAGCTCAGCTGTAGAAGGATCAAATTTTTCTGTTTCTGCTATTGTATTTTGTATTAAAAAGAGAGCGTTTCTGACATCTGTAATTATTTGATGTGCTACCGGAGTAGGAACCATCCCTTTAGATGACCTTATGAAAAGTTCGTCGTCAAAAAGTTCTCTCAATCTAGAAAGCGCATTGCTTACCGCAGGTTGAGTTATACCAAGTACCTGACCAGCCTTTGTAAGATTTCTCTCATTATAAATTACGTCAAAAGCAACAAATAAATTCAAGTCAGTTTCTTTAAGATTCATAGGGTATTTTGGAAATGTTTAATGATTTATGGACTATCTCAACAGATGGCTCTATTATTCATTTATAACTAAATCTTGTTATAGATGGAACTTATAATACAACATTTAGTTATTTATATAAATTATAAGGAGAAAAAATGGCTTTCCAATTTTCAGATAGATCTAAGGATTTACAACTTAGAATTTCCAAATTTTTAGATGATCATGTTTATCCTGCTGAAGCAATTTATGCTCAGCAAATGGAGGAATTTACCCAAGAAGGGGATAGATGGCAGATACCGCAAATTATAGAAGATAAGAAAGAAATAGCTAAGTCTGAAGGATTATGGAACCTATTCCTACCTGAAAACCCAATGGGTGAGAGTATGAGTAATCTTGATTATGCACCTCTTGCCGAGATAATGGGGAGATCAGGAATTGCATCTGAAATTTTTAATTGTTCTGCTCCCGATACTGGAAACATGGAAGTTCTGGCTAGATATGCGAATGAAGAGCAACAAGAGAGATGGTTGAAGCCTTTGCTGAATGGAGAAATCCGATCAGCATTTGCTATGACCGAGCCTGCTGTGGCCTCTTCAGATGCTACTAACATATGCTCGTCAGCTGTCCTAGATGGTGACGAATATGTTATCAATGGTGAAAAATGGTGGACTTCTGGAGCAGGAGATCCAAGATGTAAGGTGCTCATTTTCATGTGCATGACTAATCCTGATAACCCAAAACATCAAAGACAATCGCAAATAATAGTTCCTATGGACACTCCTGGAATCAAGATAGAGAAGATGATGCATGTATTTGGCTACGACGATGCTCCTCATGGTCATGGAAGAGTTTCCTTTAAAGATGTGAGAGTGCCCAAAGAAAACCTTCTACTAGGAGAAGGAAGAGGCTTTGAAATATCTCAAGGAAGATTAGGCCCCGGCAGAATACATCATTGCATGAGGACAATAGGTGTGATGGAAAGGGCACTAGAGTTAATGATAAAAAGATCAGAAGATAGAGTCGCCTTTGGTAAAAAACTCTCTACTCTCGGAGCAAATTATGACTATATAGCAGAGAGTAGAATAGATATAGAAACAGCGAGATTACTTACACTCAATGCAGCTCACATGATGGATACTGTTGGTAATAAAGTTGCTAGAAGTGAAATTGCTCAGATCAAAGTACACGTTCCTATAGTGGCTTGCAGATTAATTGACCGAGCTATACAAATGCACGGTGGAGGCGGAGTGAGCCAAGACTTTCCTTTAGCGAGCATGTATGCTCATATGAGAACCCTCAGATTGGCTGATGGTCCGGATGAGGTCCATAGAAGAGTTATAGCACGTGAGGAACTTTCAAAATATGCTGATCAAACAGATGAAGTAGTGGTCACTAGAGACTAATATCAAGAGGACCGAATATGAGAAATAACATATCATTTTTAATTCTATCTTTCATAATCCTATCTTGCTCTCAAGAAAGCAAAGAGTCTTTCTTGCCTGAGATGAATGCTTATAGCGAAGATCAGAATTATGTTTTAGAAAGGTTTCAATGGCTTGGTTTCGATCCTTCATTGGTGAGTTCACAACCTTTAAAGGATGGTCTTGGAGTAATCTTTGGCTACGGCGGAAATATTCTTGTCTCTGTAGGTGAAGACGGTGTACTTATTGTTGATAGCCAATTCCCGGAGGTATTCGATACCATACTAGGCGAAATAAATAAGATGGGCGGAGATTCAGTTGATTATGTCATCAATACTCATTTTCATTTTGATCATGCCGAAGGTAATAGAGCTTTTGGTCCTTTGGGGGCAGATATTATCGCTCATGAAAATTCAATAGATTATTTTAGAAATGGAACTGATATCAATATGGTTGGGATTGTATGGCCTCAACAACCTTATGAGTTATTGGCTACTCCTAGAGTAACTTTCAAAGACGAAATGTCTATGCATCTCAATGGTCATACGATCAAAATTATGAACTATGGTCCTGCACATACGTCTGGGGATAGTTTTATCTATTTTGAAGAGTCAAATGTAATACATCTTGGAGATGTAGCTAATTTGACCGGTCTACCCTTTATTGATGCGGGAAACGGAGGATCTCTTGAAGGAATGATATTTTCTGTTAGAGAAGTCATGAAGATTATCAATGAAGACACACTTATAGTCCCAGGACATGGAGAGGTTTCAGACATAAATGATCTCGAAGAATATGTCAGTAAGTTGGAAACATCTTACGAGAGACTTCTTGTTCTAAAGGAAAAAGGTTTGAGTTTAGAGGAAGTAATGGAACTTGACCCAGTTGCCGATATTTTTCCATCTAGTCCTTTTGACGAAGGAACCGGATACAAGGCATCACTACTTTTCGCAGATAGAGCTTATACATCCATGCTTAAATAAAAAAAGGCGCCTGAAGGCGCCCTTTTTCTCTTTCAATTTTAATTAGATGCTTCTCTAACTTGTCTTGAGTCAACAAGAGTATGAGAAGAGCAATTAGTTATTTCTTCGAACTCACTGTGAATTTCCAAGCCTTTTCCACCTGATCCAAAATATTCTTCAAACCCATTTCCCATAGAGGCATAACTGTCCCAAGTACCTGCCCATACGAAGTCCACATTACCAAGATTGCTAGAAAACCCGGGAGTCATAATATACGCAGAGTAAGATTGATCATCTAAACCATCAATCACGTTATTCCACTTTACAACCCATTTATTTAAGTCGTCCATGCTGTAACCTTCAGCAAATTTGCATCCCCAAAATTCAACTGGAGCAGAAAACAAAGATAATGGAAGGAAAGCAATTACTATTAATAATTTTTTCATATTTTTCTCCTAAAAAACTTACCTTAATCTAAATTCTTTAAGAATAAAGTATTATTGAAGTGATATCATAAACAAAACTCAATATGTACGATATCTTGATCATAGGCAGTGGCCCTGGTGGATATGTAGCTGCCATTAGGGCAGCGCAACTTGGATTGCGTGTTGGATGCATTGATAAATCCGAAGTTGGAGGCACTTGCTTAAATGTTGGCTGTATTCCCTCTAAATCCTTATTGGATTCATCGCTTAAACACTACCATCTTTTAAATCAGTTTGAGGACCACGGTCTTCATGTCGATGGAGTGCAGCTTGACTTGGATAAAATGATGTCTAGAAAACAGGATGTCATTAAACAGCTAACAAATGGCGTAGATGCTTTATTTAAATCAAATAAAGTAGATTTTATAAGTGGAATTGCAAAGATAAAAAATAGAAACGAAGTTGAGATAATTCAAGACTCAAAAACTGAAATCTTAGAAACTCAAAATATAATTATAGCTACAGGGTCGAACCCAATTGAATTAGAAAATATTAAATTTGATGAAAATATTGTCGATAGCGAGAAGGCATTAAAATTTGATCGGGTTCCAAAAAAAATAGTTGTAATCGGTGCTGGAGTTATAGGTTTAGAACTTAGTAGTGTATGGTCTAGATTAGGATCAAGCGTAACCTTATTGGAAGCACAAAATGAATTCTTGCCTATGTTAGATAAGAGAATTTCAAGGCAAATTTTTAGGGAATTTGAGAATCAAGGCCTTAAAATACTTCTCGATTCGAAAGTACTTGAAGTACAACAAGATTCCAGTGAAATTGAAGTGACTTATTCAATCAAAGAAGAGGAATTTAAGCTTAAGGTAGAAAAAATCATTGTAGCTGTTGGAAGAAAAGCTCATACAAAAGATTTATTTGAAGACGGGCTATTAGAGATTGATAATCATGGTTTGATTACTGTAGATAATTTTTGTCAGACATCTGAAAAAAATATATGGGCTATAGGAGATGTTGTTAGAGGACCAATGCTAGCGCATAAAGCTTCAGAAGAGGGTCTAATGGTAGTAGAGAGAATATTTGGCAAGGATACTAGCTTGAACTATGACCATATTCCAAACGTAATTTACACTCACCCTGAAATAGCTTGGGTGGGACTAAATGAGCAGCAATTAAAGGAGAAAGGTAAAGATTATAAAGTGGGCTCTTTCCCGTTTCTGGCAAGCGGTAGAGCTTTAGCTTCTGGCGAAACGGCAGGATCCGTCCAGGTGGTCTCGGATAACGATAACGATAAAATACTCGGAATCCAAGTGTTCGGTCCCTCTGCATCGGAAATACTTCAGCAGGGTCTTATAGCAATGGATAATGGTGTTACCTCTAAAGGTTTGAGTAAAACAATATTCAGTCATCCTACTGTTTCAGAGACCTTATTAGAAGCAACACTAGCTATGAACGGAGAGGCAATTCACATTCAAAATAGGAAGAAAAAATAAGTAAACTAGACGGAATCGTATCGCAAGATTTCTGCCCAACACTTCAAAAGATTTGAGCAGAAAATCGCTGTATTAATGCTTATCTTGCAACTAAATTATAAACATCAAAATCTTCTACAGTAATTCCGCAAGTTTTTGCAACTTCGTCATAGAGACCTGACCATTTCTTATCATCTGCTTGCCATGCAAATGCTTTTTCCATGGCTTCAAGGGAGTCGTGAAGGTCAACAGCTCCTATATTGCCGTCCGACCAAACACCAGGAGACGACGAATAAGAGACAGGACTATTTTTTCTCTCATAGGCTATGATTTCCTTAACCATCTTAATTGACTCATCCACCTTACCCGATGGACACTCGCCTCTGTAGATAACTATAACCTGACCAGGTTTTGCAACAGGCATTAACATCTCACCTGCTTTATGATGACCTGAAAATATGCTGAAAGAACAAAATATCATTAACGTACTAACTAAGTATTTCATATAATTTACTCCTTATAGAATTTAAGCTAATAATAGCATTCTTAATGTGTCTTACTCTTAATTAAAGGAGATGAGTATGAGTAAAATTATGGTGGCAATAATTGATATTGATGATGAACAAGGCTATTTGGAATATCAAAATAGTGTTCTTCCTATGTTTGAAGAGATGGGTATCGAAGTTCTGGCTGTAGATGATGCCCCGAAAGCCATAGAAGGAGATTCTAGAAATCAGAGAATGGTTGTTATAAAGTTCGATGATGAAACAGCATTTTACGATTGGTATGACAGTGATGATTACAATAAAATCAAACCAATTCGCTTGGCTAACTCGAGAGGAGAAGTACACTTATTGGAGGAACAAAACCTAAAATTCTAATATAAAAATTTAGGAGCATTTATGGCTGATTTAAATATATCTGGTACATGTGATCCAGAATTTTCTGAGATAAGAGATATCTTTGAAGAGGCTCTAGAAACAGGCTTTGATACAGGAGCAAACATAGCAATTGAGCACCAGGGAAAAATGGTGGTTAATCTTATTGGTGGATTTAAAGATAGGGAAGGCACTGATCCTTGGAAAGATAAAACTATTCTAAATGTCTTTTCTACTACCAAAGCTGTAACAGCCATATGTATCGCTAGACTGATAGATCAAGGAAAATTAGATCTTTCAAAAAATGTTTCTGAATACTGGCCAGAATACGCATGTGAAGGAAAAGAGAACACAAAAGTGAGCGATTTTTTGTGTCATCGTGCTGGAATGTTTGGATTCCAAGATGGTATACCCAGTTTTGATTTATCAGACTGGGATAGTTGGACGGATACTCTAGCGAAACAAGCTCCATTCAGAGAACCGGGATCATCACAGGGGTACCACGCTCTAACTTATGGTTGGTTAGTTGGAGAGATTATTAGAAGAATAGATGGAAGATCAGTTGGAAGATATTTTGAAGAGGAAATAGCTGAGCCCTTTAACATCGATTTTAAAATTGGCCTGAAAGATGAAGATCTAGCTAGATGTGCAGACATACTTCCTGATCCAAGAAAAGAGTCAATGATTATGAAATTACTTCCCTACATGCCTGATTTAATTTTGCCTGAACAATTAAAAGCAATTAAACAACTCCTAAAAGGAGGAGATTATCAAGTTGCATTTGAATTTTTTGAAGACCAGAATACTGCTAATTCCAAAGAATGGAGACAGGCAGAAATCCCGTCAGCAAATGGACACGGAACTGCAGAGGCTCTAGCAAAATTATTTGGCATATTGAGCACAGGATGCGAAAGAGATGGAAAGAGAATTTTTTCTGAAGATACTCTGAAATATTGCTTAAATCCATTATCATCAGGACCGGATACAGTATTGTTTGGGGCGCCTATAAATTTTGGAGTGGGATTCGATTTAGGTCTCGGCATCACCACTATTGGTCAGCCTAGTCATCCAAAATCTATTTTCGGCCATTGCGGTGTAGGCGGTTGTGTCGCTTATGGAGATGTTGAGAATAAACTTGGTTATGCTTTTCTATGTAATCGGATGCATCAACCTCAAGAGCTTTACAAGACCACAAATGCCATAACATCAAAACTCTTTGAAATTATCTAAATATCAGTATAGTAAATTTTTTTAATAAAACTTAAGAATGGAGGTTATATGTTTTGTGGAGTAAATGTAAGTAAGGTCGCAGACGGTAAAATATCTGAATATACAAAATGGATGCTGGAATGGTCCGAGATAATGAACTCTAAGGAAATACCTAATAGTATTAAGTCCTCTGTATCAGGTGATCCTGAACCATATGTTTATGCAGTTACTATGTCTAAAGATGCAAAAGAGTTTGGGGAAAAGATGGAAGAAGTAAGATCATCATCTGATTTTCAATCCTGGTTTGCTAAGGCAGCTAATGAGAGAATATCTCATGGTATAGATTCTTTCATGATGGACTTGCAACCCGGTAATGATGACGCAATTTCTCTTTCTGAGGGAGTGATTGTTGGAAATGTTTGGGAAGTTCTTGACCTTGAGACTTTTTATGGAAACGTTGCAAAATCTAGAGAAATTCACGAGAAACATGGCGGCTTAGTCCGATCATGGAATATCATAGGTGGAAGGTATTCTGGGTGTATGCAATACAATGTAAGTTTTGCATCCCTATCTGCTTGGGGTAAGTTTATGGAAGACGTAAGAGAAGATCAAAATGCTTTCTATCAAGAAGTAATGGCTCAAGGAAAAATATCTGCAAATTCAATGAATCAGGTTGTGCTGGATAACCCTATGATGGTCAAGTAAACAAGGTTTAAAGTAAAACCCAAATTACTAAATTTTGATTTGGGTTTAGACAGAAACTTAATCTTCATAGATTTTACTTCCTCTAAACCCATTTCTTTTTAACAATTTCAGCATAGTGTTAGTCTTTCCTATCGTTGCCTGCATTTTTTAAATTTTCAAAAACTGAGTCTATATCTTCTTGTTTCTGATCTTTAGCAAATTCATCAACCATCGATGACATGTCTTTATATTGATCTTCGTCTCCTATTAAATCTTTCTTGCTAAATTCATCCTCAATATGCAGCTGTCTCAACGGAGGCTTGATTTCCTCTACACCTCCCCGCCAAAATAATCTTAGTAATCTTTTAATCACTTTGTCTTGTATGATTTACAGGCTCCCAAAGCTCTATTGCATCACCTTTTTTAGTAAGTTCATCAGAGTAGCCTTTGAAGTATATTGTTCTTCCTTTCCTATCTTTTTTTGTGTCTCCAGGTTTTAGTTTACTTCTAGTCATTTTATTAATTTAAATTACCATTCGTTATTAATAACCATACAAAGAAACCACTCACAATCAATATTGATAGGTAAACACTCCATTTATTTGACTGCTCTTTTCTGAGCCTATCTACCTCAGGATTTTCCTCTTTGACAGAATTATCATTTAAATTCCTAAACCAAAGAATTCCAATGAAAATCAAAATGCCCAATAGAAGTAATTCAATCATTTTTAAAAAAAGATCTGGATTATTAAAACTAAAAAAAGACAACCAAAAATTGTCCAATTTACCCAGTTGTTCACTATATTATCTCACTCAATTCCTTTTTCTTTTTAGATAAATAAATAATTTCAGGAATGCCAAATAAACTAAAAATAAGAAAAAAAAGGAATGTTCTCTTCTCGTTTAGCTTAGATGCCACCCAACACGCATTATATGTCCAGTATATCTCCCAGGCTGTCAAAATAATGAATATTAAAATCAACATTGTTTATCAATCTTTTTTCTTAACGTTTTCAATTAACGAGGTTCACAGTTACTTAGGTTAGGTCTTCTACAAGGCTGAGATTTGTCTCTAAAAATTTCTTTATTAATATTATCTACATTTTGTTTGCTGCTCACAAAATTCGAAAATTCTTTGCAATCAAAATTTCTAATTCTTTTTTCCTGGGCAATCTTTTTCCATACAATCAATTGATTTTCCAAACTCAGGCTTGAAAATCCTGAGTCCATATCAGGAAAGCAAAGAAAAAAATTTGAATAAGCTCTTTGGTTTTTCCCAATCTCAGTTCCAGTAAAAGCACAACCATAAAGAATCAGCAATACAAGCAGGGAGGGGACCTTATTTTTAATCAAAATAATCTTGAACTTTTTATATCTTGAAGTCTCTGTTCTCTAGCTTCTAAAGATTCAAGAATGGTTATTTTTTTACATTGATATTCGTTCTTATTGACATTTTTTGTAATCGAGACTTTTCCAGTATTTCTATCGATGCTCATAAGACTGCCATCAACTTCAAATAAAATCATAGCAGGTTTTAGTCTAACCTTTCGCAGTATGAGAGGTGTCTTGGGTTCATTGTATTTCCAGGCTAAGTGTTCGTTTCTTTCTAAATCAATCTGAAACCAATAAGTATCTCCTTCACATTCCAATTGAATGGTTTCGTCATCGGTTCTAACATCAGACCAGGCATATATTGAAAGCAAAAGGCCAAGTGAAAGAAGCAATTTCTTAATCATAATTATTCCTTTATTTAAATAATATAATCTCTGAAGGCAACAAGACCAATGGGTAGCACCATACCAAAGATATAACCCCAAAAGAGAATCATTCGAGCATCTATACCATTTAAGTCTTTTGGTCTCTCCCAATCAGCAATAAATAGGAATTTTGTGAAGAACAATGGGACGAGTGTTAAAACAAATACTATGAATGCAGGGTAATACATTTTAAAAATCTAAGTCGCATATCTTAAAGTATTTCTTCTTAATTTCATTCTTCTTTCTGTGTTGAGCCCTTTGATACCATTTGAAATACTTACCTCTTTAGTAAGAACAAGGTCTCTTGGATCAGGCAGTTTAGTCATATTTCTACTCTACTACTACTTGATCATTTTAGGTATCTTTAAGTAAGTCAATAAACGCCATAACCATTCAACAGGACCAAAGTTGAAATATTTCAACCAGAGTGGGCTTATGTACAACTGAAGTGCCCAAATCAGAGGCACGATAAGATAAAGTTGACTCCAAGTTAATTTGCCCAGTAAGCCAAATCCGGCTCCTGAAAAAATGAAAAGAGCTATAACTGAGTGCATTAAATAATTAGTCAAAGCCATTTTTCCTACACAAGCCAACCTAAACCTTAATGAACTCAACTTATCAATTTTCATCAGCACTATAATCAAGCCTATATAGCCTAGAGCCATGAATAATCTCCCAAAGTGGTAAGTAGATCTCAGGTATGGATTTGTCTCAAGAATATTCATATTTGAATTTGTTATTGTCCAAACTTCGTAGGTATTGATTGAAAGCCCAGCAAGGAAGCATATTGACATCATTCTTGTATAAAACCGGATATCTTTTTTTCCATCGAGGATGTTTAGTTTGAAGAGTGCCATTCCAACCACCATCATCATTAAGGCATCTAGAAATAAAAAAAACGGTATAAGATAATAAATGGTATCGCTAGCGGCTTTTAGATTGAATTCGTAAGCCGAGGCATAGCTAGTTGTCCTCTTTTCAATTTCTATTTGAATGGCATCAATTTCAACTTTATTGTCTCTTTCATATTCCCTCCAAGCTTGAGCCCACTCTACAATTTCCTCTCTCACTTCTTCGCCATTAGCAAAAGATGCTTTTTCTTCTAAATCAGCATCTCTAGCAATCTCAAGTGAGCCCTTTAAAGCAAAATTTTGGAGACTTCCAATTGATACAAGAAAAGTTGCCAATATCATTAAATTTCTTGCTTTCCAATTTCTTATGAACCAAAGAACGAAGCCTGATAAGGCATACGTAACAAGAATATCTCCTGGCCAAAGAAATACGTATATATTAATCAGACCAAATATTAGCAACCAAAAGTTTCTTCTATAGTGGAACCATGCACTTTTCGCTGAGGAACCTGTTAAAAACAGAACGACACCGGCTCCAAAAAGAATTGAAAACAATGTCCGCATTGCACCTTCGCTTGAAATTTCAACTAAAGACCAAACTACGTAATCAATACTACCAATGGGAGAAATAAAAATGCCCGGGTCCAGAAATGCTGCTGAAGCGAGACCAAAACCTAAAATATTCAGAAGCAGGATTCCAAGTAAGGCAAATCCTCTTAGAACATCTAGATATTCAATTCTATCCATAATTTATTTTGATTACTCTACTATCATATAGCCTATTACGGACCATAATTTTTGAGCTCAAAAATAGGTGGGTAGTGAGTATGATCATTTATACCCATTATTCGATAAAAAAAAGAAACAAAAGTTGGAATAATCTATAATTTCTGTACAGTAATAAATAGATATTATTCAGGAGATGCTGATGCGCCTAAATCTTAGCTTGTTCTATTTAATTGTTTTTTTGCTTATTCCAATTGGCAAAATATCTAGTGCAGATTTACCTGTAATAGGAATTACAGAAATCACTTCTGGTGTGGATGTAAGAAATTACAGAGAATACAAGAACTCAAAAGCAGGTAATTTTCAAACCATGCTTGAAACCCAAATGGTAAAAGTTGGAAGATTCAAGATAATGGAACGAAATAGACTTGATGAAGTTTTGGGAGAACAAGGACTGCAAGGCGAATTCTCCGATGCCGGGACGGCAATGAATATAGGCGCTATAGATTATCTTGTTTATGGTTCTATAACTAAATTCGGGACTAAGAAAAAAGAGATATCTACTAAGAGTTTTGCCACTGTAAAGGTGATAGCTGAATTTGGCATTGATTTAAAAGTAGTTGATGCAACTACTGGCGAGATAAGAAGAGCTGAAACGATCGATGTGAGCTTAGAAACTGGTTCTGGCATGGCAACAAATGGTATTCAAACTGGCGATACTCTTGCGGACCCATTAGCTGATGTGCAAAGAAGGGCAGCAAAACAAGTAGCCGCAGCAATATCTGAAAGTATATTTCCTATTGAGGTAATAACTTTTAGAGAAGATACAAATCAAAGCTGCTGTGCTTATCTCAATTACGGCTCCGCACTCCTGTCAGTAGGAGATAAATTAAAGGTAGTGGTTCTTGGAGAATCGCTGATTGACGAAACAACTGGTCTTGATCTTGGTTCAACCGAGAAAACTATCGGAATAGTTCAAGTAACCGAAGCTCTTGATAAATTTTCTAAAGCTAAAGTTGTTAGTGGAGAAACACCAGGTAAAGGACAAATTGCGAGAATCCTAAAGGATAAAACTGGAATCGGATCAAATAATGTACAACAACAAAGGCAAAAAATTGGGAGAAAAATATGATTTACAACAAAACTAAACATTTCTTAGTAGTATCTTTACTCGTATTATTGTCTGGCAATATATTTGCTAATAAACCAATAGTAGGAATTGGAGAAATAACATCTAACGTAGGTGGTAATCCGCAGTCGTTTCAAACTATGCTGGAGACGGCTATATCTCAAACAAATAAATTTGATTTGATGGAAAGATCTCGCATGGATGACCTTCTTAGTGAGCAAGCTCTGAGTGCCGGAGGTTTGACCCAAGGCAATGGACAGATTGGAGGATTAAGTGGGATAGACTACCTAGTTTATGGATCTATTACAAAACTAGGTACAAAATCTGATGCATTAGCTATTGGAGGTTTCGCAGGCGGTGGCCAAAAAGCAGAAATGTCTGTTGATATAAGAATTGTTGATACAAGTACTGGGTCCATAAGAATATCGAAGACTGTACAAAAGCAAGCAAGCTCGGGTTCAGCAATAGCAATGCAAGGTTTTGCTTTAGGTGGTGAGGAAGCTGATCCTTTAGGAGAAGTTCAACGACTTACGGCAAATGCGGTTGCTTCTCTAATTGCCATGGAAATATTTCCTATCAAAGTTATAAATGTTTCGAAAGGCCAAGCTTATGTTAATTATGGTCCACCATCAGTCGAAAAAGGAATGTACCTACAAATTATCGAATTAGGTGAAGGATTTATGGATCCTGATACTGGAGAGATGCTTGGACAGGATGAAACCTACATTGGTGCTATAAAAATTACTGACGTGAAGTCAAAATTTTCTATTGGTACTATTATGGAAGGAGATATCCAAAAAGGTGCAATAGCTTCGAAGTTGGATAAAAAGAAAGGAAAAAATATAGAAAAGAAATATAAAAAGAAGTGCAAAAAGGATAAGAATTGCTTAAGCCTCTAGCAAATGAACTTTGAGAAAATTTTAAAATTCTTAACTTTTAAACTCTTTTTTTTTATTGCGATAAGCCTATCTTTGATAGGCTTTTTCCTTATTCTTGCAAATCTTTTATTAATTAAAGGATTTCCGCTCGAGTTTATTGGAATTGAAATCGAAATACTCGATGACTTGCCAATTTCATACTTCTTTATTCCACTTTTATATTGGAATATCCCGCTTATGATTGTAATCATAGCTAGATTTATTTTTAGAAGGTTCTATACATAAAGGGATTATCACATTTGTTTGTTCGACTAAAATAGATTTTGTAAATAATCTCTTTATCTAATAGCCACTGGATTAATGATCATTTGTACAGCACCACGAACCTTTGCTTGACCTAGAACAAACAAGAATTCATTTACCTTATCTTTTACTAATGGTCCCGTATTCATGGCTTCAAGAATATAAATACCATTTTGTTGAAGTAAAATACCGTGCCCTGGATAAGGCTCATCCTCAATCATTGGGGGAACTACATCTAAAGACCAAGTATCGGCACCAACAGCGACTACATCTTTACTAGCTAGAAACTCAGCAATTTCGGGTGTAATTCCTGGTGCACCTGCACCCCAAGTTTTTGGGTCCGACTCAAATTTAGCATCAGTCCATCCTGTATGAAGTAAAACTACATCTCCTTTTTGTATTTTCAGACCTTGTGATCGAATAGCTTTCTTTAGTTGGTCCAGACTGAAAGTAACGCCTGCATCAATATAATTTACACCCAAATATCCAGCTACATCAATTACGACACCTCTTGCAACAATTGGAGGTATTTTTTCAATACCTAATTTAGTTAACCCCGTTATTTGAGCAAATTCCTTTCCATCATTACAGTTATAAAACATTGCTTCAGTCGTGCCTATGTGACCCAAACCATCAATCTGCGAACCTATCCCAAACCATCCTTGAAATATATCGTCATTGTATGTTGAGTTGGGAAGACCTAATACTCCAAACTGCTGAGTAGGCTGAACAACTTGTAAGGAGAGAGATCTTGGAGGATAAGCTGGCGTCTCAGCATCAATAACTAGACCCAAACTGTAAGTTTTACCTGTCTGTATTAGTTTTGCTGCTTTTAGTACAGAATCAGGTGTAATCAAGTTCGCGCTTCCAATTTCATCACCCTCTCCCCACTTTGAATGAGAGCAATTATCAGCTAACAAGAAATTAATGGAACAAAATAAAGAAATAAACAAGATAGGCTTAAACATAAAATCTCCTCACATATGATTATAAGTATAAAAGAAATCTCTATATAATGCCTTCAACCTGCAGTAGACACGTAGCTCAGTCTGGTTAGAGCACCACCTTGACATGGTGGGGGTCGGTGGTTCGAGTCCACTCGTGTCTACCAATTCACTTTACAAATATTCTTAGAGCGATAAAGTCGTACCTTTAGAGGAGAGTTTATGAAAAATATAGCATTAGTATTAGTTTCTTTATTCGTATCAATGGGCATCAACTCATCTGATTTACCGGCTTCAGTAAGTGCCGAGTATTTTGGTTGCAAACTCGATGAAGGAAAGACATTAAATGACTTAAATGATTGGATTTCAGAATGGAATAAATGGATGAATTCAACAGATTTAGGAGATTATGAGGCAAGTTTGCTTACACCGCTCTATAGATCTCCAAATGATGAGATAGACTTTATGTGGGTTGGAAGAACTGATACTTGGCAAGAACTTTTCAGAGGACAGTCTGCTTATAGGGCTTCAGGTTTAGCAGCAACCTTTCCAGCAGCATCTTGCCCGTTTCAATTTATAGCAAGACAAATACCCGCCGGTGGTGCAAATCTTGAGGCGGAATTAAACGAAGACGAATTTGTCGCTGCTTACTGGTTGTGCGATATGGAAGAAGGAAAAACTTTATCCGATGTTCATCAAGCACAGGTATCTCGCATGAATAATGTTGTTAAAAACGGAAATAAGATTTCTTCTCGGATAGTTGTCCCAAGACAAGGTGTTCCTTCTGTGTTGAGAAATAATGATTTTGTGATGCTATATGCTTCACCGTCTCTAGAGCAATGGGGTGCAAACATAGATAATTACCAAAATAATATAGAGGGAAAGGGTGATGATAACGCAGGAGACGGAGTTTTTAGTTGCGGTAATTCAACTGTTTATGTGGGTAGTTCGATAAGGTAAAAATTTAGTTCAATGATTGGAGTGAACCTCAAGCGGTTAACTTCATAAGATAGTCTGAAGCAGCTAGTGAAGCTTTAGCACCTTCACCCATCGAAATTATTATCTGTTTGTAGGGGACGGTAGTAACGTCCCCACAAGCAAAGATTCCTTCTTCAGACGTTTCGCCGTAATCATTGACTATCACTTCACCAAAATCATTAAGTTCGACGATACCTTTCAAAAACTGGCTATTAGGGATTAAACCAATTTGAACAAAAACACCTGATAAGTTTAAAGAGGTTTTATCTTCAGATTCTCGATCTTTATATTCGATAGCAGTAACTTGCTCATCACTCGCTATAATTTCCTGAACTTCAACGTTCGTATGAATTTCTATGTTGTCTTTCGTAGCTGCTTGATCAATGAGAATCTTATCGGCCTTCAGCTCAGGTAAGAATTCAAAAACAGTAACTTTGCTTGCTAAGCTTGATAAATCAATTGCAGCTTCAATACCTGAGTTACCGCCCCCAACTACTGCCACGTCTTTTCCTTTGAAGAAGGGTCCATCACAATGCGGACAGTAGGCCACACCATTTCCTATGTTCTCTTTCTCGCCAGGAACACCTAGCTCCCTCCAGTTCGCACCCGTTGCAATTATGATTGCTCTAGTCTCAATCTTTTCGCCTGAAGATAGAGTAATAACTTTCTTTGATCCTTTTTCAATCTCACTTACCCTTAGATGTTCTTTGATTGTTACATCATAGTCATCCATATGACTTTTCATATCGACCGTTAGCTTTGGCCCAGTAGTTTGCGATACTGAAATTAAATTCTCAATACCCATAGTATCTTTTACTTGGCCACCCATTTTTTCTGCAACAATAGTTACTTTCAGGCCTTTTCTAGCACTATATATTGCTGCACTTATGGCTGCGGGACCGCCCCCAATAACCACCACGTCCTGAGTAGGAAGTCTATTTTCAGCAACTTCTTCCTGATTTTTGATTTTAGACTCAAGCCTCTCTATCATTCCGCTTATTTCAACTTTTCCATTAGCAAATACTTCACCATTCATGTAGACGCTAGGTACTCCCTGTATTCCTCTTTCTTCGATCGTGTCTTGGAATAGTCCTCCATCAATCATTTCGGTTTTAATCTTTGGGTTTAGCAGAGAGAATTGGTTAAGGGTTTGAACGATCTCAGGACAGTTATGGCAACTCAAGCTTACAAAAACTTCGAACTGCAAATCTTCATCGATACTTTCGATAGACCTTTTGATATTCTCATCAAGTTTTATTTCTGATCCACCTGATTGCAAAATTGCAAGAATTAAGGAATTGAATTCATGTCCAGAGGGAATACCAGAAAATGAGATTCCGGTTGGTTCGTCATTAGTTCTTATTTCGAAGGTGATGGCACTTCTAGAAGAATCCAAATCTTCCTCTTTGAAGTTAAGTTTGTCTGAGACTTCAGAAATTCCTTGAAGAAAGTCACAAAGCTCTTGACGCTTGGGATGTTCTCCATTTTGAATCACCAGATCCACAGAATGTTTCAGATTCTCTGTATAGCCTCTGAGGGATTCTAAGATTTCTTTTGATAAAAGGTTCGATGACATTGATATGGTTAAAGCGCCCAAGAGGGCGCTTTATATTCAGATAATTAAATTTTACCTACTAAATCGAGAGAAGGAGCTAAAGTTTCTTCGCCTTCTTCCCATTTGGCAGGACAGACTTCATCAGGATGTTCTCTAACATACTGTGCTGCTTTTACTTTTCTAAGAAGGTCTTTTGCATTTCTACCTATGCCCTCAGCCGTAACTTCCATAGCTTGTATGACTCCATCAGGATCAACTATGAATGTTCCTCTGTCAGATCTACCTTCATTTTCTCTAAGCACTTCAAAGTTGGTTGAGATTTGAAAAGTATTGTCACTAATCATTGGATATTTAATCTTGTTAATAGTGTCTGAAGAATCATGCCAAGCCTTGTGACAGAAATGACTGTCTGTAGAAACGGCGTAGATTTCTACGCCCATAGATTTAAATTCGTCATAATAGTCTGCAACGTCTCCTAATTCAGTTGGACAAACAAAAGTAAAGTCCGCTGGATAAAAGAAGAAAACAGACCATTTTCCTTTTAAATCTTCGCTATCTATTGTTATAAATTCACCGTCTTGAAAAGCATCGGCAGTGAAAGGTTTAATTGTTGTATTTATAAGTGTCATAGTAATTTCCCCAAATTATTTATTTATTTTAATACACTTTAGTATGAGGATAAATAGTATAATATCTAATAAATGTTTCGATAAAAACGATCATAAAATGAAAGTCACTATCAAAGAAATCAAATATGCTATTTCTGTATCTAAACATCTCAACTTCAGGAGAGCGTCTGAGGAATGCAATGTTTCAATATCCTCTCTGAGCAGTGCAATAAAAAATCTTGAGCATAAAATAAATTTTGAAATATTTGAGAGAAATAATAAGAAAGTAATTGTAACTTCCCTCGGCAGAGAGTTTTTATTCGAGGCAAAAGAAATAATCTTAAAAGTAAAGGAATTAGAAAACCTTGCTGACGCAAGTTCTGATTCACTTTCTAGTAATATTTCTCTAGGTATTATTCCTACGATTGGTCCATATCTTCTACCAATTGTTTTACCAAGTCTCAAAAATAAATATCCAAATACAAATTTAAAGATCATTGAAGCTCAATCACATTCCTTAATTCAAAAAATTGAAAATGGCGAAATTGATATGGGAATAATTGCGCTACCTTACAGCTTGGATAGAATCATAACTCAAGTGTTTTGGGCAGAAGATTTTTATTGGATCTCTCACATAGAAAATCTACAACCCAAACAATCTGTAAAATCAGATGATTTAAAAAAAGAAGACTTAATGTTGCTTGAGGATGGACACTGTCTAAAAGATCAAGTTGCTGATTTGTGTAATGTTAATATTTCTTCGACGTTAAATATGAGCGCTTCAAGCTTGAGTACCTTGGTCGAACTTGTTGCAGGAAAAATGGGATCAACACTTGTTCCAGAACTATCATTAGAACAACTAGTTACTAAGAATGGTGCGCTTCAAAAAGCTCATCTTGATGAGCCAAGTCCACACAGAGAATTAGCATTTGCTTACAGAGAGAGTTTTAAAGGTCAAAAAGATATTCAGCTTTTGAAAGAACTTTTTTACGGGAAATTGTCAGATCACTTTGGAAGAGGGGCAAGCGCAATAGAGGCCTGAGGGTAAATTCAATTTTCAGATTCTTTTATCATAATTAATGGTTTTCATTTCTACCCCAATTGAATCAACTTTAATACAATACGCATCAGATATTTTAAGGAAATAATATGATCACTCTTTTTTACGCCGGGTCACTCACAATACTTGCATTGATTCTGGCCTTTCTAACTGGCAGGAGAAGATTCAAAACTGAAACTAATTTAGGTCTTGGAGACGATTTTGGCATGTTACAAATTACCCGTGCACATGGAAATCTCATTGAGAATGCTGTGTTTTTCATAATCCTTTCCTTCTTGCTAGAAACCGTTGGCGGTGTATCTAGTATCACTACTTTCGTTTTGGGTGATCTATTTTTACTTGCAAGAATATCGCATGCTTATGGCATAACAAGGCCAGAAGCAAAAAGCGTTTTTAGGGCCATAGGGACTCTTGTTTCTGTGATTGTATTGGCAATTCAGTCAATATGGTCCTTGGTAATATCGATCAATTGGTTAGCTTCTAATAATTGGGGTTTTTAGGGATCATGAAAATTTTAATTGCCCCGATTCTTCTTGTTTTATCTTTTTCATTTTTTTCAGAGCAAAGGACATCGACAAGCCATATAGAAAAAATTGTACTTGGGTCCGGTTGTTTTTGGGGTGCGGAAAAGGGCTATGAAGCGCTAGACGGAGTGATAGATGCTGTTTCAGGATATGCTGACGGAGAGGGCGTAAAACCAACTTACAGAGAAATCACCAAATTTTCTAACAAATTCAATCCCAGAAATCATGCCGAAGTTGTTGAGGTTACATATAACAAAAATCTCATAACACTTGAGGAGTTGATAATCCACTATTTTGAATCTCATGATCCAACTCAATTAAATAGACAGGGCAATGACATTGGCACTCAATATCGTTCAATCGTTCTCTATACAAACAACTCTCAAAAAAATTTAATCGTTGAGCTTATTTCTGAGTATCAGGATCTTATGAGCCAAGAAGGGTACGGCCCGATTACCACTTCTGTTAAACCTCTTAAAGAGTTTTATAAAGCAGAAAACTATCATCAAGATTATATTAAGAAAAATCCAAATGGTTACTGTCCCGATCATTCAACTGGAGTTAGATTCGCTAGAGAAAGCTCTGAAAATCAGATTGACAATAGCGCTCTCAAAGTTGGAAAGAGAATCGTGGTTATAGAGCCTGATGGATTCTGCCCTTACTGCGAAAAATTTCGAACCGATGTTTCTAACCAATATGCGGGAAACATAACATTAAGCTATAGAACAGCATCTAATCTACAGGGCTTGGAAATAAAAACACCAACGTGGGCCACTCCCACAATTCTATTTCTTGAGGATGGTGTAGAGGTCTTTGGTCATCAAGGGTATCTATCTTCTAAGGAATTTTATCAAGCATTAGGTGCTTTCAAGCTTGGAAATTCTGAGGCCTATCGCGTGGCTTTTAATGATGGTACAGATGCTAGATTTTGCAAAGAGTACGAAATCTTTAAAGATACACCTGATGGGGTATTTATTGATAAATTAAGTGGCGCACCGCTTTTTGATACAAGATACAGATTTAACTCAGGAACAGGATGGCTGTCATTTACAAGACCAGTCGAAGGCTCCGTTTATAGACGTGCTGACAATAGTTATGGCATGAGAAGAATAGAGATTAGATCTGTCTCGTCTGACATACACTTAGGTCATGTTTTTCCTGATGGGCCTAATGGGTTGCCTCGCTATTGCATAAACGCAACTGTTCTAGAGTTTAAGACTAGAGAAGATTTCAACAAAACTATAAAAAAGGAGAGTGTATGAAAGGAAAAATAGCTAAGTACGTTACCGTTGGGACAAACGATTTGGAAAGAGCTAAGAAATTTTATGATGAGCTTTTTTCTGATTTGGGAGTTACAAGTTTTGGCCCTAATGAAAGGAGTTTCTTTTGGACAATACCTGGCGACGATACAAATTTTGCTGTCTTTGTTCCTTACGATGGTGAAGAGGCCACAGTTGGCAATGGTAGCATGGTGGGAATAACTTTAGAGACAACCGAGGACGTAGACGCTTTGTATAAAAAAGCGCTTGAGCTAGGTGCTACGGATGATGGAGAGCCTGGACAAAGAGTACCTACTTTTTACGGATGCTATGTCAGAGATCTGGACGGAAATAAACTGACTTTTTGCAAGTTCGGTTAGATTTTCATCTAACTATTAAAAAGGAAATGACTTCTAAGCCATTTCCTTTTTAATATCCTATAAACCTTGCTCTAATTTTTAAGTTGAACTTACAAAGTTAGCCAGGAAATACATACCCATCATGAGCGGAAGAAAGTAACTGATTTCACGCCCAATTTTTCTTATAGTTTTGATTTTGAGTTTTCTTTTTGGATTCATGCATTGATATATGCAATTTATATGCCAATCAATCCTCTAGGCATTACCCATATTATGTAAATCCAAAGTGCGTCACTAATTCTTTGCGACCTTATAAAGCTCAATTATTTCGTAGCACTAACAATCCAAGTTGCGCTTGGAAATAAAAGTCCATCATTATTGTGGAAGCTCGAGAATTTAGCTATCAAAGCTTCTAATATTTCTTCCTTCAACTCATTTCCTGAGTTTTTAAGCATTTCCGTAACAACTGGATTGATAGTTAAATAATCTTCGCAAGCCTCACGAATCGATTTGCCAGAAAACATGACTATTTCTTCTTGATTGTCTGCTATAGATACATCTTTGAAATCGGTACCTTTCAGAATATCCTCAATATAGTCCTTATCTTCAAAAGCAAAGGGACCTGGACTTTTTGGAGGAGGAGATGGCAAATCAAGATATTCTTTTATAACCTGCAAAGAAAGACTTTGCCAAGGATTTAATGAAGGATGCTGCCAGCAAACAAAAACTAACTGACCATTTTCCTTGATAGCTTGATTGATATTTTTAAAAGCCTCGTAAGGGTCTTCAAAAAACATAACTCCAAATCTAGAAAATGCAATGTCATAGTGATTAGAGTTGATTTCTTCTGTTTGAACATCTTTAACCTGGAAATCTATATTTGAAAGAGACATTTCTGACGCGAACTTCTCCGCTCTGTCCAACATGGGTATTGAAATATCTAAACCAGTTACGTGGCCTTTAGGAATCATTTTCGCAATCTCAATTGTTGTTGCACCACAACCACAACCTATGTCTAAAATCTTTGTATGTTCTTCCAAAATCAACTGCTCAATTGCCTTTTGTCCCAGAGGATTAAGCATAATGTCCATTTCTCTTTGCTTATCAACCCACACATCACCACCCGCGCCTGACCAGAACTGCTTTTGCTTTATATTCTTGTCATCCATGATCCTCTCCTAATTATGTCACGTATCATTTTGTTAAAATTAATGTAAAAATTGTACCTTATGAAGAAAAATATGGACATTACAGATTCTCTGCTAGATTTGATAGGAAATACACCTATCCTAAAGATAAAATCCCTTGATACTGGACCATGTGATTTATACGTAAAATTAGAATCTAATAATCCCGGAGGTTCCATAAAAGACAGGATTGGACTATCAATTATAGAAGAGGCAGAAAAGTCTGGAGAGTTGAAGCCTGGAGGCACAATCATAGAGGCAACCGCAGGAAATACAGGTATTGGATTGGCCTTAATAGCTGCGCTGAAAGGATATAAGATCATTCTGGTTATTCCAGATAAAATGAGTAGAGAAAAGATACTTCATTTGGAAGGATTGGGGGCCGAAATAGTTCTAACACGTTCCGATGTACCAGAGGGCCATCCCGAATATTATCAAGATTTAGCTAGGAAAATACTAAGTGAGACACCTGGAGCTTTTTTAGCTAACCAATTTTCCAATCCAGCAAATCCATTAGCACATCGCACTACTACTGCACCTGAAATATGGGAACAAATGCAAGGAAACTTAGATGCGGTGGTTGCAGGTGTTGGATCCGGAGGGACTCTAACTGGCTTAGCTGAATATTTCAAAGCTCAAGACCCAAATATTACTATGGTAGCTGCTGATCCAGAAGGCTCAGTTGTTGCAGATGCAATTCTTAAAGGCGAATATTCTTACGAAGGAGGTAGCTGGTTAGTAGAAGGGGTTGGCGAAGATTTTATACCTAATAATTTTGACCTTTCTTTGATGGACGACGCAGAAACAGTTTCTGATAAGGAGGCATTTGATGTCTTACAAGTGCTATTGAAGGAGGAAGGCATTCTGGGAGGGTCGTCTACTGGAACTCTTGTTGCTGCAGCAGCAAAATGGTGTAGAAAACAAAAAGATCATAAAAAAGTGGTTACATTTATATGCGATACAGGAAATAAATATTTATCAAAAGCCTACAATAAGTCTTGGCTCCAAGACAATAATCTTTTGGATTTCGAAAGTCATAATGATTTGAGAGATATGATTAACAGGAGAGCAGATAAGGGTGAAATGGTAACGGTCTCTCCGACAGATTCACTTCTTGTAGCATATAATCGTATGAGAGCTTCTGACATATCCCAAATTCCTGTTTTAAAAGATAATCAATTACTGGGAGTTTTAGATGAGGAAGATTTGTTGTTCTCGGTTAGTAAAGATCCTTCAAAATTCTCAAATGAGGTATCTCACCACATGATTGTAAAATTAGACACCCTTCAGTTTGACGACTCAGAGGAAGAACTTCTTAAAATTTTATCTCAAGGAAAAGTAGCAATTATTTATAATAAGGATACATTTCTCGGATTTATCACAAAAGTTGATTTGATAAATCATTATAGAAATAAATTAAACTAACTAGATGCCCAAGAAAAAAAATAGACAAGGCTTTGAGACTAGAGCTATTCATGCAGGACAGGAACCTGATCCTACAACTGGCGCAATTATGATGCCTATTTATACAAGCTCTACTTATGTACAGGATAGTCCGGGAGTTCATAAGGGATACGATTACTCTAGAAGCATTAATCCAACAAGAAGGGCATTAGAAGCTTGTATTGCCGACTTGGAAGGCAGTAAACATGGTTATGCTTTTGCTTCAGGCATGTCAGCTACCGCTACAGTGCTAGAGCTGCTTACGTCTGGAGATCATGTTATAGCAATGGATGATCTTTATGGCGGTACTTATAGACTTTTTGAAAATGTTAGAAAACGTTCAGCAGGCTTGGACTTTACCTTTTGTGATTTAAGTGATTTGAACTCTCTTGAAAAATCTCTAAATAAAAAAACAAAAATGATATGGGTTGAGACTCCAACAAACCCTTTATTAAAAATTGCAGATCTAGAGGAAATATCAAATTTTGCAAGAGCAAATAATTTAATTTCTGTTTGTGACAATACCTTTTGTTCACCCTATGTTCAAAATCCACTTGAATTAGGATTTGATATCGTTGTCCACTCGGCCACTAAATATCTGAATGGGCACTCTGACCTTATCGGAGGAGTAGTAGTGTGTTCAGATAAGAAAGAGGATTTGGCAAATGAACTTCTTTATCTTCAAAATGCTGTCGGTTCAATCATGTCTCCATTCGATTCATTTTTACTTCTTAGGAGTTTAAAAACACTTCCTGTAAGAATGGAAAGACATTGCTCAAATGCCGAAAGAATAGCTAATTATTTGTCTGAGCATGATGATATTGAGAGTGTTATATACCCTGGACTTTCAAGCCACCCACAGCATGACATTGCTAAAAAGCAGATGAAAGGCTTTGGTGGGATGATATCTATCATTCTTAAGAGAGGCCTTGAAGGAGCAACGAATTTTTTGGAAAGAACTGAGCTCTTTTCTCTTGCCGAAAGTTTGGGTGGAGTAGAGAGTTTAATTGAACATCCAGCAATAATGACACATGCTTCTATACCACCTGAAATCAGACAAAAAATTGGAATAAGCGATGGCCTTGTTAGATTGTCTGTTGGTATAGAATCTGTTGACGACCTTATTGAAGATATTGAAAGTTCTTTGAGCTAGGAGTTTAATCCGACCTTCCAGTTTACAGGTTTTGAGGTTTCTTCAATCTTTTCTTCAACTCCTAGAACTAAGGCAAACATTGCCATTCTAATGACGACCCCATTATCCGCTTGTCTGAATATGGCAAGATTTGGATTCTCATATAAATCACTGTCGAGTTCATTTGCGTCACTTCTTGAATCTCTGGGAAGTGGATGCATGATTACAGTATTTGGTTCACAGTTAGCTGTATAGATAGACTGATTTAGACTCAAGAGTCCTCTATATTTGTTTGCATCTTTTTTATTTTTAAACCTTTCTTCTTGAACTCTAGTTACATAGATTATGTCTACCTCAGATATTCCTTTTTCTAGATTTTCAGTTTGATTAATGCTTACCCTTGAATCATTCATCTGTCTTATTAGGTCTTCTGGTAATTTCAATTCATCAGGAGAAATAAGGTTTAGCTTCACATCTTTATATTTAGAGAGAATTTTGCAAAGAGAATGTACTGCTCTTCCATACTTTAAATCTCCTACAAGAGCGATTCTTAGATTATCTATGGTTTTATCGTTCTGAGATAATTCTTTTCGAATTGTATAAAGGTCCAATAATGCTTGAGAAGGATGTTCATTTGATCCATCTCCACCATTTATCACTGGAACTCTGCTTGCTTCAGAAAATTTTTTTACAGAATCATTTTCAGGATGCCTCATGACTATAATGTCACTGTAGCCACTTAAAACCTGAGCTGTATCTGCCAAAGATTCTCCCTTCGCTAAAGAAGAAGATCCAACTTCGGTAATTTCCCTTACGCTTCCACCAAGGAGGTTAAAAGATGCACCAAAGCTTATCCTTGTCCTTGTACTTGGCTCAAAAAACATATTACCAAGTATCGCACCTTCAAGCACTCTGGTGATTTTCTCCTTAGAGGCAAAAGGCTCTAACTTATCTGCAACAGAAAATAGCTGTTCTATGTCATTGCGATTGAACTGATCTATGGAAAGTATGTGATTTCCTCTAAAACTCATCTGTTAATAAATTTTAGGGAAGTATATTATCATTATTCAGATTAATTTTGATAATTTAGGAAGATTGGAGAAGACCAAGCCCTTTCACCAATTGGTGCCAGGCAATCATCCTCTGGATCAAATTTAGGACCACTAGCATAACAAGGATTGATTTTTATACATTCACCTTGTTCATTATATTCACATCGCAAGGGATCACCTCCGACTGCAAGAGTCTCTTCTTGTATTGCTCTGACATAATAAACTGAACTAATTTTTTCTTTCATAAAGTCATCGTCTTGAAAAGTTATAGAGCAACCTTCTCCTTTGTCTTCGCAATTAAATACTTTCCAGGGATCTTGTATTGCATCTTCTAATTTAGTCAGATTTTCGGTAGGTTGGATTTTAATAATTTCTATCCTATCTATTAGATTCCTTTCATCACTTGGGTTGTAGCACTCATTCAAGCAAAGTCTCGTAATTTCATCTTTTTTCATTGAGCTACTGACATAATCTGGACATCCTGGTAACTGTTTATAAGAACCAATTGCCATTACCTCAAAAGAAGGATTGCTTGATATTTGAGTTTCACTACCCATGGGAACTGTTTCTGATTCACTTGTAAGATTGAACCAAAGAAGAATCCTTTCTCCAGAAGTTGCATAAACTTCTCTTTCATAAAGGGAGTCATATATTTCATCTCTATCAAGTTTATTGGCATGCACAGCTACTAAGCCTCCTGTTGAGTAGAACGAAGCTCCTCTTTCTGGTTCAAGTATCCACGTTAAATTATCTTTTGCTCCCCAAGAGTCTCCCATGGATTTTCTTGCAAATTCTTTATAACCTGAACCTGCTCGAGCTTTGTGGTTATCAGAGGAACCTATAAGTCCTAATCTGAAGGAATTAAGCACATTATTCTCTTCAACTTTAGATGCTATTGCAGCTTGCGCACTCATTAAAGGTCTATAAGTATAAGCTGGCAAAAAAGTATCCTTTAACTGACCGCATTGCATCCAGTCCTCTTGCGTTGCACCCTCTACCAAACTAAATCTTAGTAAGCTGGACGCATTATTGGCAAACTCATTTCTGATTTGTTTAGCTTTATCCTCACATGCGAGACCAGTCTCATTGATGCATTGAAGATTAACTATTTCTCCCGCTCGCCAGCAACAGGGTTCAAATCCTTCGCTCGGTGAAGGGCAAACATATTTTCCAGGTTCAACCTGTTTCGTATGAAGAAAATTTTTATATATTTCAGAATTTCCATGTCCCGAATAAACCTCGATCAATCTTTGTTTTTCAGGATCATGATTTTCACCAGAAAGTTGAGAGCTAAGTTTTGAATTAGGTGGAGAATGTATTCCCCAAGCTGTTCCGTGGGGAATAACAATTGCATCCAAGCCAAGATTATCGATCTTACTAAAAAGTTCTCTTGGTGTCAGGGCTCTTTCTTTGCATTCGTCGTAATCAGAATTAGACTCATCGCAGAAAGGGATTGAATAACTCTCATTTCTAAATTTTAAAAAATCAAAATCAATCGCTTCAGGAGGAAAGTCTGCAACTAAGGGCAAGTAAGGCGTAAGTCCACTCTCAATAAGTGCATCCAAACCTGTCAATCCTGCACCTATTGGCACGTCCGGTATATTATCTAAATCCCTTAGGATTACATTCTTATGTCCATAGTGAGTTTCAGGCGTAGCACCCATTTGAGTCCATTCCCATCCAGCAAAAACAACTAAATCTTTGTTTTGACCATGTGAAATAGAGTCACAATTTCTGATGGATTGTATCGAATCCTCCCACATTTTTTTTGTCATTCCCTCAGCGTGATCGGTTATAGAAAAAAAATCTAACGACGAACAAAAACGAGCAAAGTTACATGCGTCTGACGGAGGATGTGCTCCTTCACCTTGAAGCATTGGCAAGCTGAAAAGAAATGCATCCTGAGAAAAAGTGGTATGAACATGCAAATCTCCAAAAAAAATCTGTTTTACATTTTCTTCATTAATATCTACTGGCCGAGGTGAATAGACTAACTCTCCATCTTTAGGAAGTTTCCCAAATAATCCGGAGGAGGAAATATATACATACAGAAAAATTAAAATTAGAGGACTTAATATAAATCCAGAAATTTTAATAAACTTAAGCATCTAAGCCTCGTCCTCTTATAGATATCCATTCATTTGTTGGGCTATCTACCTCTCCAAATTTGGTTCCAGTCTCAGCAAAATGATAAACCATAGCTGTTCTTCTTGAACTAGATTTATTGTCAAATGACTTATGCATAAGGAAACTATGAAAAAGGAGAAGATCTCCTTTATTTAAAAGAAGTGGCATTTCTTTACTAAAATCATGATCTTTGATTTCGGTATATCCGTAATTGGATTCCTTTCTTTCATCAGGGAGATGTTCATGTAAATGTTCATGATGAGATCCAGGTAAAACGACAAGACAGCCATTTTCAATTGTCGCTTCGCTAGTAGCTAACCAAGCTGCAACTTGAGGTTCTCTATCAAAAGGAAAATACGTAGAATCTTGATGCCAGGGTTGACCCCAAGCACCAGGATTTTTGAAAATAAATTGACTTAGAAAACAGTCTATATTTGGTCCAAGAATGTCTTCGAGTATATTGCCTAGAATTTCATTTTTAATGAAAGCATTAAAGCTTCCTTTAGAATGGATTCTGAAAAGTTTTGAGATTTCATCTTCAATTGTCTCAGTATTTTCTCCTGGTTTCATTTCCCTTATAGCTATGTGTCCATCTCCAGCATAAGCGTGGCTAAAAGCGCTATCTTCAGGGATTAAAGATTGGATTATTTCAGAAACTTCGTTATTCATTTGGTCACAAAAGCTCTCCTCCACAAAATTCGGTATCAATATATATCCTAATTGATTCCAACTCTTCTTTTGGTCAGCAGTCATAAATCTGACATCTGAAACTCCTCTAGACGAAGTTCTTCCAGCTTGCTCATTCAACTTCTTAGAAAATTCTTTTTTTGAATCTAGATCAATGTCCTTTCTTTCCATAAAAAAAATTTTAACAATTAAATTACATATGTGGTGGTTAAACTGACTTTATTTTGAGATCATATGGCGTGAAAAATTACATGGAGTAGATATGGCAACTTTCGAAGAACTCAAAACTGGTTTAGAAACAGCCTTTGTAGCTGAAGGTGCAAAAGGCGTAGAAGCAACAATTCAGATCAACATAGAAGATCTCACTAATTTTTATGTAGATATAAATGACGGAGCATTAGCTGTTGTTGAAGCAACCCATGATGATCCCGGTCTTACTTTAACCTTTGATAGCCAAGAGACAATGGAAAAGGTTTTCTCGGGCGATCAGCAAGCAGCAATGGGGGCTTTTATGCAGGGAAAAGTTAAGTTCTCAGGTGACATGGGACTAGGTCAGAAACTTGGTTCAGTTTTTAAAGCCCCAGAGTAAATTTTAAGTAGAGTATTTAACAGAACATCCGTAAGGCCTTGTTTCTGAAATAGAAACATTCTTTCCGGACATAAGCTCATCCAAAGCCCGCTTAACGTAATTTTTAGCGTTAAGTAAATCCTTTTTCATGAAGCCTCTTCCACCAGCATCATCTATGGCTCCCTGATATTGGAGAACTCCTTTACTATCAATTACATACATGTGTGGTGTGGTTTTCGCACCATAGAGTTTTCCAACTTTTCCATCTTTATCTATAAGGACATGAGATGGAAATGCTTCTCTTTTTAGAGAAAGCTCATTGGCTTGCTTAGATGTAACAAAACCTTGAGTCCCGGGTGCAGATGAAATAATAGTAAACCAAACAACGTTATTATTTTTTGCAAATTTTTGAGTTGATTGCATATTCCCAGTCTCGTAATGTCTAACTACAAAGGGACATCCATGATTTGTCCATTCAAGAACAACCATTTGACCTCTATAAGCTTCCAAAGAAACTACATTTCCTTGACTATCAACTAAATCAAATCCTGGTGCTAATTTGCCTTTTTCTACATAACCAACAGCAACTTGCGAAAACAATATAAGAAGAAAAAAATGTAAATAATATTTTCTTATCAACTTAAATCCTCAAGATAATTTACAAGAATATCTTCTGTAAGTATTTCAGGCAAAATTATAGGAACACCATCCGAATTGTAGAGCAAATAGAGAGGAACACCTGTTCGTCCATACTCCTCTAATTTATTCGCAATATTTGCATTTTTCCTTGTCCAATCCGCTTCCATATATATTATATTTTTGGCCTTCATAATTGATTTTACTCTGTCTGATTTCAGAGCAACTCTTTCATTGACCTTACATGTGATGCACCAATCCGCTGTGAAATTTAGAAAAACCGGTTGTTTTTCTTTTACATATTTTTGAAGAGCTTCTTCAGAATATATTAAATTATCTTGGGTGGACTTTTCGCTAACATTATATTCAGTAGGTAATATCCAAAGCGATACTAGAAACAGTAATGCAGCTGACGCTCTTACAGTTAATTTTATCCATTCCTTTGAACTTGTGTTTTTGTCTAGTAACCATAAGGATAAACTTATAATCAAGCCTCCGATTAAAACAAGCAGCACAGTATCACTATCTACTTGACCACTTAAAACCCAAATTAACCATAGAGCAGACGCCCACATGGGAAAGGCCATGAATTGCTTAAAAGTTTCCATCCACTCACCGGGTTTGGGTAAGAATGACAACAGTGAAGGTCTAAAACTTAAAATAAGATAAGGTAAAGCAAATCCGGTCCCTAAACTAAAAAATATCAAGAAAGAATTTGCACTTGGCTGTAATAGAGCAAAACCAATTGCCGAACCCATGAATGGAGCTGTACATGGGGAAGCAACCACAACAGCCAAAACACCAGTCAAAAACGATTCAAGAGATTCATTTTTAACTTGGGCAAACGAACCTAACTGTCCTAATTTGCTACCGAATAAAAGATCACTCATGAACATATAGCCTAGAGCTATAAATAAATAGAAGAGAATCGAAATAACCAATGGATATTGAAGTTGGAAGCCCCATCCAATGTTTTCGCCAGTAGATTTTAACCCTATCAATAAGGCAGCAATAAGAAGGAAGCTAAGGATTGCACCGAGCGCATAATAAAAACCAAATTTATAAGTTTGATTTGAAGAATTCTCACTATGCTCTACAAACCTTAGAATCTTTATACTGAGTATAGGAAAGACGCATGGCATGATATTCAAAATAAGACCACCAATGAATGCAAATGTAATTAACAGAAATAATCCTTGGCTCTTATCTGCAATATTATTTTTTAAAGGGTAAGAAATTTCAAAATACGACTTTTCCTTTCCATTAAAGGTTTCTATGACGCCTTCGAAATTATCCTTTTGGAGGTCGGCTTTTGAAGCCTCAATCTCTAATACAAAGCTAT
>CACOVO010000010.1 GCA_902630715.1 uncultured SAR86 cluster bacterium | reverse complement strand
TCATCTTCGTTAGAAATAAGTAGTGCTTTATCATTACCAAGAGTCATATTCCCTGCGCAATCTGCCATCAAGCCTTCAAAGATATTTCCATATCTAATTCTCCCAGTGTGTCTGCCAGGTTCACCATCAGGTGTGTCTAATAAAGGTGGATAGAATAAATCGGCCATTTTTCTAAAAGCGTATTTACTAAATTTATCTGCTGGAAAAGTAACAATTTCCTCTTCGGCGTCATCATTCTCAAAATAATCATGGTCATCTGGGATGAAAAAAATGGGTACACTTTTGAATTTCGTTCCATATAAAGAGGCAATTTGTTCGTTACCAATTCTTTTCAGGACCTTCTCATTAACTATACTATTTACTGTCTCATTTCTATTAAAGGCGCCATATCTCAATCGAAGATATCCTCCTAAAAAAAATTTGATTAATTTACTATTTCTTCCAACAGGCGGAGAGTCTTGTCCCCTCAAATCCCAATAAACATGATCACCAATAGAAATAACTATGTCAGGATTTTTTGATAATCCTTCCTCGAATATATTTTGTCTGAATTTAAAAGGCTTGAAGAATTCTCTTCCTGAAGCTCTAAAGCCATCTCCTCCACCTGGACATGTAAAAGACATGACTTTTAATGAATCAATCTCCGAATGGGGTTCAGGAAATGTTTTAAGTGACCAGGCTTTATAAATATTCACGTTTTCTGATACTAACTGGAGTTTATAGGATTTATTCGGTGATAGATTATTGACTATAAACTGCCAATGCTTCCCTTCCGAATCCGTACTAACGCCCTTTACCATGTAATCATCATCCAGTAAGAGACCCATTTCGCTGGTTGCTTGAGACAACGAAAGAGTTACTGCTAGTTTTTCATGGCTAGCAGAAGAGAGAATATGTTTTACCTTTTGATCTTTTGATCCTTTAAAAAAAAACCCTCCAGCAAGTATTGCAGTAAGTGCAGCGGAAAGTTTTAAGAAGGTTCTTCTTGAATACAATTGAGTCTTATAAATTCTCGAAAGCTTGTTTGGCAGCAGACTCAATAAAATCAATATCCTCTTCTGTATGAGCTAAAGAAACAAAGTGATTATGATAGGCAAGCATATATACTCCGCGTTTCACACACTCATCTATCCATTTAATATGAGTTTCGAAACTTACACCTTCTAAACGGTAATAAGGCATGGAAGGCATTCCTGATGCTATGAGATTGAACCCTTTTTCAGATGCAACTCCCTCTAACCTTTGATTCAATTTCTCCCCATATTTGATCAAAACTGAAGGAGCATCTACCTTTTCAAGTTCTTCAAGAGTAGCTAATGCGGCTGCCATTGGAGGTCCACTAAAAAATTGGGTTCCTGTGAAGTAAACGCTTTCAGCCGCCTCTCTCAATGCTTCTTTTCCAACTAATGCAGCCAGAGGATGACCGTTTGCAATAGCTTTACCAAAACAAATCATATCTGGCTCAAAATTAAATGACACATTTGAACCTCTTAAATTTATTCTAAATCCGGCCCTCACATCATCGACAATTGTAAGAACATTGTGTTTCTTACATAATTTTGTCACATTTTCCCAATAACCAGTTTCCGCTATAGAGTTATCTCTCATTACCGGATGATCGTATGGGGAGGAAATAAAACAAGCTACATCATTATTTAGGGTAAGGAGTTTCTCTAAACTGCCTATATCGTTCCACTTTACTTTTAGCACGTGTTCGCTGTCAGACGAGATAATGCCTGGTCTATCTTTATCCTGCATCCATGGTGCAACACCGTGATAGCCGTCATCTATTTTGATAATTTTTTTCTTTCCAGTGAACTCTCTTGCTATCATAACTGCGAGACTGGTTGCATCTCCTCCGTTCTTTCCGAAAAGAGCCCAGTCAGCAATATCAACCATTTCAACTAATTTAGCAGCTAAATCTACCATCACCGGTGAGGCGACACTCACTGTGTTCCCTTTCATTGATGAAGATTTAAAAGCCTCTTCTACCTCTGGATGGTTGTAACCTAAAATAGATGGCCCATATCCACACATGAGATCGACGTATCTATTATCATCGAGATCCCAAAAGTATGCCCCCTCAGATTTTGAAAAAAACTTAGGACCTGAGTCCCTTACGGCATATTTGTAATGTCCGAAGATACCACCAGGAATAACTTCTTTCGCTTTTTTAAAGAACTCGTCAGATTTTTTTACTTCGTAGGTAGTATTTTTCATTTAGTTAATTAAAAAAACACACCGCCCTAACTTCAATGCTTTCTCTTGGTGTCACTCCTTCGGGGCAATTGGGATAATCAAAAGCGCTATGCAGAGTTGGTATGAAAGGATTTTCATCAGAATCATAGGTGCTAAACATAAGAACTTCGTCTCTTTGCATATTCGGATAAAAATACCATTTATGTGCATCGCTATTAGAAGACTGACAAATTTCAACTGTCAAGGATTGAGTTTGATCTGGAAGATAATTAAAGAGGTCTGTAGGAATTAACTCTTTCTCAGTTACTGTCCTCTTGTCACAAACAGCAAAAGGAGTGTCTAATCCATCTTTATCAAACCGTCTCCAAAGATTATAAACAACTATTCTTTTTGGCTTCATCCCAGTCTCTTGCAAGAAAGGATCTAGTGTTTTGCCAAAGCTAGTGGTGAAGTCATTGTGTACCAATCTATGTCCGCCCTTTCTTTCACCAGATTCAGCCTGAGCTTCATTCCTAGTTATATGAGAAACAATTTGTACCAGATCAGCACCAACTTTTTGTTTAACAAGATCTGTCATTTCACCGTAGTATGTATTAGCAACTTCTTCATCATTATAAAAATCAACTACTGAAGATTTATGATCGAGTAGTTCAAAGCCGCCCATACTTATATCAAAGCCCAACTCTCTAGCATTATGAACGGTCTTTTTGAAGGATTTGTGGTCAGGCATATTTGGATCTTCTTCGGAAAGTCCAAATGCAGGCTTACTTTCATTTTCTTTTAAAGGATTTCTATAATTAAATTCTGCTTCAATATTCATGATTAATTTATAAATTTATAACTAAACATATTACATCATTTTTTACTTAGTGATGATTAATTAGGAAAAATTTAAGAATCCTCAAGCTCTAATATAAGCTTTGCCTAAATTCTTTATACTTTTTGGCAGACTTTTTTTCGTTCTTTTGATAATCCAAAAATGCTTTAAAAACTCCAAGATCTAAATCTGGATCTAGATTTTCTCCCATTCTAATAAGGTTTAGACACCAAAAGGCTTGTTGTCCCCAACCATTTATACCTTTGAGAATCCTAAAGGGAGAATTCACACCTAGCCAACCAGGTCCTATTTGCATGGTCTTTTCCAAAACTGGTGTTTTTGAAATCTCCTTTTCGAGCAGCTTATTCGCTATGTTTGGGTCTATACAAAAAGGGCGCGCAATTCCAATTACATCACACGCGTCTGCATTTAGGGCATCGGTCATACCCTTTGTACTTCTAAACCCACCAGTAACCATAAGGGGTCCCTTAAAAACATTCCTTATATCTTTTGCGTAATCAAGAAAATATGCCTCTCTTGCAATTGTACTTTCTCTTCTCTTCTCAGCTCTTTCGGGATTCATGCTCATATCATCAAGACCCACGAGGTGAGGTTGTTCATAAGTTCCTCCAGAGATTTCTAAAAGATCTAAGCCCTCATCGTTTAGCCAAGAAGCAACTTGAATAGAATCTTCATGAGAAAATCCCCCTTTTTGAAAATCTGCAGAATTTAATTTCAATGAAATGGGGAATTTATCTCCCACTGTATTTCTGACTGATCTAATAATTTCTAGGAGAAGTTTAGCTCTTTTTTCTAATGATCCACCCCAATCATCTTCCCGTAAATTAATATCAGGAGAGAGGAATTCTGAAACTAAATATCCATGAGCTCCATGAATTTGAACTCCTGTAAATCCTGTATCTCTTGCAATAGCTGAGCAGTAGGCAAACCTATCAATGATATCCAATATCTCCTCGTGGCTCAGTGCTCTGGGCTTTCCAAATTGTGCGCCTGGCATTTTAAGTTGGACTTCAGAGGGTGCAACAGGCTCATCTGATACTGACGCAGGTGTTTGTCTTCCAGCATGAGAAATTTGCATCCATAAGTGGGTATCGTTTTTTGTACCAGCTTCAGCGTAAGAAGTTAGTCTTGATATTTGTTCATTAGTTTGAGTTCCTTCTATTACAACATTTCCGGGTCTCTCAAGATACCTATGATCAATTTGAACATTACCTGTCAAAAGAATCGCTGCTCCTCCTGCGGACCATTTATCATATAAATTTACATGCTTATGAGTTGCTCTGTTTTGTTCATCTGCCAAACCTTCTGTCATTGCACCTTTGCATATACGATTTTTTATTTTAGCGCCACAGGGTAAATCCAATTTGTCTGTTAGTTCTATCATGTTATTAGTATTTTTCACCATCCTCACGTGGAGTAAAAAATTTAGCAAGCTCTTCCTCTTCTGTACTTCTATCAATTTCTTTCCTAGAGAGTATATTGTCGAAATGAGATCTAAGTGTGTCATCCCAAGCTGGATGGGTTAGGATGTAAAAGACATTATCTTTTATAGCCTGAAGAACAATATCAGCAATTTCGTCAGGTTTCTTTCCTTGGCGTAACATGGCAGACAGAAATTCTGCACCGACTTCTGGGAGGGTTTCTCTTGGTTCACCATAGCTGTTGGGTCTGTTTCTCTCTGATTTGTCTATATTTGTATCAACAAAACCTGGACATAACACAGAAGCACTTATATTTGCATTTCTTGCTAATAGATCTCTATTTAAAGCCTCTGTAAGAGCTAAAACTGCATGCTTGCTTACACCGTATGTTCCTGCTCCAGGCAATAATCCTGCCAATGATACAGTTGTGACTACATGACCAGATTCACCGTGTTCTAGCATATGTGGTAGAAAATTTTGAATGCCACTGAGTACTCCTTGATAATTTACTCCCATAACCCAGTCCCAATCATGTTTTTCTATTTCCCAAATAGCCTTATCTCCTGAATTAGCACCTATACCAGCATTGTTGCAAAGAATATGAATATTTCCATACTCCTCACTTGCCCTAGAAAATAATTCTTGTATGGACTCCTCAATTAAAACGTCTGTCTTAACTCCGATAACCCTATGTTGATATTGCCTTAATTCCTTTACAGTATTTTCTAAAGCATCTTCCTCTACATCTGCCAAAACGACCTGCATTTTTTCGTTGGCAAATTTATGAGCTAGTGCTTTACCTATTCCACTAGCCGCACCAGTTACAACAGCAGTTTTCCCTTCAAAATTTTTCATTTAAGCTCCTTTAATTTTTCATATTAGATAATTTATCCTGTATGGCTGCAAAAGCTTTCTTATTGGCATTCTTAATAGTTTCCATTGAAGGAGCCTCTTTACTAATATCACCTAGTTCATAGAGAGCTATGTGAATATCATCATGCGAATCTATATTTCTCATTTCGCCAAGCCATCTTTGTATATTTGGTAAAGATCCGAAGTCATAGACATTCGTAAATGATTTTTGTAGTTGCCCTATTTCTACGTAAGCAGAAATATCAGCAATGGTTAAATTGTCTCCAACTAAGAATCGTGATTCAGATAACCATCCTTCTTCCATTGCCTTAAATGCCTTTTCAACATTACCTCTCGATGTATTGATAAAATCCTCAGAAAAATACAGGTCTTTTCTCACCTTCGGCGCAACTAAGCCAATTGAGGCCTCTCTGACATTTCTGTGGTGTAAATGAAGATAAGAATCTACCTTTGCTCTTTCTTCTAAATTATCAGGATAGAGGTCATTCCAATTATATTTGTTGCATAGATAACACATAATCGCATGAGATTCAGAAAGAACAAATCCAGTTTCTGGATCCTCAAAGCTTGGTATGGTTCCGGTAGGGAATTTTTCTAGGTATTTAGGATGTCTACTTCCTCCTTCTGAAGAAGATCCAGGATTTGTTAGTTTTAACTCAAATGGAAATTTCTTAATCATACACAACCATAGAACAGCTCTCACAGGCTGAGAGAAAGGTACTCCATAAATTATTTTATTGCTCATTGTCTTTTGTTTCCAAGGAGATCAAAAAAAAAATGAATTAAGTGAGATTAATATCAAAAAAGAAAATCTTTTAAGTATATCTTTCTTACATTTCTCAAATATTATCATTTAGAGGAAATTAGGATTTAATTTTTGGAATTATATGATCAATAAGATCTTTTAATTCAGGCTTATTTTCAATTAATTCATTGGCAGAAAGACCCTCAAGTTCATGCGGAAATACAAGCCATTTGTCAGTTTGGTGCAGAAAATAGTCAGGCTTTCTATGTGTTTTATTTTTTGAGGGCTTGAAATAAGGGGTTGCAATACGAATTTCAGGTGTATTTTTTTTACATGCAGTAGACAAATCTATGATAATTTGGTCTATCGATTTTCCAGTGTCAAAGACATCATCAACTATCAGCAATGAGTCTTCTGATTCAAGTTTCTTTATCAAATAACTTAAACCATAAACTTGAACACTTTCATTGGTCTTTCCAAGGCTAGAGTAGTAAGAAGTTCGAATGGCAATATGATCTGACTCGACTCCCAGCACATCAAAGAGCTCCTGTACAGCTATTCCAACCGGTGCACCTCCTCGCCAAACTCCAACAAGATAATTTGGTCTGTAGCCGCTCTCATATACTTTCCATGCAAGCTTATAGGAATCTTCAAGTAATTCCGCTGCTCCAATGTAGTGTTTTTCCATAAAGAGTAATCTTACAGGAAGAAATCGTTGAGCTTAAAATTATTTGACTTTAAGAGTGCCTCCCAATACACATAGATTAGGAGGCTTAAGAACATTAAAACTTGTAACTTACTCTGCCCATTAACTGTCTAGGAGGAATGTATTCAATACCCGTACCAGCTACTCCAAATACATCTGTCATACTCGAATTCATTCCGTCTTTATCTCCAGCATTAAGAAGCATTAAATCTATTCCCCACTCGTCTCCGACTAAGTCTAGGCTAGCTGTGAAATTAACTATTGAGTAAGAATCAACTTGATCGACAAAAGGATTATTAAAAACTCTCTGTTGGAAGTCTCCCCTGTATATCAATTCTGCAGTTGCAGTGAAAAGACCATACGTAGTATCTGTATTGTACTCAATGCCGAGGTTCCCTGTTAACTCGGGACTTTTAGCCAGTTTATTACCTCTTAAGTTTTCTCTAAGCGAATAGCGGATTGGTTCCTCACCGAAAAAATACAATTCTGCATTTAGATTATCAAGAGCCTCATAAGAAGAAGTAATTTCTGTATCCAAGTATGCAAGTCTTAAATCAAAAGATAGAGACTCTGAGATAAGACCTATCAGTTCAAGCTCTATACCTTTCATTTCAGATTCAGGAATGTTCGCTACTCCTCCTCTGTATATATCAGGATCAGTTGATTGAAATTGGAGATTCTCGTAGTCATAAGTAAATGCAGAAACATTTGCTCTCATTCTTCCTTCAAGGAAATCTGTTTTAAGGCCAACTTCGTAAGCATCAATCATTTCACTTTCAAAGAAAGGAAAAATCAATTGAGGTGCCGGAGCCGCCCCAAAACCTTCATCATCCTCTGGATATCCAAAAGTTAAATTACTACCTCCGGGCTTGAAACCTTTTGTGTAAGATATGTATACCATTGTGGAGTCATTTAAATCATGCTCGTAAGCCAATCTACCAGTAGTTTCGTCCAACTCGTCTTGAATAAGATACTTTTGAAGTCCAAAAAAGTTAGTTACATCACTTGAAAACTCGTCTTCTGTATACCTCAATCCGAAAACTATTCTGTTCATATCATTGATATTAACTGTAGCTTGACCATAAAGAGATTGAGACTCTCTTGTTGGATAAGCTTCAGATACAAATCCAAGTTCTGCGTCGTAAGCCGCAAAACATGGACCAGCGAAAGGATTAGATGCGCAAACAGATGCATGAACATAAGGCGTAAACTGGCCATCCATTAACGCAGCTTGTTTGTTATTATTAACATCTTTGACTTCATAAATGTTGTTTTCAATCTCATGATCAAAGTAAAAGGCACCAAGGATCCAGTCGGTATTTCCAAAAAGGGGTTCATTAGAAATAAGATTTATTTCTAAGGTAGAAGTTTCTACTAACGAGGTCTCGGGTCTGTACTCAGCTCTGTTATAAGGAAAGCCCGCCATAGGTCCATCTGCATGCACATCACCAAAATTATGTCTGTCATTGTCTCTCATGACGTAAATATCATCCTCTTGCATACTTGCAAGAATTTTTAGATTTGCAAAACCTAAATCGGTATTAAAAATTCCCGCAAAAATTTCTGAAGTAAGTTCATATACTGAAGCTGAGTCTTGCCTAAGCTGTCTAGGGTCTGGGGTAGGATCATCAAGACCCTTCATGGCTGCACCATTATTTTCAGCATCAAAATACTGTGCAAATACCCTCAAACTTGAAGAATCACCTATATCAAAAAGCCAATCTGTTCGAAGAGTAGTATGATTCGTATCATCTAAGTCTTGTCCGTTTACTAAGTTTTCGGAAAAACCGTCTTGATCTGTTGTAACCCAAGAAAATCTTGTAGCGACAGATTCAGTTATAGGAATATTTATTCCTCCTCTAGCTTTAGTTAAATCGTAATCACCGAGAGTTAAGTCGACTTTACCAGTCATTTCATCAAATGAAGGTAGGGTATTTATTACATTGACCGTACCTCCGGTGGAGTTTTGTCCAAAAAGTGTCCCTTGCGGACCTCTAAGCACCTCAATTCTATCGAGATCAATAAAATCAGTTCTTAAAGAGAACTTCGAGGCTATGAATATACCATCCATATGAAGTGCAACTGATGGAGCAGCAATAGCATTTTGATTCGTTTCGTCCCCGACCCCACGAATAGATATAATTGTTTTATATCCTTCGTTTTTTGCAACTGTAACCCCTGGCGCTATCGCGCTGAGGCCAACAAAATCAACAATGTTTTTTCTCTCTATTTCATCACTGCTAAGAGCTGTGACGGCTTTAGAAACGTCTTGTAAACTTTCTACTCTTTTCTCCGCAGTAACAGTAACCTCATCGATGACCAACTCATTCGAGATGACATTCGAACTAATCAAGGTTATTGAGAGCGCAAGGGAGGTTGAGAGGAAAGACCTAAAAAGGGAATTTGATAATTTCATTAAAAATCCTTGTCTTGCAACCAAAATAATATTCTAACGTCGAATATTCGTCTTGCAAGGCTTCAGGCAAAGAAAGGTAAAATTTTGTGTATTTTTATACTCAAAGTACCTTTTTTTTTCTTAATTTCACTTTTTTTTAAAAATTCTGTAGTAACTAATCTATAAATCTTTAAAGTGTATATAAAGGAGTTCAAAGAGATTATGAAATCAGCTTTGGAGCAATTTTTTTCTTTTGAAGAAAATCAAACTACTCTTCAAAAGGAGATTCTTGCTGGAATAACTACATTCGTAACGATGGCTTACATCATATTCGTCAATCCACAAATGATGGCGCAGTCAGGAATGGATTATGGTGCAATATTTGTAGGAACATGTTTAGCAGCTTCTTTTGCTTGTTTGTTCATGGGGCTCTACGCAAATTGGCCAGTTGGTCTTGCTCCTGGTATGGGACTTAATGCTTTTTTCACTTATACAGTTGTGGGAGAAATGGGATATACCTGGGAAGTGGCACTAGGCGCAGTTTTTATAGCAGGCACGCTGTTCTTTATTATGAGCATTACTTCACTCAGGAGATGGATGCTGGATAGCATTCCACTCAATTTAAGAATTGCTATGGGTGCTGGCGTTGGGTTATTCATTGGTTTCATTGGTCTCAAAAACGGAGGAATTATTGTTGCTAATGGTGCAACTTTTTTAAGCTTAGGAGACTTCACAAATCTAAGCACATTATTAGCAGGCCTAGGTTTTTTGCTCATTTCAATACTCTCAATTAGAAAAATACCAGGAGCCATTATGATAGGAATATTAGGAGTAACTTTGATTGGTGTATTGCTAGAATTAGTAGAGATTGAAGGAATCTTTGCTCTTCCTCCTGATGTTATTCCTGTACTTATGCAATTGGACATTCTAGGTGCATTGGATATCGCAATGATAAGTGTGATTATGTCTTTTCTTTTTGTAAATTTATTCGATACCGCTGGTACTCTTTTCGGAGTAGCAACTCGGGCAAATCTTGTCCAAGACTCAGGAGATATTAAAGATTTAGATAAAGCATTGAAGGTGGATAGTAGTTCAAGTATTTTTGGCTCTTTCCTCGGTTGCGCTCCTGTAACAAGTTATGTGGAAAGCTCGTCAGGAATCGAAGCAGGAGGAAGAACGGGACTTACCGCTGTAATTGTAGGAATTTTATTTCTTTTAGCTACATTTCTCTCACCGCTAGCTGCAGCTGTCCCTGCCTATGCTACCTCAGGAGCTCTAATCTACGTTTCTATATTGATGTTAAGCGGAATGGAAAGCTTGAATTGGAATGACCAATCTGAACTTTTACCTGCATTAGTTATAGTGGTTATGATTCCTCTTACTTTTTCTATAGCAAACGGTATAGCCCTTGGATTTTTAGCTTACGTATCTTTAAAAGTATTTGTGGGTGAAATATCTAAAATCTCCTTAGGCGCTTGGTTCCTAACGGTAATATTTGTAGCTAAATTTGTATTTCTTTAGAGCTAAACCTTTATATCACTTGCGTCATGTCTTTCTAACACTTCTTTGCCGTCTGGGCTATTAGGCTTTCTGTTAACCAAAGAACCTCTTTTGTACGCAGAGCGTTCAGTTATTTGTTTAGCCCATCGTCCCAAATTCTTATACGAATCTACTTCTAGAAACTCCGAGGCGTCATAAGCGTTATTTAAGACCAAGGTTCCATACCATGAATGAATTGCTATATCAGAGATGTTGTACTTATCTCCACAGATATATTCTCTATTACTCAGATTTTTATCTAATAAATCTAATTGACGTTTGACCTCCATTGCGTATCTATTAATTGGATATTCATACTTTTCTGGTGCATATGCATAAAAGTGACCAAAACCGCCTCCTAAATATGGAGCACTTCCCATTTGCCAAAATATCCACGACATACACTCCGCTCTTTCAGAGGGTTCAGTAGGAAGAAATTCTCCAAATTTTTCAGCCAGATAAACCAATATGGCGCCTGATTCAAAAACTCTAGTTGAGGGGTCCGTACTCATATCAAGTAACGCAGGTATTTTTGAGTTAGGATTTATTTCAACAAAACCACTACTAAATTGTGCGCCCTCGCCAATGTTTATTATAAATGCATCATATTCTGCACCTTCGTATCCCAACTCCAAAAGTTCTTCCAGTAGTATAGTTACCTTTATCCCATTTGGGGTTCCCAACGAATAGAGTTGCAAAGGGTGTTTACCTACAGGTAATTCCTTTTGATGTGTAGCGCCAGCTATTGGTCTATTTATATTTGCAAATCTTCCCCCACTTTCAGTGTCCCAAGTCCAAACTTTTGGTGGAACATATTTTGGATCACTCATAAAAACTCCCGATTATTCTGTTTTATAATCATAATATTCTCTTCTCTAAGTGTAATATAAATTAGAAACTTAAATTAGAAAACAGAACTAAGAATGGATATAAAAAAAATAGAAGAATTTCTAAACTCTTGGAAAAATGGAGTTATCGAAATTGGTAGAATCTATTTAGAGGGTGGTGAGTATATAATTAATGCGACTGAGTTCCTAAAAAAACATTACGCTTTTAATGAGACAGATGTTTTATTCAAACCCACTTTCACAAAGGAAATAGTTTTTAGAAATAACATAAAAGATGCTTTGTCATATTTTGTCGGAGGAGATATCTCTGAGGATAATGGCTTTGCGCTTAAACCATGGGAAAGCATTCAGCTTGAGGAATTAAATACTTTGATTGAAGAAGATCTAATTGGGGCAATGGGTACGCTTAAGTTTAAACCTTATAAAAAGGAAGAAACAACTCTTGTTGCTTTTACATTCTTATTCACTAAAGTCGGAGAGGCAATGAAAATTAAAGTGCACCATTCTTCCCCAGTTAATTGAAACTGAAGAGGTTTTTAATTGAATCGAATAAAATTAATGCTGCCTTAGCTTTTTTCATTTCCGGATCATTTGCTCCTATCTTCCAATAACAACTCAAGTATAGGGATTCTTTAGGTAGAGACTTGTCATGCTTGAGAAGTTTTCTTGCAAAACGCAACAATTCAAATTCGCCAGCAACCCAAACATAAGGATTTTCACCTTTTATATCAACGCAACTAAAAGCTTGAATCAGGTCTTCGCAACCATTTAAAGGATTCGAATTTATTATCCACTTTACCTCAAAAGCATCTGGTTTAATTAAGTCTTGTATATCTTCCGAGGAATTAATCTCCAGTAAAGCTAATCCCCTAGATTCAGGAGGTAATTTTTCAAGATTAACTGCAATCGCTGGCAAAGCAGTCATGTCACCAACGAATAAATACCAATCAGCGGGCGCTGCCAAGATAGCCGGACCTGGACCTGCTATCTCAATGCTATCCCCTATTTGCACCGAAGAAGCCCATTTACTTGCCGGACCACTATCTCCATGTAATAGAAAATCTAAAACCAATTCTCTTTTTTCTAAATCAAATGCTCTGATCGTATATGAACGAAGATCATAATCTTTATTTGAGTTTGTAGGCTCGTTATCCAAATTTTTTGGAAAACGTATTTTTACATACCCACTTTCTTGATTTTCAGGAAAATCGGCTAGGTCATCTCCCTGAAGAGTGATTCTCTTCATACTTTTTCCTAGTTCAGAAGCTTTTACGACGTTTAGTTTTCTAATTGTTACTGCCATCTTATTAAACTCAGTAAAAAGATATTATCATTTATTAAATATTGGTTTTCTCTTTTCTAGGAAGGCCAACATCCCTTCTTTAGAATCTTTTGTTTCGGAGTTAGCTTTGACTGCTTTACGTTCTTCCATAAGAAGATCTTCTAATTCTCGATCACTGCTATTCACAAGGACTTTCATCATACTTTTTACTGCCTGAGCCGGTTGAGAAGCAAGTTCATGTGCTAAGGATAAGGCTGCTTCCTTTAGCTCTTTTAAAGGCCATACCTCATGCACTAGTCCAATTGCTAAAGCTTCATTTCCAGATATCTTTTTAGATCTTAAGATCATGTCCATGGCGTGATTCTCTCCTACGCATTTTGCTAGTCGAGCGCTTCCACCCCATGCAGGAACAGCTCCCAAATCAAGTTCTGGTAATCCAATATGCGCCCCTTCATCTGCTGCAAGACGAAAATGACATCCTAAAGGCAACTCTAAACCACCGCCCAGACAGTAACCAAATAAAGTCACTATCCAAGGCTTCTGCATATCTTCAATTGTTTTTATAACTCTCAAACGTTGATCAAACAATGCATCTGAACTACCTTTCCTTTCAACTCCTTCTGCGAATTGCTTTAAATTCATGCCAACAGAAAAGTTGTCTAATCCGGCAGCAGTTAAAACTACTGATCTTATGGAGTCATCTTCAGCAATTTTGTAAACCCGATCTTCAAGTTCATCCATGAAGTTAAGAGACATTCGGTTATATGGGAAATCATTTATTGTAAGTATCGCAACCGCATCATCTGTTTCATATATAAGACTGTTATCCATATTATTCTCTAATTTATTAAAAATTAAGTTTGTGGCATCTCGATGAGGCCTAGTTTGAGGTACATGCTAAACAAGTCTGACAGTCCTCGCTGTTTAATTATCTTTCCCCTATCTAAGGAAAGTATCGTTATGTCTCTAAAGCTAATTTTTTCCTGCGTAGAAGGATGAAAGCCACTGATTTTTAGAACAACAATTACTTCATCACCAGAGGTGAATAGTTCCTCTATGTCTTCTCTATAACCAGGTAAGTCTTCCCTTACCTTCAGTACTAAATTTGATACTCCTTCAATGCCTTCTCCCCAGTCAGGAAAGGGATAGTCAGCCTTGAAGTTCTTTGCATAAAATTCTTCTACTCTTGAAATGTCTCCTTCGGTCCATATAACCTGCAGAGCCTTCCTCACGATATCTTCTTGATTAATGGAAGATTCACCTTCAACCTTTTTATTTTGTAAATATCCCCTTATAGCAATGTAAGTCTGAATCAAGTTGGCAATGACAAAGGCAAATAAGTCAACGAACAAAAATATTACTGCCCCTGAGAATCGGCTTAAGGCGGTCATGAGGTAACCTTTTAATCTTATCTTATGTTTAATTGAGCTAACCAAATACAGTGCCCATATACTTATGACAAGAATCAGCCATTGGCCATATTGCAATACAAAAAAATAATTTTCCAAACTCAAGTCCTCCTCTTGTGCGGTGGATTAAAGGAAGGGCGTGAAACAGAGTAAGCCCAGTAAAAGAAAAAAAACTGCAAAATGAGACGGAAATACAGCACATAAATAGATACTTCAGGAAATCTTTCCGGGTTTAATGCCATGAAGATATTTGCAGGATAGACTGCAACCAAAAGTGCAACTAGGCCTAGACTAGCAATTTTTCTAGTTGATGCTATCAAAACACCAACACCACCTAGGATTTCAAAAAGTCCGCTGATATATACCGCTTCAAGTTTAAGCGGCAAATTAGGAGGCATTATCGAAAGATAGAATTCAGGATTAACAAAATGATCTATTCCGAAACTTATGAAAAAAACTGATAGGGTAAATACAGACAACTTCCTAAGAATACCTTTAGGAAGATTCATAATATTTAAAATAGAGATCAAATTAATTTACTTTCCAAAGTTCGGTTTACGCTTTTCTAAGAATGCGCCAATGCCCTCTTTAGCTTCTTCTTTTAAGAGGTTTTCGACCATTATCTTGGAAGTGAATTCATAAGCTCCAGATAAATCTTGATATGACTGTGTATAAAAAGCTTCCTTGCCAGTTGAGACTGCAATGGATGATTTATGAGATATTTTATTCGCGAGCTTTGTTGTCTCTTTTTCTAAGACGTCTTTCGGATAATGATTATTGATCAAGCCAATTTCCTTTGCTTTGGTTGCATCAATAAAATCACCCGTAAGAAGCATTTCCATGGCGTGTTTGTTCTTCACTGCTCTAGTTAGGGCAACCATCGGAGTAGAGCAAAAAAGTCCCAGATTGACTCCAGGAGTTGCGAATTTAGCTTCGTCAGAAGCTAATGCTAAATCACATGATGCAACTAACTGACAGCCTGCAGCAGTAGCCGTTCCAGCTATCTCGGCAATAATGGGCTTAGAGCAAGTAACTATAAACTGCATAAGAGACGAGCACTGATCAAACAATTTTTTGAAATAAAGCTCGCCTTCATTTGTATCTTTTCTAGCCTGAGTAATTTCCTTTAAATCATGCCCTGCACTAAAGACATCTCCTTTTGCAGCAATTACGATGACCTTTACGAGATGATTTTTCATTGATTGGTGTAATTCATTCATCAAAAAAGTCATCATTTCTTCTGAAAGAGCATTTTTTGACTTTTGATCGTCCATTGTCAAGCGTAAAACTCCCTCCTCACTTAGATCAGCAGATAAAATATTTTTTTCTTGCGCCATAAGTTTGTTATCTTACAAAAATTTTAAACACGTAGATTTATTTTTGTAATTCTATTTTTGGACATTTATTCATTATTACCTCTAGACCAGCTTGTCTTGCCATTAAAGCTGCTTGTTCATCAGCAACACCTAATTGAGTCCAAAGAACTTTTGACCCTATTCTCATGGCATCCTTTGCTATACGAAATACTGCCTCGGATTTTCTAAAAACATCAACCATATCAATATTTTCCTCTATTGAATGTAAATCAGCATAGCAATATTGCCCCAAAATATATTTACCGGCTTCATTAGGATTTACAGGAAAAACCTGATAATTATTTTCCAAAAGAAATTGCATAACTTTATAACTATCTTTTTTTGAATTTAAGCTAGCGCCAACTAAGGCAATGGTTTTTACTTCCTTGAGAATTTTCTTGATATGACTGTTAGAGTATTCCATCTGAACATACTTCGTCTCTATTTTTTACAATGGAGTACCGCCCAAGACTGCAGGTGTTTCGCAGTATGTTTTGAGAATGTAGTGTTGATGGTCTTGAATCTTCTTGGTCAAGGCATTGTCAATTTCAGGTATTTTTGAATTTGCTTCAAACCACATCAACATTCCTTGATTTTGCTCGGTTCTTGGCATGATATCCTCAGGAGTTGCTATAGTGCTCATGAGCATTGTAGCCCAATATATATCTGCCGCTGTGAGAGACTGACCTATCAAATATTGAGACCCAATTTTTTCTTGATCTTCGAGACGATTATTTATCAAATCTATTATATCTACAATCTTACCGGTGGCCTCAGAGCTAGCTTTTTCACTATAGCCATATTTTCTTGCTAATGGACTATCATTAAGAATTCTAATATTCCACACCAGACCGTCCTCACCTAGGATAACAGCACATAATCCAAACATATCTACGCGATCTTGAAGGTTATCAGGTATTAGTTTGGGACTATCATCTTTTCCTATATTTTCCGCCAAAGATAACTGCTCTATCCACACATTCCTCGGTCTGTCCTGATCATGAAACATAGTTGGCAAGCTTGTCTGGCTGGTGAGTTCGTACAATCTAGCCTGTCTATCTTCTCCAGTTTCCTTATCAATTCCCATTAAGGGATGAAGTGCTCTGATGAGTGGGATTTCTTTTACGTAACAAATATTTTTTAATGCTTCAGCGTATAGTGCTTGCATGCCTGGAATAAAAGTGACTCTTGTGCCACTTTCCATTTCAGCCGCCTCATCCAATGAAATGAAGTTAGGAGATTTCATATCTTTGTCATTCACGATTTTTTCTACTAAGACTACAAATATCCGTCCGCTCTTAAATCTTCAAAAGTATTTTTAAAAGCTTCTATTACTTGATCAATTATCTTAGGAGTGTGTGCATAAGAAATAAATGCTAGGTGGATACCTGGGACCAATACATTATGTCCAAGTAAATGGAGGTAAAATTCTCTCTCCAGCTTGTAATGACTTCGATCAATATCTCTCGATGAATCAATGTTTTCACCCCCGAATATTAAGTGCATCATAGATCCAGCATTCATCATCTGTGCTGGGATATTATTAGATTTGCAGTAATCATTTATCTCTTTGGACAATCTATCACCCTGTTCATGTAAGTAAGGGTATATGAGATCTTTGTTCTCTTTTAAATACTCCAGTATTCCTATTCCACCTGCCATTGTTAGAGGATTCCCGCTAAAAGTTCCACCAGCAAATATAGCTGGTGTATCATCAGCTCCAGAAAAGGTATTCATTACCTTTTTTGAACCAGCCACAATGCCAATGGGCATTCCCCCTCCTGCAGCCTTTCCATAAGTAACTAAATCAGGCTCTATGTTGTAATATTCTTGGCAGCCACCGTACTCTATGCGAAAACCTGTTATTACTTCATCAAACATCAATAACACATTACATTCAGTGCAAACCTCTCTGAGACCGTCTAAAAATTCTTGATTATCCAAACGAGGATTAGAGCTTTGCACCGGCTCGATAACTACCATTGCTAGATTTTCTTGGTGTTTGCGAATTAGCTCAAAACTATTCTCATCTCTATATGGCAACATCATCATTAGTTCTTGAGAAACCTGGTCTGGTATTCCAGCTCCTAAGGTTATACTTGAAGGTGTAGAGCGTTCGCTTTTCATATCAGCCCTTATCAAAGCATAGTCGTGAATGCCGTGGTAAGATCCATCAAATAAAGCAACAACTTTTTTTCCTGTAAATGCTCTAGCTGCTCGAAACGCAAACATTGTAGCTTCACTTCCTGAGTTACAAAACATCACCTCATCTATTGCAGGAGCAGAATCTTTTATAAGTTCAGCCAATTGTGCTTGACCGTCTCCTGGAATACCAAAGTGCCAACCTTTTTTAATTTGAGAGGCGAGAGCCCTTTCAACTGGTTCTGGTTTATTTCCAAGAATATTTGGTCCGAAACCTGCAGTGAGGTCAATATACTGATTTCCGTCAATGTCAGTTAGATAAGGTCCTTCTGCAGAATCTATGTATATTTGATGGGGTAAGTCTACAGTCTGAACAACCTCTTGTGCCAAAACCTTTTGTCCACTACTAGCGACTTTTTCGCAATTTTTTGTCCTTCCGATCAGTTTCTGTCTAACAGCTTGAGATTTTTCTCTTAAATTATCTGTTTGCGCTACTCCCATTACCTCTCCTTTATTTGAGCAATAAAACAATAATACATACCCAGTGAATAATCAAATAGCTATAGAAGCAAAATTCTTGATTAGATCTGTCTATTTAATAGGTTTGACTAAGAGAAACTTCTTCAAGAAGTGTCTTTAAAAAGATTGAGTGTTTTATTTACTTAAAATGGGAGATTATTCTTGCAGAGCCTTTTTCGCATTTGGGGCCCATTAAATGCACACCATTAATTGCAGGAAAGTCTTTTATCTTTTCGATAAGCTCAATGCAAATGTTTTCACCTTTTTGAATAGGATCATTACTGTTTTCTAGCTCGTACAAAATATCATCTGATATGTTGACACCCCAAAGATTCTTTCTCATCCAGTCAGCTTGTTTCGCTGATTTTAACGGCCCCATGCCAATAAGAACGAAACAGTCATCAAAATTGCTATGTTGGTTTATTAATTCTGCATATCTCTCAATAGCATCAAGATCAAAGCAGTACTGAGTTTGAATAAATTTTGCACCTTGATCTATCTTTGAGATCAATTTTTGAATGGTGTCGCTACTTGATAGTTGGGTATAAATATCGTCTGCAGCACCAGGATAGATAGGAAGATGATTCTTGATTTGAGTTCCATCACTTAGGGAGCCATTTGTCATAGTCGTACATAGGTTAATTAAACCATTGCTATCTAACTCATTAACTACCTTAGGACCATCCTCTCCTGGTTGATCTCCACTCAGACATAAAATTTTATTTATACCTACAGAAAGTGCCCCTAAAAGTTCTGATTCTAAAGCAATTAAGTTTCTATCTCTGCCAGTTAGTTGAAGAATTACATCTAAGCCATTTCTTTTCAATTCAGAAGCTACTATTAAACTATTTAGTCGAGCTTTACAGTTTGGTGAATCAGTAACATTTATTGCATCTGCAACTCCAATCAGTTCAAAAGCGAGCTCAGTGCTTGCGGACAGATCAGTATCTATTGCAGGAGTAGATTCTGATGTAAATATAAAATCTTTTTTCTCAAACATTTTCTATTTTGTTAACTTTTTTTCAGCATCATAAAAGGGGAGTTCAACTATTTCAGCATCGTATGTTCCTGAAGATGTTATAGCTTTGACCTTATAGCCAGCAGGTTTTGATTTTTCCAATCTTACAAGACCAATACCTTTATCTAAAGTCGGAGACCATGCACCTGCACTTACAAAACCTAGATCGCCCTCAGAATCCACTAATTTATTGCCTCTTATTAAAGGAGTATCTTCACAAATCACACCTTTTAATCTGACAGATCTTTCATTAGTTTTGATCAGAGCGTCGCGACCTATAAATTCATCTTTATCAACATGCACTAAACGCTCAAGCCCAAGTTCGAAAGGATTAAGCGATTTATCGATATCTGTGCCGTAATCAAGAATTCCTGCTTCAATCCTCCTAATATGCATTGAAGAAACATCAGAAGCCATTAATCCGGCAGATTTTCCTTTGTTCAGTAAATAATTCCATAGTTCTACGCCATCAAAATCAGCATTCTTCGAATAAATTTCAAAACCCCTCTCACCTGTCCATCCCGAACGTGATATGTAAAACGAAGTGCCATTTATTTCAGTTTCTCTAACAGCATAGTAAGGGAAATCTTTTGTCTTGATGCTTGTGACTGCCTCCAAAACATCTAAAGAAGTTGGTCCTTGGATTTGTAGTACCCAAGAGTCAAAATCACTAATAGAAACATCAAAATCTTCAATATGAGCTTCGGCCCAATTTAAAAAATCACCATTTGCTTGTACATATATGAATTCGTCTTGATTAGGTTTCATCAACACGCCATCCATAACAACACCACCTTGATGATTACAAGCAATGGCATAACCAGCTTTACCAATCTCTAATTTACTAATATCTCTCGTGAATAATTTGTTTAGGAAGTTAACACTATCTTTGCCAACTATTTTCAAAGGAGTCTCAGGTACATCATACAAACAACATTTGGATCGCATGTGTTTGTAATGTTCAATCTCGTCATAGGACGAATCGATGGGATAAAGCCTATTATTGTACAAACCATATAAAGTGTCCTTTCTGTTATTGCATTCAAAAAAGGGAGACTTTTTAAATCTATGATCTGAAACAGGTAAAAAAGAGATCTTCACGTAAATTTAAGTTGATGAATTAGTTTATTAAGTTTATCGAACTACACGCCGAGAATCGGTATCTTAAAGTTCGTATATTTCCTCACCCAGTGATTCTGCAGGTCTACTGAAGCCTCCTTCAATACCTCTAAAACTAGCTGGATAACCTTCAAGAGATTTTTTTAAGGCGTTAGAATAATTTCCTAAGACTGAGAAATTATCAATAACGAAGAGGCTACCAAATCTTTTTTCCCATTCACTTCCTCTAAAATCTTTTACGTGCTTGATTGCAGCATCATTACCTTTATAGACCTCATAAAGAAAAACTTTGTCTGAGTCAAAGTAATACTGATAGATGATAGTATCAGGTTCATTGGCTTTAACCTTATTTGTTATTTCATAAGTGAATTTTTTTGCTTCTTCATTTTGAGAATCAACTATAGATAAATCAAGCATAAAAATTATAGGATCTAATTTCTTTGTATCAGCAGAAAAAATATTAAATGAAAAAGTAGCTAGTAAAATTATTAAGTATTTCATTTTATCTCCTATATTGATAATACTCTGTGTTTCAAATTAGTAAGGTTATTTAACCACAAAATAGCCGAAGTCAAACTTACCTTCTTCTTGGATACCAGCTTCTCCAATAGGTCTTCCAACTGCACTAGGAACATTTCCAACATAAAATCTATATTTTCCGGGTTTTATTGGAACCAAGCTAACATGTGCAAACCCAATTTCGTCGCATTCGATTGCATTAAAACTCAATCCTTGTAAGTGAATTTCAATATCACCGACAGTGACAAGACGTAGGTGGGAATTGCCCAAGAGCTCATTCATCTCAATTCGCCAACCAGTTAAATCATCTTTAACATCGGTACAATTAATATTTAAGCGGTAATAATTTCCAGTATATAAATCAATTTCAGAAGGTTCTATGCTAGGCATTCCATCGGCTTTAGTGCTGATAGTTATGTCTTTATTTTTAGGAGGGTATTGAGCTAAATTACCTTTGGAATCAGGAAAAATTGAGTTGAAAAAAAATAGTGATATTAGGAATATTAATTTGGTTATTATTCTCATAATGTGTAACCCTTAATTTAATAAATATTATCTACCTTTTCCAATACCCTTAATAAGGATTCTGCAATCTGAACTGGGACTTCTTCTTGAAGGAAATGTCCAGCAGAGGTTTCAACAACTGGAGCATCAGGAAAGTTTGCTTTCATGTTGGGAAGAGCCTTTCCGAGTATCGGATCATTCATACCCCATATTATCTCGACTGGGATATCTAAAGTTTTTACGTAGTTCTCAATTTTTTTCATTGAGGGTGTGCTTGGGTGATCAGGACCATCGGTAACCATTCTCATCATTGCTAAAGGAGCTTTTGAATTACCATCTTCATAAAGAGGCTTGCCATAAAGTTTTATTACCTCAGGTGTCCAAGATTCCGGATCACCTTGAACTCTTCCTAAACGACCAAAAATTGAAAAAAATACCTCAACTATTAATTCTCCGATAACGGGAGTTTTTACTGTTGCATGCGCAGGAGAAAGATCAGTATTCATGGTAGGAGCATTGAATCCTGTATTCATTAAAACGGCCCCTTTTAGAAGGTCTGATGAAAGCGCTAAAGCTCCCATCCCAATTGGCCCACCCCAATCTTGACCCGAGTAAACTAGCTCAGTCAATTCTAACTCTTTCAGCACCTTGTTTATCCAGCCAATATGGTTCTCTAAGGTATGTTCACTTGCTGGTATCTTTGTTGAAAATCCAAGGCCAGGAGTAGTAGGCATAATTACTCTGACTTTATCAAGAGGCAAATTTTCGACAACTTTTCTGTATAAGAATCCAGAAGTTGGATTTCCATGCATCAAAAATATTGGAAATCCCTTACCTGTCTCTAAAATATGTACTTTGATGCCCTTTTCTACTTCAATGAAATAACTTTTATAACTAGAATTAACCATATTTGCAGCATATTCAGGTAGAGGAAAAGCTTCATACGTGCCTGAATCTAAAGATATTTCCCCACTTCCTTTGGGAGTAAATAATTTACCGTCTCTGGTTATTAAAAAACCAATAACGACAAAGCTTAAACAAATTGAAATACTGATTTTAAGAAGTTTATTCATAACACTATATTAGCATTCTATTATTTTGATTTAATCAAAATCAGAGAACCTAAATACATAAAAGTATTTGTAACTCAAAAGCGAGGCATAGAAATTTGAGTTATTAAGATATAAAAAAAGAATTTAAGATCTCGCAACTAATAGTTGTTCAAGTTTAAATATTTGATCCTCCGGAAGATCTCTTCCCAGTGGTGCGAAAAAACGAGAATTCAATTCAGAAAAAGTTATATTTTCTTCAATAGAGAACCCGTGCAAAGTAAGTAAGTCTTCTATCTCCTCGTTGCTATATAAAGAAATCCAAGGTTCTCCAGCCTTTTCAGACAAGCTTTGAATCAGTGCCGCTTTTTTTTCAGGGTTTCTATAACCTTTACCAAAGCAGGCTTCAGGATTTTTTGATAGAAGTTCGTTGACGTAAGACAAGAAAAAAATTGATTCGCTGTCTTTGCTTAAAATTTCAACTTCTTTGATAGTTGTAGTAAGTGCTTCTTTTGAAACGTACTGTGCAACTCCTTCAAGTGTGAAAACTGTACTTTTGCTTTGATCGAAGCCTGCATCTAAGAGCTGTTCTGATAAAGATTGATTGGAAAAATCTATACTCACATAAGTGATGTTTTCAGAATTTGGAACTTCAGATGGAAGTTTAGAAAGCTTTCTGTCTTGTACTTCCTTTTGATCTACTTCAAAAATTTTTAATGAGGGTGAAAGTTCCAACCTATGAGCTCGTGAATCGTATCCAGCACCTAGAATTACATATTGTTGCTTACCATCTCTGGAACATTTTTCTACCAACTCGTCTATAAAACGAGTTCGTGAGATTAAGTGCTCATGAAAACCCGGAGCTAACTTTTGACTTAACCAAGAATTTAATTTGTGGCCCATTAATTTAATGACTCCTGAACCGAGCACAAAACTCTTTGAGTAAGGATCATTGATTATGCGATATTCAGGCTTAGCTAATGTCTCAATGTAGCGTTGTTTAGCTACGCCTTGAGCAGTACCATCTTTCGCGAAAAAGGATTGAGCCACGATGTCCTATCCTATATGCATTTGGAATTTAAAAGTTTAAGCCCAAATTTCTTCGTCAGTAGGAACTTTCTTATCAGCAATAACTTTTCCGATACGAGAAACATTCATAAGATGCTTATAATCAAGATTCTCCGAAATAGAATTACCTCCCCAAGAACCACACCCAAGGGTCGTTGTTGGAGCAAAGCCATTTGTAAGCGATCCGCCTGCGGTAGTAGAACTCGGTTGATTGACAACTAAACGGCTTATAGGTAATTCAAGGCCTGCCTGTTCAATGTGATCATCATTATTTGAATGCAAAGCTGCTGAATGTCCAGCACCTTCAACAAGAAGATTAGCTTTTGCCATCCCTACTGCGTCGTCAAAATTTGAATAAGGAACTATGGCTATAACCGGACAAAGTTTTTCTTTAGCTAATATGTCCTCTGTTCCAGATCCGTCCGCAGGTAGTAAAATCAATCTCGCTGATTCCGGTACATCAATACCAGCCATTTTACCAACTTCGCTTGCAGATCTACCAACAACATCTTTGTTTAAATGCCCGTCTGGGAAAACTACTTCACGTAAAGTCTGAATTTGAGTTTTGTCATCTGTAAACCAGACTTTTCCCGTATTTGTGAAAGTTTCAACAGTTTGATCATAATCTTCCTCTGGAGCAATTACGAACTGCTCATGAGAGCAAATTATTCCATGATCAAATGATGCACCATCAACAATTTTTTCAACAGCTTCTTGTAAATCAATATTTCTATCAATAATCACCGGGACATTGCCCGCACCGACTCCAAAAGAGGGCTTTCCAGATGAATAAGCAGACTTAACCATTGCTCCGCCACCGGTAGCAACAACGACGTCTGCTGATTGCATGAGCTCTTGTGTCTTTTCAACTGAGCCTTTAGTAACAACCTGAATTAAATTTTCAGGGCCACCATGAGATTTAACGATCTTCATAAATTCAGAAGTAAGATGCTCCGTACACTTTTGTGCTTTAGGATGAGGAGCGAAAACTACCGCATTTCCAGTTTTAAGAGCAAACATACCATTACACATAGGAGTAACAATTGGATTAGTTACTGGGGTGACAGCAGCAACGACTCCCATTGGCTTAGCGACCATTACAAGATTTGCATCTGAATCTTCACCTATAACTCCACGAGATTTCTTATCTTTTAAGTTATTCCAGATAACTCTCGCTTTTCCCTTATTTTTGAGAACTTTGTCGTCGTAAGAGCCCATTTCAGTTTCGTCAACAGCCATTCTTGCCAACATCTCTGCATTATCGTAAACGTATTTACCTATATCCCGAACTATCGCATCAACTTGATCCTGCTTGAAGGATTCGTAAGATGATTGAGCTACACGCGCTTTTGCAACTAACTCTTGAATTGACGAATCGTTACTCGTTATTGATTCTTCTGTACTCATATTAAACTCCACTTCAGATGAATAATATTTTGACTATACCTAACGTATACGTCGACTACAACAGTATTTAATTAACTTTAAAAGTAGCCTTTAATCTAAAAAATTATCTTGAATAGATTTCATTTGTTCTTTGGTAATACCGATCTTTTCAAGATATTCTGTCGCGCTACCCCATTTTGATTCAATTCCATCTAAAAAATCTTTCATTGCATTTACAGGAACTCCTGCGGCAGAAATCATTTTTTCTCTATTGTAACCTTCCGGATACCCCACAGTATTTTCTATAAAATCTGCCTGTCGTTCTGTATCGAGATTTGTAAGTAAGTAATCAGCCTCTATCAAACTGCGACTAACTCCTAGTATTGATAATAAGAAAGCGGTTGAAACACCAGTCCTATCCTTGCCTGCAGTACAATGCAATACAACTGGTAAATTACTTTCCTCAGCTAAAATACCAAATAGCCTCAACCATGATGTAGGTCCAAATTCTAGGTAACCCAAATATCTTTTTCCAGAAATTCCCGTATCCCCTACTAATTTGCTTAACTGATCACTTCCACCTTCTGGAATAACAGCTATATTAATATAATGAGCCCCCATGGACTCTAAAGGTCCTTTTCCTTGATCCAAAACCTCATCGGGCTTACGAAGGTCTATTTGAGTTGAAATATTAAGGTCCGCTAATTGCTTAAGATCCTTCTGACTCATCCTATCTTGTCTTCCGGCTCTAAAATAGAGTCCATCTTTTACTTTCCTTCCTTCCTTATTTACATATCCGCCTATGTCTCTGAAATTAAAGCACCCTTCAAAAGGATAATGCCTATCTGAGTAATCATTAATCATATACGCTCCTAATTCTGTGGACTTATGACCTCAATTTAAAATCTATATCTTAATTTAACTGTAATGGTATCTGTTTCCGGATCATCCCAAGGTCTTTGATATATCTCACCTAAGTTATCCTCTTCATCATATTGAACAACACGTCCGCCTTTTGTATAAACTAGATAAAAGTATGAAAGAGGTTTTATTTCGTACCTATATCTTATTTGAAAAGCTAGGTCACTTAATGTTATTGGTGGTATTGGAATATCAGCTCTAATCAAGTCTCCGAAATTATTAGCCAAATAAGCCTTCGGCGATCTAGCTGTAAATGCAACCATCTGTGCCTTTAGCCTCAATTCATGCTTGTCTCCCTTAAACCAATTGATCCCTGCTACAGTTAACCTTTGTCTTTTATCGTATGTCCCCAATAAATTATTTTCTAACCAATTTAACCAATCCTTTTCTTGTAAATCTTGATAAAAGATAGAATAAGAAATTGAGTCGGTGGGAGTGTACTCAACCAAAAAATCATAGGCTTTATTCCAACCGAGCCCTGAGATATATTCTTCGCCTTTTCTTCTCATGAAGTTAGCCATATATTTATACTTCTTCCCAGACATATTCATATATTGAATTTCATAACCATAACCTTTTGGCATTTTGATATACGGAGAGTCTTTGTATTTTCTGGTTATTTGATTGTCCCTTCCTGAAGTTCTGTAAAAAGTCTTAAATTTCAAGTCCGTAAAATTTTTAAAACCATTATCTAATGTCGCTGAAAAACTTGATGGTTCTTTATTCCAATCTGTATCAGTCATAATCGCATAATCGAGGGTATAGTTTCTTTCCCTACTCCAAGAACTTGAAGGTAAGTCTGTATTCTTAAATTGTGTTCTTCCTGTTAGCATTAGATAGTCGTTCTTCCATAGATAGCCCATGTCGCTTAAATCAATTCTGTCATCGAAATAATAAATACCTACACCATTAGAATAGTTTTTATTAGGATTATTCAAAAATCCAACTCTAAGCCCATATCCATTTTCACTGTTGATTTTTGAATTAATCAGAGCACCATTCACTCTTATGTTTTCATTAGGTTTATACTCAAAATCACTAGTATGAACAGTAGCTTCTCTGTCTAAAACCGGTCTATCGACATGTGTACCTAAATAACCCAAAGTGAGATTTTCAGAGTTATTTCTTAATCTTAAGGCATAAAAATCTCTTCCCTGACTGAAATTTTCATCTGCTTCACTTGCTCCCAGAAATCCTATATCTAAGCTTTCCGTTTGCTGAATATATCTAAGAGCAAAATCTATATCTGATGTGCCAATTTGGGTTTTATTACATAAATCAGCTTTGGAAGGCGAGAAATTTGAACAATTGTAATCTGGTGATGCCCCAATTCTTCTGGTATTAATTATATAGAATGTCTCATAACCTTGAATGTTAAACAAAGACTGATTCTCAGCGAAAAACGGTCTCTTGTCCGAGTAATAAGTTTCATAAGCAGAAAAATTTACAACCAACTCATCACTTTCTACCTGACCAAAATCGGGGTTTATTGTTGCATTTAGTTGTTTAGAGGAGTCAATTTTCCAAAAAATCTCGGCGCCTCCCTTTGTATCGGAGAGTTCCGCCGCAGAGTCGTCTGAAAAAGTGACATAAGGAAAAATATCAAGTTGAGAGGATTCGTATTTTTTTACTTTAATTTTTGGAAAGATAGACAAAAACTTTTCTTGATAAGGACTCCCTTCACATGTAGCAAAAACTCTAAATTCAGAGATTATTAATCTATAAAAACAGATTCCAATTTCTCTTTCCTCTGTACTTACTGATTTCATAGGAGCAATAGACCAAGGTATTAATATCTCCGATGTCCAGCCATTATCTTGAACTGCAGTAGCTTGCTTCCAATCTCCGTCCCAGTCATCATTACCTTCATTCTCATTAACAATTACGCCGTCATTAATCGAGCCTCCAGCATTAACGATAAAGCGGTAACCTGTCCTTGCATCATTATCGAAATCTATTGTTACTCCATTTTGATCACCTATAGGAGGTCTAACTCCTTGATCCCTTTGATGTTGGTTAAGTCTAATAGTTTCTCTTACTTGGGTGTTTATGAAACCAAAATAGATTCCTTTTTCGTTCTCTTGAATGAGAATTCTAGTATCGTTATGTCCAGTTTCTAGCGAATAAGGATAGACTTCATAAAACTCGCTAATCTCTTTCGCAGTTGTCCATTCTTCCTCGTCCAAGAGACCATCTACTACAATTTCAGTAAAGAGTGTTGGGCAAAAGGCAACTACAGATATTATTAACCTCTTCTCCCATACTGACATATATATTTTCCCTTTAGATTTAACGCTTAACGAAATCCTATGGTAAATCAGGCACTTATATGAGTCATTACTTATTAGAGGGATAGTTTTACTTATAAAACAGGAAAGAAAACTAAAATTAGTGTATTCGAGCTCCTTGCTTGATCAATGCTTTCTGTACTTTGTTGATATCTACGTCTGCAACATTTACTTTTGTCTGGATTGAAATAGCTGCAGCAACACCGGCGCCTTGGCCGTTTACTGCACAACACATCATATTGCGGACAGCAGCATGAGAGCCTTTATCACCTCCTACACACCTACCAGTGACCAACAAATTTGCTATGTCTTTTGGTAACATGGAGCGATAAGGTAATTGGAAGTAACGCCCTGTAGTGGGTAAGACCAGCACACCGTATCCATCTATAAACTCAGGAAATATACCTATGCTGTCTTCAAATTTAGCTTCATTATGAACGTCATGGGTAGTCATGTTATAAACCGCGTCGATTTTTCTTGTGTCTCTAACTCCCAAAGTCATACCGAAGTTCCTTAATTTGGCGTCCTCACAACCTGGGTTATATTCTTTCAGTGCTTTAATGGCCAACATTGCTTGTCTTCTACCTTCCATTTCACCTTTCGTAAGATGATCTGGATTGGTTGCATCGAGTCCGGCGAGATGGATTATGTTTAAATAACTCAGATCACCTTGATCGCTTATAGCCCCCCAAGTGCCGGTGATGGTAGTTAAGTTCTTTGGTATTAATCCTGATTTGATAGCTTTTTTGAATGGCTTTTTGAGATAAGGAGAAAATAATTCATCTTCTTTGCCTGAGGTTTTCATTGCCCACCCTGGGCCGAACCAATCACTGTAGGTATGCGGATCAGATTTAACATCTTCAATAAAACGGGTTTTATCGACACCGTTCATTGAAAACATAACTGAAGCAGCCATCATTTCCTCAATTGGTGTCTTGTGAACAATTGCGCCTGCTCTATGAGCGATATCCGCATCACCTGTTGCGTCTATAATTCGATTTGCCATAATCGCCTCGCGACCAGCCTTGCTTTCTACAATGACACCTTTAATGACTTTATTCTCAACTATGGTGGCAACCATTGTCCTATGTAACATTGGAGTTACACCAGCCTCTTCAACCAATACATCTGCAACGTATTTGAATGCTTCGCCATCAATTGCATGACTATTAGATTGGGGTTCAGGATTAGATGCTCCCATAGATTTTGCTCGTTCTTCAAACTCGATGCCAATACCTTCTGAGTCTACAGTTTTATCATGTCTATACCAAGCAAGGCCTTCTACACCTACTTGTGTAAGATTTCCTCCGAAACAGCCATATCTTTCAAGTAAAGTTGTCTGTGCGCCTGCTCTTGCTGAGGCAATAGCAGCTGCCAATCCACCAGGACCGCTTCCAACAACCAATACCTCTGTTTGGTGAATAATTGGAGTTTCTCGAATAGGTTCATTAATAGTTGCCATAAACTTCTTCCTCCTTAGAAAAACATCTTTTAAGATCTTGTGTACTTAAATAAAATCTCATGGATACATATTACAAACCCTTCCACTTAACATGTCAGTAAATACATTCCATTCACTTTGGTTTAAATCGCGTCCTGTCCACCAAATTGCATGTTCTCGGGGTTGTCTTTTATCATCAATGATGACTCCCCACATTGGTTCAATCTGATTTGGTAACATTGAATAACGAACATCTGTAACAAGATTTTTTTCTTCATCAAAACCTAAATAGTCTTGAGAAAACCATCTAAACCTCTCTATGTCTTTAGCTTGTTGGCTATTTTTATCAAGAGTCGGTAAGTGTCGGTCATAGTCAAATATCCTTATACTTTCCCCCAAACAAACACTTGATGACTGAACTGTTCTAATCGCATCAATATAGTATGAACCATCATATTCATAAATAGACTTCCATAAAATTAAATTCCCGAAAGATGGTTTAAGAGTGACTCGCTCAGCATTATGCCCTCTTGATTCAGCCAGTAAATGAGCAGTCGATAAGGCTCTTTCATACTGCACAAAACCAAGAGAAAGGTAAAAAATTATCCAGCCAATTGAATAAAAGCTATACCTTCTGTTTTTAGTTTTTATGGCTATTCCAACGAGAATTAAAGCTGGAATTGTAAAGATCGGATCAACAATAGATATATTATTCCAAGCAATTCTCTCATATGAGAAAGGCCAAAAAAGTAATGTTCCATAGGAGGTACAAGCGTCTAGAAGTCCGTGTGTGGCGTATCCCAAAAAACTTGCAATGTAGGTGGTCTTAAAGTTCATAGAATTCTTAACCAAAGGAAAAATAAGAAGCGCGATAATCCAAGATCCAAAGGGAATAAAAAAAAGTGAATGTGAAAATTGTCTGTGATATTCAAGAAATAAGATTGGATCTGTAGAGGATTGAATCAATACATCTAAATCAGGTGCCATGCCTGCTAAAAAACCGATAATAGCTATTTTTAAGAGATTATTTTTGTTGCCGGTGGACTGGGCAAACGCTGCGCCGACTGTACCTTGAGATAGTGGATCCATTTTTTTGGTTAAAGATTAATTCGTTGAGAAATAAAAAAAACAAATTTACTCGACATTGGATTAATCATAAAGTTTTCAAGCGTAACTTTTTTCTTAATTTTTCCAAACCTTCTTTTTTTTCATAATTACTTAGAGAAACATTGTCTATTATTTCTATCAAATCATTTTCAGTTTCTCCAATTACATTCGGAAATCTAAAATTTTTCTCTAAAATTTTTTTTGGGATTTCATCTCTATGTAATACCTCTACATTAAAGTCCTTCCTAAGATCCTTAATGAATTTTGACCATTCAGATCTGACAAATATTTTGCCATGAGATATGTCACAAAGCTCACAGGAAGTCTGCTTTTTTAAGATGTTCTTATCTATCCAGTACTTAAGTTCAATGAAGTATCCACTATCTGCATTATAGATAAAATAAAGAGTCTTAAAGTTTTTCAGCGTCATGAGATATTGGATATTAAAGGATGTGACAAAAGTTTGTCTCTAGTTTGAATAAATTTTTCTGTATAGTAATTTCTCACTGAGCTTTTAAAGAGAAATATTGTGATAAAACTAGAAAAAAGAGAATCTATTTATTTTTTAACCATGGATGCTGATGAGAATCGATGGAATACAACATTCGTAAGAGAAATTGCTGATGTCCTAGATGAAGTTGAAAATGATGAAGGGCCGGGAGCACTTATAACTTCCTCTGCAAATCCGAAGTTTTTTTCAAATGGTCTAGATCTCGATTGGATACAATCTCATGAAAGCCGTCCAAATGGAGGAGATAGAGAGGTATTTGGTGAAGAGTTTATGTATTTAATGGGAAGGATGATTACATTTCAAATACCAACAGTTTGCGCCATAAATGGACATGCATTTGGTGCAGGCTTTATGTTTGCTCTTTCACATGATGTTAGGATAATGAGAGAAGACAGAGGTTTTCTCTGCGCTAATGAAATGCAACTTGGCTTACCAATCCCAAGACCAGAACTCGCCTTGTTCAAGCACAAACTTCCTGCTAATACTTTTTTTGAGACTGTACAGTTATCAAAACGATGGACAGGTTCTGGCGCCTTTAATGCGGGCATTGTTCAAAAGTTGAGCTCTTTAGAAGAATTGCCTGAATTAGCTCGAAAAAAAGCTGAAGAATTAGCGCCTCTTGCCAATAATAGAAAAAACTTCGGTCGCCAAAAAGAGATGCTTTTCGGCGAGAACGCTGCTATTAATTGTAATCATGGACCTGCCTACATGTTAAAAAACTCTAAAGACTTTAAATCCTAACAAACTGTCTAGTTTGCATTACTAATAAGTTCTCAGTAGCATGATTAATGTTGAATTTAAATTATTTTGAAAAAGATTTTTATTATTTCTGCCTCATTGAGAGGAGGAGGAGCCGAGCGAGTTTCGTTAAATCTCTATGATTACTTTTCTTCTATTGGAGAAAAAGTTGAACTAGTTATTTTTCAAAAAGATGGTGCTTATTTAGACCTTATAGATGATCAAAAAATTACATTTTTAAATAAGAACAGTGCAAGGTCAGCTCTACCAAATCTCATAAAATTGATTAAAGCTAATCCAGAATCGATTTTTTTATCAACAAAAAGAGAAATAAATATTGTGATGGGCATAGCAAAGTTTTTCTCTTGGAAAAAGAATGTGAAATTGATTTTTAGGGAGGTAAACCCTCTTGTATATTATAATTTTTTTCAGAAACTGATATCTCTCATTTTTGTTAAATTTAGCTACTCATTTTCAACGCACATTATTGCTAATTCTACCGGCACAAAGAAAAGCCTTCTTGTGAACCATATCTGCAAAGAATCTAAGGTCACAGTAATAGGTAATCCCGTGCTATCAAAAGAAGTGATAGAGTCCAATCCATTTGAAAAGGAATTAGTTATCGATGATGAAAATACAATTATTTGCGCAGGTAGACTCGAAAAACAAAAAAATTTTCAATTGGCAATTGATATCGTTCATGCCTTAAATTCCTCACAAATAAATAAGAAATTTAAAATGATTATTTATGGAATGGGATCGGAAAGAGAAAAATTAGAGAAATACATTGAAAAAAAGGGTCTTATAAAGACAGTATCTATGCCAGGCTTTAGTTTCGATTTACTGGAAGATATAAAGCCAGGTTCATTATTTCTGTTAACATCAAGCTTTGAAGGTTTTGGCAATGTTATAGTTGAGGCATTATTTTGTGGTTTGCCGATATGTGCAAAATATTCAGATGGTGGTGTTGAAGATATTCTCAAAAATAGAGACTTTGTAAAAGTAATAGACAGCCCGAATGACAACCCGAATGATTTTTTGGATGGAATCTTAGAATTATCTGAAATTAATTTAACTGCGAGTAAAAAGGATGAGATCAGAGAACTATCCCTGAACTATAGTATTGAGAGTATAGGAAAAAAATATTTAGACAGAATCACTTCAGTTTAAAAATATAAGTTTATCGAATTTCTTCTATATATTTCATTTTTTGCCAATCTCAAAGAACTTAGATTTTGTATTGCCTACTCAATAGGCTTACAGGTTACAGGGGCAGTAACAGGGTTACATATTACTGAATGAGGTAAGCTAACCTGATATTGATTTCCAAAATGATTTGCGGGTAAGTAATAATCTGTGCTGACTGCCTGTGCGCCGCTATCGAAAGCAGCTTCTCTTCGACTTGAATCATTTTGGCGAGCTTCAAGAGTATCAGCATCCGCGCGAGTGCGCACCATATAACCAGCCCGAACCAGCCTTTGAATCTCTTTAAATTGTCCAATTGGATCATTGATAATCATGATTGCAGCAGCGGGATGCCCCTCATTAACATTAGTAAACATAGGACGACTCTTCCAATTGTTTAGGTATATATCGCGCTTCTTACCTACCTCATCTAGAATCAAAATAAACTTACCTCTAGCCTCATCTAATAAAGGCCAATGCAAATCAACTATTTCACCTGGGCGAATTAGTTTTTCACCTAATATTTCTTCGAAGATTGAATCCATCAATGCAAATGCTTTTGGAGTAAATGTCTCAGGTTTCGGTAAGCCTAAAATGTAGCTATCCTTGGCATTGAAGCTGATCCATATAGGCGGGTGAGTCGAATTATTATTTGACCAAGAAATTATTTGGGCTAGGCAGATGCGCAATGTTGAGCAATTGCTATTCATATCGATCTGTTGAATATGACCAACCGGAAATCTTTCTTCATCTGCAACATAAAAAACGTCTAATTCTAACTTCCGTATACCCAAGTCAAGTTGGTCACTTAATGGGATATGCTCATACTCAAGACTCTTCAATAATTTAGGATTTACTTTCATTAGATGCTTAATGAAGCCATCTGGCATAGCACGCTTGTAACTATTATGACTTCCAACAAATTGAATGTGATTGATGCGAATTTCTGCACTATTGAGTGAGATTGGCACTACTTTTTCTTCATTTTCTTTGGCAATAGCTTTAAGTTCATCTGTTTTAAGATGGTCCTGAGAAATATTATTTTGATGATTGCCTTGAAAACCCGTAAGAAGTGCGAAACTGCAGATCAAAACAACACGGTGAAGGTGGTAATATGTAAATAATTTATAAGCCACAGTTCAGCATCCTAGAGGTAAAAATTAAATATAACTCGCATATAATATCAATAAGGAGTGTTTATGAATCAGATCGAACTTTTAACACCAGTATTTACATTAGTGCTTTGGACTTTTGTTATCACTTTAATAATGGCTTATGGGCGAGTTAAATTTACAAAAGACCCTCAGGATGCGGCTCACACAAAAGATTTGAAAGGAATAATGCCGGCTTGGGTTGAGAGAACTGCAGATAACTATAATCACCTTTTTGAACAACCAGTAGCTTTTTATGTTGTTATTCTATCTATTGCATTAATAAATAATATTGAACCCTTAATGGTCCAATTAGCATGGGCATTTGTCATAGTTAGAATAATACACTCACTTGTTCAGCTTACTATAAATATTGTCTTATTGAGATTTGCTATTTTTGCAATTGGTTGGTTAATTATTGCCTTTATGGCATTTTCTCAACTGCTGTAATGTGTTCCACTCTAGATGAAAATTTGGAGTTATTTAAGACCTTTTAATTTTCGCGAATATAAGTGTCTAGTTAAAGTGACTTTAACCTTAAGTAAAGTCACATCAAGCTTATATGTCAACGAAAGGCTGTTCGATGAGAAGTCAATGAGTTATATGGAAGGATCAACCACTTTTACTCATTCCCTAAAATCATTGCATAATACAGAAGCTAAGGTTGTGTCAGGCTATTTCAATTGGTGGAATACTGGCATCGCTGTAATTGAGAATGGGCAGATGATTTATGAAAGTCATCCTGGGAAAGATGTTCATTACGGCGAAAAATTAGTTAAAAAAATGTATGGGGAAACTACAGACATTAAAAGCATCCAAAAGGACAAATGGGAAAAAAATAAGCACTCGGTTTTTGCAGATCTTATTTTAGGAGCTTTATTTTTTATCGTAGGGAGAGCTACTGGAGACTTGGTTTTTGCAACAATAGTCGGCGTAGTTGCAGGCTTAAGCTTAGTTCTTTTGCAGCGTTTTGTAAAAGTTGATATTTTGGGCGGATTCGCAGTTTTCGGCACAATCATGCTACTCATATCAGGTATTTTCTCTTGGGTCTTACAAGATGATTACTGGGTACAAATGAAAGGTACCTTACTTGGACTATTAATTGCCTTGGTTTTTCTTATTGATGGAGTCTTTAGGCAAGGAGCTTACTTTGGGGCTCGATTCGAGCGTTATATACCCGGAGGAGCGCTACAACATAACAGACTTGCCATTGGGATGAGTTTAACTGGTGTTTTTGGTGCTTTGAGCAATTATTTCGTAGCAGAAAATTTCTCTGAAGACTTTTGGCTCACTTACACCACCTTTCTTGATTTTCCAGTATTTTTAATGTTATTTCTTTTAGTTCTTAGATGGTCACGTAAGAAAAGTAAGTAATTTTAAGATTTCATAATATCCTCAATGATGTACATTTCATGAACCTTTGAACTCTGGATCTCGCTTTTCAATGAAGGATTGCATGCCTTCTTTAGCATCCTCGGTGGATAGGGTTACTTTTCTCATATTGTCAATTTCCGCAAAGGCTGCTGCTTCTCCGAATTCTAAATAAACTTGGGAAGCTCTCTTTATTTCCTGAAGTGCCACAGGAGCGCACCGCCCTATTTCATATGCAATCTCTTTAGCTCTTTCTAATTGTGATCCTGCAGATACTACCTCTTGTACAAACCCTAACTCCTTGGCCCTAGATGCATCGAATTCATCAGCTCTGAGTAGGTGATACATAGCATTCCCCCAACCAGCTCGTTGAATATATCGAACGTGTGCTCCTCCGAAAACAGCCAAGCCTCTTTTGGGTTCTAATTGACAAAAACGGCAATCATCTGCGGCGATAACAATGTCTGCAGCTAATAATATTTCAATACCAATGGTATAAGTTATGCCTTGCACAGCTGCAACAATAGGTTTACTACATCTACGCTTTAAGGCGAAGGCATCGGGTCGATTTTCTGAAAGTGTAGAGTCTTGGCCAGAATCGGAATTCGGACCAAAAAAACGAGGAAGGTCTAATCCAGCCGTAGAATGTTGTCCTGCAAAACAAAGAACACCAACCCAAAGTTCCGGGTCCTTTTCAAGCAGTTCAAAAGCTGTAGTTATTCCTTCAAACATTTGAGGAGTAAAGCCGTTCATCTTGTCTTGCCGGTCAACTTCGATAATCAGAGTGCGCCCTTCTCTTTCTGTTCTCACTATGCCATTTGAATTTTGATTCATATATTCACCTCGGTATTGGTCCCATAGTTTTTTTTGGTTCTCCGATGGTCTTTTAATAAGAGTAAATTATTCATGAGACTGCAAATAATAACTCCTGTTCAATAGTAAAGTTATTTAACAAATCAGCAAGACAATAAAAAAGTCATAATTTATGAGTAAAATACTCCCAACGATTTATAAAATAAATTATATTGTTGATCGTGAAAAAGCTTAAAAACATTTCATTTACGCTCTTGTTTATTTTCTTCATAACGTCATGCAGTGATTCGGATGTTGTTGTTCAAATATATGGCACTTATGAATATAACTGCTCTACCGATGAATATAGAGTTTTAAGTGACAACATAATATTTCCATTTTTAAAAGCAAAAAAATGGTACACAAAAGAAGAATTTCATCAGGCTAATATTGATTACTCATTACAATCTTATGAAGGACTCGCAATAAGCGAAAATGGTCTTTCAGAAATAACACCGTCAAAAGAAATGAGTTACGGTATGCTTGAAGAGTTAATAATGGAAATAGATTGTGAAAACCCTCGGGATATTATGTTGTTCTAGAGTTTTCTTTCCAATACTGTAAGCAGAACTGGAAGAAGCTAATTAATAGTTTTCCAGCTTAATCTTTTAATTAAGAAGTTTACCCATGCGAAATTCTATAGGTACACCTGATTTAGCTGGTTTTGGAGCCCTAGTTTCAGCAAGTACTTCTAAACCAAGAGACAGATAAAATCCTACGGCGGGGTTATCGGATAGAACATCAAGTTGAAATTCTTGATAGCCAAGCTCTTTAGCTTTATCAAATAAGTACTCCATCATTGAGTAACCTATACGTTGACCTCTAGCTTCCGGTTTTACTGCTAAGGCATGAACATAGAAAGTATTAGAGTGGATCACAGGATTCAGCCAACTGGCTAATTTTGCCCTTTCGGTAACCCCGGTAATCTCTTCAGAACTAACCTCTTTAGCTTTTAACATGTCTTCCCATAAAAGTCCTCCTGCTCTGATGCGTTCTCTGTATTTGCCTCCATCAAAAGCAATTGCAACTCCAAGTAATTTACCTTCTTTAATACTCAATATTGCCGAATCAGAGCTAAAAATAGTACCCGGGGCTCGCCATAAGCGAAGTACCCAAGCATCAAACAGGGATCGACGTTTCATGTAGTATTCGTAAGACGCAGGACCGGTTGACCAGGCTAGTTCAGGGATTTCATCCGCATATAATTCTATGAGTTCGCCTTCTGCTTTGATGATATTAATATTATCTCTACTCATAGTAATTTTATTCCCACTCAGCAAAACAACGCCCTGAAACACTTGATATTAAAGCATCTAAAAAAAGTTTGTATCTACTTTGTATCAATTTTTTTATAGTTCGCATAATCCATCTTCAATAGCATTCTTTAATCTCTTGACGGTTTTTTCCTTAAAAGATTCACCATCATATCTATCATGTCTCCAAAGATTAGATAGTTGCCAAATAGGTATTAGATTGAAAGTATCTTTTGACTCTTTTCCAAACAATAATTTTTTGCACTTCATATCCTTCAATTTATTTTCAGAATAATAAAGTTCACAAGCAACCTTCCCAGTAAGAATTACATTTTTAGGTTTAATTAACTTTATAAAATTTTTTAAAAGATTATCCATTTCTTTTTGACAGTCTACATATTCTGGATGTTTTAAGATTTCGTCCCCCAAACCACTACTATTTGTTTGGATGGCACATCTGTTTGTGCCTAACCACTCTTTGGTTATTTTAAATTCTTTATAATCTTTCTGAATCTCAGACACTACTTCTCTCAAACCTTCCGCAAAGGGATGGTGATGATCAAGAAATGTATGTTCTTTAGTAGAAATTTGATTTGAAAATAAATCTGCAATTCGGATATTCTCATCTTCATCATTAGGATGAAAATTATCTGAATGATTTGTACCAACGATCAGAAACTTTGGATTTAAGATAATAGGAGTACAAAATGGAATTATCCTGTTGGGATTATCAAGTTTCTTCCAAATTAATTTTATTTGATTGAAATATTCGTTAAAGTTTTCTGAACAAGTCATAAATTTCTTAAGTTATTGATTTTATTGACTTTATTCCCACTCAATAGTAGCTGGGGGTTTACTGGAAATATCATAGGCTACCCTAGATACTTCTGGAATTTCATTAATAATTCTATTAGAAACTTTTTCTAAGAAAGCATGGGGAAGTTTGGCGGACTTTGCAGTCATAAAATCGATGGTTTCAACTGCTCTAAGCGAAATTACATACTCATAACGCCTTCCATCTCCTACTACTCCAACAGATTTAACCGGTAAAAATACTGCGAAAGCTTGACTTACTTTTTCGTAGTAACCTTCTTTAATTAACTCACTTATAAAAATGTCATCAGCTAATTGTAAAGTTTTTATATAAGGTCTTTTGATTTCACCCAGAATTCGAACACCCAAACCTGGACCTGGAAAAGGGTGTCTAAATAAGATCTCTTTTGGTAAACCAAGCTCTAAACCAATCTTTCTTACTTCATCCTTAAAAAGATCTTTTAAAGGCTCAATGACAGGTAAATTCAGGTAACTGGGGAGGCCTCCAACATTGTGGTGAGATTTTATTACATGTGCTGAACCATTCTTTGTGCCGGCTGATTCAATGACATCAGGATAAATTGTTCCTTGCGCCAGCCACTGAATCTTTTTATTTCTTTTTGCTTCTTTCAGAAAAACATCAATAAAAGTTTTACCAATAGCTTTACGTTTCTGTTCTGGATCTTTTTTTCCTTTCAAATCCCTAAGAAATTGATTACCTGCATTGGCTCTTTTAACTTTAATTCCAAACTTACCTTTGAAAGTTTCCATAACTTGATCACCCTCATTGAGCCTAAGAAGTCCATTATCTACAAAGATACAATTCAACTGATTACCAATTGCCTTTGAGAGTAATGCTGCTACGACGGCTGAATCCACACCTCCTGACAAGCCCAATAATACTTCTTGACCTCCTACCTGATCTCTAATTTCACTCACCGCTCTGTCGATGATATTTCTAGAATTCCATAAACCCTTACAACCTGAAATATCCCTCACAAAGTTTTTTAGTATTTTCTTCCCTTGAGGTGTATGGGTAACTTCAGGATGAAACTGAAGACCAAATATCCTCTTTGTTGGATGGTAAAATGCCGCTATAGGACTGTTGCTGGTTGTTGCACAAATCTCAAAACCTCTGGGAAGTTTAGAAACATGATCTCCGTGACTCATCCAGACACTAATTTTTTTTGCGTTTATGCTCTTAAATAGTCCTGATCCTTGATTTTTCAATAATAAATCTGCATGTCCGAATTCTCTTTTGTGGGCTAATTCGACTTTTCCTTTTAGTTGTTTTGCTATGGATTGCATGCCGTAGCAAATACCAAGAAGTGGGATGCCTAGATCAAATACTTTATCCGGTATTTTTGGGGAACCCTTTTGTTTTACTGTTTCTGGTCCTCCTGAAAGAATGATGCCTTTAGCATTAAAGTCCTTTATAGACTGCAAAGAAGTTTGATGGTTATAAATCTCGCAATAAACGCCTAGTTCTCTGACTCTTCTGGCAATAAGTTGAGTGTACTGCGAGCCGAAGTCAATTATCAAAATTTTATCGGCAAGGATATTCTTTGCCATGGAGATTAGCTCATTCTGTAGTTTGGTGCCTCTTTTGTGACGCTTACATCATGCACATGGCTCTCATTCACTCCAGCAGAAGTGATTTGAACAAATTTAGGTTTTGTTCTCATGGCAGGTATATCATGAGATCCTGTATATCCCATACTCTGCCTTAGGCCACCAATCATCTGATGAATAACTGCTTGCAGCCATCCTTTATAGGGCACTCTTCCTTCTATTCCTTCAGGAACTAATTTTTCGGTAGCTTGAGCACTGTCTTGAAAATATCTATCAGATGAACCTTGGTCACCAGACATGGCACCTATGGATCCCATACCTCTGTAAGATTTGTAACTTCTTCCTTGGTATAACTCTAACTCTCCAGGTGCTTCTTCTGTGCCAGCTAACACGCTACCTAACATGACAGTGTGCCCTCCCGCAGCAATGGCTTTTGCTATGTCTCCGGAGAATCTAATTCCTCCATCGGCAATGATAGGTACATTTTTCTTCTTCAAAGCTTCAGTAACTTCTGCAATTGCTGTGATTTGAGGGACTCCTACTCCTGTTACAATTCGAGTAGTGCAAATGGACCCAGGGCCAATGCCAACTTTTACTGCATCCGCTCCAGCTTTCACTAGAGCCAGTGCCCCTTCTCCAGTGGCAACATTACCGCCTATGATCTGTATATCTTTAAATTCGGATTTCACTGCTTCAATCTGTTTTAAAACTCCTTCGGAGTGACCATGTGCACTATCAGCCACTAAAACGTCAACTCCAGCATCAATAAGCTGCTGACATCTATCTAAAGTATCAGGTTTCGTTCCAATGGCAGCGCCAGCCAATAGTCTTCCCTCGTCATCTCGAGCTGCATTTGGGAAATCTAACGATTTGTTAATATCTTTGAGCGTAACCAGACCTGTAAGTCGAAAAGAATCATCTGTAAGAAGAATTTTTTCAATCCTATTGTCTTGCAATAGTTTTTTTATAACATCCGGACTTTCTCCTTCTTTTGCGGTCACTAACTTTTCTTTAGGAGTCATAATGTCTGCAACTTTCGATGTTAAATTTTCTTGATATCTAAAATCTCGGCTTGTAACAATTCCTACTAACTGTTCATCATCAACAACTGGCATCCCAGATATATTTAATTCTTTTGTGAGCTGTATTAGTTCCCCAACCTCGTTATCTGACCTTATGGTAATTGGATCTCTTACTATCCCGCTTTCATACTTCTTAACTTTCCTGACTTCAGCTGCTTGAGCTTCAATTGCAAGGTTCTTATGTATGATACCTATTCCTCCTAACTCACTGAGTGCTATACCCATACGAGATTCAGTAACGGTGTCCATGGCTGCAGAAAGCAAAGGAATGTTTAAATTTAAGTTTTGGGTTAAACGTGTTTTAAGGTCTACGTCTTTTGGAAGAATGTCTGAATGTTCAGGCACTAAAAGGACGTCATCGAAGGTAAGTGCTTTATCTACTAAACGTAACATCTTTAAATTATACAGAACTAGAATAACTTTTCACCTAGTACATTAATTGCCTCTTCTTACTGCAAAGCAAGCTAAAATAGGAAAAGATGATTTCAGAACAATAGCGTCCAATAAATTCAGGTTTTGGAGCTAAAAGCGAGCCAAAGGAAATACTTATGAGCACATATTTTCGTCTTTGAGTTAAAATAGGCTCAACTCATACTAAACCTTAAATGAACACTTTCTTTGGATGGCGCATGGTGGCTATAGCCGTAGCTATAGACTTCTTTGCCGTGGGCTTCGCCTTCCAAACTTACCCAGTTATTCAGCTACATCTTGAAAAGGAGCTTGAACTTTCAAGGCTCGTTACTACTCTAACCATCCCTATATTTATGATGTGTTCAGCAATTTTCTTTCCTATAGTTGGGAGGCTTCTTGATAAATACTCTGTAAGAAAGATTATTGTCTGGGGTGGTTTTATTTATTCGCTGAGTTTAATGACCCTCTATTTCAGTGTTAACTACCTGACATTCATATTTATATATGGTCTGCCAATAGCTTTAGGTGCAACTCTAATGGGAAATCTTGCAACGTCAAAATTAGTCTCTTCCTGGTTTGAAAAACAAGCGGGAAGAGCGCTAGGATTTGCAGCCGTTGGCGTTTCGTTTGCTGGTTTCATTTTTCCTAATTTTACTCAGTACTTTTTAATGGACATTATGCTTCTTGAATGGAGAGAGGTTTATCTTGTATTTGGAATATTTCTATTAGTCATAATAACGCCGTTAATTTATTTACTTGTCATTGACAAACCCAGTGATGTTGGCCAGGAAATAGATGGAGGTCTAATTGTAAAATCTGATGAGCTAGAAGAAAATTTTGGTACTGAATGGGAAATAAAAGACCTACTAAGAAATAGAAATTTTTGGATTTTGACTGCTGTCTTTGCCTTACAGTTTTCTTCAATGATGGCTATCCTAGCTCACCTAACCTTTTATGCCTCCGAAAGAGGTTGGATAGATCAAGCAGCATTTATTTTCGGCATGTATGCCATTCCTGCAATGTTGAGCAAAATTGTTTTTGGTTGGTTAGTAGAAAAGAAGCTTGATCCAAAAATGGCTGTGTTCATTTCTCTTGGTTTACAAGCTGCCGGTCTATTAATGATTACCCTCACAAAGAGCCCCACTCAATTAGCCTTGGTAATAGCATTATTTGGCTTTGGTGGCGGTGCAGGGCTTCCTATGAGTAATATTCTTTTCAGAAATACATTTGGTCCTGGAAGTTTTGGTACTTCGAGAGGTCTATCTCAGCCTTTTATATTTCTCTTTCAGGCGACTGGGACTCCCGGCGTAGCTTTGTTATTTGAGCATTACGGTAACTACGATAATGCTTTTTTGCTTCTCACAGGTATGGTTGTACTAGCAATGTTTATTATTTGGCTAATGAAACCTCAAGTAGAACTTGAAAGAAGCTCTTGAATAAGCCTATCTAGATTTTCTATAAAAGATAAAGGTTGGTCTAACATTAAGTGATGTTGAGCATCTTTTAATCCAAAAATTGGTGAACCTTTTGGAAGGAGATCAGACATACCTTTTACACCAGACCTCGCATTGAACTCTATTGTATGCTCACCGTAGTAAAATCCAACTGGGCAATTAAGCTCAGATAAAATTTTTGAATGATCTGCACCAATCACCAGACCGTCGTAGGCGGCAGGGTCAAAAGTCCATGCCCAACCCTCTTCGGTCTCTCTTATAGAGTGATTCGCAATGTAGTCAACCAAATATTGATTCACACATGATTGAGGAGGCATAAGTCGAAACCGCTGAAGCAATTCCTCTTTTTGTTCAACTATACGAGGTGGCCTTGCAGGTGTTCGGCCTTCGTACCATTCGTGATGCTCTTCTGGTCTATAGACAACAAAATCGACTAGCAAAAGGCCAGACATTTCTTTACTGTATTTTGATGCAGTTATTAAAGAGACCATGCCTCCAAAACTGTGCCCTACAATAATTGGATTTTCCATTCCTGCATCTTCGACTACTCCCCAAACGTCATCAACAAAGGTATCTCGGGTATAAAAAGATCGCCAGTCACTTCCACCCATTCCTGAAAAACTCATAACTACAAAGTGGTATTTGTCTGAAAGCATCCCTCCTATAAATTTAAACCAATGAGCATGGGCATTTGTACCATGCAACATTATTACACTTTGGTTTTCCGGATTTCCCCATTCCATATATTCAATTCGAGCGCCGTTGACCTCGACAAATTTAGTTTCATGGTCTTTTGCCAAAGCATCATTGAACCATTGAGGATTTTCAGTAATAAGTTCCATCTTGTTAATTTTTAAAAAAGCGCCGATATTAGAAGATTCTTCTAGTTTTTTAAACCTCAAATTTAGGAGTTAAGGGCATCTGTCTTTGCAGCAGCTATGAAATCATTCTTGTGCAACCCACCAATTTTATGTGTCCACCAGGTAACCTCTACTTTGCCCCATTCCAAAATAATGGAAGGATGATGATCTTCCTCCTCAGCCAGTTCTGCAACTTTTTGAGTGAAGGCTAAAGATTGAGCATAATCATCGAAGCTAAAAACTTTATTAAGCATAAGCACCGAATCCTTCGTAATTGGTTGCCAATCGGGTATGGATTTAAGTAAATCTGGTAACTCGTCATCTGTAACCCTAGGAGCATCTGCTCTACAAGCAACACACTTTTGTTTTAACAAATCTTCCATGGCTATTTACTTATACCTCCCTTGGTGAGTTTTGATGGATTTAATAACTTTTTAAGTTGCGCCTCAGAAAGATTAGTTTCTTGGCTTGCAACCTCAATTATTGGTTTTCCTAACTTATATGCCCTTTTGGCGATCTCTGCAGCTTTCTCGTAACCAATAATCGGATTTAAAGCTGTTACTAAAATAGGATTTCTAGACAATGAAGCCTCAAGGTTTTTCTTGTTTACCTTAAAAGTTTTGATGGCTTTATTAGAAAGGACATCCATTGCTCCAGATAAAAGATTTATGCTTTTAAGCAAGTTATAAGCTATCACAGGCAGCATGACATTTAATTGAAAATTTCCAGCTTGGGCAGCTACAGATATAGAAACATCGTTCCCTATGACATCTGCAGAGACCATTGTGACTGCTTCAGGTATTACAGGATTGACCTTTCCAGGCATAATACTACTTCCAGGTTGTAAGGCCTGCAATTCAATTTCTGACAATCCCGCCAGTGGGCCGCTATTCATCCATCGAAGATCGTTAGAAATTTTCATAAGTATAACTGCAAGATTTTTTAACTCTCCTGATAGCTGAACAGAACAATCTTGTGCACTCAACTCGTGAAAGAAATTTGAACTTGGGATAGATTTATATTTATTGCCTAACAACTTGGTTAACTCTTGAGCAAATATTTTTGCAAATTGCTTATGAGCATTAATTCCACTTCCAACAGCAGTTCCACCTTGCGGCAATTCAAGAAATCTTTCTTCAATGACTCCTAACATCTTGCGAGAGGCAATAAGTTGGCTTTTCCAAGCACGAAGCTCATCTGACATATCAACAGGCATAGCATCCATTAAGTGAGTTCTTCCAGTCTTAACTATACCTTCAACAGATTTTGCTTTTTTCTCTATTTCATTAATTAGCTTATCTAGTGCAGGATATAACTTATTCGTTAAATCCATATGGGCAGAAACTTTTATGGCAGTTGGTATCACATCATTACTACTCTGACTCATATTTACATCATCATTAGATCCTATTGAAATTTTGGAGTTCTTTGAGGCTAAATTTGCGATTACTTCATTTGCATTCATATTAGAGCTTGTACCAGAGCCTGTTTGAAATACGTCGATGGGAAACTCGTTATGATGTTTTTGTTGCCATACCTCTTTAGAAGCTTTCGAAATAGCTCTAGCTTTATTTTGTGGCAATAATTTTAATTTTGAATTTGCTCTAGCTGCTGCATCTTTAATTAGGCCTAATGAATTTATGAATGATTTCGTAAAAGGAAAATCCATCTTTATACCACTTATGGGGAAGTTATTTACGGCTCTTTGAGTTTGAGCGCCCCACAGGGCTTTTTTTGGAACTCTTACTTCTCCTAAACTGTCTTTCTCAATTCTGTAATTCTTCGTTGCCATTAAAATTTGCCTTTATGATTGAATAGGATATATTTTAGCAAATATGCTAGATTATTTATTTGTATTTAATGGCAGAAACATATTGGGGAAAAAATGATAGAAATTGACGTCACTAAAGGAAAAAAAGAACAAAGAGGTAAAGGAAATCTCAACCCACCTGAATTTGATTCAGTTGAAGAAGAAAGAAGGCATGGTTTAGAACGCCTGGCAAGTGCTTTTCGTATGTTTGCACATTTTGGTTTTGATGAAGGTCTAGCAGGTCACATAACTTTGAGAGACCCGGAACATAAAGATCATTTTTGGGTTAATCCCTTTGGCGTGCATTTTGGACAAATGAAAGTCTCGGATTTGCTTTTGGTAAGTCATGATGGAGAGATTGTCATAGGAGAAAGGCCTGTGAATAATGCAGCTTTTGCGATCCATTCCAGACTTCATATGAATCATCCAAATCTTAATGCTGCAGCACACTCTCACTCAATGTATGGAAAAACTTTTTCGACTATGGGTAGGTTGCTAGAGCCCATTACACAAGATTCTTGCGCTTTTTATGATAATCATGTTCTTTTTGATGATTTCACAGGTGTAGTTCTTGAGACTGATGAGGGTGATAGAATTGCTGCAGCCTTGGGTGATAAGAAGGCAGCGATTTTAAAAAATCACGGACTGCTTACAACTGGCGAAACCGTAGATGAGGCAGCTTGGAGCTTTCTTTCTATGGATAGATGTTGTCAATCTCAGATAATGGCAGAAACTCTTGGGCAAATGCAAAGAATACCCGATGAAGTTGCTGAACTAACACGGGGCCAGGTTGGCTCCCCATTTGGTATGTGGGCAAGTTACCAACCCATATTTGATTTGATGCTCGAAAAAGATGACAGTTTCCTGAACTAGGCTTTCTTCAAAGCTTCTTTCATTTTATTGTCGTAACCTTCGACAAATCCCCAATTAGACATATAGGCTATGAATTTAGGAGATAATCCTTCTTGTGAAAGGTATTCCTCAGTTACAGGAATTTCTGGTGGGGTAAATTCATGATTTTCCTCGAACAGTTTTGGGAAATTATGGTTAAGAATTGCTGCCCTACCTAACATTAACCAATCTATATCATGCTCAATTGCTTTAATAGCATTTTGAGGAGTTCTTATATTTCCAGCTACTCCGAGTCTTGTATTTCCTTTTTTTAACTCAGAAAAATGCTCGAGCAGAGTCTTTCCTTTAAATTTTTCCTCTTGAGGTTCTTTAAAGCAATCCCATAGCGACATATCTAAAAAATCTAACTTATTCGATAGCATAAGTTGTTGGGCAAGTTTCTTTGATTCGCTCAACTTGATGCCAAATCTCTCGGATGAAAGTCTTACACCAAGCATAAACTCATTGGAACATTCAGACCTGACTCCATCAATAATCTCATTTAGCAATAAGGCTCGACCCTCAAGGTCACCTCCATATTCATCATCTCTCAAGTTAACTTCATCACTTAGAAACTGACAAATAATATAGCCATGTGCTCCGTGCAGTTCTACTCCATGAAAACCTGCCTTTTCTGACCTTTTAGCTGCTGATATAAAGTCATCTCTAAGGATTTTGACCTCATCAAGAGTTAAAGCTCGTGCAGAAAACTCTTCATTATCTGACGGACATACAGGATTTTCTCCTATAAGTTCTTTCGGAGATCGCATTCCAGCATGGTGGAGTTGAACTATAGATATACTATCTTGATCGTTTATTTCTTTAGCTAATCTGGTCAGGCCTTCTAAATGATCATCTGAGAAAACTCCCATTTGACCGGGAAACCCCTTCCCGATGGCTTGAACATGTGAGGCACAGGTCATTGTTAATCCAAAACCGCCTTTCGCTCTCATGGTAAGCCATTTGAATTCTTCTTCCGACATAACACCATCTTCATGACTTTGTGAATTGGTTAATGGTGCCAACATAAATCTATTTTTCATGACAGGTCCACGAGTAAAGCTTAAGGGAGACAGTATCTTATTCATTAAGCTTTTCCTCAACTTGCCATAAAGTATCCTTGCCAAAATACATTTCTTCGCCAACAAAGAAAGTTGGTATCCCAAAAACTCCTCTTTCGGCTGCAGCTTCAGTGTTTGATATGAGCGTAGATTTGACTTGCGGATCTTGCATTTGAGCCATAAGTTTTTCTGCGTCAAGACCAGACTCTTCAAAAGCAGCTTTGATGACCTCAGGATCATCCATTTTCTTTGGCTCTTCCCACATGTGAACTAAAACTTTATCAATATAATCCTCAAGATAGCCATCCATATTTGCCGCCACAGCACCTCTAATGATTTGCAAACTTATGACAGGAAAATGTGGATTCATTTGAAACTTGTCTAAGCCATGTCTTGCTATAAAACGTTCCATCTCCAGATTTTGATATTCATTTTTGTTTTTAACTCCAAAGAACTGCTCCATGGGAGGTTTGTTATTTGTAAGCTTAAATATACCTCCTAACAAAACTGGAATATAAGTTATTTCAGCGCCTGTCCTCTCTTTGATTGACTGTATTACTTTGTGACTAAGATAGGCATTAGGACTTGCAAAATCAAAATAAAAATCTACTTTTTTAGACATAATAGTTTCTCCTTTGGGTTTTAATCTTTTTCTTGTTCATCATCTGTTGACTCAATCATATCAAGAATCTCTGAATAATCACGATATTCACAAGAGCCGTTCATGAACTGATTGAATTTCTTCGTTGAAACTCCATTTCCATCTCCATAAGATAAACCAAATAAAGTTTCACATTTCTCTTTCTCATCAAGTCTATTGTCCTTTGAAAGTTTATTGAGAATAAAATCTTGCGTATATTCCTCTTCGGACATGTAAACGCCTTGATCATTTTGTGAATCAAGAACTAGATACTTAGGCCCAATACCGTCAGACCAAGCTTTCCACTCGGGCAGGTTTCCTTCTCTACCCTGACCAGGACTACCTGTATAAGCAAATTCAGCCCAATAAGATTGAATTTGATCAGAAAGTTTTTTTCCTGCAGGGTAAGCACCTTCAGCAAACAAGTAATTTTTAACTATGTAATTGTCAAAGGAGCCAAAAACAAAAAGTATTTCCATGGCATGGGCAGCGCCAATTAGCTTTGAAAAATCCATAGAATCTATTGTGGGAAGTTCGTCCCAATCAAATCTGTATGCATAAATATCAGAGTGTCCAGATTGGTTTAATTGGCGTGAGGGAGTATCAACTGCCCTTTGTTTCCAAAAGGAGGATCCGTAAAAATTTATAGCCTCATAATAATCGAGATCTAATATTTTAAGGGGCATCTCGTCAATTCCAACCGCTCTATAAATAGAGTTTGCAGGTCCCCACTCAACAAAATTTCTGTTCATTGAATTGAAGAATTTATTCTCATCTTTGTTAGTTCCCGTTATGACCGGAACTCTGGATAAAGAGGGATTTGTCAAGACTTCCTCGATACCTCCTTCATAAATTACATAGCCATCAGGATAAACTCTCGTCATGCCACTTCGCTTCGGTCTGGAGTCTCTAGAAGCCTGCAATAAAATATCCGCATCAGTATCATATAAGATTGTCCGAATTTCATAATCTGACATTTGATCCTGTTTCAATCTAGCTTCATTTAGATCAGAAGCCGAACCATTGGCTATTAAAATACGATTGAATACCTCTAACCCACTTAAGGACGGAGCTATTCCAGTCTCAGGCAAATAACTTTCAGAAGCAGCTATTGATGCAGATGACATTATTCCACTTTGAATTATTACTTTATGGTAAAGGCCATCTGCCATGGGAGAAGCAAATATAGCAGCGGCATTATGGCCGCCAGCTGACTCACCAAATACAGTCACATTATTTGGATCCCCTCCAAAATTTTGAATATTTTTTTGTATCCACTTTAAAGCTTCGATAGTGTCTAAAGTTCCATAATTACCAGATATATCTTCTTTTGATGCATTTAGATTGTGAAGAGCAGGATGTCTAAACCAACCCAAAGACCCCATTCTGTAGTGGATGGTGACAACAATTACATCATGTGTTGATACCAGAAGACTTGGATCATACACATGAGCGCTACCAACAGTATTACCTCCACCGTGAATCCACATCATGACGGGCAACTTATCCCGAAGATTGGTTATATCTTCTTGAGTAAATCTCGGAGTCCAAATATTAAGATATAAACAGTCCTCGTCTCCAGACCATTTTTCGTTAGAGTCTCCTTGTATACCGCTAGAACCCTGAAAACACGCAGACTTAAACTCACTAGCTTCAAAAATACCTGACCAGTTTTCAACTGGTTGTGGGGCTCTCCATCTCAAATCTCCAATTGGGGGTGCAGCAAAAGGGATTCCTTTCCAGCTAAAGGTTTCATTTTTGCCCATTTTGCCAATCAAAGAACCTTCGGAGATTGTCCTCAAAGAGTCTTGTTCTAGAGATTTATTGCACCCGGTAAGGATGATGAATAAAAAAAAAGAAATATAGATTCTGATTTTCACAATCTTTACCAATTCTCCGACCAAGGTCTTAGATCAATTTCAAATGACCAAGTACTTCTTTTTTGATTGTGAAGCATCAAAAAGTTTTCTGCGATACTTTCAATATTTAGTTTTCCGTCTTCGCCTTTGCTATTAGCAAATTCGGGGAATCTTAGATTAACCTTATCGCCGTCAATAATTCCATCAATGATGACATGAGCTACATGGATGCCTTGTGGCCCAAACTCTTTTGATAGTCCTTGAGCAAGAGACCGCTCTGCACTTTTAGCTGCTGCGAAGGCAGTAAACGGAGGTCTGGATCTTATAGAAGCGGTGGCACCAGTAAAAATAAGCGAACCACCTTGATTCAAAAGTCTAGGAATAGCTTGCTGTGAAATTAGAAATGCCCCTTTTGCACAAACTTCCCATAGATCTTGAAAAAAAGCTAAGTCCATTTCAAGGAAAGGACTTGCATTATTATTTCCAGCGTTATAAATGACTGATTTCAATACAGTTTGAGTTTTGTCTATTTCTTCGAAAAGTTTAC
>CACOVO010000009.1 GCA_902630715.1 uncultured SAR86 cluster bacterium | reverse complement strand
CTGCTGAGGTACATAACCAAGCTTGCTTTGCCAATTACTTACGTTGTTAGGTCTAATTATCAAACCATCGACAATCAAATGTCCTACCTGAGGTTCTAATAAACCCAATATTATGTCTACTAGAGTAGTTTTACCGCTACCAGTTAATCCAACCAAACCTACCATACTATTAGCTGAGATCGTTAAAGTAATATCATTCAAGACAGCGCTGTCTGTACCTGGATAATTAAAACTAACCCTATCTAAAGATATTTCATCTTTAAGCGGTATGATTTCTTTGACATTTTTTTTGCCGACCTTACCTAAACTTACTATTTCTTTATGTAATTCATCTATTATAGTTTCAGAAAAACGTAATGAAGTTACATTGCTGTAAACTGATTGCATAGCAGGTAACAATCGATAACCTGCGAAGGCATACAAAGCTACAATTGGTAAAACTTCTGATACACCATTTTGGTCATCAAGGACGCTTAACAAGACTAAAACCATCCCACCAAATGCTATAGCCTCAAGGGCATAACGAGGTAAAGCCGTAATAGTTTTTAACTGTGCTTCATTTTTGGCAAATTCTTTGGCAGAGGTATTAAATCGTTGAACATAAAGGTCTTCCATTCCTCCAATTTTTACTTCTTTTATTGCAAACAGAGACTCTGAAGCAACTCTAAATCGATCACGATTAGATTCATATCTTTTGCTTCCCATGCGAGACAATAACTTTGATATAGATTTATAAATTAAGCCATAAAATAATCCTAGAACAAGTGATACGGTGAGGGCCAATTTATAATCAACGATCAAGAGCATTATCAACATTAACAAGGAAACTGTGCCTTGAGAAATCAAATTTATAGTAGGTAATAACATCTTCGATAATAACTCTCGTAATTCAGAAAGAAGATTTTTTCCTAACTCTGAACTATTACGGTCTAAGAACCAAGAATAAGGTTGATTCAAGTAACCTTCAAACATGCGTACACCAATGCTATGCTCGCGCATAAACACAAAGCTCAGCAACTTATATTGAGTAATAGTTTTCCATCCAAGAGAAACAAGAAGTGTTACAAAAACTAGCCCGCCTAAAAAAAAGAAAAAATCAGTTTTTGAGTAGAAATCAAAATAACTGTATGCCCAAGATAAAACCGGATTTGTTTCAACTAGCTCAGGACTACCAAGTATTGTAATAAAAGGCAAAATTGAAGCGACGCCTGCCACATCTAACAATGACATCACTAATATCATTACCAGCAAAACTGAAGTCTCTCTCCGTTCTGCTCTAGAAAGCAAAGACCATATTTTTTTATATTTCACAACGGACGGATAATTTAAACCTAGTAAAAATTAAGCTGAATAAAAACAAAGTTGTCGATATGTATTAGTTTTTTGGATACTTTGTATTTTGTGGAGACCGTTCTTATATTTTTCCAATTCGTTTGCGGTTAAGTTCTATCCACTTTTTAAGAACGGAGATCTCCATCCAATCTTTGTTATTATCAGAACAATAAGTAAAGTCAGGATCAACTTTAGCTCCTGTTCCAACTCTCTCGGGATCATTACTCCAAGCATTTATGGATGGTAGTATCTTAAAATAATCAGGATACTCATATGTATAAAGTGCATCTTCTGCACCAATCATCTGTTCATGAAGCTTTTCGCCAGGTCTAATGCCTACAACTTTTTGTTTAGCATCTTTATCTACTGCTAGCGCAATATCTGTAACTTTCATAGATGGTATTTTTTTAACATAAATTTCGCCTCCTTTCATATCATGAAAAGCATGCCAAACTAATTCAACACCTTCTTCCAATGAAATCATAAATCTAGTCATGCGTTTGTCAGTAATTGGTAAAACACCGTCTTTGACAATAGACATAAAAAAAGGAATAACAGAACCTCGAGAACCCATGACATTTCCATATCTAACAACTGAAAAACTTGTGTTATGACTCCCAGTATAGGAATTACCAGATACAAATAATCTATCAGAAGTTAACTTGGTAGCTCCATATAAATTTGCAGGACTACTGGCTTTGTCTGTAGACAGTGCAACGATACGTTTCACCCCCTTGTCAATACATGCGTCAATAAGATTCATAGTGCCAATTACATTGGTCTTTACACACTCAAATGGATCGTACTCAGCTGTTGGGACAATTTTTGTCGCTGCAGCGTGTATTACATAGTCAATACCGTCTAATGCTCTCAGAAGCCTATCCTTGTCGCGGACATCACCGATCATGAAACGAATTCGAGAATCATCTTTATATAACCTAGCCATCTCCCACTGTTTCATTTCGTCGCGTGAAAATATAACAATTTTTTTTGGGTTATATTTTTTCAAAGTCATGGGTGTAAAAGCTTGGCCGAATGAACCAGTACCTCCAGTAAGCAATATTGACGAATTCTTAAGCATTATTTCCCCTTTAATTTAAATCATGAAATATAAAAAATTTACCTACAAATATCTTTGATACTGTAATTTTTCATTATTAATTTCAAACTCGGACCTTCGTTTTATAGTCTTCCATCAACTTCATAAGCATCTAGTAAATATTTAATATCGTAAATCACATGATTTTTCTTTCCGAAGGCTCTTATTTCAGATGGTGATAGTTCTTTGAATTCATCATGTGCAACTGCCAACAATATTGCGTCATATTTAGCTTCTTCAGGATGATTTATCGGCTCTAAGCCACATTCTTTGCTTGCCTCCAACTTATCTACCCATGGATCAAAAACATCTACATTACAATCATATTCTTGGAATGCTGTAACTAAATTTGAAACGCCTGTGTTTCTTAAATCTGGGCTATTTTCTTTAAAGGTCAAACCCATAATTAATATATTTGCGCCAACCAAATGTATTTTCTTTTTGATCATAAGCTTAGCTACTTGATCAGCAATGTAGCTTCCCATACCATCATTTATGCGTCTTCCAGAGAGAATCATCTCTGGTTGGTAGCCAACTGTTATAGCTTTATGAGTTAGATAATATGGATCAACCCCAATACAATGACCTCCCACTAAGCCTGGTACAAATGGAATAAAATTCCATTTTGTGCCTGCAGCATCTAAGACTGATTCTGTATCAATCCCTAATTTGTTGAAAATAACTGCAAGTTCATTAATTAAAGCTATATTTACGTCTCTCTGCGTGTTTTCAATTACTTTAGCAGCTTCTGCAATTTTTATACTCTCCGCTTTGTGTGTCCCTGCATTAATTATCTCTTTGTAAAGCTTATCTACTTTTTCTGCAGTATCTGGGGTTGAACCCGATGTAACTTTTTTTATCATAGTGAGCCTGTGAGTTTTGTCTCCCGGATTAATTCTTTCCGGCGAGTAACCACAGAAGAAATCTTTGTTGAATTCTAATCCTGAAAATTGTTCCAAGATTGGAACACAAATTTCCTCAGTTGCTCCCGGATAAACAGTAGACTCATAGATAACAATGTCACCTCTTTTTAAATACTCAGCTATAGTTTTGCTAGCATCTTCAAGAGGTTTCAAATAAGGTTTTTTGTACTCATCAATTGGAGTTGGAACAGTAATAATAAATATATTACTATTTTTAATTTCTTTTGAATTTCCAGTAAATTTGAGGAGCTTTGCTTTTTTTAACTGTTCAGGAGTAGTTTCTTGTGTTGAGTCTTTCCCAATAAGTAATTCTTCAATTCTCGATTCATTCACATCAAAACCTATCGTTTCGAATCTTTTCCCAAATTCAATTGCTAGGGGGAGGCCTACATAGCCTAATCCGATGATAGCGATCTTTGTTTCTGTCATATCTCGTGGTACTCCTTATACCACTCTACAAAATTTTTAACTCCTCTTTTAACGCTCATGGAAGGCTTATAGTTAAATTCGCTAACCAAATCATCAACATCAGCAAAAGTATCTGGTACATCCCCGGGCTGAAGAGGTAAAAGTTCTTTAATTGCTTTAATACCTAAAGCGCTTTCTATGGCTTCAATATAATCCATCAACTCAATTGGGGAATTATTTCCAATGTTATAAACGCGCCAAGGTGCATGGGAAGTGCCTGAATCTGGATTATCACCTGTCCATAGAGGATTTGGTCTGGCAGGCTTCTCTAGAACTCTCACAACTCCTTCAACTATATCATCTATATAAGTAAAGTCTCTTCGATGATTACCGTTATTAAATACCTGAATTTTTTCACCTTGTATTATCGCTTTAGTGAATTTAAAAAGTGCCATATCCGGCCTACCCCAAGGGCCATATACTGTAAAAAAACGTAAACCTGTTGTTGGTAGATTGTAGAGATTACTGTAAGTGTGTGCCATTAATTCGTTTGCTTTTTTACTTGCCGCATAAAGACTCATAGGATGATCTACATTGTCATGAATTGAGAATGGCATTTTCGTGTTGGAGCCGTAAACAGAACTGCTTGAAGCATAGACAAGATGGCTAACGTTATTGTGTCTACAAGCTTCTAATATGTAGCCAAAACCGACTATATTAGTATTTATATACGCGAGAGGATTTTCAATAGAATACCGAACGCCTGCCTGAGCGGCTAAATTCACAACCATATCAAATTTATGTTTTTCAAAAAGGTTCATGATAGCCTCACCATTTTCAATATCCATATTGATATGAGTATAGTTTTCATGATCATTATGTCGTGCAAGACGTGCCTCTTTTAGCGCCGGATCATAGTAGGCATTATGATTATCAATACCAACAACAATTTGACCTTGTTCTAACAATTTTAATGATAGAGCTGAGCCAATGAATCCAGCACTACCTGTTACCAATACTTTCATATATGCAACTTAGTCGTCATTAAATAAATCTCGAGTATATATCTTATGTTTAACATCTCTAAGGTCATCAGACATGCGGTTTGTAATGATCAAATCAGATAACCTTTTAAACTCCTCTAAATCATTAACTACCTTTGAATTAAAGAATTCGCTTTCCTCCATGACAGGCTCAAAAACAATTACTTTTATTCCTTTACCCTTTATGCGTTTCATAATACCTTGAATGGAGGATGATCTATAATTATCAGAACCACTTTTCATGATCAGTCTATATACACCAACTACTTTTGGAGCTTTTGCAATAATGGAATCTGCAATGAAGTCTTTTCGAGTAGAATTTGCGTCAACAATTGCGCTTATCAAGCTATGAGGTACTTCCTGATAATTAGCCCTTAACTGTTTTGTATCTTTAGGAAGACAGTATCCACCATAACCAAATGAGGGATTATTATAATGAGTTCCTATTCGTGGATCTAAACCTACGCCTAATATTAATTCTCTCGAATCTAGTCCATGAACTTCAGCATAAGAATCCAATTCATTGAAGAAAGACACACGCATCGCTAAGTATGTATTGGAAAATAATTTAACCGCTTCTGCTTCTGTTGAATTAGTATAAATTATTTCAATTTGGTCTTTTTTAGCTCCTTCTATAAGTAAATCTGCAAATTTTTTGGCCTTTTCTGAATGGTCTCCAACAATAATTCTCGAAGGATATAAATTGTCTTTCAAGGCTTGGCCCTCTCGAAGAAACTCAGGAGAGAAAATAACCCTTTTACTGTTAAATTTCTCTTGCAGTAATTTTGTGTGACCAACCGGAACTGTTGATTTAATTATAATTAGAGCTTCGTCATTAGAATTTAAGGCTTCTTCAACAACATTATCAACAGAAAAAGTATCGAAATAATTTGTATCAGGATCAAAATTAGTTGGAGTTGCTATTACAATGAAATCAGCACCATCAAATGCGGTTTCTCTATCCAGCGTTGCCATTAAAGATAAAGAGTCCTTTGATAGGAAAGATTCAATCTCTACATCCGCTATAGGAGACTGTTTATTATTAATTTTATTAACCCTTTCAGAATCAATATCGAGAACAATAACATCATTATTTTGAGAAAATAGAACTGCCAGTGACATGCCCACATAGCCAGAACCAACTACAGTTATTTTTGTTCTTTTGTCCAAGATAAACTAAAGGCGCTAAGTTTCTAAAATTGAAGGATCGTATTCTTACTCTCTCATTTACTTGAAAAAAAGTAGCGAATAAGAACCAAGACCACACTAAATATGCCGCCTAGCAATGTAGATATTATCACTATCAGTGATCGTGTAGGTCTTGATCTTTTTTCTGGAACAAAAGGAGGTTCCAGAACAACGAGGCTATATTCTTCGTGAATACTCGCCATCATTTGAGTTTCAAGCTGACCTTCAATAAGAAGGTTGATCGAATTTTTTATATCTACCTTAGAGGTCTGGGAGAGCTCTCTAGTTAAATATTCGAGAGCGGCCTTTGAATCAGCTATATCTTTTTTTCTATTCAAAGAGTTTGCTTCTTTTATGATGAGTTCGAGGAATTGTTGAGCAAAAACAGGAGACACATGCTCAAACTTAATGTTTACAAAGCCTGTAATCTTATCTTGGCCTATTGAAAGCATCTTAATGTATGCCTGATGAGCCTCCAGGTAAGTCGGAATAGCTGATTTACCAGCAGAAGATTGTCTGACCCATTTTTTTTCCTCCGAATCATAATCTTCTGCATTAAAATATAACTTCCCTTCCCCAAAATCGTATTGATCGTAAGCAAGCAAAGAAGGTAAAACATCATCGAAACTGATCAGATGTTTAACAAAATCTCGAGATTTAATAATTTCGATCATTTTATACGTTGAATTACTTTGTCCTGATATTGCTCCCAATCCAGCAAGAGACGCTATATCAGAAAATTGAGAAATAGGGCTTGAGGTTTGAGCATCTCTGGATACAAGAACAGCTTCAGAGGTAAAATAATTTGTGAGAGATAGTGCATAAAATATTGAGCTTATAGCCACGACTGTTGTTATTAAAATTATAATGATCTTCCCTTTCCATATTGCTTGGAAAAGTTGTTTTAGATCAATTTCATCTTCGTAAACGTTATTGTCTATGTTTGTATTAGAGCTAGTCATGACTTATCCATTCGTTGAATTGCAGCTTTTAGTTTATCAAACTCATCAGATTTTCGCTGAAGAAATAATAAAGTTAATTTTCTTTTTTCGTCCAAACCCTCAGGAGTTAACAGGTACAGGTAGCCAATCTTGTTATCTGATTTCCTGAAATTATTGACCTTTATCAAACCCTTTCCCAAAAGTGCTTTAATTAGATAATTAATTTTACCCAGGCTCAAGCCCATATGCTCCGCAATTTGGCGTTGAGTAAGATTGGGATTTTCTTCTAATTTCTGTAAGATTTCTAATTCCGTTTCAGAATGACTTTTTTTCATAGCTACCGCAATGGATTAATAAGATAATCCATTGTTTATTGACTAAAATTTATATGTTCAATAAATGAACGTACACATATTATAGTATGTTCAATATTTGAACAAACAAATTTGAATAAATTTAGAATTTAATGGATTTTATAATTTCTTTATTGCCCAAGTTGGATTTGTGGAGGTCAGTTGTAACTGTCGTATTGAGCAATTTAAGCAAAAGAGTTACGCGATCATTTGATTTTTTAGATAAAAAGACTGCATCTATTCCTGCTAAACGCCCTCTTTCTATTGAAACTGAATCCCCTCTCTGAAAATCAATAATCGAAACATCTTCTTTATAGACATCCTGAGCATCAAGCTTTTTCCTCATAGCTAAGATTATTTTAGGAGATATCGGTGTAAATTCTTCTGAAAACATTACTATATTGCTTACACCATAACTGGAATTCACAACACTCCAATTATTTAAAGATAGGTCTATTTCTACAAAAAGGTATCTCGGAAAGATTGGCACCGGTTTATTTATCTTACGTCCATTTTTAGACTTCAATACCATTGGTAAAAACGTTTTGAAACCTTGCTTTTTAAGGTTTTCATTAGCTCTTTTTTCTTGTTTGGCCTTGGTATAAACGAGGACCCAAATGCATTTACTTCTATCTTTTTTTGCTTTCATATAATCCAACTTAAAGATGGTGCCCGGGGCCGGACTCGAACCGGCACGAAGTTTCCTTCGAGGGATTTTAAGTCCCTTGTGTCTACCAATTCCACCACCCGGGCTAAAAGTTAACCGCATTCTACTCTATTTTGAAATCAATGATACAAATATGGAGGCTGAGGTCGGAATCGAACCGGCGTAGACGGATTTGCAATCCGCTGCATAACCACTTTGCTACTCAGCCTTGAATGTATTCTAAATATCTAAATCCAATAGACCAACTATTTAATAAAATTTCCATAAGATTTTAAGTATCCATATAGACTATGCAAAGAAATATAAGCCGCCAACCAAAATGAAATAACGGTCAAAAAAAAGAAATGTTGACCAAAATTAGGGGATATTATTAAAAGAGATAATGCAAAGATTTGTAATGTAGTCTTGCTCTTTGCTAATAGAGATACCTTGACAAGATTTTCTCCCTCTTTTTCAGCTAAAATTTGCCTGAAAGATGAAATTACTATTTCTCTCATAATTATCACAATTGAAGGTATTATTATCAAAAGACTGCTCGCATGAGAAACTAGATAAAAAATCGCAATAATAATCAGCAACTTATCCGCAACTAAATCTAGTAAAGCCCCCAGACTACTTGTTGATCCTGTTTTTCTTGCGACATAACCGTCCAGGTGGTCGGTAATGCCAGCAATTACAAACAAAATTAGAGCAATCCAATTATTTACATTTGGCTCAGGTGAAGCCAATACAAGAATAGGGAATATTAAAAATATTCTTGAAATGGTTAGGTAATTAGCCATGGAAACTAATTGTGTAGTTGTTTATAAATTGACTTTGCCGTAATCCTTCCAATTCCAGAAACTTCAGATAAATCTTCAATGCTTGCACGTTTAATCTGTTCTACGGAGCCAAAATACCTTAATAAAAGTTTTTTTCTCGTATTTCCTACTCCAGTTAACTGATCTATTGAGGAACCTAGCGAAGATTTAATACTCTTTTTCTTTTGTGAAGATATGGCATATCTATGAGTTTCGTCCCTTATTTCTTGAATGAAATTGTGAAATATAGAACCCTCTTTGACGATCATAGATTCTCCACGAGTTAAATGAATTGAATCAAATGAAGCTTTCCTCCTAACTCCTTTTGAGATGGAAATAATATTCACATTTGAAATTCCTATTTCTTTCATTCTTTTCTGAACCATTTTCAAATGTACTCTACCTCCATCGATAATTATTAGACTTGGTATCTTATTTTTTTTGTTTGAAAACCTTCTATCTATTAACTCAAGTAAAGAACCTATATCATTGCCAGAATTCTGCTCGCTTATATTGTATGTCCTGTAAAGCTTTTTCTCCTTGCCAGATTGGCCGTACACCACACATCCAGCTACAGCATAGTCTCCAGAATGGTGACTTACATCGTAGGACTCAATTGTTTCAATTTCTTGAATCTTCAATTCTTTCTTTAATTCATCGAGCTTGTAGTCGATATTAGGATCTGTCTTATCCTTTTTAAGGGTAAATTCTGTATTAGTCTTACAAATATCTAGTAGGCCTTTGTCTTTCTTAGATGGCTTAGTAATTATAGTTATTTTTCTTTCATGGAATTTACTTAAAGCCTTTTCAATAAGATTCTTATTTGCCAATTCTTTACCTACTACCAACACAGATGGGCAATTCTTGGCAGAAAAATAGTTAAGACCTATAAAACTTTCCAAAGCCTCGTCATCTTCAATCCCACCTTCTAATATAAAGTTCTTATGTCCAGTAACCCAACCTCCATTTACACTGCTTACTCCTATTTTACGCTTCCCGTTTGAGTAAGATAAGTATATGGCGTCCCTATTCTTTTTGAAACCTGCGATACTTTGTGTCCTCTGAATATCCCTTAAAGCTGATATTCTATCTCTGTAAACTGCAGCCTTTTCGTATTGCCTTTTTGAAGCGAAATTATCCATGATGGTATAAAACTCTTGGACTAAATCTTCCGATCTTCCTGACAGGAGAAGGTCTGCACCTCTGACTTCGTTTCTATATTCCTCTTCACTGATTAGTCCTACGCATGGAGCAGAGCATCTTCCTATCTCATGCTGTAGGCAAGGTCTACTTCTATTCTTGAAATATGAGTCAGAGCAATTTCTGAGTTTAAAAGTTTTTTGTATTAGCTTCAGTGCATCTCGCACAGCATAGGAATTTGGAAATGGTCCGAAAAATTTTCCACTAGCTTGTTTCTTTCCTAAGAAAGATTTTGCTGCAGGAAATGAATTATCCGTTTCTACTTTTATCCATGGATATCCTTTATCATCCTTAAACTGGACATTAAATTTAGGTTTGTAATTTTTAATCAAATACTGTTCATGTAAAAGTGACTCAAGTTCAGTATTTGTCAACGATAATTCAATGAAATTAGCCTCTTCAAGAAGTTTATTGACCTTTTCGGACCTTGAAAGTACACGAAAATAAGATGCAAGTCTTTTCTTAAGAGATTTAGCTTTGCCGATGTAAAGTGGATTCTTTAATTTATCCAGAAACCTGTAAACGCCTGGAGAATTGGGTATTCCTTTTATAAAGGTCTTTATCTCGTCTTCAGTAAAAGGAATGATATGAGGAGATTCAGTGAAAATCTTTTCTTCCATAAATATCTTCAAATCTAATAATGTCGTCCTCGCCAAAATATGATCCCGTTTGAATCTCTAATATCTCAACAACCTCATCTCCAAAGTTTTGTACTCTATGCTTTTCATTTGCGTTAATCGAAATCGATTCCCCTGGAAACAAATCTATAATTTGATCTCCCAAAGTAACGGTGGCTTTTCCTTGGGTTATATACCAAGTTTCAGATCTGTATCTATGCATTTGCATTGAAATCATTTGATTCGGATTTATAGATAAAATTTTAACTTTTGAAAATTCAGTCTCCAATAGTACTTCAAAATATCCCCAAGGTTTTTCTGTTCTAGGATAATCTCCATCACCATAGAGGGTAAGGCCATGCTCTGGATTCTTTTGTAATTTAATTAAAGAGTGCCATGAACCTAAATCAGTCCATCCTGCATCCAAGTTTGCTACATAATTATTCTCATTTGACTCAACAAAAGCTTTATCAAATGAAATATTTTCTAGTTTAGAGAATTCCTTTTCACTTGGAAAGAAATACATTTTTTCTAGATTTTTTGAAGACAATATTTCCATCATAATGCTGTGCATTGAAGGAAACCTTGATTCAATGGACTGTCCCAGCCAATTACCCTCAAAACAAAAAATTCCTGAATTCCAAAGAGTATCAGGCTGCTTAATCAAAAGTTTAGCATTCTCAAGGTCAGGTTTTTCTATAAAAGAGTTAACAGTTTTTAAATTATTACTGGAAGGATTCATCGAAATATAACCATACTCAATTGAGGGATTAGTCGGCTTTACACCGAACAATGTCAATGCCTTTTTTTTAAATTGGTTCTGAACATTTGAACAAGCCTCATAAAAAGATTTATTGTATGCAATGTAGTGATCAGAGGGCATGACCATATATCTTTCATGCTCCTTTCTTTCAATCGCTGCAAGTACTGGCAAAGTAATAGCAGTGAAGGTATTTTTTGATTCAGGTTCTAAAAAAACTGATTCTACTTTCAGTCCAGTTTTAGATAGAGAATCTTCTACAAATTCTATATATTTTTCTGAAGTTACGACTATGGGCTTCTCAAAAAGGTCGTGGTTATTTACTCGTTGCAGGGTTAAATCAAAAAGAGACAAATCGCCAAATAGTGAAATAAACTGTTTAGGCTTTTCATGCGTAGATAATGGCCATAGTCTTTTACCAGATCCACCGGCTAAAATAATAGGCCTAAACTTTTTAGCTTCCATATATTGATTATAAACTAGGATTTGGGAAGAACACTTGAAGAAAAGTAAGGTTTAAAAAATTCCTTATCTCTCTTAGCATTTAAACTGAACTCTTTTCCAAGCTCAACTCCCCACTGATCAAAAGGATCAATGCCCAATATCAAAGCTTCAACGAACACCTTATGTTCATACAAAGCTAATAAAAATCCTAAACTTCTTAAATCTAGGTTTTCTAATTGAAAAATTGAGCATGGGTTATTTCCTTTAATAGTCTTAAAAGGATGTTCTTTATCATTTTTTCCCTTTGTCATTGCTAAAACTTGAGATAAAAGCATTTCGTAAGAATCTTTTGTATGGGTTTCTACATTGTTCGTTCCAATAAAGTCACAGGAAGTATCGGTTTTTCCTTGCATAAGCCATTGAAACGTAGAGTGTTGATTTTCAACTCCGTAACCTCCCCAAATTAATTGAGTAGTCAAAAACGGAGATACATCAGCATCAAAATTTATAGACTTGCCATTACTTTCCATCGATAACTGAGCAATGTATTTTGTTAAAGAACGTAGTTTAAAATTATAAGTGAAGATCCCATGGCTAGAAATATCGAGGGAATTTCTATTCCAAATACTCAATAAGGCCATTAAAACCGAGATATTGTGTTCCCAAGGAGTAGTATCTGTATAAACATCAGCTTGATAAGCTCCATAAAGAAAATCAAGATATGATTCATAGTTAGCATTCACGAAGGCAGGTAAGCTGATAGAAGACCATATAGAATATCTTCCCCCCAGGGAGTCCAAAAGCAGGAATTGATTTTCTTTTTTAATGCCCAAAGCAGTCATGGCAGATTCATTAGCCGAAATTCCATATAAATGATCTTCTAAATTTATTTCAGGTTTGTCACTTAACCAAGACTTTACATACTCAAGATTTTTTAATATTTCTGACGTTTCAAAGGACTTTGAGGAAGCAAATACGACCGTTTCACTTTGCTGACATTTTCGAAGCGCCTCTTTAATCTCCTCTAAATCATAGCTGGAACAAAAATATATATTTAATTGATCATCTTTAGACAAAAATTCATTAAGTAGCTCAGGACCCGCTCTTGAGCCACCAATGCTTATGCAAATAAGATTCTTAAAACAATGATTTGAAGTGTTTTTATCTAAAAAGGATTTAATTTTCTCTCTTTCGGAAAAAATGAGTTCAAATTTATCTTCTTCGTTTTTATTCCTATATATAGTATGGGTGACTGCTCTATCTTCAGACTGATTATTTACTTTTCCGCTAAACAATAAATTAAAAGACTCTTTTAGGTTAACTAAATCCGGTATCTGAAGGAGGAAATCTAAAGTTTTTTGATCTAACCTTTGTTTTGAATAGTCAAAAGTTAAAATGTCATGTTGAATTACCTTATCCTTAGAATCAGACATATCGCATAAGTCCGAGATACGAGTAGTTTTAAATTCTTGTCCAAGTTTTGACAATTCTTTTTGTATGTTTTTCCTTAAATTTTGCATCTTGGCTCTCCTACTTAAAAAAATAGGAAGGTGGAACAGCTTTTCAATCGGTGTAATGGATTGATAATATTAAAATTTCTTCTGAAATCTTTCATTAACCAAATCAGGGAACGAAAATTTTGAAAAATAAATACTGTTGAGACTACAAATGTAAAAAAAACATAAGACAAGAATATATTATTCTGCATTTAACCAACCTTTCTCTAACAAAGAATCTTCTACATATTGAAGTAAAGCATGTCCGGCGGTTATATGGCTCTCTTGTATCCTTGCAGTTATTTTGCTTGGAACTATAAAGGCAGAATCGCAATAGGATAAGGCTTCACCACCGTTACTGCCCAAAAAACCAAGTGAATAGATACCCCTCTCTCTTGCCAATTTTAGGGTTTCAATAATATTTCTTGAATTACCTGAAGTGGTAATTACCAGTAGTATGTCGCCTTCGGCAGATAATGCTGAAAAAACTCTTTTAAAAACCTCATCGGAACCATAATCATTTATGCATGCTGTTAACGTTGATGTATCCTGAGCAAGAGAAAGGGCGGGTATACTCTCTCTGTTAACATTAGATGTTAGTCTAATTAAAAATTCGGCCGCTAGATGTTGAGCGTCTGCTGCAGAACCGCCATTTCCACAAAGGAGAAGCTTTCCACCATTAGATATTGAATTCGAAATGATGTCTCCGGCTTCTATGAGAACTTTGTAAGACTTATTCTCAACTATTTTCTCTTTCACGGAAATTGAGTCTTGGAAGGTCAGTTTTACCTTATTTTTAATACTCTTTGACATTTATCGGTCTCTTGAGCAGGATACTATACAGCTTCTTTTTTATTTGTTTAAAGATTGCTTTAAATTCTTAGAGGCCCTGAAATAGGGATGTTTTTTTTCCTCTACCAATACTGTGGTCCCCGTTCTTGGATTGCGTGACAAACGTTGCTTCCTGTATCTTGTTGAGAAAGTTCCGAAATTTCTTATTTCGATTCTCTGGTCTCTAGTCAAGGATTCCGTTATCAGATCGAGAATGGATTGGACTGATCTAACAATATCATCATCTGAAAACAAACCGGATTTTGTTGATAAAGTATTTACTAAATCAGATTTATTCATTTTCTTTATCAGTATCTTGCATTTCTGCCTTGATCAGATCACCGATGTTTGATTTAGAAGCCTCTTCTATTTCTTTATTCTTGAGTGCATTATCCTTAAGAGCACTTTTTTCTTCCTGTTTCTCTAAAGCTCTGAGAGACAAAATAATTTCTCTATCTTTTCTATTTATGTTGGCAACTACTACTTCGATTTCAGCTCCCTCCTCTATTACAGTATCTGACATAGAATTTGTATAGTCTTTCATTGGAAGATAACCTCGTACGTCTTCACTCAACTCCAAGTCGATCTTGTCTTCTGAAGATCCGATTATCTTGGCCTTTACTCTAGAGCCTTTTTTATTTGCTTCGGCAAAATCCCCAAAAGAATCAGAGACAAGCTGTTTCATTCCAAGAGAGATTCTTTCCCTATCTGCTTCGATTGATAAAACCAAAGCTTCAACAATATCACCTTTGCTCAGTGACCTTACTGACTCTTCGCTTTCATCCCAAGAAATATCAGAAAGGTGGACGAGACCGTCAATACCGCCTTGCAATTCGATAAACACACCAAAGTCTGTAATAGACTTGATTGCGCCAGAGACTTTATCTCCCTCATTATGTGTATGCTCAAAAACTTGCCATGGATTTTCAGTCAATTGCTTGAGTCCAAGAGAAATTCTTCTTTTTTCTTCGTCAACTTCCAAGATCATTACTTCAACTTGATCCTTCAATTGAACTACCTTCGATGGATGAATATTTTTATTTGTCCAATCTATCTCAGAAACATGTACTAAACCTTCAACGCCTCGCTCTATCTCTGCAAAGAAACCGTAGTCAGTAAGATTTGTTACTGTAGCCATAACCGAAGTGTTGAGTGGAAATTTTGATTCAATGCCAATCCACGGATCATCTATAAGTTGTTTTATACCTAATGAGACCTTCTTTTCTTCAGGGTCATACTTAATAACTTTAACATCAAGTTTTTCTCCAATTCTAATTGCCTCTGAAGGGTGATTGATTCTACTCCAAGATATGTCTGTTATATGCAGAAGGCCATCTATGCCTCCTAAGTCAACAAAAGCACCATAATCTGTTAAATTTTTAACAACTCCTTGTATGGTCTGCCCTTCAGCCAAAGTAGAAAGTAATTTCTCTCTTTCTTCTGAATTGACTTCTTGTAAGACAGCTTTTCTAGATAGAACAACATTATTTTTGTCTTTATCCAGCTTTATAACCTTAAATTCTTCGTAGTTACCAACAAGATGCTCCAAATCTTTGGTTGGAATAACTTCGGCTAGTGACCCAGGAAGGAAAGCTTTTATGCCTTGAACATCTACCGTCATGCCCCCTTTAACTGAACCAGTAATTAATCCTTTGAGAATTGAGTCTTGAGCTAAACAGTCTTCAATTCTTTTCCATACCTCTTGTTTAATAGCTTTTTCTCTTGAGACACGAGTATTGCCATGGCCATCTTCAATAGCCTCTAAAGTCAACTGAACCTCATCACCTATTTCAAGTTCTAGCTCGCCTGACTCATTATAAAACTCAGAAATAGGAACAACTGCCTCAGATTTCAATCCTACGTGCACCACTACATGGTTATCCAAAATATCAATAACAATTCCAGTCACAAGACTGCCTTGTTTCATAATTACAGTACTTAGATTTTCATCTAACAATTGTTCAAAGCTCGCTGCCATATTTTTTTATAGGTAAGTTTTAATTTCCTTTACCACTCCTTCTGGGTTTAAATTACTTGTATCAATTATCATAGAGTCTTGAGCAGGAATTAATGGAGAGTGCTCCCTCTCTGTATCTTTTCTATCCCTCTCCTCTAACTCGTGTAAAAGGGATCGCATGTTAACCTCCAAACCCAGTCTTTTCAACTGTGTTTGTCGTCTTTTAGCCCTTTCTTCAACTGAAGCAGTAAGAAAGATTTTGTACTTAGCATCGGAGAAAATTACGGTTCCCATATCTCTACCATCGGCTATTAAACCTGGAGCTTTCATAAAGTCCCTCTGACAAGGCTTGATAAAGTCTCTAATTATAGGCTCAGCAGCAAGGTTTGAGGTTAATTTGGCAATCTCCTCAGTCCTCACCAAAGATGTTATATCTTTATCTTCAAATATAACTCTTACAGGTTCTCCAGGAACGCCGGGATCAAATGAAACATGAAATCTTTTCTCAATTTCTTCTCTTTTTTCCACGAAATTATTGAGAGAAATTTTATTTTCTTGCATAAAATAAGCTAAGGTTCTATACAAGGCTCCACTATCTAAAATATTCCAAGATAGCTCCAATGCTAACATCTGAGCAATTGTGCCTTTACCTGCACCACTTGGACCATCTATAGTAATTACGGGGATATCTAAATCATTCATGATTGCTTTATATCGATACCAATTTCTTTACAAGTATCAACAAAGTTAGGGTAAGAAGTATTTACATTTAAGCAATCAAGTACTCTTACCTTGTCATCAGATCTCAGAGAAGCTATCGCGCTTGCCATTGCTATCCTGTGATCTCCATAAGAACTAATATTTGTTGAATTTAATATGCCTGTAGAGCCCAGCCCATAAATTTTTATTCCATCTTCTTCAAGATCATATTTTAATCCAAATGATGACAAGGCTTCTGCCATAGCTTGAAGACGATCGCTCTCTTTAGCTCTCAACTCTTTGGCATCTTTAACAATTGTTATGCCCTCAGACAAAGCTGCAGCGATGAAAAAAACAGGCATCTCATCAATCATGTTTGCTACTAAATTTGTATTCAAAATAATGCCTTTTAGATTTGAGCTCTTTACTAAAATGTCCGCAGTGGGTTCAATGTTTTCGGTTTGATTTAATAGTTGAATATTTGCGCCCATGTGCCTCAAGGCATGTAATAATCCGATTCTTGTCTTGTTGATGCCAACATTCTTAATCAAAAGTTCTGACTTAGGGCAAATCAAAGCTGCAAGTATAAAGAAGGATGCTGATGAAAAGTCACCACAAATTTTTATATCAGTGGGATTAATGGAATCTATACTAGTTAGGTTAATACGTTTTTTACCCTCTAAGTCTTCCATTTTTAGTGGTATCCCAAAGTGTTTAAACATATTCTCAGTATGATCTCTAGTAACTACATTTTCTTCTATCGTAGTTACTCCTTCCGCATAGAGAGCCGAAAGCATAATACAAGACTTGACTTGAGCACTTGCAATGGGGAGCGAGTAATTAATCGACTTAAGAGAATCTGTTGGAGAAATCTCTATAGGTAGTGTGCCATTTTTTGAAGTTATATTCGCACCCATGGCTGTCAAAGGCTCAACTATTCTTTGCATAGGTCTAGAAGACAAAGAACTATCTCCGATCAAAGTAGATTCAAAGCTTTGCGCTGATAATATGCCAGAACACAATCTTATTGAAGTTCCTGAATTACCAAAGTCTAATGGTTTTTCTGGATCTTCTAGACCTCTTAAACCTTTGCCTTCGACAGAATAGATTCCCCTTTCTTTTACTATCTTAATTCCCATATTACGAAAAACCTCTATGGTTGCTAGGCAGTCTTCTCCCTCCAATAAGCCTGTAATCTTTGATGTTCCTGCGGCTAAAGAAGATAAAATTATAGATCTGTGCGAAATAGATTTATCACCAGGAACTGTGATCACACCCTTCAAGTTCTGTCCGCTTTTTATTAAAAAATCCATTTAATAATTCTCTAAGGAGTTATCTCTTAAAGTTTTAGTATCTTGGAGAAATTTCAATATAGCCTCTTCATCTTGTTGTTTAATTAGATCTTTTAGTTCTTTTAAACTGAGTTCAAAATCCTCTATGGATTTTAAAATATTCTCATTATTAGATATGAAGATATCTTTCCACATAATAGGATCACTAGATGCTATTCTTGTGTAGTCCTCTAAGCTTCCCCCAGAAAATTCAAAGGTTTTTTCGTGCAATTTGCCAAAAAGACTTTGCATTAAGGCATAAGATATTACATGAGGAAGATGGCTAGTTTTTGCAAAAATAGAATCATGCTCTTTACAGGAGAGAATTTTAATAGAAGATCCAAGTTCCCTCCAAAAGTCAGATACTCTATCTATATGGTGATTTTCATTTGTTTCATGCGGAGAGATAACCGTGATTCTGTCAACAAAAAGTGACTCTTTAGAATTTTCTAATCCGCTTCTTTCAGAGCCTGCAATTGGATGAGATAAGACAAAGCGATTTTTAATACTCTCTGATTCTGAAATTAACAGTTCAAGAATTTGGGTTTTAGTACTTAGGGTATCTGTAAAAACTGCTTTTTCAGAGGGTTGCAAAGATATAACTGATTCCAAAGCCTCATTAAAAGACAAAACAGGCGTGCAAAATAAGATTAAAATATCTTCAAGTCCTTCAAGAGAATTTATGCTGTCATTTTTTATAAGAGAGTCGCTATAGGCGCTCTGTAAAATTTCCAAGTCTCTATCAAATCCATACACATCGCCGGGGTAAGAGATCTCTTTTAATCTCTTGGCGATTGAACCTCCTATTAAACCTAATCCCACAATCAGGACATTTTTAAAACCTTCGCTATTGTTCATCTAGGTTAGGGTGAGCTTAATCTTCTCTAAAAATGAAAGATTCTCTTCAGGTAAACCTACTGAAACTCTTAAATAATTTGGCATCTTATAAACCGCGAGGGATCTTACAATGACCCCTTCCATTAAAAGCTTATTGAATGCCTCTCCAGAGTCTTGTTTACAATCAAAAGATATAAAATTTGCCCTGCTGGGCAGACACTCATAGCCAAGGGAATCTAATTCTTTAAATAGTAGCGCCTTTTGCTCTAAATTAAGCTGAAGGCATTTATCTATGAAATCCTGATCATCCAAAGCCTTTTCAGCCGCAAATAAGGCTAAAGAGTTTGCGTTGAATGGTTGTCTTACCCTATTTAAGTAATCAGCTATTTCTTTTGAAGATACACAAAAACCTACTCTAAAACCTGCAAGCCCATAGGCTTTTGAAAAACTTCGACTCATAATTAGATTAGGAAATTTGCTTAAGTCATCAAATTCCATATCCTTGGTTTCGAAAGAGGAATAGTCAAAATAAGCTTGGTCAAGCAAAACAATGATGTGCTCTGGAACTTTCTCTATAAACTTAATTAATTCATCGTATTCTATAAAAGAGCCGGTTGGATTATTCGGATTTGCTATGAAGATTAATTTAGTACTTTCTTCAATAGACTCAAGCATAAGATCCAGGTCATGAGAGAAATTCTTGGCAGGAACTTCAATGCCTTTTGCACCAACGGCTTTGACTACTAAAGGGTATACTGCAAAAGCATGCTCAGAATAGATAGCACTATCATTGCGGCTCAAAAATATTCTTGCAACGAACTCAATAATGTCATTTGAGCCATTACCTATTGTCACTTGATTATCTGTCACACGAAATTTACGAGCTATGGTTGACTTCAATCGGGTAGCATTTCCATCAGGATATCTATGCGTCTCTTTGAGTACATCTTCTATGGAATCAAATATTTTGGGACTAGGACCCATAGGATTTTCATTGCTAGCTAACTTTATAGCATTTTCAATACCCAACTCTCTTTCCAGATCCTCGATTGGCTTACCAGGTTCATACGGACTTAGGTCATCAATCCCTCTATTAACTAATTCTTTTATATCCATGCTTATCCTAAAGCTCTAGGGTAAGATCCCAGTACTTTTAATTCAATATCTTTACTTTCCAAGTTAGAGACCAAGTTAAGTATTTTTTTGTCTTCTAAGTGCCCTTCAAAATCTATAAAGAATGAGTATTGCCATTTATTAATTTTTGAAGGTCTGTAAGTTAGATGTGATAGATTTATACCTAATGCATTAAAGGGCTCCAATAAAGAATAAAGAGCTCCCTCCTCATTCTTTGTGGTCGCCATAATTGATGTTTTGTCTGCATTAGTCTGGCCAGCGTCAATTCTACCTATTGTTATAAATCTTGTTGTATTACTAGAATAATCTTCAATATTTCGATTTAAAATTTCCAATCCATATTTTGTTGCTGCTAGCTCTCCAGCGATCGCAATAATAGAGTTATCTTCTGTAACATTAGAAGCTGCCTGCGCATTACTGCTTACGCTAACCAACCTAACGTTAGGACAATAAGACTCCAACCACTGTTTACATTGTCCAAGAGTTTGCTCATGAGCATGGATTTCAAAACCTTCTTTAGGAAGAGGCTTGTTATGACCGAGTAGATTATGATGAATCTCCATTTCAATCTCGCCACAAATTTTTAAGTTAAACTCACTCAAGCAATCTAAAGTATTATTGACAGAACCTTCAGTTGAATTCTCTATGGGGACTATTCCATAATCAGAGGATTCATCTTCAACAGATTCAAAAATAGACCTAATGGTATCTTGTGGGGACTTTTCTACAGATTTTCCGAATTGCCCTTCAAGTGCAGATTCCGAAAATGTGCCTTCAGGTCCAAGATAAGATATTGTAAAAGTTGTTTCCCTTGAGCGACAACTTGAAATAATCTCATTAAAAATATTTCTAATTTGATTTTTATCTAACGGGCCTTCGTTCAACTCGCTCAATCTATTTAAAATAGAAGATTCTCTTGCAGGTTTATATTTACTGCTATCTTGCTTAGCTTGACCGGCTTGGATGGCTAGCTTTGCTCTTTCGCTTATAAGAGACAAAATTTGATTATCAATTGAATCAATTGAATCTCGAATATTTTTGAGGTCATCCTTTTTTGACATTACTCATTGAGGATTTTCTTTAGAAAATACATCCATAAAGTCCACCAGTGCGTCTACTCCCTCCTCTGGGAGACCGTTATATATGCTAGCCCTCATACCTCCAACAGATCTATGACCCTTTAAAGCTAATAACCCAGCTTCTTTGGATTGTTCTAAAAACTTATCATTGAGATCTTCATTGGCTAATAAAAAGGGTACATTCATAATAGATCGATCTTCTTTATTAATATTGTTTCTATAAAAGTTAGAGCCATCTATATAGCTGTACAATTTATCTGCTTTTCTAATATTGATCTTTGCAATTTCTTCAACGCCACCCAAAGATTTCAACCACTTGAACACCTTTCCCGCAACATACCAAGCGAAAGTCGGAGGTGTATTAGACATAGATTCGCCTTCATGTATCAGGGTGTAGTTCAAAAGGTTTGGAGTGATGGCTTGAGGATTACCTAGTAAATCTTTTTTTATGATCACAAAGCCAAGGCCAGAAGGGCCTATGTTTTTTTGTGCTCCACCATAAATCAAAGAAAATTTGTTCACATCGATAGGCTCTGAAAGAATACCTGAAGAGTAATCTGCCACTATGGGTTTCTCTGAATATTCGATAGATCTCAAACATAAACCTCCTATGGTTTCGTTAGGTGTGTAATGCACATAAGAGGAATTCTCAGAAAGCTCCCAAGAATCTTGTTTTGGAAAAAATCTGAATTCTTCCTCCTCGGATGAAGCTGCGACGTTGACATTGGTATATCTCCGAGCTTCTTTAATAGAGCGCTTAGCCCAGTGACCACTGTTAACATAGTCGGCATAGCCATCCTGAGTAGCCAGGTTTAGAGGAACCATAGCATTTTGCATAGTTGCGCCTCCATGAGTAAACAAAACTGCGTAATCTTCTGAAATAGATAGCAGGTCTCTAAAATCCTGTTCCGCTTGTTTTGCAATGTCTATGAATTCCGGACTTCTATGGCTTATTTCCATTACAGAAAGGCCCAAACCATTCCAGTCTAATAATTCTTGTTGGACTTCTTTTAAAACAGCTTCAGGCATAGTAGCTGGACCAGCGCCAAAATTAAACTTCCTTGGCATTATTCATCTCCTATGAATTCTTCACTTATCGGAGCTATGCTTATCAGTTTTTCTGAATCTTTAAGCCTAATTACAGTCACTCCTTGAGTATTTCTTCCAATGATGTTTACTTCGGCAACTCTTGTCCTTACCAACATACCTTTGTCAGAGATCAGCATTAATTCATCGTCGTCTGAAACCTGTGCAGCACCGATAAGTTGACCGTTCCTCTCAGAAATTTGCATAGCTATAACGCCCTTAGCGCCTCTTCTAGTTTTTCTAAAGTCTATAGATTTAGAACGTTTACCATATCCATTCTCACTTACCGTAAATATACTAGCTTCTTCATCGGGGATTATTAAAGATATTACATGCTGCTCCTTTTCAAGCTTTATACCTCTAACACCTTTAGCCGTCCTACCCATAGACCTTACTTCAGTCTCTGAGAAGTGTGCTGCCTTTCCGGCATTAGTAACTAACATTACAAATTTACTTCCGTCCGTGATGGTAGTTCCAACCAGCTCATCTCCTTCATCAAGAGTGATAGCTCTTTTTCCACCTCTTCTTTGATTTTGAAACTCAGTCAATAGTGTTTTCTTTATCGTGCCAGCCTTAGTAGCCATAAGAATAAAATGCTTATCGTCATATTCCTCAACAGGAACCATGCTAGTAATTCTTTCTCCTTCACTAAGCTGGATAAGATTGACAAGTGGGCGCCCTTTTGCAGCCCTTCCAGCTGATGGGATCTCATAAACTTTAAGCCAATAAACTTGCCCTAAATTTGAAAAGCATAGAAGAGTAGTATGAGTATTTGCTACTAAAAGCTGTTCGACAAAGTCTTCATCTTTAACTGAAGCTGCAGTTTTACCCGTGCCTCCCCTTCTTTGAGCTCTATATTCTTCTAAAGGTTGAGTTTTAGCATAACCTTCATGAGAAATTGTTACTACTCTGTCTTCTGGAGTAATTAAATCTGCTTCGGTCAAATCCGCTGCCGAATCTTGTATTTCAGTTCTTCTGTCGTCTTTATATTTTTCCTGAACTTCTTTAAGTTCTTCTTTGACTACCGCAATCAACTTATCTGGATCTGCTAAAATTTCTAGTAAGTAGGTAATGTGATCTATTATTTCTTCATACTCTTTTATTAATTTATCTTGCTCGAGGCCAGTAAGCCTTTGCAATCTCATGTCCAAGATGGCTTGAGCCTGTTGTTCTGAAAGCTGATACGTTTTTCCAATTAAACCCACTGATTTATCAGTTATGTCAATCTTGCATGCATCAGGACCAGCTTTTTCTAACATAGAAATTATTTTCCCTGGCTTCCATTTTTTTGCTAAGAGTTTCTTTTTTGCTTCGGAACCTTCTTTAGATTTTTTAATTAAATCTATCATTTCGTCAATATTAGCAAGAGCAATGGTGAGTCCTTCTAAAATATGACCTCTTTCTTTAGCCTTTCTCAAGTCAAAAAAGGTTCTTCTAGAAACCACTTCTTTTCTGTGATTAAAAAATACTGAAAGAATTGATTTCAGGTTTAATAATTTAGGTTCGCCATCTATCAAAGCAACATTATTAATTCCAAATACTGTCTGCATTTGGGTTTGTGCGTAAAGGTTATTTAGAACAACATCGGGGATCTGGCCAGATTTAAGTTCTATAACTACGCGCACACCATCTTTATCAGATTCATCTCTTATATCCCTTATTCCTTCTAACTTTTTATCTCTAGAAAGTTCAGCAATTTTTTCAATTAATCTTGCCTTCACTACTTGATAAGGCATTTCAGTAATTATGATTTTTGCTTTATCTTCATCTTCATCTTCAAATTCTGTTTTTGCCCTTATTTTTACTCTACCTCTTCCTGTTTCATAGGCACTAACTATACCGGCTTTACCATTGATGATGGCTCCTGTCGGAAAATCAGGACCTGGAATATATTCCATTAGCTCTTGTACAGAAATTTCTGGATTATCTATAAAAGCCAGGCAAGCATTTAAAGATTCATTTAAATTATGTGGTGCCATATTTGTTGCCATTCCTACAGCTATACCTGCGGAACCATTTACAAGCATATTAGGAATCTTTGTTGGCAAAACTTCTGGCATCATCTCTGTGCCATCATAATTCTCCACAAAGTTCACTGTCTCTTTTTCGAGATCTGCCAACAATTCTTGAGATATGCGAGCCATTCTTACTTCCGTGTATCTTTGAGCAGCAGGCCCATCACCATCCATAGACCCGAAATTACCTTGTCCATCAACAAGTGGATATCTTAATGACCACCATTGCGCCATCCTTACTATGGTCTCGTAAGCAGCACTATCCCCATGAGGATGATACTTACCTATAACATCACCAACAATCCTTGCAGATTTTTTATGCGGTCTTCCAAAGTCATTGCTTAAAACATGCATTGCAAAAAGCACTCTTCGATGAACTGGCTTCAAGCCATCGCGTGCGTCTGGCAGGGCTCTACCTACGATTACGCTCATTGCATAATCAAGATACGATTGTTTCAGTTCTTTACCTATATCAACAGGTACTATTTCCTTGGCAGCAATTTCACCCATAATTTATGTCCAAATATCTAATTTAAAATTGAAATAAAGGGATAATCTTTCAAAAGAAAGATTTGTATTTTGGTTGTTTTTTTGAAGTATCAACTTGGTTCAATTTTAACATAATTGACCCTGAAAATCGCTCAAAAATGGGCTTAAACAATGAGTTTAGCCTTTGAATTCAGATACTAATGTAGATACAGTTTCTTTCGCATCTCCAAACAACATTCTCGTGTTAGATTTGAAAAAAAGTGGATTTTGAATACCAGCAAAACCTGAAGCCATGGAACGTTTAAGCACAAATACGGTTTTAGAATTATCTACCTCAATTATTGGCATGCCATAAATAGGACTGCCCTCATTTTCCTTTGCATCTGGATTTACAACGTCATTGGCACCGATAACCATACAAACGTCAACAGTATCCATTATTGGATTAACGTCTTCTGGTTCAACTAGGACATCGTATGATACATTTGCTTCGGCGAGAAGAACGTTCATATGCCCAGGCATTCTGCCAGCTACCGGATGAATAGCGTATTTGACTTCTGTGCCATTTTCTTCCAAGAGCTCACCCAGCTCACGAACCGTATGCTGTGCTTGCGCAACAGCCATTCCATAACCAGGAACGATCAATACTGAGGTGGCAGCCTCCAAAATGAGGTAAGCGTCCTCGGCGGATATGGGCTTGACCTCTCCTTGTTCTTGAGCCGCATCATCTGATGCATCAGGAGCGGCTCCGAATCCACTGAATAGAACATTTGCCAGGGATCTGTTCATTGCCTTACACATTATATTTGTAAGTATCAATCCACTTGCCCCAACTAAAGCTCCTGCGACTATCAGTACATTATTTAAAATAACAAATCCAGCTGCACACGCAGCGAGGCCAGAAAAACTATTTAATAGAGCGATAACTACAGGCATATCTGCTCCACCAATGGGAATAACAAATAAAACTCCCAATATAAAGGCTAAAGCTATCAAAAGAATCAAGGTTTGCTCAGATGAAATAAATCCTTGAATAAATAGCATATTTATACCAATTATCACTATTGCTAAGAGTAAAAGTCCATTGACGAACTGTTGACCTTTATATAGATATGGCTTCCCTGAAATAACTTCAGATAATTTTCCATACGCGATGATACTTCCTGTAAAGGTGACGCCTCCGATCAGTACAGTGAGGAAAATAGCTCCCAAAAATGCAGGATTGTCAAAGACGCCTGAAATAAATTCAGCAGATCCAACTAATAAGCTCGCAATTCCGCCAAATCCATTGAAAATTGCCACCATCTCAGGCATGGAAGTCATTTTGACTTTTGTAGCAGCAAAATAACCAACTATACTGCCAGCTAATAGACCTCCAGCGATGTATCTATAATCTATAATGTTTTGATCCAAAAGAGTAATTAATACTGCTAGAAGCATTCCCGAAGATGACAGTAAATTTCCTCTCCTAGCTGTATCGGGAGAACCTAGCATTTTTAGGCCAACTATGAATAAAATAGAAGAACCTATGTAGGCTAGATTGACTAAGATTTCAGTATTCATGGTTATTTTTTCTTGAACATTCCGAGCATTCTATTTGTCACTAGATACCCTCCAACAACATTTATTGATGCAAAAAACACAGCAGCGGTTCCTAGTAAAATTGTCATTAAATCTGACGAGCCAGAAGACAAAATGGCTCCCACCAATGTTATTCCTGATATTGCATTTGCTCCTGACATTAAAGGCGTATGCAGCGTGGAAGGAACTTTGGTGATCAACTCTACTCCAAGAAATATTGAGAGAACTAATATGAACACTAAAAGAATAATCTGACTTTCCATAATACTTTTCTATTTTACTGATTCGTTGACAATACTACCTTGGTGAGTAATGACGCACCCTTTTAATATTTCATCTTCCAAATCAAAATTCATTTCCTTATTTTCCTCATCCCAAAACTCATCAATCATATTGAACAGGTTAGAACCAAAAACTTGCGAAGCATCTCTAGCAACTTCACCAGGCAAATTTGACATTCCAATTATGGTCACTCCCTCTTTAAACACATATTCGTCATTTTTTGATCCTTCAACATTGCCGCCAGTTGAAACAGCCATATCAACTATCACACTTCCTGGCTGCATAGCACTTACCATATCTTCGGTAATTATTTTAGGTGCCGGCCGTCCAAAAACCTGGGCAGTAGTAATGATTACATCAGATTGGGAACAGATTTTTTTCATTCCCTCTTGTTGCATTTTAATCTGCTCTGGAGACAGTTCTTTTGCATAACCTTGATCGGTCTCTCCGGTATCGCCGACGTCAATCTTTACAAACTTTCCTCCCAAAGACTTAACCTGTTCCTCTACTACTGGCCTTGTATCAAATGCTTCGACTCTTGCTCCTAAACGCTTTGCAGTTGCTATGGCTTGCAAACCAGCAACTCCTACTCCAACCACAAAAACTCTTGCTGGAGAAATAGTACCGGCAGCTGTCATCATCATAGGAAATGACTTTGAGAGTGTTCTTGAAGCTTCTATGACTGCAGCATAACCTGCTAAGTTAGCTTGTGAACTTAGAGCATCCATTTTTTGAGCTCTTGTAATTCTTGGAACTAATTCCATACTTATTGAAGTAACGCCAGAGGTAGACAATTGCGATACGATTTCTTTCTCGTTGAAAGGGTCGAGAAAACTTATATAGATTGAACCACTCTTTAATAATTTTATTTCTTCTATACTGGGTTTGTTGATTTTGCAGACAACATCAGCATTGTTGAAGCCTTCTTCTTTTTCACTGCATATGGATGCACCTGCCTCTCTATAGAGTTCATCTGAGACGAATACCTTTTCGCCTATTCCGGATTCTACATTTACCTCGATTCCTAAATCGACAAACTTCTTAGCTACTTCGGGTAAAATAGTTGCGCGAATTTCGTGGGCTTCTTCTTTAGGAAAGAAAATTTGCATAATTAAATTGGGCTTAGAGAATTTATAAACATTTTAAAGAAAAAAACTAGCTATGAACACAGAAAATTTAGATCATGATGAAGTAAATAAGTTTGATGAGCTTGCAACGAGATGGTGGGATACTGAGGGTGAATTTAAACCTTTACATCAAATAAATCCTCTAAGAGTGGGTTTCATAAGGGAAAGATGCGAACTAAACGGTAAAAAGATACTTGATGTAGGTTGTGGCGGTGGAATCCTATCGGAAGCTTTGAGTTCCTTGGGTGCAAAGGTTACGGGTATAGATGCTTCAGATAATACAATAGGAGTTGCTATATCACATTCAAAAAAGGTCGGAAGTAATGTGAAATTTTTGAAAAATACTATTGAGGAGTTTAAAAGCTCACATCCTGAAGAAAAATTTGATGTGATAACTTGTCTTGAAATGCTTGAACATGTTCCTTCACCTGCTGACATTGTAAAACTTTGTTCAGAAATGCTTGAAGATGGTGGAGATATATTTTTTTCAACCATTAACAGAAATCCTAGATCCTATCTGTTTGCTATTTTAGGGGCTGAATATATTCTAAATCTGTTACCTAAAGGAACTCATGATTATGAAAAATTCATAAAACCCTCAGAGCTGGCTAAATGGATAAGAGGATCAGATCTTTCTTCAAAAGAGACGGTTGGATTGAGTTATAACCCTATAACTGGTAACTATTGGTTAGGAAAAGATATACAAGTCAATTACATGGTGCATGCAAAAAAGGATAGAGATTGAGAATAAGACTTTTTGCCTTTGATTTAGATGGTACTCTTTTGGATACCGCACCGGACTTTTTTAAAGCTGTGAATAAACTTAGAAATAAATATTCATTGGGTGAGGCAGATTACGATCAAGTCAGATGTAGAGTCTCACAAGGAGCAGCTAGTTTAGCAACTTATGCTCTCGATCTTGAAGGACAATCACCGGAAAAAATTGAAATACACAGACAGGAATTACTCAAAATATATGAGGAGTGTTGTCTCGAAAATACTGATTTATTTAAGGGTATCGAGGAAGTACTAAACAAACTTAATGCTGAAAAAGTTAAATGGGGAATCATCACAAATAAACCTAGAAAGTTCGCAGAATTAATCGTAAACAATAAATTAGGCGACTTTGAAATCCCATTTCTTATATGTCCAGACGATGTTGGAGTCAGAAAACCCAAGCCCGATGGACTGCTGCATGCTTTGGATTTATCACGCACTAAATCAATTGAGAGTATATACATAGGGGATCACAGAATTGACGTAATGGCAGGAAAAAGCGCTGATATGATTACAGGCGCAGCAGCATATGGATATATTCCTATGGGAGATAATGTCAAAAGCTGGGATGCCGATTTTATATTTAGCCATCCAGAAGAGATTTTGAATCTAATAAAAAATGATTGAAGAAATTAGCACTGCAATAGATCGAGAAAATTTACTCAAAGGTAAAACAGTGGTAATTACAGGTGCAGGATCCGGAATCGGTAAAGAAATTGCCAGAAGTTTTTCTAATAAAGGGGCTGACTTGATTCTCTTAAGTAAAAGTACTGAAAAACTTAATATGATTTATGACGAAATCATTGCCAATAGCTCTGCCAGAGTTCTTATACAAGCTATAGATTTTGAATCAGCCGAAGAAAAAGATTATGAAAATCTAGTTAAAGCTGCCAAAGAGAAATTTGGGAAAATTGATGGCCTTGTGAATAATGCCGGAATACTCGGCCAAAAAAAATCTCTGGAGCAATATGATTATAAAATTTGGAAAAATGTTTTGAAAGTCAATCTAGATGCAGGCTTTCTCTTAACGAAAAATTTTATACCCCTCTTAAAACAAGCTGATAAGAGCTCTGTAATTTTTACCTCATCAGGAGTTGGGAGAACTGGAAGGGCTTATTGGGGAGCTTATTCTGTAAGCAAATTCGCCACAGAGGCAATGGTGCAAATACTTTCTGATGAATTAGAAAAAACGTCGACTATTAGAGTTAACTGCATCAATCCTGGTGCAGTGAGGACGAAAATGAGAGAAATGGCATATCCTGCTGAAAATCCGGAAAGAAACCCTATGCCAGCCGATATCATGGGACTTTATCTTTATTTAATGAGCGACTTGAGCCAAAAAATTACTGGTCAATCAATTGACGCTCAAGGGAGTTGATCTCGCTTTTAGTAAGCTCTTTAAACGATCCTTGTTTTAAGTTAGAAGGCAAAAATAAATTTCCGTATCTAACCCTCTTTAAACGAGAAATTTCAAATCCCTGGCTTTCCCATAATCTCCGCACTTCCCTTGTACGACCCTCCATCAAGACCATTGCAAACCATTGATTTGTTTTTCCCTTTCTGCCTCTTTGAACATCAGTAAATCTGGCAAAACCATCCTCTAAAGTCACTCCATCGACGAGTTTTTCTAAAGAGCTATCCGTCACATTTCCATGAATCCGTGCAATGTATTCTCTTTCGATATTAGATGAAGGATGCATCAAAGAATTGGCAAAAGAGCCATCATCTGTGAATAAAATTAAACCTGAGGTATTTATATCTAATCTTCCGATTGAGATCCATCGACCTTGTTTTAATTTTGGAAGATTATCAAAAATTGTATCCTTATGTTCAGGATCATTTCTTGAAGAGATCTCTCCAATTTTCTTGTTATACATCAAGACTCTTTTTTCATTTGCCGCTTTTTTAATTAATTTAAATTGTCGGCCTTCAACCTGAAATGAATCCTTTTCTGAGACTAATTGCCCAATTTCTGCTAATTCTCCATTAACATAAACTTTTTTTTGTCTTATCAAAGACTCTATTCCTCTTCTTGATCCTATGCCGTGATCGGCTAAGATCTTATGAATCCGAATTTTCAAAGGCTAGTTAATTACTTGTGAGTTATCATCAAGCTTTTCAGGTTCATCTATAGGAAGTTCTAGTTCTATAGATTTCAAATCAGGCAATGAAGGCAAATCAGGTAGCTCTCGCAAATGCTGTAAACCAAAATAATCCAAAAACTCCTTAGTTGTTGAATAAAGTGAAGGTCTTCCAGGAACATCTCTTTGGCCAACTATTTTTACCCATCCCCTCTCCATCAAGCCGCGCATTAATTGTGTTCCAACTGTAACACCCCTAATTTCTTCAATCTCTCCTCTTGTTATAGGTTGTTTATAAGCTATTAATGACAAAGTCTCTAGAGTTGCTTTAGAAAATTTTTGTGGCTTCTCCTCCCAAAGTTTCGCCACATATGTAGACAATGATTGCTTAACCTGTAGACGATAACCGGTTGCGATTCTTTTAAGTTCGATTCCTCTTGATATACATGCCTCGTCAATTTCATTTAAAGCATTCCTGATATCATCCTTGGTAGGTTTAGGATCTTCAAAGACTTTTATCATATCTTCGATACCTATAGGTCTAGATGCTGATAAAAGCAAAGCTTCAAGAATCTCACTAAGTTTTATTTCCATTAATGCACCTCTTCAATACCTTTAATATGGATCGGACCGAATTCTTCAGACTGCACTATTTCTATCAAAGAGTCTTTTAACAATTCCAATATTGCTAAAAATGTCACAACGACACCAATTTTTCCTTCTCTTTGATTAAATAGAGAAGTAAATTCAATGAAAGATTCATTCCTCATCCTCTCTAAGATTTGAGTCATTCGTTCTCTAGTAGATAACTCTTCAAAATTTATCAGGTGAGCTTGAGACTGTTCAGCCCTTCTCATAACTTCTGCCAAAGCTAGAGTTAGATCCTCTAACGGAACATCTATTAAAGGAGTCACAGTTGTAAATTCGGGCAATTTAGCATTTGCAGCAAATATATCTCTATCTAACCTCGGAATTTTATCTATTTTTTCAGCAGCTTCTTTAAAGCGCTGATATTCTTGTAGACGTTTGATTAGTTCTGCCCTAGGGTCATCTTCTTCGGTTTGTTCTTCAGGCCTAGGTAGAATCATCCTGGATTTTAATTCAGCTAAATATGCTGCCATAACCAAATAATCTCCTGCAAGTTCAACTTGCAGTGCATCCATTAAGTCAATGTACGACGTATATTGCTCGGTAATTTTTGCAATATTGATATCTAAAATATCTAAATTTTGTTTTTTTATGAGATATAAGAGGAAATCCAGAGGCCCAGCGAAACTATCTAGTAAAACCTCTAATGCATTGGGAGGGACATATAAATCGTTTGGAAGGTTTGTCTCTTTGCCTTTGACAGTCGCTAAAAACATCTCCTCTTGACGAGGATGAGAAGTTTTTTCCTCAATAATTTGAGGATTTGAGGTTTTTAGATCAACCATTTCACCAATACAAACGTATTGGTTCTATATTATAGCCATTTATAAGCAATAGAGGCAATTAAGCTTATTTGAGGAACTTATTTGTGATCGGATATCTTCTATCTTTTCCGAACCCTCTTGATGTAATTTTAACTCCTAATGGTGCTTGTCTTCGCTTGTATTCACTTAGATCGATGAGACGTATTACGCGGTCTAGAATAGCTTTCTCAATACCGTATTCCTCTATTTCAAGCTTACTTTTATCTCTCTCTACATAAAGTTCGATTATTTTGTCCAAAGTGTCGTACTCAGGCAGACTATCACTATCTTGTTGATCTGGGGCTAATTCGGCACTGGGTGGCCTAGTAATTATTCTCTCTGGAATTACTTCAGAAATAGTATTTCTGTATCTTGAAAGCTCATAAACTAGTGTTTTAGGAACATCTTTTAAGACAGCAAAGCCTCCGGCAGTGTCTCCATATAACGTTGAATAACCTACTGCTGTCTCACTCTTATTTCCTGTTGTGAGAACTAATTCGCCAGATTTATTCGATAAGGCCATGAGAATTACGCCACGACATCTTGATTGAAGGTTCTCCTCAGTTATATCAGGACTTAATCCTTCAAATTCTTCCTTAAGACTGGATTGAAAAGAATTATAAATTTCACCGATTGGAATTACAGAATGTTTAATACCCAAGTTATTGGCTAATTTCTCTGCATCTTCAATGCTCATTCCAGATGTAAATTTAAATGGCATCATGAAGGTTCTTACCTTTTCCGGCCCTATTGCGTCTGCAGCAATAGCAGCAGTCAAAGCGGAATCAATGCCACCTGAGGAGCCAATTAAGACTCCAGGGAATTTATTTTTTAAAATGTAATCCTTTGCTCCAAGCACCAACGCGTTATAAACATCCTCGAGATCATTGTTAGCTTTAATATCCTCCTTTGAGTTGCTCATTAAAAGTCCGCTTCCGTTTGACGAAAAATTTATTATTTTTGAATCTTCTTTAAATTTTGCTAATTGGATTATTTGAGAGCCATCAGAGTCCATGGCCATAGATGTGCCATCAAAAACAAGTTCATCCTGACCTCCTACTTGATTTGCATAAACTATTGGTAGAGAGTATTTCAAAGCATGATCTGAAATCAGTTTTTTTCTATCTGCTATTTTTTGGAGATGAAAAGGCGAGGCGTTAATATTTAAAACCAAGTCTGCTCTATTCGCTTTTAATTGCTCAATAACTTTCTCGTGCCAAATATCTTCACAAACAGAAAGGCCTATCGTTAATCCGTTTACCTCAAAGATTCCTGGAGCAGAGCCAGCTTGAAAATATCTTTTTTCATCGAAAACTTCATAATTTGGTAGCTCTTGTTTTTTGTACTCAAAAATTACTGACTGATTTCTCAAAACACCAGCGCAATTATAAATCGAGACTCCTTCCTTCTTGGGATATCCAATGACAATATAGCTATCGGGCTTAAAAGTTGCTAGTTCAAGTAAAGACTCATATGTTTGATCTAATAGATCATCCCTCAAAATCAAATCTTCAGGCGGATATCCTGTTAAAAACATCTCCGAGAATAAATATATATCTGGAGAAAAGTTTGATAACTTCTCAATACCAGACTTTGCTAGTTCTAAATTTCCTTTTATATCTCCTACAACAGGATTCTCCTGAATAATGCCTATAGAAATGTTTTTTTGAGCCATTTTATAAATTTATTATTTGAGCAGCTTTTTATAGATAGACTTTGAAAAAATCAAACTCATTGCCTATCTTAACACTTTCAAGCTTTATTCTGATGCTAATGTATGTAGAATGCATGTCCGGTTAAAATTTGATCATGCAAAAAACTAGTGACTTAAGAATATCTGGAAGGCAGGAAGTTATATCTGCAAATACCTTAATTTCTGAGCAACCAATATCAGAAAAATCAGTGGAAATAGTTTCAAATGCTAGACAAGAGTTTTCAGATATTCTCTATAAAAAAAGTAACAGGCTAGCTGTTCTTGTTGGACCCTGTTCAATTCATGACACAGATGCTGCTAAAGAATATGCAAAACTGCTTCTCAACGAAAGCAATATTCTGAAAAATGAACTTCTCATAATTATGAGGGTCTATTTTGAGAAACCAAGAACAACTGTTGGATGGAAAGGCCTTATTAATGATCCCGATTTAGATAATTCTTTCAACATAGACAAAGGGTTATCGATTTCCAGGCAGTTACTCAGAGATATAAATGATTTAGGTATGCCGGCTGGTACGGAATTTTTGGACGTTATAACGCCTCAATACATTGCAGACTTAATTGCGTGGGGTGCAATAGGTGCCCGAACTACTGAGAGTCAGGTTCATAGAGAACTTGCTTCAGGCTCTTCTTGCCCTATTGGTTTTAAAAACGCTACCAATGGGGGAATTCAAGTGGCAGCTGATGCAATTGGATCAGCAATGCATCCACATAAATTTTTATCTGTCACTAAAGAAGGTAAAGCAGCTGTCTTTTCTTCTTCTGGCAATAAAGACTGTCATGTCATATTGAGAGGAGGAAAGGAGCCTAATTATAAAAAAGAGTTTATTGATGAAACAGCTGAAATACTCAAGAAGAATAATCTTGAGGAATCTATCATGGTAGATATGAGTCATGGAAATAGCAGTAAGCAGCATAAAAGACAAATAGAGGTTTGTAATGACATTGCTGATCAAATTAAATCAGGTGAAAATAGGATTACTGGTGTAATGATCGAGAGTAATATCAAGGAAGGGAACCAAAAAGCAGATGATTTAAGCAATCTTACTTATGGACAAAGTATTACCGACGCATGTATAGGCTGGGAAGATACAAAAGAATGTCTTCATCGGTTGGCAGATTCAGTAAAAATCAGAAACAACTAAATTATTCCTCTTGTTAATCAATAAATCATAAATTAACCTAGAAACTTAATTTATGTCTGATCAGTACCTTAATTTTTCGAAAGAAGTTGCCTGCACGATAGGTCTTGAAGAAGCAGTTTTGCTTGAATATTTGAAAACTCAAAAAGCCCATAAGAAAGTCATCACTCTTCAAAACATACACTCAGATCTTACCTTTTTTTCACAAGAAAAATTACAAGATATATTGTCTAGGTTAACCAAAACTGGTCTCATCAGTGAGTCACTTAATAACGGAATCAAAAGCTTCACTCTACAAGAAGTACAAAAAAAAGCTGAATTAGTGCAAGAAAAGTGGCTGCCAGATAGAGAAATATTAGATCAAATAGTTGAATATGGTATTGGCGAAGATTTTGCCTTAATGCAAGTAGACGACTTTCTAATGCATACCCAAGAGCAAGCCTTTAAAGAGACGAGCTGGGGAATAAAGTTTCTCAGATTTGTTATTAAAAAATGGCGATTTAAAGAAATTGAAGACAATAAGAAACGGAAAACTGTTCCAATTCATAAAGATTGGATACCTGATGAGGATGCACTTGAGATTTTAGTAAACTCGGGTATTGACCCGGAATTTATAAAAAATGTAATACCTGAATTCATTCTTTATTGGTACGAAAGAAAAGAAGAGTCAAATGCTTGGAACAGTAAGTTTATAGCTCATGTAAGAAGGCAATGGGCAAGAAGCAATAATTTAGACGAAAAGGAAGATACGCCCTCAAAAATTACCCATGAATGGACGCCCAATGAAGATTTTTATTCTGTTCTCGAATTGACCGACATACCGAGACATTTCGCAAATGATGCATTGCCGCAATTTATTCTTTATTGGAAGGAGACAGGGCAATCGATTAATTCTTGGAATAGTAAATTTCTTCAGCATGTGAAATATCTTTGGGAAAAGGGAAGTAAAGGTGAGAGTATGAAGATCGCAAGTCAGATAGATAAAAGAATTGAGTCTAGCTGGAAAATTCAGAACGAAGAGAGTAAAAAAATTCCCTTGAAAGTAGATACAAGATCAAATCAAGAAAAGTTTAAAAAACTCAAAGAAAAGCACCAAATTTAATTTTACATTAAGTATTTTAGTGTTATAGTTATGTATAACACCTAATTATATTATGAAAGTTAAACAAACCTACAAAACCTCCGCCATTCTTGGGTCTTTCCTGGTGATTTGGATGATATCTGGAAGCCTAGTGGAAGAGGAAAACTTTAAAAAAAGTGACTCATCTTTAGATACACTTTCTTCAGTTACTATTTTAAATAGTAATGCCACTATGAAATCGCAAATTCTCAAATCCAGTGGTTTTACTGAGGCAGATAAGTTTGTTCATGTAAGAGCCGAAGTAAGCGGTAGATTAATATCTACTCCTGTAAAACAAGGCGACTTCGTCAAAGAGGGTGACTTAATTTGCCAACTCTACATTGCAGGAAGAGAAGCTTATCCCAAAATAGTTGCACCATTTTCTGGTTATCTTGAAAGTCTCAAAGTTAATGAGGGTGACTTTCTAAATACAGGAGCAGTATGTGCCTCGTTGATTGATCCTGATCCTATGCTTCTAGTTGCAGATATTGCTGAGAAAGATATTGATCAGATACAGTTAGGCTCAAAGGCAAGCGCAAAACTCATATCTGGAAGATTTATAGATGGAAAAGTTTCTTTCATTGCATCTTCTGCAGACAAAAATACAAGAACTTTCAGAGTAGAGATCAGCGTCGATAACAGCAATAGAGAAATTAGAGATGGAGTTTCTGCTGAAATCTACATTCAAGGCAAACAAGAGCCTGCGCACAAGATCTCTCCCGCAATACTCTCTTTGAATGACAAGGGAGAATTAGGTATAAGAACCGTAACTGCAGAGAATAAAGTTGAATTCAAAGAAATAAAAATTTTAGAAGACACAAATTCTGGCATGTGGGTTTCAGGTCTTGGCGAAAATGCAAGAATCATCACTCTTGGTCAAGAATACGTTTTTCAAGGCCAAACAGTCAATGTAAGAGAAACATTCACACCTGATGCATGAAAGCTTTCATTATTGGTGCAGTAAAAAAAAGCAGGACCTCACTAAGTGTTTTATTACTCTTGGTCCTTTCAGGATTCTACGCCCTTAACTACCTACCAAAAGCAACAGAACCGCAAGTAAACTTTCCTGGAGCTTACATCGGGGTTGGCTACGAAGGAGTTTCTCCTGAGGACTCCGAAAGATTATTAGCAAAACCTCTCGAAAATGCTTTGAGAACAATCTCGGGAGTGATAGACGTAAGATCAGTTTCACAAACTGGTTATTCAGCTGTTGTAGTGGAATTTGATCAAGACGTTGATATAGATGACGCCTTATATGATGTTCGTGTTAAGGTTGAGGAAGCTAGGGCTGAACTTCCACTTGATGCAAAAGAACCAACAATCAGAGAATTTACTTCTACTGACGATCCAATACTAACCATTAGTGTTGCCAGCGATATTTTACCTCAAAGGGTTTTGGTCAATCTCACTCAAGACTTACAAGATCTCATAGAGACTCATCCGAATGTACTTCAGGCGGAGTTGAATGGAGTTCCAGAAGATTTAATTGAAGCAATAGTCGATAAGAGTAAGTTGGAGTCCTATGGGATTTCCATGAGCCAGCTTTATCAAGCTGTTTCCAATAACAATAGAGTGATACCAGCCGGCTTTCAAGATACGGGCAGCGGCAGGTTTGCGGTAAATGTCCCTAGTGTTTTCTCAACTCTAGAAGATATTGAAACATTGCCTATCAAAGTCTCAGGTAATTCTGTAGTTACACTAAAAGATGTAGCAGATGTCAGTCTCACTTTCAAAGACAGAGGAGGATATTCTAGGGTCAATGGACAACAATCACTTTCCATCGATGTGCAAAAGAGACTGGGTACAAATATTATTGATACAGTTACCGATATCAGAGCAATGGTTGAAGAGGAAGTTGAGAACTTTCCTGAAGGCGTCAATCTAACTTTCGTTCGTGATGACTCAGAATGGGCTCTTTCGATGATTTCAGAATTACAAGGCAATGTTCTTACAGCAATTGTGCTAGTTATGATTGTGGTACTGGCGGCGCTCGGTTTTAGAACTTCTATGTTGGTTGGTCTTGCAATTCCTTTCTCATATCTTTTTGCGCTGCTGGTTCTATTGGTTCTAGGAAAAGAATTCAATTTCATGGTTATGTTTGGAATGCTAATTGCCATGGGTATGACGATTGATGGCTCTATCGTCGTTACTGAATATGCAGATAGAAAATTAGCAGAGGGTATGAATAGAGTAGAAGCATATTCAGCCGCAGCTACCCGAATGTTTTGGCCGGTACTTTCCTCTACGACAACAACATTGATCGCTTTTAGTCCTTTGATGTTCATGCCCGGTTTCGGAGCTTTTATGAGGGATATGCCAATTACGGTGTTTTGTGTACTGGTTGGTTCTTTGCTCTACTCTCTTGTTTTCGCTCCCATATTGGGTGCTCTATTCGGTGGCTTAGCAAAACAGTCTGAAGATGAAATTAATGATATTAGATTGTTAGAATCATCAGATCCATTGAGTCTTAAAGGTGCTACAGGCTCTTATGCAAGATCTATCAATAGATATTTGGATACCCCTGGTCAGACTATTTCCATCATATTGGGAGCAATTATTCTTTGTATTGGTCTTTGGGCTCAACACGGAAAAGGAATAATGTATTTTCCTAAAGTTGCACCTCAGTTCGCCGAGGTGGATATCCTAGCAAGAGGTAATTTAGCCGTAGATGAGATTAGAGATATTGTCGTGGAGGCTGAACAAAAGATTTTAGACGTCGAAGAGATAGAGATGTTATCAGTTTGGTCCAATTCAGGTGGAAGACCCGGTCTTGGTCGTAGGTCTGGATCTTCAGACAAAGTCGGTGGTATGTTTGTTGAATTTTGGACAGAAGAGGATGCAGTTTCAGATTTAGACGGCTTTCAGATCATAGATGTTCTCAGAGATAGATTCACCGATACATCAGGATATATAGTCCAAGTAGAAGCTCAAGAAGGTGGACCTCCAATAGGAAAGCCATTGCAACTGAGTGTAACAGGCAATAATGAGAAAAGAATTGTATCCGCCGTAAAACAAATTCGAAATTATGTCGAAAGCTTGGGCAGCTTTGTTGATATCGAGGACTCTACAGTTACAAGAGGAATTGAATGGGAGCTCCAAATAAACAGAACTAAAGCAGCGCAGTACGGAGCTGGTTTAAGCGACGTAGGCGCGTCTGTTCAGATGGTAACAAACGGAATCAAAGTCGGTGAGTATCGCCCTCTCAACCTTGATAGAGAAGTTGATATAAGAGTTAGATTTCCTAAATCTGAGAGAAATATTGATCAATTAGGTAACTTGAATGTACAGACCATGAAGGGTTTAGTACCGGTCAGTAGTTTTGTTGATACCAATATAAAACCTGCAACAAAAAGTATCACAAGAAAAGATGGTAAAAGAGTACATAGTCTTTCAGCTAGAGTCGTTGATGGTGCAATACCCTCTGTGCAAATTAAGAAAGTTAAAGACTGGTTAGAAACTGTCGATCTTGGTCAGGGAATAGCTATTTCCGATGACGGATTTGATAAATATAATCAAGAGGCAGCTGAATTCTTAATATTGGGTTTCATAACTATGCTATTTGTAATGTTGATAGTGCTAGTTGCTCAATTCAATAGTTTTTATCAGTCCATAATAGTTTTATCAGCAATTCTCTTATCTTTTGGGGGAGTCTTCATATCGCTGTTAATTCTTGATAGATCTTTCAGTACGCTTCAAACAGGAATAAGTTGCGTTGCGTTAGCTGGTATCGTGGTAAATAACAATATTGTATTAATTGACACATTTAATTTGCTGAAAAGAAATAATCCAGGCTCTTCTACAAAATCTTTAGCTCTTAGGAGCGCTATCTTAAGATTAAGACCAGTATTCTTAACGTCTTTTACTACGATTGCTGGGCTTCTTCCTATTGCTCTAGGTTACAGCATAGATTTAGTTAATAGATCAATTAAAACTGGTTCTTATATAACTAGCTTCTGGGAACAAATGGCCGGATCTCTGGTAGTTGGTTTAACAGTTGCAACTATCCTCACACTAGTCGTCACTCCATGTGCTCTAGCATTTTCTGACAGTCTAAGAGCATTTCCAAAAAAAATGCTATCTTCAATATTGAAGCCTTTCACCGTTTTCAAAGGATTGATAAAAAGTAGCTAAACTATCATTATTTTCTTAACGATTAACTTATTTAAGTTATGATGCCTTTTTTTTAAGGCCCAAGAAAATAGAGCAATCAAGGAATAAGATGTTTAAGAATTTATTTTTTTTAATTTTCATTTGGATATTAATACCGTCACAAGCGATATCTCAAGAAATACAAGAAGTAGTAGTTCTTGAAAAAAAATTAACAAGCTTAAGTGGATGGTCTAACAATCAATCTATATCTTCGATAGATGAAAAAGAACTTAAAGATTTAGATGCACAACACCCCAAACAGATTTTCAGGAGATCGCCTGGAATATGGATTAGCAGAGGATCAGGGCAGGAACATTTAACCGCCATAAGATCTCCTGTATTAACAGGGCCTGGGGCTTGCGGCTCATTCTTGGTACTAGAAGATGGGATACCAGTGAGGCCAACAGGTTTCTGCAATGTTAATGGTCTATTCGAAACTTTTTTTGAAATGGCTTCTAATATTGAAACTATTAGAGGGCCAGCGAGCGCTAGGTATGGAGCAAACGCAATGCATGGTGTCATAAATATACTTTCTAAACCTATCAATTCGGAAAATATGATTTATGCAAACCTTGGGCCCAATAATTACAAAAACTTTAAGATTAGGGCTGGAAATAAGCAAGACTGGAGCTTTGGAGGTTCATTAGTAAATAACGATGGTTTCAGGGATCAATCAGGATATGATCAACAAAAAGTAAAGATGCAATCTAACTTCTCTATTGCTTCGTGGAATGCATCTATGAGAGCTACTTTCACTAACCTAAATCAAGAGACCGCGGGTTATGTGAATGGATTAAATTCATACAAGAATGAATCCTTTAGTAATCAAAATTTTAATCCAGATGCTTATCGAGATGCTAAATCTCAAAGAATATCGTTAATACTTACAAAAGAAATTAATAACTCTATAAATTCCATTACGCCTTATATCAGGAACAATGATATGAAGTTTTTTCAACACTTTCTTCCCGGAACACCTTTAGAAGAAAATAATCACATCAGCGCTGGCGTAATTTTTCAAAGCATTACAAACTTTAAAAATTTTAACTTCATAAGAGGTCTTCAAGTTGACTTAGCAAAAGTAGAGTTAACTGAGACACAAAAAAATGTTCTCACAAATAGTTCTGCCTTCAATAATGCAACTAGACCTCAAGGAAAACACTATGACTACGAAGTTGACTCTTTTGTTTACGCAATTTTTGCAGGTATTGAAGAGTATTACGTAAATGAGAATTTAAACTTATTTGCCGATGCCAGAGCGGAGTTCATAGAGTACGACTATGCTAATAATATGATTAGTGGAAATACAAGGGAAGACGGTAGTAAGTGTGGATTCGGTGGATGTTATTACAATAGACCATCAGATAGAAAGGATGACTACAATGAGTTGAGTGCAAGAATTGGAGCATCAACAAATTATGATGATATAAATTTTTTCACTCAAATTAGCCTTGGTTTCAGACCTCCACAAATTAACGAAGCTTATAGACTGCAAAAAAAACAAAATGTTACCGATTTAGATTCTGAAAAACTAACCATGTTTGAATTAGGCAGTAGGTATAAATCAGACTATGTTAATGGTTCCATCAGTTTCTACAAAAGCAAAAAAAAGAATTCGATTTTCAGAGATTCTCAAAATTTTATTGTTGATAATGGAAAAACAGATCACAAGGGTATTGAGTTGAGTCTTAACTTTGATGTTAGTTCAAATAATTTACTTATCGCCAACATAACATACGGAGACCATAAATACGATTTCGAGACTGATACTTCAATGAGAGAAAAGATAAGAATTGGTAATAAGATTGATACAGCTCCTAAACTAATGGCAAATCTTATTTGGAACACAAACTTGAATGATAACTCATCTATTTCTATTGAAATTGAACACATGAGTTCATACTTTACTGATGCTGCCAACCTTCATGAATATGAAGGACATACTCTCTATCATGCAAGATACAATAAAAAAATATCTGATGATTTTAAGCTTTATCTAAGAGTGGATAATATTTTTGATAAGCGTTACGCAGAAAGAGCCGATTTCAATGCTTTTGGAGGAGATAGATACTTCCCCGGGCTACCAAGAGAATTTTACCTTGGATTAGAATATACTCTTTAAATAACAATGAATAAGAAAGTAGATATTAACTTTGAGGAAGCTTTGCAAAAGCTTGAGACAATAGTTGAAGACCTTGAGTCAGGAGAGTTAAGTTTAGAAAATTCTCTTAAGTCTTTTGAGAAAGGGATAAAATTGGCCAGACAATGTCAAGAAAAACTCTCAAAGGCAGAATTACAGGTACAGAAATTGATTGAAGAAGATGGAGAACTAAAAACTACTCCATTGAAAGATGTCTAGTTTTGAGAAATTACTGAAGTCTTATCAAGAAAGAATTAATCGTGTACTAGAAAATATCCTTCCTAGAGATGATTCTATCTTGTCTTCAGCTATGCGGTATTCTGTACTCAACGGCGGAAAGAGGTTAAGACCAATCTTAATCTATTTAGTAGGTGAATTGAGTGGTAAAGATTCTGATAATTTAGATATTTTAGCGGGAGCAATTGAATTAGTTCATTGCTATTCTCTAATTCATGATGACTTACCCTCAATGGATGATGACGAACTCAGACGAGGAAATCCAACAACACATAAAAAATTTGATGAAGCTACCGCAATTTTAGCTGGAGATGCACTTCAGCCCCTAGCTTTTGAATTGATCTCAACAATCAATACTTCGGCAGATAATAAAATTATGATGATCAAAAGTCTGTCAAAGGCATGCGGTCATATGGGTATGGTAGGTGGTCAGATCAAAGATATTCATTCTGAAAAAATTCTTAATTTGAAATCGCTTGATTTGATGCACTCCGAAAAAACCGGCAAATTAATTCAGTCTTCGCTCGAAACTTCAGGAATTTTAGTTGGTTTGAGTAAATCCACTATCGAGGCACTAAAAGAATTCGGTGCAAAAATCGGTTTAGCTTTTCAAATCCAAGACGATATTATTGATATTGAATCTCCATCCTCTCTAAGTGGTAAGGATCAGGGGTCAGATGTGATTAAAGATAAAATAACCTATCCATCACTTGTAGGCCTTGAACATTCAAAAAAAAGAGCAATAGAACTCTCTGAAGAGGCAAAAAAAATTCTTCAACCAATAAGCAAAAATACTGATAATCTGTCCGAACTAGCTGACTACATAGTTTCGAGAAAAACTTAAATTGTGAAAATTTTCAACTCCATACCCTCCGAAGAACCAAACACAGAACTCTTGGATCAGATTAAATCACCTGCTGATTTGAGAGCAATGGAGCAATCAAAAATACCTCAACTGGCAGATGAGTTAAGAGAGTTTTTACTTTACACGGTTGGCAAAACAGGAGGTCATTTTGGTGCTGGATTAGGTGTAATAGAGCTTACTTTGGCTCTGCATTATAAATTTGATACTCCTTATGACAGCATTGTTTGGGATGTAGGGCATCAGACTTATCCGCATAAAATTTTAACGGGTAGAAAAGGTGATATGGAAAATATGAGACAAAGCAATGGACTTGCTCCCTTCCCTGTTAGATCTGAAAGTGAATATGATACTTTCGGTGTTGGCCACTCAAGTACTTCGATCAGCGCAGCATTGGGCATGATAACCGCAGCAGAAAAGAAGAATGAAAATAAATACGTTACAGCAGTGATTGGAGATGGAGCTATGACAGCTGGAATGGCCTATGAGGCCCTGGCACATGCTGGTTCTATAGATAAAAACCTGCTAGTTATTCTAAATGATAACCAAATGTCGATTTCTGAAAATATCGGGGGTATGCGTAACTATTTGTCCAGAATATGGGCTAGTAAAACTTACAATAGAATTAGAGAGAGCGGAAAAAGTGTTCTTACCTATCTTCCAGGAGCAAAAGAATTTGCAAGAAGAGCAGAAATACATGCCAAGGGTATGGTTGCTCCAGGTTCACTATTTGAAGAATTAGGATTCGAATACTTTGGGCCAGTCGATGGTCATGATTCAAATAATCTAATAAATATTCTTGGTGATTTAAAGAATATAAATGGGCCAAAATTTCTTCATGTAATAACAACTAAAGGAAAAGGTTTTGCTCCTGCCGAAAGCGATCCGGTAGGTTTTCATGCGATCAACAAAATCAAAAAAGAGGACTTAATCCCCGCCTCTCCTTCAAAACCAAAAAAATTATCCTACTCGCAAATTTTCGGTGAATGGCTATCTTATAAGGCAAAGCAGGACTCCAGACTCATTGCAATCACCCCTGCAATGGGTGAAGGCTCTGGGATGATAGAATTTTCTAAAGAGTTTCCAGATAGATATTTTGATGTAGCCATTGCAGAGCAACATAGTGTAAGTTTTGCTGCGGGGCTAGCCTGTGAAGGCATGAAACCTGTTGTAGCGATCTATAGTACTTTTTTACAAAGAGCATATGATCAGCTCATTCACGATGTTGCCCTCCAAGATCTAGATGTCCTTTTTGCCTTAGATAGGGCTGGTCTAGTTGGCCTAGATGGAGCAACTCATCAAGGTGCTTTCGACCTGTCATTTGTAAGGTGTATCCCTAATATGATGATCATGGCGCCAAGTAATGAAGATATGGCCTGGAAGATGCTTAATACGGGATTTGATCACGTCGGGCCCGTTGCTATTAGATATCCACGAGGAAGTGGAATGGGTATTAGTTACGAAAAAACAGATGATAAAATCGAAATAGGCAAAAGTTGTACTATTATCGAGTCAGATAAAAAGGAAGTTATTATTTTGTCATTTGGTAGCCTCTTGCAATCTGCGGTGGAAGCAAGCAAGAAATTTGATGCCCGAGTTGTGGATATGAGATTCATAAAACCATTAGATCAAATCCTGATAGAAGAGATAAGTAATGAATACAATTTAATTGTAACTTTAGAAGATAATGTTGTGGCAGGTGGCGCGGGGTCAGCAATTAATGAAAAGTTAGCCTCTTTAAATTCTGAGGCTAAGATTTTAAATCTCGGATTACCTGATGAGTTTATTGAACATGGAGATCAAGAACAACAAAAGGTGCTAAACGGGTTAGATGCTCTAGGAATTGAAAAATCGATAGAGAACAAGCTTCAATCAATCTGAGCCTGTAATCATATGACCTAGCTTCTCGGCTTTGATCTTCAAATAATTCTCATTGTGTTTATTAGGATCAACGTGCACGGCTACTCTCTCAGTTACTTTGATTCCTGCATCCTCTAACCCAGAAATTTTGCGAGGATTATTTGTCATGAGCCTAACTGAGGAAATATTTAGTGAAGATAAGATTTCTTTGCAGTATGAATAGTCTCTCTCATCTGCAGCAAATCCTAAGGCTTCGTTAGCCTCTACCGTATCCATTCCTTGATCTTGAAGTTCATAAGCCCTTATTTTATTGACAAGTCCAATGCCTCTACCTTCTTGAGCCATGTACATAACCATTCCTTGGCCTTCGGACGCAATCTTCTCTAGGGCCATAGCAAGCTGAGATCCGCAATCGCACTTCAGGCTATAGAGGGTATCACCTGTAAGGCATTGAGAATGTATGCGCAAAAGTGAGTCATTTGTAAGTTCTCCTATATAGAGAAGTAAATGTTCTTCTCCTTTTTTTTCATCTTCGAACGCAATTACGGAAAAATCACCCCAGTGAGTAGGTAGTTTGGCTTCAGCCTTTTTTTGGATAGTCATAATTTTTAAGGTGGGTATTCTACTTGAGAAATTTTAAAATCAAATGAAAAAAATCGATAAAAAAGTAACTATTATTGCTGCCAGAAGACCTGCCAGAATATCATCAATCATAACGAAGAAGGCACCATGTTTTTCATCTAACTTCTTGATCCCAATGGGTTTCAAAATGTCAAAAATTCTAAATAAAACAAAAGAAATTACTAACCAAAAGATAGAATCATTCATTACAGCTAAAGGTATGCACGCAACCCACATACCTACGAACTCATCCCAGACAAAGCTTGCAGGATCATTTTGGCCTTCGACAGTCTTAGGGTATATATATAAGCCTAAAAGAAAAGAGAAAATGATGAATGAAAAAAAAATTATAAAATCTACTAATACAATAATATTTTCAAAAAAGAGTATGTAATAAATTATAGAAGCAAAAAAACTTCCCACAGTTCCGGGAGCAAGGGGTGATAAACCTGAACCAAATCCTGTTGATATTATGGTGTAAGGATTCTTCAGATTCATACTTAAAAATGCTTAAAGCCCGAGAAAATTACCATTTCTTTTTCCAATTCATCAAGGAGTACTAACTTCCCAGATCTTGTTGTTAGTCCTATCTGAGTAATAGGTATTTCTAATTTCTCACTCACTTGATTTATTTCCATAGATTTATCCATAGGTGCTGTAAAGCATATCTGATAATCGTCTCCAGAATTTATAACTTTGACAGATTTGTCATTAGTTGATGTGGGTACCCTATCTAAATATATCTTAGCGCCTACATGACTAGACTTACAAACTAATTCAATATCTTGAAGTAACCCATCTGAGATATCTATTGCCGAAGTTGCAATACCAACTAATGCACGACCAAGAGAAATTTGAGCTTTAGGTCGCAAGTAGGCAGAGCAGTTGGAATTTTCATCTTTGTGGTTTTGTAATTCCTTAAGGCCCAAGTAAGCTTCTCCGATAAGGCCGCTGACAAAAATTCCTTGATCTGGTTTAGCTCCGGAACGAAGGATTGCCTCACCTTTTTTTACTGTTCCCATGACCTGGACTGTTATAGAGAGAGAACCTTTAGTAGTATCTCCACCAACTAATGGTATTTTGAACTCATCTGAAAAGTCTCTCAGACCAGAGGAAAACCTCTCTAACCAAATTCCATCTGGTGAAGGAAGAGTAATTGCAAGTGAATACCATTCCGGATTTGCTCCACAAGCAGCTAAATCACTCAATGCTACAGAGCAAGATCTGTAAGCTATATCTTCGGGAGCCATTGAGCTCAAGAAATGGATATTCTCAATCGATGTATCGACTGAATGGATATACTGTATGTTATCTTTTGGAGTTATAACAGCCGCATCGTCACCGACTGAAATCTCAACATTATGCTCGGCCAAAAAGGCCGAGCCAATGTTTGAAAAGTACTTTTGAATTAATAGATATTCGTCCAAGGTATCTTCCTTAGACAAGTCTTCTATTACTCTGGGATAGACTCAAATAAGCCTGTTGCTCCCATTCCACCACCAACACACATGGTAACGATTCCATACTTGCCGCCAGTTCTTTTAAGTTCCCTAGCTAAGTGACCAACCTGCCTAGAACCAGTCATGCCAAAAGGATGTCCAATAGCAATTGAACCCCCATTAACATTTAATTTCTCAGTCGGTAGATTTAACTGGTCCCTGATATAAACCACTTGAGATGCAAAAGCTTCATTTAACTCCCACAGGTCAATATCATCTACTGTAAGTCCTGCTGATTTTAGTAGCTTTGGTATAGAAAATACTGGGCCGATTCCCATTTCATCTGGCTGACATCCAACGGTTGTAAATCCTCTGAAATAAGCAAGTGGCTTTAATCCTAATTCGTTAGCCTTTTCTTCACTCATTATAAGAGTTACTGAAGCACCATCAGATAGCTGAGAAGAATTACCAGCAGTAACAGAACCGCTTTCTGGATTAAAAACCGGGTTTAGGCTTGAAAGGCCCTCTAAAGTTGTATCAGGTCTGTTGCAATCATCTCTATCAACGGTGACATCAACTTCTTTCTCTGCGCCTGTCTCTTTATTCTTAAGGATCATTGTAGTGTCCATTGGAATAATTTCGTCATCATAGAGACCTGCGTCCTGTGCAGCAGCACATCTTTGCTGACTTGATAAAGCATATTCATCCTGAGCTTCTCTTGTTACATTGTATCTATCCGCAACAGCTTCGGCGGTTGTACCCATTGCGTGATAAATTCCTGGAACTTCCTCAGCAAGTTTTTCATTCACATACATGTGCATGTTTGTATGACCTTGAGAAGTACTGATGGATTCAACGCCACCGGCTATGATGCAATCGTAAAACCCACTCTGTATTTGAGTGGCAGCCATTGCAATTGAATTTAAACCTGATGAGCAATAACGATTAATTGTAACTCCACCAGTTTGTATCGGAAGGTTAGATAGAACAGCTACATTTCTTGCAATATTATGTCCTTGTGCTCCCTCAGGATTTCCACAACCTAAAATAATATCTTCAACCATTGAAGCTTCCACTTTAGGATTTCTCTCTAAAAGTGCATTTACAATATGAGCTGTCATATTGTCAGCACGCGTGTTATTGAACCCACCTCGAAATGATTTCGCTAGGCCAGTTCTTACACTATCAACTATAACTGCGTTACGCATATATTCTCCTTATTAAGAATTTTTATTAAATTCGGATTTTAGATGTTAGGTTACTGAAACTTATTAAGCAAGTTAAATTGGAGGCAAAAACTTACATATTTGAAACTACTATTTCTTCAGAGCCAACTGGTAAAATTAACAATGTACCATCTTCAACAAGGGTCCATTCTTTACGAACTTCGTCCACTCCTCTTATAAACATTATCTCTTGAAGAAAATTTCTCGGTGCGGGAGTTAGATGATAAAAAACTAATTTTTTTACATTTGCCTTATTAGCTATCTCCGCTGCTTCAATTAAGGTAGTGTGATAAGTGGTTATATCATCCAGTACTGTTGCCAGTAAATCTGCTCCACGACCTCTTAATGACTTTTCCATCACAGCCAACATATGATTAGCTTGTGCTTCATGAAACAAGACATCAACATTCATAGAATTATCAATGACACTTTTTGTGTAAGAAGTATCTCCTGTAATTACTAAAGATCTCCCTTTATATTCGAATTTGAAACCTAACGCAGGCTCTATTGGTTCATGAACGACTTTAAATGCAGTAATTTTTAAATCGCCATCATCGAATATTACTGGATTGTTAAGGTCAATTACTTTTGTATCAAAACCTGCATACTCTAATGGAGCTATAGCATCGCCATGATGTTCGTTACGAAATACATAATCATGTGCATAAGCCATCTCGATTCCCTGAGTAAACTGATCAACGCCTTCTGGTCCAAAGACTTTTAACTTATTGCTGCGTTCGCCAATAACCCAGGCATTCTGATGGAGGCCAGGTAAATCAGCTATGTGGTCGGAATGCAGATGAGTAATTAAAACTGCCTCGATATCTCTAAAGTCAATATTCCAACTTCTTAGATTTTGATTACTACCATCGCCGATATCTACAACGAATAGATCATCTCCAGCCGCAACCAAGATGCATGTCTCTGCTCTTCCAGGACTCGGTATGGGTGACCTAGACCCACAAACTGCTGCGCTTAAAGCGTCCTCTTTAGGTAGATTATCGGAAGCAGATCCTATAGCGGTAAATGCTGTTACCAACAATCTATCTTGAACAGATGGAACTTGAATAAGCACCCAAGAAGCAATGCCAAAAATTGATAATGCTATAACTATTCTTATAAGTATTTTCATATTTTTTTATAACCCCAGAACGGCTTTTGCCATAATATTTCTTTGAATCTCGTTGCTACCTCCATAAATAGAAGTGGCTCTTAGGTTTTGATACTTTCCAGCTATGGGTCTAAAGTCTTCGTCTCCAATTGCCTTCTCATTGCTTCCATAACTTGTATCTTGAAAAGGTATTCCGTAATAACCTATCACCTCAAGTGTTAACTCAGAAATTTCCTGTTCAAGGTCAGTGACCAGAGTTTTCATCATAGAGGATTCTGGCCCGGGGCTATCACCACTACTGAGTGAACTTAAAATTCTTAATGAAGTATATTGAATAGCTTGAGCCCTAATTTCTAATTCATTTATTTTTGATAGGTACGTAGAAACAAAATCTTTATTCTCATGTATTAGGGAAATTTTGTTTACCAACCTTTTTATAAACTCAATATCAGAAAGGCTCTTCGATCCCCCTATTCCTCCACTTCTTTCAAACTCTAATAAATATTTAGCTACTGCCCAACCCTCGTTCTCTTCTCCAATCCTGTCTTTAACCTCAGCAATTGCATCCGTAAAAACAACTTGATTGAAGTCGTGATCCTCAGCCATAGTCAAAATTGGTTCAACTTTTACTCCAGGCTGATGCATATCAAGCATTAAAAAGGTTATCCCCTCTTGTTTTTTTCCTGAAGAGTCAGTTCGAACTAAACAAAATATTTTGTTGGCAAGATGGGCATGTGTAGTCCAAATTTTAGTCCCATTAATTATGTACTGATCTCCACGCCTGACAGCTTTACATTGTAAACTTGCTAAGTCTGAACCAGCACCTGGCTCGCTGTATCCCTGACACCAGTAATCATCACCATTAATTATTCTTGGTATATAGTAATCTTTTTGTTCCTTACTACCCTTGCCCAATAGAAGTGGTCCTATCATAGCTAGACCCATGGGTATTAAATTAGGGGCTCCTGCCCTCGCACACTCAGACGAAAATATATATTTTTGAGTTTCATTCCAATCCGTTCCGCCATACTCTTCAGGCCAAGAAGGAACTAACCACCCTTTTTTGGCTAATTTAGATTGCCATTCCATTGCCACCTCCTTCTCTGTAAATACAGCAGAGGTCTGTTTTGCAGCACGAACTAATTCCTGTGAAAGCTCTTTTTTCAGAAACTCTCTAACTTCATTTTGGAAAGATATTTCTTCTTCTGAAAAATTTAAATTCATTCTTTATATGTTGACGATTCTTGTTCCTATATTGCCGCCTGCTAATAAATCAACAAAGCCTTGGGGGGCGCTCTCCAAACCTTGGAGTTCATCTTTAAGAACCTTAAGTTGGCCTGAATCTATCCATTTGATTAGATTATCTGTAGCCTCTTCATACTTGTCTGCATAATCGA
>CACOVO010000008.1 GCA_902630715.1 uncultured SAR86 cluster bacterium | reverse complement strand
GTATTAGCCAATAAAGTAATGGCTTCGTTGTCAGACAAGTTTTGTCCCATTATTCCGGAACCAACTACTATCATTAATAGGAAGCATGTCCCTATGAATTCAGCTAAATAAATCTTCACCAGGCCCTTCTTTTTCTTTAGTCGGAAACACACATTTTGGATCGTTATTAATCGGATTATTTACATGCCGTGAAACTCTATGTTTGACTATCTGTTTAGACACATTGCTGTCCATGCAATCAACTTCGTCTCCGTTCAGCCAATTTTTGAAATGACTCTTTGAAACTATTAATGGCATTCTTTCATGAATAGGTTTAAGTGAATCAATTGCTTCAGTAGTAACAATAGCACAACCTACTTTTCCTCGATAACCGCCAAATATTCCTCCAAAAAAAAATATTTCGCCATTCAAATGATGGAAAAAAGGTTGTTTTTGATCTTGTGATTCTTTCCATTCATACCATCCATCAGCTGCGATTAAACATCGATTTGAGTTTGAGAAAGAGGGTTTTTCATTAAGAGTTTCGATTCTTGCATTAATCAAATTAAAAGGCTTATTGGCCCAATAAGGAGAAAATCCCCATTCGATTTCCTGTAGCTTGTCAGTTAGCGCCAGTAGTTTATGTCCAGGGCTTATATTGTAGGAAGGATCAAAATTAACTGATCCGTATCTACTAACTAATTCATCAATATTTCTGAGCGTAAATCTTCCACACATAGATACTTTTTATACCTATTTTTAAATGACATCAAGGTGAAGGTCAGGTAAGTTAAAAAACGAACCTGATTTTGCTTCTTAAGTGAAAATTCCTTTGAAGGTAAAGAAAAACAATATTGATAGTCCAGCTCCTACCGGTAATGTTACTACCCAAGAGACTATTATCCGTCCAACCACAGTGAAATCGACCGCAGATAATCCTCTTGCAAGACCTACACCAAGCACAGCTCCTACGAGTGTATGTGTTGTAGAGATGGGTAATCCTGTTCCAGAGGCCAAGACAACTGTAGTTGCGGCTGCTAACTCTGCAGCAAACCCTCTACTCGGAGTTAATTCTGTAATATTCCTTCCAACAGTCTCTATTACTTTATATCCAAGCGTGGCTAATCCTGCAACTATACCTGTAGCACCGAGCAGAAGAATCCACCACGGCATAGAAGATTTTGCAGCAATTTCACCTCCAGACTGAACTACACTTGCAATTGCAGCTAATGGCCCAACTGCATTGGCAACATCATTAGATCCATGCGCAAATGCCATAGCACAAGCTGTAAAAACCATCAGTACTGCAAAAACTTTCTCAACGCCATCAAATGTTACATCACCACGTTGTTGACTAGTATTCTCAATCTTTCTTAGAAAAAAAGCACCGATAGTGGCAATAATGAAACCTATAACAATTGAGTAAGTGAAGCTCTCACCAAACGTGAGAGGCAAACCAATGTGTTTTAAACCTTTCAATAGGGTAACCATCGATATAACAAAACCTACAAGAAACATATAACCTGGGACGTATCGCTTAGCATTTTCAAAAGGTTTGTCAGTATTCAGGATCAGTTTTTGAACAGATATAAATATTAAGAAAGCTATGGTTCCGGACATCAAGGGGGATACAACCCAACTAGAGACAATTGAACCAACTTTTGACCAGCTAACAGCATCAACACTTATTCCAACTGCAGCAAAACCTACAATTGCACCTACTATTGAATGTGTTGTGGAGACGGGCCAACCTCTTGAAGAAGCAATAAGCAACCAGGTGCCTGCAGCTAGTAGTGCTGCCAACATACCGAACACCAATAAATCTGGAGTTTCTTGAAGAAGGCTAGGATCAATGATTCCCTTTCGAATAGTAGAGGTAACTTCACCACCGGCTAGATATGCACCCGCAAATTCAAATACACATGCTACGAGAATTGCTTGAGCCAAAGTAAGTGCTCTTGCACCAACTGATGTACCCATTGCATTGGCTACATCATTTGCTCCAATGCCCCAGGCCATAAAAAACCCAAATACACAACCTGAAATAAGTAAGTAAGGTCCGTATAAAACAATTGTTTCCATATTAATTTCCTATCTAGACGCGATTAAAGAGATTCTGTGTCCAACCTGTTCAGCCCTATCAGACAACTCTCCAATTTTATTTATGACGTCGTACAAAAACATAACGTCTACTGGTGGCAGGTCTTTTTCTATTTTAAAAAGTTCCCCTCTTAAAGTAATTTCAGTTTGATCATTAGTATTTTCTAAAGTACCTAGCTTTTCTATCAAACTCTCCATTTTCTCTGCAGCCTTTCCACCAAATGAAAATTGAAATAATTCATCTATATGATCAACAGCTTCAGCTGCAGCGTAAGTTATCTCTTTTGCCTCAAGAATGAAATTTTGAAATGATTCATGTATGGCTGAGGGAATTTCCATATTTCTGCCTATCATCAGACCAGAAATATCTTTTACAGTATTAGGAATATCATCAGCTAATTTTATTAGATCCAATATATCTTCCCTTGGAACAGCAAAAAAGATACTTTTAGGCAACAGACTTCTAGTTTCAGCCTTTAATTCATCTGCTTGATTTTCCAGATCGGAAATTAATTTCCTAGATTGAGTGGCCCCACTCCAATCTGAGGCTACGACAAATTCAATAAATTTAAGCAACTCATCAACTGAGTTTGTGGAAACTTGCATATGCGCCTTTATTGGGCCGAAAGGTGACTTTCTAATGATGTCATTGTAGCCAGTAGATTTCATGAATGGTCTCCAGAGATTATTGGTTTAGATTTTTTAAAAATCATCATTTCTAAGTATTTTGAATTCTTATTGTGGCATTTTTGTTACAAATTAAAGAATGATTTGTTAATTGAGGTCACTCTTTAAAATTTATATTCAAATCCTATTCCTGTTATTTCTTTTTCTTTAGATATATTGTCCCCGCTTAAATCTGTAAAGAAGAAGAAAGCTTTAGCTTTTTTGCTTAACTTATAGTCATAACCAAAAGAAAATTGTTTTCCTGAATCTAATTTCATATCGGACTCTGCCTGTTGAAATTTAAGTGTTCCTTTATCACCTACCTTCTGGGAAAAACTAATAACATAACCGTCTTCTTCTACTCCCGTAGTTAATTTTTCACTATCCTGCAACATAATTCCTAATTTACTTCGGTTGAATGGAATTTGAAGTGTCAATCTTGTTGAGTCGTAGCCCCTAAGTTCAGAATCAAAGGCCAAGGCAATATAAAAATTTTCTGAGTCGTAACTGAAAGAGGTTGAAGTTGAGTCACCTATGCTGTCATCACCGAGCCCTTCTGTGCCTTTTATTGCATTAAATGTTGCAGAAAAGCCGTTAATCTCTGGAGTTGTATATCCTATGAGATCGCTCATCCTGTTCTCCCCTTGCAATATATTTTTAATATCACCTGCAAGGTCATTAAAAAGATCTATTTTCTTTTGTGATTTTTTTGTGGCTGTATCGTGCTTACCAAGGAAAATAGTACCCATAGATCCTTTTAAACCCACAAAACTATTTCTTTGTTTAAAAGTTCTATCTTTAGATTCGTCTGCAGTTCCATCTACAGGATCAACTTCGTATTCAGCTTGATAAATAGCTTCTATTCCTTCTCCAAAATCCATACTTCCTTTAACACCTAATCTAGAAGCGTTGCTTACCATATCCACTTCAGTACCAGAAGCTGTATCTTGAGATTCAACTGATATCCAAAGTTTTCCGTACACAGTTGGTTCCTCAGTTTGTAAGTAAAGAACGGGAACAAGTAAGAGCAAAGAAAGAATTTTAAATTTCATATTTTTTCTCCAATATATATTGTCTACTTTAAATATGAAATGTTACGTTTTTGTTTCGTAACAGGAACAGGTTTGGAAAAAAATTAGTTTTTTTTGTTCAGTGTGAACCAGAAAATTGTACCCTCGGGATAGGCTTTTTCGTTACCTACAGAACCACCCATAAGATTTACTAAATTCTTGACTATAGATAGACCTAATCCGGTTCCCTCCTTCAAAGAAGTATTGTTATTTTGAATTCTAAAGAATCTCTCAAATACTCTTTCTCTTTGATCTGCGGGTATTCCTTGTCCGCGATCTTCAATTTCAAACCTTACTTTAGAGCCTTGGTCTTTCATATTAATAATGATTTCATTAGATTCTTCAGAAATTCCATACTTAACTGAATTTTCTATAAGATTATCAATAACTTGAGATAATGCCTTAATATCACAAATTACCTCTACATCTGATGAAATATTATTAATAATCTTTACATCAGGATTATTTGATAAAACAGAGTTAATTGAATTTGTAAAAATATCTAGAACGTCATTTTCTGCGAGCTCAAGATTGTATTCACCTGATTCTATAGTTGATAGATTCAAGATATCTTCCAAAAGATATGATAGTTTTTCTGAGTTTTTTAATATTGCATTGGAGAACTTTTGTGCAATCTCTTTATCATCTAAAGCACCGTCAACTAGGGATTCTGAATTTGCCCTTATAACGGCTACGGGAGTTCTCAATTCATGAGATAGATTAGCAATAAAATCTTTTCTGATATTCTCCAATTTCTTTATACGAGTAATATCGATGAAGACAAGTGTTGTTTCAGATGAGTCACTGTCGAAGGTGGCGTTTACTAAGAAACTTTTATTGCCTGGTTCAACACCGAAGATTTCTTCTTCTGCTGATAAGTCAAGTTTCGCACTTTTTATCAAATTATAAATCTCTCCATTATTGAAAACCTCAACCAATTTACTCCCTTCATAGTCTTTAGGAATATTTAAGTCCAGAGAGGCGATTGAATTAAGTTGTAAAATACAGTCATTGGAATCCAAAACAATAAGACCGACTCCAGCCTTATCTAAGATTTGAGGTAACTCTTTTGTGGTTAAAAATGGACTTCGAACAACTTCGCTAGATTCTATTTGTTTATCTTTTGCAAAGAGACGTAAAACTTTAGACAACATAATTGAATCTATACCCTACTCCGCGAACAGTTTCTATTTTTGTGCCGATGTCGCCAATTTTGCTTCGCAACCTTTTGACATGAGTGTCTACTGTTCTTGTGGTAACTGAGGAATTGTAGCCCCACACCTCTTCTAACAAAACTTCTCTTGGCTGTATTCTTCCGTTCTTTTGAACTAAATGTTTGAATAACAAAAATTCTTTAGCTGTTAATTGAATTTCAGTTTCACTAATAAATACGCGATAGGTCGACAGATTTATTTCTATATCACCAAGTGAAATCTTGCTTGTTTCCTCTTGTTTTTCTGTTCGTTTTAATACCGTGGATACTCTAAGAGCTAATTCACGAACGCTGAAAGGTTTTACAACATAGTCATCAGCTCCAAGTTCAAATCCTAATACTCTGTCTACTTCTTCACCTTTTGCAGTTAGCATAATTATAGATACATCAAATGAATCAGAGCTGTTTCTTACTTTTTTGCAAACATCAAGGCCAGACATATCTGGGAGCATTAAATCCAATAGAATAAGGTCAGGTTTTGTTCGAGCTATGGAATCCATAGCATCTTTACCTGTGGAGACTGCATTTACAGTATATCCCTCTGACTTAAACTTAAATTCTAATGTAGATCTTAGATCGAGCTCGTCTTCAACTATTAGGATTCTTTGGCTCATTCATCCATTATATTGTCACTTTGTGACAAAATGGTAAATATCGTGATAAAACAAAGTTAATTTTTTTTATTCTCTTTGTCAGCGACTCTTTCCCTTAATTCTGAGCTTGAGAAAGTGTGAGGTCGTTTATTGAAATAGCATTTATCGAGATATTTGTCTCTTCCTGTAAATTCTTTATCTTTGTACTCGTCACCTAAAATTCGCACATCCCAATCTGTTTCCTCAAGTATCTTCAGAAGATCGGCTTCTGTTTCGTAGACAAGAACTTCATCAACATATTTACATGCGGTCACTTGAATTTCTCTTTCAATCAAAGATTGAACTGGTGTGTTTTTAGATTTTCTGTCAATACTGGGGTCAGTTTGAATACAAACAATAAGATAATCACAGACAGTTTTAGCTTCTTGGAGCATTAATACATGCCCAGCATGAAATAGGTCAAAAGCACCAAAAGTTATTCCTTTCTTCATTAATATCTAATTTTTGATCATAATTATAACTTTAATCTATATTGATTGTTTGTTTTGTAGATAAAGACGATGGAAAAGCTTTTAGTTAAAAAAACAGGGGCGGCGCTTGGAGCTTTTGTTGAAAACATTGATCTGACCGTACCATTAGATGAAGAAGTATTCAGCTCTCTTCATGATGCACTCTGTGAAAATGAAGTTTTATTTTTTAGAGATCAAAATCTGAGCCATGAAAACCATAAAAAACTAGCTTTACTTTTTGGTGAGCTACAAACTCACCCAGCTTATCCGACTGTTGAGGGATATCCAGAAATTACTATTCTAGAAAATGATCGAGATAATCCTTCAAAAATTGAAGAGTGGCATACAGATATGACATTCAAAAAGTTACCTCCCCTAGGAAGTATATTAGTTGGAAAAATAATTCCTAAAAACGGTGGTGATACGATGTTTTCCAGTTTGTCTGTTGCTTACGATGATTTATCTAGAGAGTGGAAAGATAAACTTAAGGGAATGAATGCTGTTCATAGCTTTGAATTTGGTTTTAAAGAAAGTCTAGAAGAAGAAGGTGGCCGCGAGAGATTAGCAGGAGCTCTTTTAGAAAATCCTCCGATACTTCACCCAGTTATCAAAGAACACCCCTTTACAGGGAGAAAGATAATTTATGTAAACAAACTTTTCACCTCACATATTGAGGGTGATGATGAAGGAACTATACTAAATTTTTTATTTGATCATATTCATCAAGAAAAATATCAATACAGATTCTCTTGGCAGAACAACTCGATTGCCTTTTGGGATAATAGATCTGTACTTCATAAACCGGTTAACGACTATTGGCCGCAACTCAGAAGAATGGAGAGAATAACTATTGAAGTTGATTCTTAGATTTAAAAAATTCTAACCACCAGTTAGTAACTTCTAAATAATCTGTTTTTTCATTAAGCAAACTAGATTCAGCTTGTTTAAATTTATCTTCACCCAAAACATCACGTCTTTTGCAAAGCACATCATAAGCATAAGCATTGGTAAACTCAGGATGTCCTTGCATACACATAACATGATCTTCTATAAAGTACATTGAGTTAGGAACATGTTTATTAGAGGCTACTAGTGTTGCCCTTTCAGGTAAACGCATCACTTGATCCTGATGGGAGTGAATTAACTGAACATCTTCATTCATGTATTCAAGCCAAGGATAATTGGTTTTAAATTCGTAACTTTGGACGCCTAAAACCCAGCCAATATCTGCTTTTTTAACTTCACCTCCCAATGCTTTCGCAATAAGTTGATGCCCAAAACAAACTCCTAGTAATGGTCTTTTATTTAAAAAGAGATCAGCAACAAACTTCTCTAATTCCCTTATCCATCTTTCATTATCATAAACACTGAGTTTACTTCCCGTAATGATGTACCCATCGCATTCATTTAGAGATTTTGGGTAGGTAAATTGGGTAACATCGTAGATTTCTATAGTTACATCCTGGTTTGTTTCTTGAAATATCCTTCTGTAAAAATTGTCTTGATTACCATGTTTTTCTTGAAGATCATCAAGAACGTGGTCTGAAAGTAAAATTCCAATTTTTAGATTGCTCATATGTCCGAATCTTAACCTATAAAACATGACTCATCATCGAATGCCTGATATTCTTATTGAAAATTTAAGGAGAATTAAATGAAAACTGACTATGAGTTTCTAACAACAGAGGTAAACGGTCATATTTTAGAAGTGACTATCAATAGACCTGATGTAATGAACGCGCTTCATCCTCCATCTCACCGAGAATTTGATGAGGTCTGGAGTGAATTTACAAATAACGAAGACCTTTGGGTGGGTATTATTACTGGAGCAGGTGATAGAGCATTCTCAGCTGGGAATGATCTAAAATATCAAGCTTCAGGTGGTGATAGATCTGGTATGCCAGAGACAGGCTTTGCGGGACTTACCAGCAGATTTAATCTCAATAAACCAATAATCGCTGCGGTAAATGGAGTAGCTATGGGAGGCGGAATGGAAATCGCTCTTGCGTGTGATTTGATAATAGCTTCTTCGAACGCTAAATTTGCTTTACCGGAACCCAAGGTTGGTTTGGCAGCTTTAGCAGGAGGAATGCAAAGATTACCAAGGCAAATAGGTATGAAAAACGCAATGGGTATGATGCTTACTGGTCGACATGTCGAAGCTGCAGAGGCTAAGGAACTTGGCATTGTTAATGAAGTTGTTGAGTCTCAAAATGACCTAATGGATCGAGCAAGAGACTGGGCTAAACAAATTGAAGCATGTTCACCAATGTCTATTCGAGCTACGAAACAAGTCGCATATGAAAGCCTCAATGAAGCAAGTCTAGAAACTTCGATGAGCTCTCAGTACACAGCCGTAAATGATCTTTTTACTAGTGAAGATTTCATTGAAGGACCAGTGGCTTTTGCTGAAAAAAGAGCTCCTAACTGGAAAGGTAAATAAGTTTAATCCTCATCAATATTTTTTAAAATCAACGAATATTGGTGAGGACCAAGCTCTTTCTTGGACATTTCCTAAACAGTCCTCTTCTCTAGGAGTTTGAAGCGGGCTTCCATAACAAATGTCTACTTCCATACATCTACCGAAATTGTCTCTTTCACATCTCAAATTGTTTGCATTGACTGCTTTCGTTTGCCGTTCAATAGCTCTTGCATAATATAGAGCATCTCTTTTATTAGATTCAAAGTCACTATCAGAAAAAGTTACAATACATTCTTCAGTACCGTTACATTTAAAAGTTTTCCATGGATCAATTATTAGGCTATCGAGAGGTTCATCTTCATATTCTTGAGGTAAAATCTTTACTATCTCTATTCTCTCAATCTCTCTTCTTGTGTCTGATGGGTTATAGCACTCGTTCTTGCAGAGATGTCTAATTTTATCCTCACCTAAAGCATTTAAAGCATAATTTGGACACCCGGGCTTTTGTTCAAAAGAGCCAATTGCCCTGACCATAAATCTAGGACTTTCTTTTAAAGATGTCTCTGATCCCATCGGTAGCAAGCCCTCAGGTCCATTAATTAGGTCAAACCATAAAAGAATCCTTGGACCGCTGGTTGCATAAACCTCTTTATTTTTTAAAGAACGCCAAATGGATTCCCTTGTTTTATCATTAGAGTGTGTTGCTATCAAACCGCCTGTATAAAAATAAGACATAAGCCTATCAACTTCTAATGGTCCTGGTGGAAGTGTGTCTCGAGTATAATTCTTTGGAGTTGATTTACCATATACACCCTCCCCTTCATTAAAACCAAAAATAAAGCCTGCGGATTCAGTCGGTCCAGAGGCATCAGTAAAATCCAATCTTTTTATATCCTTATAGCCGTTCCCAGGTCGTGCTGAGTGTGTGTCGCTAGATCCGATGAAACCAAATTTAAATCTCTCTGTGGTATCTAGTGGATCAAAATTCCTTAAAGCAAGAATATATTGTGCGCTGCCTTTAGGTTTTAAGTTAAATACTGGAAGAAAACAATCTTGACACTGGTTGGAATCTAGCCATTCACTTGGATCTTCATTCAAGACGGTTGCTTGCCCCGCGTTGCCAGCTGCGGCATAATTTTTTCTTGCTTCTTCAGCCCTCTTATTACACTCTCGTTGTGATTCTCCTTCTTTGAGACATCTTTCTTGAATAATTACTCCGGCTTGCCAACAGCCTGGCAGAAAATTTGCTGTAGGCTTTGGACATATAACCTTTCCATTTTCATCATACAAAACATCTCGCCAGTCTCTATAGTGTTCTGAATTACCATGCGCAGAATATACCTCAATGAGAGTTTGATAATTAGGATCATGATATTGTTCTTTCAGTTGGTCTTTCCAGTCGCTTTCAGATGGTGTGTAGACCCCCCACGAAGTTCCATGAGGGATAACAATAACCTCATGGTCCCATTGATTGAGTTTGTCAAAAAGTTCCGAAGGATCATCAGCATACTCTCTGCAATCAATGGGTAAATCTTGGACAGGCACTCCTTTTGGGCAAGGAGAAGTTAAAGAGTCTTTAGAAAAGGTCATCATATCCTGAACTCTACTGTCAAATGCTTTGATTGAAGAAAGCCCTAATTTAGCCTGAAAAGGCATATTTGCAAATCCAACTGTTGAAGAAGCAATCGGTCTTTTGGGAATTCTAGTTTCTTCTAAGTCTCTTAAAATAATATTTTTATGACCATAATGTGGAATGCCAAAGCCGCCCTCCTGAGTCCATTCCCATCCCAAAAAAGCAATTGTGTCTTGGGGACCCTCTCCACTCACTTCATTACATTGTCTAATGGTATCTTTGATCTCTATCCAATCTTTAGGTGTAAGATCCTCTGCATGATCGGTATTAGACCAAAAGTCGAGAGATGAACAATACCTTGCAAAATCACATGCATCAGCAGGAGGATGTGTACCCTCGCCCGCTAGCATCGGTAAACTCATCAGAAATGCATCTGAAGAGTAAGTTGTATGAACGTGAAGATCTCCAAATAAAATAATTTTTTCATTTGTTATTCCAATACTTTCCTTGGCATCAGACTGGTCTTTCAATCTCTTATCTAAAATTTCATGCGGCGTCTTTATTGATGAAATGCTTCCGGGACCTTCATATTTACCTAAGTATCCGCTTGCCACGAGATAAACAAACCCAAAATAAAGAATAGATGCAGCAAAAATTATGTAGATAGATTTTCTTATCACTTTGATATGTTAGCAAAAGACAAAATATTTCGTATCTTTAGCTATTTTTTCTAAAAAGAATCTAGAGTAGACTGCTAAGCAAATAAGGGAGAATTTAATGTTTGATTTAACTGGTAAAACTGCAGTAATAACCGGATCCTCAAAAGGTATCGGTAAATCAATTGCAATGCAAATGGCTCTTCATGGAGCGAAAGTAGTGGTATCAAGTCGTAAGGCTGATGCGTGTCAAGTTGTAGCTGACGAAATTAATGAAGCGTGTAAAGATTCTGAAGGAGGAGCAATTGTAGTTCCATGCAATATTTCAGATAAAGCAGCACTACAAATGTTAGTGGACGAGACAAGAGAGCAACTTGGAAAAATTGATATCTTGGTTTGTAATGCTGCTTCGAATCCATTCTTTGGTTCAATGATGGATATTCCAGAGGATGCTTTTGACAAAGTGATGAATAACAATATTAAAAGTAATCATCTTCTTTGTCAGATGGTCATACCTGAAATGGTTGAAAGAAATGATGGAAGTATCATTATTGTATCTTCAATTGGTGGTCTTAAATCTAGCACGGTCATTGGCACATATAATATTTCAAAGGCCGCTGACATTATGTTGGTTAAAAACTTAGCAGCAGAATTTGGTCCTAGTAACGTAAGAACGAATGCTATAGCACCAGGTTTATTTAAGACGGATTTTGCAAGGGCTTTATGGGAAAATCCAGAAATCTTAAAGCAGTCAACTGCAACTTGCCCCCTTAGAAGAATTGGTGAACCAGATGAGATTGGTGGCGCCGCAGTATTTTTGGCTTCTGATGCGGGAACTTTTGTCAATGGACATACGCTAGTTATAGATGGCGGTTCTACCGCGTAAAGGAGAAATTTATGAATAATGCAGTTCTGTATGAAAAAAAAGAGGGTGTTGCTATTGTAACAATGAACCGTCCGGAAAGACTTAATGCTGTTAATGACGAAATCAGAGCGGGATTGAGAGAGAAACTAGATGACGCTGCTAAAGATGATGATATTAAAGTTATCATACTTACTGGTGCAGGCAGAGGTTTCTGTGCCGGAGCTGATATGGATGGACTTGCGGCTACCAGCCAAGGAGAATCGCAAGGATCTCAAATCGAAGCTGAAGAAAGAGAATATGCCGCTAACGAAGTAAAAGGTTTTGATGGTGGATTTAGTTACTTTCCGACCGTACCAAAGCCAATAATCGCGGCAATTAACGGACCTGCAGCAGGCGTAGGTTTTATTATGGCGCTTTTTGCAGATATAAGATTTGCTAAAGAAAGCGCTGTATTTTCAAGTGCATTTTCAAAGAGAGGTTTAATAGCTGAATGGGGTGTAGGCTGGATTCTTCCAAGATTGGTTGGCATAGCAAGGGCTAATGATATTTTGTTTTCCTCAAGAAAATTTACTGCTGTTGAGGCCGAACAAATGGGCATTGTTAATAAGACTTTTTCCGAAGATGCTTTTGAAAAAGAAGTATTTGAATATGCCGTTGATCTTGCAAAAAATGTTTCTCCTAGGTCATTAAGGATTATGAAACAACAAATTTATAACGCTCAAGGTGAAACGATCAAAGAAAATCTAGATAGCTCAATGCAAGCTATGCTTGATAGTTTTAAATCAGAAGACTTCAAAGAAGGAGTATCTCATTTTGTAGAAAAAAGAGAGGCTAAATTTACAGGAAAATAAAATTATGGATATTAAAGAATTTATAAAAAAAGAATCTCGAGAAAGCTTGGCAAGAGAGTTTACAAAGGAAGGCCTATTCGAGCTTAAGGAAGAGGAAATTAGAGGGAACAAGTATCATGTTTTTGCAAATTTACCTCAGAATTTAAGAGAATATTTCCAATTCCCTCTTATACATGGAGAGTGGGATTTTCTTGCCTATGAAGATGAAACTTTTACCTATCAAGAGGTTTTAAATACTTCTGCTGGATTGGCTCACGTACTAATGGATAAATATGGAATATCAAAAGGAGATAAGGTGGCATTTTCGATGCGTAATTATCCTGAATGGATTTATTCCTATATGGCTGTAACTTCAATAGGTGCTGTTGCTGTTCCACTAAACTCTTGGTGGCAAGGCGAAGAATTAGATTATGGATTAACGCATAGTGAATCTTCAGTTTTTATTGGGGACGAGGAAAGACTTCAAAGATTGGAGGGTTATGTTGAAGATATACCCAGGCTTGCCGTCCGTTGTGACGCCTCTAAATTTACCAATACAACTGCATTTGATGATGTTGTTGCTCCGAAAGACTCATTCCCCGAAGTTGAAATTGATCCCGAGGATGATGCAAGCATTATGTATACATCAGGTAGTACGGGTTATCCCAAAGGTGTAGTTTCAACTCATAGAGCAGTTGTCTCAGCTCCAGAAACTTGGGCGCTTATGGGCCAACTTGCTACACAAATAGAAGTAGATGGTGAGCCATTAGCCTCCCCTATTTCTGGAGACAATCCATGTACAATTGCTGCTGTGCCTCTATTTCATGTTACTGGATCGCATGCTGTCTTTTTACTTTCCTTAGTAACAGCAAGAAAAATTGTGTTCATGTATAAATGGGATCCTGTGGAAGCATTGCATCTAATAGAGAAACATAAAGTGACAGATATGACTGGAGTTCCGACTATGTCTGCTGAAGTTCTTCAGGCACATAAAGACAATCCAGAAATAGATATATCAAGCTTAAAAGGATTAGGATCAGGTGGAGCTGCAAGACCACCGGAACAAATTAAAGCTCAAGAAAAAGATCATCCCGATAAAATTGCTACCGTTGGTTATGGCCTGACTGAGACTAATGCTCATGCTACAAATGCGAGTGGAATGACATTATATGAAAGGCCGAGCACAGCTGGATATCCGACTCCTTTCCTGAACCTTATTAAGATTGTTGATGAAGAAGGTAAAGAGTTAGGCCCAAATGAGCTTGGTGAAGTATCGATAAAATCTACTTGTAATTTCAGATGCTACTTGAAGAATGAAGAAGCCACTAACGAAGTTTTGGACAGCGAGGGTTGGTTCAGAAGCGGTGATGTTGGAATTATTGATGAAGACGGTTTTCTTTACATCAAAGATAGAATTAAAGATATTGTCATCAGAGGAGGAGAAAATATTGCCTGTTTAGAAATTGAAGCGGCAATATACGAACATCCGTCCGTTAGAGAAGCTTCTGTTTTCGGTGTACCTGACGAGAGATTAGGAGAGAAACTTGCCACGAGAATATCTCTTAATCCCGGTGCTGAGTTAACAGAAGAAGACTTATCCTCATTTTTGGCTGCTAAAATCGCTAAATTCAAAATTCCAGAGTACACGTGGTTTCAGAAAGATGAATTACCTAAAGTGGCGGCTGGAAAAATAGCCAAAAAACAAATGAGAGAAGATGCTATTAAAGAATTGGGGTTAGGTTAATGCAGATTAAAGATAAAAGAGTCGTCGTTACTGGAGCTGCAAGTGGCATTGGAAAAGCATTATGTGAAGCCTTTAAAAGCGCTGATGCAAAGTCGGTTGTGTGTGTTGATATGAATATCGAAGGTGCTTCCGAAACTGCAAATGATATTGATGGTCTGGCTATTCAAGCAAACGTAGGTAAGGAAGAAGATATTATCAATGTGATTAAAGAATCTAATGATTACAGTGGTGGTGTAGATATTTTCTGTTCCAATGCAGGTATAGGTGGAGTGCACGGCTTTTTCGAAGTCAAAACAAGTGATTGGCAAAATATTTGGGAAGTAAACGTACAATCACACATATTTGCTGCAAAACACGTTCTTCCTCAAATGTTAGATAGGGGTGAGGGATACTTAATGAATACCGCCTCTGCAGCAGGGTTACTTACTCAAATAGGTTCAGCTGGTTACTCTGTTACAAAAGCAGCTGCAGTGAGTTTTGCCGAGTGGATAAAAATTACATACGGTAGCAAGGGAATTGGAGTTTCATGCCTTTGCCCACAAGCAGTAAGAACTGCAATGACTGCTCAAGGTGCTGGAGTGGCAGGAGTTGACGGAATGATAGAAGCTGATGTAGCAGCTGAAGATGTCATAGATGCAATTGAAAAGGAAAGGTTTTTAGTTACCCCTCATGCTGAAGTTTTAGAATATGTTTCCAGAAAAGGTAACGATAGGGACAGATGGATATCAGGAATGCAGAGACTGCAAGAAAGATATGAAGACTGGAAACCAGGAGAAGATTAAATTTGGAAATCCATAACTTACCCGCATACGAATTAGCGGAAAAAATCAAAAATAAAGAAATAAGCTCCCTTGAAGTTACTGAGCTATTCATTGAAAGAATTGAAAAATATGATGATGACATCAACGCTGTCGTCATAAGGACTTTTGATGAGGCGATTGATGCAGCTAAAAAGGTGGATAATCAAAAATCCAGCGATCCGAATGGTCCTCTTCATGGAGTTCCCATGACCATCAAAGAGTCTTATAACATTAAAGGTCAAAGTACTACTTGGGGTATCGGTGCCTACAAAGGAAATATTGCAAAGGAAGATGGGCTGGCTGTTAAAAGATTGAAATCAGCAGGAGCTCATTTTTTAGGAAAAACCAATGTCCCTTTAAACCTTGCTGACTTTCAAAGTTATAACGATATCTATGGCACTACCGGTAATCCTTGGGATACAAGCAAAACACCTGGCGGATCTTCTGGTGGCAGTGCGGCAGCTTTGGCAGCTGGTTTCACTGCACTTGAGGCCGGATCAGATATAGGAGGATCAATAAGGAATCCCGCCCATTACTGTGGCGTATTTGGGCATAAACCCAGTCATGGAATTATTCCCTCCTCAGGGCATGAATTGATACCAAATGTCCCTGAACCTGATCTCTCTGTGTGTGGACCACTAGCCAAAAGTGCAAAAGACCTTGAAATTGCTTTGGATGTAATGTCTGGTCCTATGGAAAGACGAGCAAAAGGATGGCAACTTAACCTGCCAGAGTCGTCCAGGATGTCTTTGAAGGATTTCAAAGTTGCCGTGTGGTGCAATGACGAATTGGCACCTGTCTCAAGCGAAATAGCAGAAAGATGTGAAGAAGTTGGTCGTAACTTAAGTTCTGTTGGAGCCAAAGTATCATTCTCTGATAGACCTGATCATGATTTCTTAAAAGCAGAAATTAATTATCAATTGCTTCTTCAGTCAGTAATGCAATCAGGAATGTCTGAGGAAGAGTTTAAGAAAGTTGAAGAAATTGCATCAAAACTAGAACCTAATGATAATTCTGTAGATGCTTTGTTAGCGAAAGGTACGGTTTTGTCTCATAGAAATTGGATAAGACAAAACTACGCAAGAGAACAAATCAAAATTTCTTGGGCAAAGTTTTTCAAAGAATGGGACCTCTTAATCTGTCCACAATTGGCTACGACCGCTATCAAGCATGACCACAGAAAAATATCTGAGAGGACTATAAAAGTAGATAATCAAGATCAAAGGTATTTCCAACAAATTTTCTGGCCTGGTCTGGCTGTTAATGCACATTTGCCAAGTACTGTTTTCCCAACTGGTCTTTCGATAGAAGGTATGCCCATCGGACTCCAAGCAATTGGTGGAGCTTACGAAGATAAAACAACCATAAAATTTGCAGAACTTTACGAAGAAGAGTTCAAAGCATTTGAAGTCCCAAATTTGAAGTAAATATGAAATACACAAAAAAATTTAAAAGCATTAGAGACAAAAAGATGGCCTATGTTGATGAAGGAAATGGAGACACTTTTCTTTTCCTTCACGGCAATCCAACTTCCTCATACTTATGGAGAAATATTGCTCCGTATGTTGAAGACTTAGGACGAATTGTTATACCTGATTTAATCGGAATGGGTGATTCAGAGAAATTAGATGGTGTAGACAATCATGAGTATAAATATCACGGACAGTATGGGTATCTTTGCGACTTATTAAGTAGTTTAGATTTAGGTAACGACATACATTTGATAATTCATGATTGGGGCTCGGCCATGGGTTTTCAATACGCTAGAGAGAATCCAGAAAGAGTTAAATCAATCACTTATATGGAGGCAATAGTAATGCCTTTAACGTGGGAGCAATGGCCTGATGCCGCAACAAAAATATTTGGATTATTTAGATCTGAAGCTGGAGAGGAATTAATCCTTGAAAAAAACTTTTTTGTTGAAAGAATTTTACTTGCTGATTCTGCAACAGGCTATTCAGAGGAAGAACGTCAAGAATATCTGAAACCGTATTTAACCCCTGGAGAGGATAGGCGCCCTACCCTAACTTGGCCAAGACAAATACCTCTTGATGGAGAACCAGATTTAGTTGTGGAAGAGGTTAGAAAAAATGCAGAGTTTCATAAGGATTCGGAAATTCCTAAGTTATTTGTAAATGCAGATCCCGGATCAATACTTGTAGGAGATCAAAGGGAATTTGTAAGGTCTTGGAAAAATCAAATAGAAATTACCGTAAAGGGCAATCATTTTGTTCAAGAGGATTCCTCTGATGAAATTGGACAAGCTTTACGAAATTTTGTTCAGGATATTTAGTTACTCTTTCAAATAAGCTTCAAGTTCCTTAGTTACAGAATCTGGAAACTCCATTGGCAAAAAATGAGAAGCTTCTTTATAGTAAATAGGATCCCAATTTTTTCCTAGATTAAATAAAACTTCCCTTGCTTGACTGGAAAAGGTGGAGCCCACGCTACCATAGAGGACTTTAACTTTGATCTTAATCTTTTTGAGGTATCTCCATGAATCCATGGAAGAAGATCTAAATGTTGCTGCTTCCCACTCTGGAGAACAAGATAGTTCTATGCCTTCTTTCGATTGAGTTGTTCCTCCTCTAAGATAATTCTCTATCCAAGTTGCTGACCAAGTTGTAAATGCCCCTCTACCCGTGTAAGAAGAAACGGCTTCATTAATAGAAGAAAATTGTTTTCTTCTTTTTGCTGCACCATCAGCAATAGAAAGTTGTCTATTTAGTCTTAAAAAGGACATCAATCTAAACTTCAATGATTCAATAGGTCCATAAAGTACTGGTTCGATCATAAATAGTTTTGATACTTTTTCGGGACAGATACTAGCAATTTTTGCTGCAATAATTGATCCCATCGAATGACCTGAACAAACAACACGCCCTTCAATAGATTCCAAGAATTCTATTCCGTCATCAACAAAAATATCCCAAGATTTGAGTTCTGTATGGTTAGAAGTTGCTTTTGTAAGCCCATGTCCTCTTTGATCTATTGCATAAATGCTAATATCATCTCCAATTAATTGTTTTATTTGGTTAAATAAAATCTCATAAGTAAAGGCATTGAATCCAGTTGCATGAAAAAAAACGAGATTGTATTTACTGTTTTCCGATTTAGATGCTAGATAAGAGAAATTTTCTCCCTTTTTGTTTGTAAAAGTCTTTCTTTCCATAAAAAAATTTGAGCAATGCTCTCATAAATAGCATATATAATCATCTTAATTAATTTCAGAAGTGATCATAACTTAGTATGGGATTTAGATTAGCGAATATATCTGGTCGAGCCTCTTTGGTTGAAGATGATAATTATTACGATCTTGAAGTCATTTCAGATGGAGAATTTAACTCTAACCCATCTGATGCTCTCCAAAATCAAAACAGAATGAAGCAGTTAAATGGTCAACTTTCTAAGATGGAGCCTACTGGAGTTATCAATGATTCAGAACTAGGTCCTCCTGTGTCCTCTTCAGCCAATTGTTATGCAGTTGGATTAAATTACAAGAATCATGCTGAAGAATCTGGTTTAGAAATTCCTGATGTACCCATGATCTTTACGAAACATACATCATGTTTGGTAGGTCCTTGTGCCACAATAGAAATGCGAAGTGATGCGGTAGATTACGAAGCGGAATTAGTGGCTGTGATAGGTAAAACCGGAAAAGATATAAAAAAAGAAGACGCTTGGGATCACGTTGCGGGTTTATGTGTAGGTCAGGACATCTCGGACAGAGGTGTTCAATTTTCTACCAAAAATCTTCCCCAATTCAATCTGGGCAAATCATTTGATACTTTCGGACCCATTGGACCTTTCTTAGTATCACCTGATGAATTACCTAATAAAGATGGCCTGGAAATAGAATGTCTTGTAAATGATGAAGTGAGGCAAAAAGACAATACTAACGACTTAATATTCGATATTCCTTTCATAATCTGCTACCTATCTGAAATAGTCACTTTAAATGTTGGAGATGTTATTTTTACCGGTACTCCTGGAGGAGTTGGAGTTATGGAGGGCAAGTTCTTAAAAGAAGGCGATATTTTAACTACACGGATCGAAGGATTAGGATCCTTAAGGAATGAATGTAAGAGAATTGCTGATCGCTCCCTTACTGAAGAAGATTAAATAATGTTCGATAGGTAAATTTATGAAACTTGATTGGTCACATACAGTCCTAAATATAAAAGATAAAGATAAAATTCTTGATTTCTACACAAAAACCTTAGGTTTTAAAGTTAGTGATAGTGGCCCTATCTATAAAGACGGGCCAGAAATAATATTCGTAAGTTGGAATCCTGATGAACACCATCAACTTGCCTTTGTGTTGGGACGAGAGGATATAAATTCAACATCTCTTAACCATATCTCTTTCAGAGCTGATACTTATGACGAACTGCAAGAAATTAAAGATCGCCTAGATACAGTGAATTGTGACTATTTACCCTTATGTCATGGCAATGCTCTATCTTTTTATTTTAATGATCCTGAAAATAATGGAATGGAAATTTTTATAGATACGCCTTGGGATGTTGAACAACCCCAAGGAGAAGTGTGGGACCCAGGCTTAGATGAAAAGAGTGTTATGGAATGGGTCGAAAATACTTTCAAGGATAAACCGGGCTTTGTTTTAAAAGAGAAAAGCACTAAAAAATTTGTAAATAGATAAATTAGGATTGATTATGAGTAATATTTCTGAAAATAAAGTTGCCATCATTACGGGTGGGAGCAGAGGTGTTGGTGCCGCAACTGCAAACTTGCTCGCTTCAAAAGGTTGGAACGTGACAATAACATGCACAAGCTCCATGGAAGATGCAAAGCATGTTGTTGAGGAATGTCAGAAGCATGGTGTAGAGGCGATAGCATTAGCTGCAGATGTTTCTGATGATGCTAGTTGTGTCAAGACTGCAGAAGAAACAATTAATAGATGGGGTAGAATCGATGCACTTGTCAATAATGCTGGCACAACTAAGTTTGTATTCAATCACGCTGATTTAGATGGACTTGATGCTGAAGATTTCTTACACATATATAAGGTGAATGTTGTTGGCCCATTTCAAATGGTCCGAGCTTGCAAAGAAATGTTGAACAAAAGTGATAATCCAAGTGTTGTGAATATCTCATCTATAGCGGGCATCAAAGGCATCGGCAGTTCCTTAGCTTATGCTTCCTCCAAAGGTGCACTAAATACTATGACAAAATCAATGGCAAGGAATCTAGGACCAATAAGAGTCAATGCAATTTGTCCAGGTTTTATTCAAGGCGACTGGTTAAGAAAAGGTATGGGTGATGATCTCTATAATGCAGCCAAAGAAAATCTTACTTCAAGCACTCCGCTTAAACTTACAGTTACGCCTCAACAAGTTGCAGATGGAATCTATAACTTCATAGAAATTTCAAAAGTCGTAACGGGTGAAACAATGCTAATGGATGGTGGCCATCATTTGATAATCTAATTCAAGGTTTCACATTAATCCCTAAAAAGATGCTAATTGGGCTCCAGGATTACATAGTTCAAGAAACAACAAAAGAATGGGTTTTATATCATAATGATTTTTCTTTATGTTCCAGAAAGGTAAGAATATGTCTTTATGAATGCGGATTAGAATTTGAATCTAATCATATTGATTTGATTGAAACAGGAAAGTATGAAGTTGCCTCTAAAAAATTTCTTCATATAAATCCCAATGCAACTGTCCCGGTTCTTCTAAATAAGGGTAGACCAATTTATGAATCGCACGAACAAATAAAATTCATTGTCAATACTGTAGATTCTGAGCTTAATGCGCCTGCAGATATTGAGGCAATTGATTATTGGATGGAAAAGGCTTCAATGGTAGGAAACCCAATTGAGGGGCAAAATATATATGCAGGAAACACTGTTGGTCCTCTTACTTTTCCACTTTTTGCGACGATGTTGAGAAATGTATCATTTCTTGAAATTCTCAAAGGACTCATATCACATCCCATGAAAGAAAGAGTGATCATATTTTTATTGCTAAAATCTCTTGGATTCAAAGTTTTCAAAATAAAGTTAATCAAAAAACTACTGGAAAATTCACTTCTCATTCTTGACAGTCACCTTTTAGAGCTTGAAAAACATCTTTCCAAAAACGATGAGGCATGGTTAGTTGGAAATAGATTCTCTCTAGCCGATATAAGCTGGTCAGTACTTTTACATCGACTTACTGAGTGTAATTGGGACATCATTTTGTTTAAGGGCAAACCTCACATTCAAAAGTATTTCCAAAAACTCATACAAAGAAAAAGTTTCGTTCAAGGTATAAGTGAAAGAAAAAATATCAATCTAGAAAAAGGGAAAAAAGACTTAAAAAAGTCTCTAAAAGAAGATCAACTTTTACAAAATATATTCAATCAATTGAATAAAAAAGTTAATGGAAAAAGATAAAGTTTTTCCTGTGAGACCGGATAGATATAATTTTGGATCAACAACCTCTAAGGTATCATTAGATAACTTAATTGAAAATTTGAAACATACTCTGAAAATCTAGTATTAGCTTTTCCTAATAGGCAAGCAATCGGTTGCGTATAAGTAGCTTTGAGAATCAGAATCGTCTACCCTTCCCCAAATTCGGCAATATTCTTTGCCATCTACTCTTGAATTAAATTCTAATTCCTCAACAGTCAATCTAAAAACTACATGGTCAGTATTTTTTTTGATTATTTCATAATATCCGCCTAAAAAGACCTTTTGGCCAGTAATATCAACGGAATAAACCATATTCATCTTTTCTTCAGTAATGTGCATAAAATTTGAATGTCCTGACCACTGAGCACCATTAATTTCAGAAGGATTTGAACAAGAATTCAAAATGACGAAGAATAGAATCGTGACTACTTTAGTCTTTTTTCTTGGTTCTATAGTCACCGAATTCTTTATCTCTTTTTGTCAGAGCTTTTTTTAATCCAGATGAAATTTCTTTCAAATGCTCTTTTGTAGATCGGCTATGCATTGCAAGCGCTTGAAGTTCTGTTCCAGCTCTTATGCCATCTCTCATACCCATTATTTCCATTTGCCTGTGGATGGAGCGTTTATTAATAGCCTGGATATCTGCTGGAACCCTCGCTACTTTATTAGCAATTTTTTCAACTTCTTCTGAAATAATACTGCTATCAAAAGATTTATTAGCAAAGCCATTCTCAGCAGCCTCTTTGCCTGAAATTGACTCCCCAGTTAACATCATTTCCATTGCGTTCCTCATTCCTATCAACCAAGGAAAAAATTGATTGTCTGGTGGGCTCATAGATCTTACAACTGGGTAACCAATTTCGGCATCATTTGTTACATATACCAGATCACAAGATGCAGCTAATTCTGTTCCTCCAGCCAGACAATATCCATGAACTTCTGCAATTACAGGTGTTGATAAATCCCATATTTTAAAGGCTCCCTCGACGACATGACGAGGCCAGAATCCATCAGTTTTACTTGAATGATATGGTAAATCCTCACTGTTATCATAGGACAGGTCATAACCCGCACAAAAACAAGTACCTTTGCCAGAAATTATAATAGCTCTTACCTCCGGATCTTCATCGAAATCTTGAAGGCATTGAAAAAGTTCCTTCCGAAGAGGATTACAAAGAGCATTTCTTTTTTCTGGTCGGTTAAGATAAATACGTCGAACCGGTGAAGAAGGTTCAGAACATGAGATAAACTTATATTCCATATAATAAATATTACTCTGAAATTGGTTTTTTAACACTAATTGAAGTGTCTTCTAATAAAACTTCAAATGTTTTAATGTCTTCATAAGCAGGTGGTGATTGAACTGATCCATCTGTCAAATCGAAAACTGCTCCATGAACAGGACAGGATATGAAGTTCTCTATAATCTGACCCCCACATAATGGGATGTCTGCATGAGAGCATTTATCTTCAATTGCAAAAATGCCTTTATTGGTATGGCAAATTAGAATATCGATGCCCTCTAGATTGATAGATTGTGATTGATTTAGCCCTATATCCGTAATATCAGCTATCTTTATAAATTCTTCACTCATTTCTCTGTGGATTTACCGATTTTATAACCCATAAAAGAAATCAACATTGCAAATGGTAATGCGGCCCAAGTTACCGATAATATTGCTATTCCTGTACCAACTAAACCTCTCACGAACCACCCTCCAATTACGTCACCTGATCGAGCTAAGAAGGTATCTATAAAAACTGTGGACTTATATCTATCTTGCTGATTGAGTTTTGTATAAATGGTTTCTCTTGTAGGTTTATTCAAGCCATATTCAAAAATCCTCAAACTTATAACTACCATCATGACAGTAGAAATTGTTGGATAGAATGCGTATGCGATGAAAGCGATTGTGAAAAGCAATCCATAAATCATAAGAACTGCAAGACTTCCTATTTTTCTTAAAATATATGATGCTAAGAAAAGTTGCATCACAAGAGTTAACGGAGTAACGATTTGCTCAATTCTTGCGAAGAATGCCGTTCTTTCGCATGGATCTTGTGACCAGTCTTGAACTATTCCCAGAGATATCATCCATGAAGTAGTCATTAACAAGGTAAAAAGAATCACATAGAAGCCCAAGTTTCTTATCAAAGGATCTTTTAAGATGTTTTGAAAAGCATCCAGGCTGGATCCCCCTATTTCTGGCGTATTATCAATACCTTTCCCTTTAGGTTTGAATGAAGTCGAAAAAAAGATTGCACAACAAAGAGAAATAACTGAGAAAACTATAAGGCTCATGGGACCAAAATCAGAAATAGAAGTATTCCCACAAATTTCTGTAGAAAAGTATCTCGCAACAGTTGATCCGAAAAAAGCACCCATTGAGCCACCTGCGCTGATTATTCCGAAAAACCTTTTAGAGTCAGTATGATTAAAAAAGTTTATCATCACGACCCAAAAGATCGATACGACAAAGAAAGAGTAAACATTTGCCCAAATATAAAAAGCTCTTCCTGTCCAAACACGACCTTCATCTCCGGTAAAAGTCCAAAGAGCTAAGAAAAGGCATAAATTGAATATAAAAAAAGAATATATATAGATAATTAACTTGCTCTGATTTATTCTTGATATCAGCCAAGAGTAAATAGGATTTACGAGCAACATTGCAATCATTACGCCAATTAACAACCAAGGTAGATTATAAATTCCTCCTTGCACTGCCAATTCATTTCTAACCGGTCTCAATGCATACCATGAGGCCAAAACAAAGAAAAAGAATAAAAATGCTTTAAGTAGTATGAAAACCTCAGTTTTATTTACTTTTGGAAAGAATGTTATTGAATTATCATTAATCATAAATTGCGTTTTTTAAATTATCACCTACCAAAATTTTTATAAGTTTTTATACTTTGATAATGGATGTCCAGCCTTTCGAAATTTTTGGCAACTCTCACATAGCAACACTACTCACCATTATAGCAATAGCCTTTATCCTTCCAATATCGTTGAAAGATAGAGAGTCTGAGAAAATCTTGATTGCAAAGTTTTTAGGTATTTCCACAATTATTTTAGAACTAATAAAACCCTTCATATGGCATTATTCTATGGACTTTCCTTGGGCAAGGTTAATACCAATTCATATGTGCAACCTGTCGACTATATTTATAGGTATATTTCTGCTGACAAAAAAGCGTATATTTTTTGAAGTATCCTTTTTTTGGGGAATTGGTGGCGGACTCAATGCATTGCTTACCCCCGATGTTCCTAAAAATTTTCCAGACCCACAGTACGTGCTTTTTTTTGTTGGACATGGGTTATTAATTGTTGCAATTGTCTTTGCAAGTCTTGGTCTCAAAAACAGACCTACGCTAAGTTCAGTGAGGAATGGCATCTATTTTTCTCTTGCTGTCTTACCAATTATTTACCTAGTAAATATTTTAATTGGACCGCCTGCAAACTATTGGTATTTAGGAGTTAAACCAGTCGGAGAAAGTTTACTGGATTTCTTTCCAGATCCGCCCTTTCACATCCCTCTTTTGATTATTCTGGGAATTGTTGTTTTTTACCTTATATATTCACCATTTTGGGTCTACGATAAATTCAAGAAGGTAAATGCTGAATAAGGAGAGTTGGTATGCCAAATGTATCTGACTTAACAGTTGAAACAAGAGTATTAGGTTTTCTCCCCTCTTTGATATCAGAAATCTCAAAACCATTACCTGCAAGCCTCTCATGAGTCTTTTCTAGACTCTCAACTTCCCAAGCAAGGCCCCAAAGAGTATCTTCGATTTCATCATCATTTTTCCTAGCAATTACTTCAATAGTAGTTTTGTTCACTCTAAAAAAAAGCATCCTTCCACCCCACTTTTCAACTGTCTGGTCCAATGCAAGTCTTAAACCATAGACGTCTCTATAAATTTCAATAAATCCTTCTGGATCATTGGTATTAACAACAACGTGATCAAGTTTGTTGATTGAGGAATCTGGGAAGTTGTCAATTTCTGGTAACTTTCCTTTAGTATGCTGAATTAAAAAAGAAAACATGCCTCTGGTAAGTTCTCGAGGTAGAAATAGATTATTCCATTTCCTGCTTTCTCCATTGTCAAAATCTTTACCTTCACCCTCGGAGATATTTCTTGATTCAAATCCCTTATCAATTATCCGATTTTTAGCATCATGGATATCATCAACGCCCAAAACTAGTCCCGTCAATCCCTCTCCTTTTTCCGAAATTGTTTTTTTTACCAAGTCTGCACCTAAACCCTCTCCTTTTGCTGCTAGAAGCTCCAAATAGGTATTTTTGAAATTAAAGATACAGTTAACTGTGCCAAGTCCTGAATGCTCACCTCGCCAAACCGGGTCAATTCCAAATAAGCTAGTAAATTTTTTTTCTGCCTCCGTAATATCATTTACGGAGATAATTAAGTGATCAAGTTTGGTTATCATTGTTCTTTTTGAAAACTGTTCTCCACGCTAGCTTAAAGTAATATTTGATCTTATCGATAATTTCTGGACCTGCAAGGTAAACTCCTGCAATTACCAAAATCCAGCCAGCAAGATATATAAGGATTGGATAAAAAACTCTCTCTGTAGCAGTTAAATCAGCATCAGCAGCGACTTTTACCATCAAGCCATAACTTAAATAATTCAAAACTAAAAAAAATATACCTAATGCCCTTTTGAAGAGTGATATTAGCAGAATGGTATTTTTCATAACTTAACCTAAAGAAATATTTATTCACTTGGAAAAATAATTGAGTAAGATTATAGAATGTTTAAGAAGTTATCTCCTTTTCTTTTACTTTTTATAATAAGTTGTACCAACAAGGAAAATTCCATGAACCCATTTCTAAATGAATATGATACTCCATTCGAAATACCTCCATTTGAAAAAATAGAATTTAAACATTATGAACCTGCATTTGAAATAGGGATGGCAGAGCACCTAAAAGAAATAAATGATATTGCTCAAAATATAGAGGTTGCGACTTTTGAAAATACCATTGAAGCGCTTGAAAGATCGGGCAAAACATTGGATAAAGTAGCAAATGTGTTTTACAACCTCTTGGGATCAAACACAAATGATGATTTGGATTCTCTTGCGATGAAAATAAGCCCTAAATTGTCGGCTCATAATGACTCGATTCTGCTTAACAAAGAGTTATTTAAAAGAATTGAATATTTGCAATCTAATAAAAAAGAAATTGAGCTGACAACAGAACAATCAAGGTTGCTTGACGAGACATATAAAAGATTCGTTAGATCGGGTGCAAATTTAGATCAAAAATCCATGAAGCGATTAACAGAAATAAATAGCTCCCTTTCCTCTTTATCAGTGCAGTTTGATCAAAATGTTCTTAAAGAAACGAACTCTTATAGCATGATAGTTGATAATCAAAATGATCTAGAGGGTTTACCGCAGGAAGAGATAAGGCAGGCCGCATTGCTTGCAGAATCTGAAGGCCACGAAGGAAAATGGGTATTTAAGCCAACACGAGTCAGTATGTATCCTTTTTTAACATATTCTACAAAAAGAGAGCTCAGAGAAGAGTTATATAAGTCCTACATACAACGAGGCGACAACGACAATGAATTCGATAATAAATCTATAATTTCCGAAATGGTTGCTCTAAGACAAGAGAAAGCAAATATGATGGGGTTTGATAATCACTCTGATTATGTTTTGGATAATACCATGGCCAAAAATACATCTAATGTTAATAAGTTACTTCAAACAATATGGAAACCAGGGATTAAAAAGGCTAAAGGCGAAGTTGAAGCTATGCAAGAAATAATTTCTTCTGAAGGAGCTAATTTTAAATTAGAAGCTTGGGATTGGTGGTATTACTCAGAAAAATTAAGACAGGCGCAGTTTGACTTCAAAGAAGAAGAAGTGAAACCATATTTTAGTGAAGCCAAAGTATTAGATGGTGCCTTTGATGTTGCTTCTAAGTTATTTGATATAACTTTTAAAGAAAGAAATGATTTACCTAAATATAGGGACAACATAAGGACTTTTACAGTTGAAGATAAAAACCAAAAAGTCATTGGTATTTTTTACACAGATTACACTCTGAGGCCAAATAAAAGTGGTGGCGCTTGGATGAATACCTTCAGAAGTCAAAGCAAGTTTGATGGAGAAATTATTCCAATTGTAGTGAATGTCTGTAACTTTCCGCCAGAAAATTCAGATGGAGTATCTTTATTATCTTTTGAGCAAGTTGAAACGCTATTCCATGAATTTGGTCATGCCTTGCATGGCTTACTGTCAGATGCTCAATATCCAAGCCTCTCTGGCACGTCTGTAACAAGAGATTACGTGGAATTTCCCTCACAAATGATGGAGAATTGGGCAAGAGAACCGGAGGTAATGAGAACTTTTGCCAAACATTATAAGACCGGTGAAACCATTCCTGATGATTTATTGAAAAAGATATCAGCGGCTGGCACATTTAATGAGGGATTTGCGACAACAGAGTACGTTGCAGCAGCTCATCTTGATATGGCCTACCATACTTCTAAGGAAACTATCAAAGATGTAGATTTATTTGAAGATAGTGCTTTGGAGGAGCTCGGACTTATTCCAGAAATAGAGAGCAGATATAGAAGCACTTATTTTGGCCATATTTTTGCAGGTGGTTATTCGTCTGGATACTATAGTTACTTGTGGACTGAGGTTCTTGAAGCCGATGCCTTTTATGCATTCAAAGAAAACGGTCTGTTTCATAAAGAAACAGCTGAAAAACTTAAGAAATATGTTTATTCAGCCGGAAATACAGACGACCTTATGACTCAATATGTAAGGTTTAGAGGTAAAGAACCTGAAATGGATGCACTATTAAAAAAAAGAGGTCTCAATTAAATTGGACCTTCCAATACACCAGCCATATGAAAATGGAAAAGGTGGCGTAGAGATAGGACTGAGGCCTATTGAGGTTGAAACTTGGCTTGAACGCGATGAGCTTTTTTCAACTGAAATCAAAGAAAAGAAAAAACTTTTCCTTGAAAAAAAAGATGAAGTTCTGATGACTTCGGAAGATTCTGAAGATTTGCAGCAGGAAGTATTAGATCTAATTCTGAATTACTTAGACACATTTCATAATAACGCTTTTAAAGTTAATAAAGCATGTGTTGAAAATTTAATTTCCGGGGAAATTTATCATTTTAAAGACTTCATAAATCCTCTTGAGTTGGCTTCGTTACTAGTACAAGAAGATCTAATTGTTATGAGACCTGTTAAGGATACTTTCTCACTCCAGTCAGCTTCATTATGTGCTCCTACTAGATGGTCGTTGAAGGAGAAATTTGGTCAGACCCTTTCAGAAATTCATAAAGGTGTTCCTGGTTATATTGAAAAAATAGATTCAAGAGTAGTTAAGATATTTAACAATTTACCAAATGAAAAAATATTCGAAAGATTCAATTGGTCTATCTTTGATAGTCCAGAACTATTTCAGCCAGCTCAAAGTAAATCTCTCGTAGAAATCAATAATTTAGAGCCTGAAAACCTCTATCTCAGAGTAGAACGCCAAACAATCAGGAGATTGAATGTATCCATGTCGGTCTTGTTTACAGTCAGGGTCCATGTAGATCACATAACATCTATTTTAAGTTGTAAAAAGTCAATCTTAGATCTCATTAAAGCTATCAAATCATTAGATGAAGATATGAAGTCCTATAAAGTAATTAAACCGTTCGAAGAGAATCTCATCAACTGGCTCAAGTCGAAATTAGCAAATGAATAATTGGTGGAAAGAAAGCGTAATTTACCAAATATATCCAAGGTCCTTTTTGGACACATCAAAAAATGGTTGCGGTGACCTAAGAGGAATTATTCAAAAATTGAAGTACATCAAAGATCTCGGCGTTGATGCCATTTGGATATCTCCTTTTTTTAAATCTCCCATGAAAGATATGGGATACGATGTAAGCGACTATACATCAATAGATCCTCTATTCGGAACAATTGAAGATTTTGATGAACTTATTTTTAGAGCGCATGACTTAAAACTTAAAGTAATCATTGATCAGGTTTTGTCTCATAGCTCTGATCAGCATCCTGCTTTTATTGATAGTAAAAGTTCCAGAAGCTCCAAAAAATCAGATTGGTATATCTGGGCTGATGCTAAGGATGATGGTTCCCCTCCGAATAATTGGTTATCAGTTTTTGGAGGACCTGCATGGGAATGGGAACCATTGAGAGGTCAATACTATTTTCATAATTTCCTATCTAGTCAGCCCGACTTTAATTTCCATAATCAAGAAGTGAGAGATTATATATTGCAATCTGCGAAGTTTTGGTTAGACAAAGGGGTTGATGGTTTTAGACTTGATACAGTTAATTACTACTTTCACGATCAGTTGCTTCGTGACAACCCAAAGAGCCCAATAAAATTCAAAAATCCACCCATAAATCCTTATTTTATGCAAAATCAGATTCACGCTATAAACCAAGATGAGAATCTTGATTTTCTCAATGACTTAAGAGAGTTGATGGATAGTTACAAAGGTATTACTTCTGTAGGTGAAGTTGGAGACAGTCATAGAGGTATCGAGATCATGAAAACCTATACAAGGGATTCTAGACTCCATATGGCGTATAGTTTTAAGCTTCTAGGTGGTGAATTCTCTCCCTCTTTCATCAGAGAAACATTCAATGAATTTTTCGATGAAGAGGATGAAAGTTGGCCTTGTTGGAGTTTCTCTAATCATGATGTGATGAGACACCTATCTAGATGGAGCGAAAACGAAGAACAAAATTTTGCTAAATTAACCTGTGCATTGTTACTCGCACTAAGAGGAACGCCGTGTCTTTATCAAGGTGAAGAGCTCGGACAGGTCGAAACTGAGCTAGAGTTCGAGGAGTTAACAGATCCCGCCGGCATACGTTATTGGCCGGAGAATAAAGGTAGAGACGGTTGTAGAACACCATTTGTTTGGAGTTCAAATCAAAAGTATGGTGGCTTTAGCGAAGTTAAACCATGGTTACCTATTAAACAAAAACAAAAAGATAGGGCTTTAGATATCCAAATTAAAGATCACTCATCAGTTTACAATTTCTATAGAGAGTTTTTAAAATTTAGAAAGAGTAGTAAATCTCTGAGAAAAGGAAATCAAAGTTTTGTTGGTAATGATGATAACCTTTTAGTTTTTTTAAGAGAATTTGAAGAAGAAAAGGTTATTTGTTTATTTAATATAAGTGAGAATTCCATTACATTAAAGAGTGAGTTTGAGCTAAATTCGAAAGATATTTTTTCTTTCAACACAGGTTTTAAAAAGGATAGTATCACTCTTGATGAATTTGGACTTATCCTCATAAATAGCTCTAGAGAAAAAGATGAGATCATAGATAGAATAATAGAATCTATAGAAAATCTGTAAGTTATTGATATTTGGTAATAGGTGGAATATGAAAGTGAAAGGAACATGTGAAGAAAGGTTTTTAGAAGTCAAAAAACTCTTTAATGACTTGCATGAAAGTGATCGCGAAGTTGGTTCGTCTTTTGCAGTTTACAAAGACGGTAAAGCGATAATCGATCTTTGGGGAGGATATACAGATAAAGATCATACTGATGAATGGTGTCGTGATACTTTGGCAACGGTTTGGTCTACAACTAAGGGTATAGCTGCCATAACTTTGGCTTATGCTCATCAAAATGGCTTATTAGATTATGAGGAGAAAGTTTCCAAATATTGGCCGGAGTTTGGTTGTAATGGAAAAGAAGAAATCACTGTAGGGATGTTGTTATCTCATCAAGCAGGTATTTGTGGTTCATCTACTAATAAAGTAGAAGATTATTATGATCAAAAAATTATGGCTGATGAACTGGCAAACATGACACCAATATGGGAGCCAGGCACGGCTTCAGGATATCACTCATTGACTTATGGATGGTTAACTTCTGAGCTCATTATTAGAGTAACAGGAAAATCATTGGGTCAATATTTCAAAGACGAAATAGCAGATCCAAATGATATTGATTTTTATATTGGCCTACCGGAAATTGAAGAGCATAGAGTTGCAGAAATGATACCCTTCTCTAAAGAGGCTAACGAAAAAAATCATCATCCAAATGATGCTCAAAAGGCCTCTGGAAAAGGACCAAATTTATTAAAACATCAAAATTCAAGGAAATGGCGCGCTGCAGAAATTCCTTCAGCTAACGGTCAAGGATGTGCATCAGGTATCGCTAAACTTTATAGTCTTGTTGTTACCGATCTAGAATCGGTCAAAATTCTTAAAGATGAAACAATAAAAATTATGACAAAAGATAGAATCACAAACAGAGATCTTGTTCTTGATGTTGTCACAAGTTGGGGAGCTGGATTCGTAATGAATATGCACAAAGTTATCTACGGTCCCGTAAAAGAATCTTTCGGTCATTCGGGATGGGGTGGTTCTTGTGGATTTGGTGATCCTAAGAACAGAATTGGAGTGTCATATGTCATGAATAATATGAAAAACAATTTTGTTGCTGATGGAAGATCTCTAGAGCTGATTCATAAAACTTATGAGTGTTTAAAAGGATAAGACTGATTATGACTAGATTAAAAGACAAAGTTGCTCTAATAACGGGAGGTACAAGTGGTATAGGTGCAGAGACTGCGAGGCTCTTTATCAAAGAAGGTGCAAAAGTAGTAATCTCGGGAAGATCTCAAGAAAAAGGCTCAAAACTTGCCGAAGAACTAGGTGATCAAGCACTTTACTGTCACTCAGATGTAACTAAAGAACAAGATATTGATAAGGCGATTACCTTCACAACAAGCGAGCTAGGCAAAATTGATATCCTCTTTAATAATGCCGGAGGTCCAGTTGGAGCTGGATTGGAAAAAGTTACTCAAAAAGATATAGATTATGGAGTTCATCTACTTTTGGCTAGTGTAATTTTGGGTACTAAATATGCCATTCCTCACATGCGTAAAAATGGAGGTGGTTGCATAATTAATAACTCAAGTATTGCAGGTATAAGATTTAGACAAGGGGACCCTCTTTATGCAGCATTGAAAGCAGGTGTTACTCACTTTACAAAAATGTCTGGAGTGGAGCTAGGGAAAGACAACATCAGAGTTAATGCAATTTCACCAGGTGCAATAGCGACACCTATTTTCTGGGGAGGCTCGGAAGTCTCTAATTCTTTAAGCGAAGAAGAAAATAATAGGAAACAAAAAAAACTTGAAGGTAATCTTGCTAAAGCAGTTCCATTAAAGAGGTCAGGTTATGCATCGGATATTGCAGAAGCAGCATTGTATCTTGCAAGTGAATCAGGGAGCTTTGTAACCTGCCAAGATATAGTTGTGGACGGAGGTCGAACAGCTATGTTTAATGAAGAATCCTAACAGAGGAGTGAGCTTCGACTCTGAGATTATCCTGGGAAGGGATTGCTGAAATCTTTAAAGCTCACTCTCTAAACTTCCCTGTAAAAAATTAATTTATAGAATAGTATTTTTTCTTCAAGAGAAAAAAAGACTAAAATTTCCAGTTAAAAAATTAACTACTTTTATTTCTTTTTTTAATGGGTGTAACATTCGGCATTTGATCTTGACCAAATGTACTTTTCGCTGTTGCTGCAAAAACTGAGATAAATTTATTTATGGAATCTAACCAGTCTTTCTTCATGCCCGCATAAGCTAACTCTTTATTGATTGTTTCTGTTGAATATTTGCTTATGAATGAAGCTGATTCCCACATGCGATTGCGTCTCATCATAAAACAATAGTCTGTTACTTCTTGAAGGATAGATTGATCAAATGTATACATAGTTACACGTCTATCCTTTTCAGATTTGTAAGCCTCTATAAAGCCTAAACCTAACCCTTCTCTGAGAGTCGCTTTTATTGAATCGATTTTTAATCTTTGAGACCCTATTTTTTCAGTTCTTGTCAAATCTGTATAACTTACCATTTCTCCATTACCATACTTCCATAAGAAAGTTTGAAAAATGGAGTAGCGTGTTGCATTTCCAAGAAACCAAACGTACCAACTTTCGTCAAAGTAATAGTGCTGTCCTGTAGAAAAGTAATGCATTGCCTCCCCTCTTGTTAGAGAGCGCATTTCAGAATTAGACCATTTTCTTTTATTTTTCATTTGTGTCCCCAGTGTGTTACTTAACTATAACACCTATACTTGAAACGTTTCAAATAATTTAATTTGCTTATCGCTATGGTATGATTTTAAAAAGGAATTAAATTGAACGCTTATAGACTTTTATTTTTCCTCACTCTTCTTAACCTACTTAATTTTGTAGATCGTCAGCTTATTGCAAGTTTTGCAAATTTTATTGTTCCTGATTTAGGTTTAACAGATACTCAGTACGGATTTTTAACCACTGTCCCTTTTATTGTATTTTATTCTATCGCCGGATTATTCATGGGTGTGTTAGCTGATATGGTTAATAGGCCAAGACTAATAGCATTCGGTGTTATTTTGTGGAGCGTATTCACTGCTTTTACCGGAGCAGCAAAAGGTTTCATATCTATGGCTCTGCCAAGAATGTTTATTGGCATTGGAGAATCGATATTAACCCCAACTTCTATGTCTTTATTATCAGACTCCTTTCCCTCCAAAAGAATGGGTTTTGCTGCGGGCTTTTACTACATGGGTGTGCCGATTGGGGTCGGAGTAAGCTTGTTAATAGCTGGTTACCTTGGAGAATCGCTTGGATGGCGAAATTGCTTTTATTTATTAGGCGCAATAGGCCTAGTTTTAGGTCTCTCTGCGCTTCTTTTTAAAGATAGGAAAAGAAAAATAAGCTCTGAAGGAAGAGAAACAGAAACTCAAGGGGTTTCAAAAGAAACTACTATAGAAATAGTCAATACATTAATTATGGCACTCAAGACATCCTCGGCTTTAAGATTTACAATCGCAGCAGGCGTTTTTTATCATATTGTTTTAGGTGCTTCGGGTTTTGAGCAACTTTGGCTAGTACAAGAAAGGGGTTATGAAAGATCACAAATAGCTCAACTTGTTGGATGGATTGGAGTGTTTGCAGGATTGACGGGCAACTTGATCGGAGGATTGCTCAGTGATTGGTGGCAAGAAAATACTAGCCAAGGAAGACCAATGTTTCTTTTTTGGCTTGCATTATTAACTTTACCAATAGGTATTTTTTACAGATTTGTAGAGCCAGGGACATTTGTTTTTTGGTTAGGAATAGTAATTGGCTATTTTCAACTTGGATGTTTTTTTGGGCCTACCTTCTCGACGGTGCAAGAACTAGTTCCCGAGAATATCAAAGCAACGGTTGTTTCTTTTTATATCCTTACCTTAAATTTGATTGGACTTACAATTGGTTCTCTTGGAGGAGGATTTTGTGCTGATTTACTCAGATCTTCTGGCTACGAAGAACCCTATACTTTAATGTTAGTTATTTTCTCAATAATAAGTATCATCTCCATACCGTGTTACTATTTGGCTGGGACGAAATATAAAAAAGATAAGAAAAATTTAGAAGAAGTATTTAATTAAAATGAAAAACGAGGATTTATATTTAGAACAAATTTTAATAGGGCCAATGGAGAATTTTGTTTATTTGATCGGCTCAAAAAGTACAAGAGAGGTTGTAATTATCGATCCGGCTTGGAATATCGATGCCCTCCTAACTCATATAGAAAAGAAAGAATTAAAACTTTCATCAATTTTGGTTACACACTATCATCCAGACCATTGCGGAGGTGGAATGGGAGGTCACTCTATTGAGGGCGTATCTGAAATTCTTGAAAAAAATCCTGTGAAAATTTTTGTAAACAAGCATGAATCGGAAGGTTTAAAAAAAGTCACTGGTATATCTGATATTGACATGAATATAGTTGATTCAGGCGACCATTTAACTATCGGTGAGAATGATATTGAATTTCTTCATACACCCGGACATACACCAGGCTCTCAGTGTTTCAAAGTAAACAACAATTTAATTTCTGGTGATACTCTTTTTGTTCAGGGCTGCGGAAGAGTTGACTTACCTGGGGCTAACTCAGAAGACATGTTTCATAGTTTGAGAAAACTATCAACTTTGCCAGATGAGACTATTGTGTATCCTGGACATCATTACAGTCCTCAAGAATCGGAGACGATGGGAAAAATTAAAGAAATCAATAGTTATATAAGGATTGAAGAGCTTGAATTATGGAATCAAATCATGTGACTGTTACTTTAGTTGATCTATATTCTCTATAATTGTTTATATAACCCCGATAATTTAGGTAAAGCCACAATGGTGTCACTGCAAGTATCCACCAAAGTTCAGTCACAATTAAAAGGTATATGCCGGGAATATTCACGAGTAAAAAAACAACGAACCCGTACATTCTTGTTTTAGCGCTAATACTGGTTAATAAAAAAGTGCCAAGTATGGAAAGGCCTTGATCAGTGAATTGCGCTACATTAAATAAAGAAAGTTCAAACATAATTAATTCTCAGTATAAAAGTGGAGCGGGTAGCCGGAATCGAACCGGCATCATCAGCTTGGAAGGCTGAGGTAATAAGCCATTATACGATACCCGCAGAATGAGTTTGCATTATATATAAATTAACAACTTTAAATATATAAAGAATATCTAATTGAGATTTATCTTAAATATAACTCATGCGAATACATCAATTATTTATGATAGGCTACAATCAGGACAATGAAAAATTAGAGGAAAAGAAATGAAATCAAAACAATTAAAATCCAAAATTTCAGCCGAGGGTCTTCTTACAATTTCTATTGATGAGGAAGAAATACCTGAGCCTAAAGATGGCGAAGTATTGATCAAAGTACAAGCAACTCCTATTAATCCGTCAGATTTGGGGTTACTGGTAGGTCCAGCAGATATCACATCAATCAATGAAATTGAAAAAGGGAAAAAAGTCGAAATGAGAGTCCCCGAGAACCTAATAAGATCTGTCAGCGCGAGATTTGATCAGAATTTGCCAGTGGGAAATGAGGGTGCAGGATTAGTAGAGTCTGCAGGAAAAGGAGCTGAAGATTTAATTGGTAAAACTGTTGGGCTTGCTGGAGGAGCAATGTATTCAGAATATAGATGTGTATCGGCAAATAATTGTCTGGTAATGAATGAAGGCACAACGGCTGAACAAGCTGCATCTTGTTTTGTAAATCCACTAACGGCATTAGGCATGGTTGAAACGATGAAAATGGAAAATCATAAGGGATTAGTGCACACTGCGGCGGCTTCTAACCTAGGACAGATGTTAATAAAAATTTGTCTTTCCGAAAACGTACCTCTAGTAAATATAGTTCGAAAAGACGAACATGTTGAATTATTAAGATCCCTTGGTGCTGAACATGTTTGCAATAGTAGCTCGGATAGCTTTATGGAAGATCTAGTTAAGTCTCTAATTGAGACAGGGGCGACTCTAGGTTTCGATGCTACGGGGGGTGGAAAACTTGCAAGCCAGATCTTGACGGCTATGGAGATCGCAGCAAACAAATCTGCTACTGAATACAGTAGATACGGATCAGATCAATTTAAACAGGTATATATTTATGGTGGGCTAGATAGAAATCCGACGACACTCACAAGATCTTTTGGGTTCTCATGGGGACTAGGCGGTTGGTTGTTGACCCCTTTCATTGGAAAGATAGGCATGGAGCGCTTTGGAGAACTAAGGCAAAAAGTTGCTGACGAAATAGACACAACTTTTCAGAGTAAATATTCTAAAATCGTATCTCTTGAAGAGGCACTGTACAAAGAAAATATTCAGGCATATACAAAACAAGCTACTGGAGACAAATATTTAATCAAGCCTGATTCGTAATTTATGCATAAAGAGTTATCTAAAGAATGGCTAGATTGGATACTTGAGAATATACAAAGAGGTGTAGATAAAAAAGATATTCTCCAGATTCTAATGGAGCAGAAATTCGATTCAACTGAATGCAAAATCATTCTTGGAATGGAACTTGAAAATGAAGATATTCTTGCTGCTAAGGAGTTATCAAAGAAGGCTATTACATACTCTGGAAATCCTAAGATACCTCACAAAAATATAGATAATGTACCAGCGGAAATTTATGAAATTAAAAAATTTCTCACGAAACGAGAATGTGATCTTCTTATAGCAGAAATTAAAAAAAAACTGAGACCCTCGACTATTGCAAGTTCAGGAGAATATGATGCAACATATCGGACAAGTAAAACTTGCGACTTAGGAAACATTGAGAGTAAATTTATAAGCGACATTGATAGAAAAATTTGTGACTTTATAGGAATAAATTCTACGTATGGTGAAACCCTCCAGGGACAGCACTATCTTAAAGGCGACGAGTTCAAGGTGCATACGGACTATTTCGAAGAGGAACAACTAAAGGAGCATGACAAAGGGAGAGGCCAAAGGACATATACTTTCATGATATATTTAAACGAAGATCTTCAGGGAGGAGAAACTGAGTTTCCTGAATTAAATTCAATATTTGAGCCTAAAATAGGTAAAGCTCTAATCTGGAACAATCTGAATGAAGATGGAAGTATAAATAGAAATACAATGCATCAGGCTCACCCTGTAACCCATGGGGAAAAAACAATCATTACTAAGTGGTTTAGAGAAAAATAAATTAGTTCCCCAAAATTACTTCATACATTCATACAGCTATTCTGAAACTATATCTTTAATAGTTCTAACGGCAGTGAGTGACAAAAAATAAAAATTTGTCAGGTACCAAACAAACATATTTATTTCTAAAAAGTTTTTTTCCAGATTATCGAAATAAAGAATTATTGTCGTATTAATCATCCAGATAACTAATACAAATAATGATGATTTTCTAAAAGAGCTAACCCTAAAAGGATGTAAGTACTTGATGGGAATAAATGTGAGCACTGATAAAGCAATAATCGTATAAAAATTAACCATTGTGTCCGTGTTAAGAATGAAGAAATACAAAATCACAATATTCCAAAGAGCTGGAAAACCAGAAAAATAAAAATCATGCGTTTTAATATTATTGTTCGCAAATGTATAGCAAGAAACAGTTAATATTATCGCGACAGAAATTAATTCCAGTCCAGGCGGTACCAGTGCTGACCAATAAATAACAAAAGATGGAATAAATACATAGTTAAGAAAATCTATAATATTATCTAAGATTTCGCCGTTTATATTAGGTGTGTTTTTTTTTACATCAACTATCCTAGCGAGTGATCCATCGATTCCATCAACAAAAAGTGCAATCGCTAGATAGAAGAACACAAGAGGTAAATTTCCATCAATAGCCGCAATTAATGCTAAAAAGCTAAATAAAACCCCTGAAACTGTAAAGAGATGTACTAAATATGACAGAAATTTCAAACCTACGACTTAAGTTTTTCAAGCATTCTACCCATCATTTCATGAAGAGTATTAACCGCTTGCAGAGGTCTAATTAGAACCTTAAATTCGATAATTTTATTATTTTCATCCCATGTTATTAGATCGATACCATTTACATAGATTCCGTTCATCTCAGTTTCAAATTCTAGGCAAGCTGTGTTTCCGGTAATCACCTCTTTAACATATTTAAATTTTGAGTCTTTTTTTTCAGAATTGCTTTTTTTATCTGTACTAAAAACTCCTGAGGCAGCTGATAAATATAATTTTGTAATCTTCTTTCCTCTTTGTGGGGTAAATACTACTGGAGAGTAAAAAACTACATCATCATGCAACAAATCATCTAGTTTTTCAGATATGTCTTTTCCTCCACTTTTCATTACTTCGTGCCAACTTTCTATAGCATTCATTTAAATCACCTTTTTTTTAAAAATCTTTTCATTGCATTAAGTGTTGAAGGTCCTACATGATGTTCAATACCCTCACTGTCTATGTAAGCGTTAGCCTTATCAACTCCTAACTCCAGCAAAAAATCTAAAACAATCGCATGACGTTCTTTAACTTTTTTAGCAAGACTGTTTCCCTTAGGTGTAAGTTCAACAGGCTTATAAGGTTGAGTATATAGGAGTTCCTCTTCGTAAAGTCGTTTCACAATTCGCGAAACAGTAACGTGACTTACATTAAAGTATCTTGCGAGATCTAATACTCTGCACTCTCCTTTTTCTTCAATTAGCTCCATTACAGCTTCAACGTAATCTTCGGCCGTTTCACTAGCATGGCGTGAACGAGTTTGGGAAAAAGGAACAGATCTAGCTTTAATCTTGTCTTTCACTAACTTACATCATTTAAACTAATCAAATTATACCCTTGACACTATCCGTAGCCATTGCTACATTTGCCATGTGAAATATCTAAATTACGATGATATTAAGATTTTCAAATATGAAAATCTTTATCTGGCAATAATCTATACGGTCGGGCACATCTTCATTGCCATGACTTGTAACAGAATAATTACTGGTGCTACGCTAGATATGGCAGCAGCAGATGCCTTCGTAGAACCTATAATTAATGGATTTTGGTTCTATTTTCTCTTAGTTTATTTAAAAAGGATTTTTGTCAAAAAAATTGAATCAAATGGCACTAACCTTATTAAGGTAGGTCAAGTTGGTCTATTACTCGCTTTTGTATACACAGTAGGACATATACTTATTGCTATGACTTGTAATAGATTATTGACCGGTGCTCCGTTAAATCTCGCAGCCATTGATGCCTTCGTAGAACCTATAATTAATGGTTTTTGGTTTTATCTTTTATTCGAGATAGTGAATAAATATAAGGCAAAGAAAACATTAAGCACGACTAGCTAAACTTAACAGCTTTTCCTTTTTCTTTACATTAAAGAACTTTCAACCTTGAGAGATTTAAGCTTGTTAGGAGGTGGCGGGGCTGGCAGGATTCGAACCTGCTACCTTCTAGTTCGTAGCCAGACACTCTATCCAAATGAGCTACAGCCCCTTGTAGGGATTATAACCCTTTTTTTTGAATAACTTATCTCAGTACCTACTCTTCTTCGACTATGCGTTGATAAACTTCTTCTCTATGAATTTTAACTTCCTTGGGAGCTGAAATACCTATTCTTACTTGCCCTCCCCTTATATCTAGTACAGTTATCTTGATATCGTCTCCAATGTACATAGCCTCTTCGGCCTTTCTGCTAAGCACTAACATAAACCCTCCCCAGACTTAATGTTTATATTGTAACCTTATCAATTTAAATTAATCTTGTGAAGATGATGTTTTTTTAAGGGTTTATTGATTTGAAACTATTTCTTCTAGCTTATCAAGTGAGGCTAACATGCCTGCTCTAATAGCCTCAGAAAATTCTGGTGGATCTATCTCTGTTGACCAACGAAATAATGTTTTTTCGCCATCTTCAATTAAATTTATTTGAGCTAGATGGTGTTTTATTGGAGCCATTGTCTTAATAGCAGAATATTTCAGAATCATAGCCTCTTCATCACATTCAAGAATTTTTTCTACTAACTCACCCATGCCAGCCATTTTAAACGTCCGCTCATCTCCATTAAGCTCAATACTCTCTACCCCTGGTACCCAGTCACATCTAGAAATATTTCCTATAATATTCCAAATGACGGTCGCTTTAACATTAAAACTTCTTGTTTCTTCTATTGTTTCTATCATTTTCTAATTTTTTTTATCCTTATCTTTGTTTTCTTTCCCTTTATCTTCAAAAACATTGAGCCCAAGATTCCTGGTTGAAGTTCTACTTTGTCACCTGGAGAGGGCAAATCTTTCCTTCTTATATTTTCAATATTTCTCCAAAAAGATTTGTCATTCAACTCAAAAATGTAATCTCGTCCAGACAGTCTAACTCCAGTTAAGATAAGATTTTCATTGATGACCGATCTTGATGTCTTAACAATTAATTTTTTATCTTTGGCTGGATCGTCCTCTTTCTCCTCAAATATAGTTATATCATCTTGATCAACTAGAATCATTGTGTTCTCGGTTTCAAAGAAACTGTCAAAACATTTGAGCCTCTCTGAGTCTTCTGAAATATCTGTACAGTCTTCTATTTGTCTTTCATCAGGATAGATTAAATTTGAGACACAAATAAAGAAAAGTATTGTATAAATTCTTTGCATTAACTGTTTTTTGCAGCTTCAGGGGCCTCTATCTCATCAGGAACGAAAAAGTCTGGAGCTAATTCAGAGAAAGGAACTTGTGCATACTTTGAAAAATCCGTTACTCCATTTTCAGCTAATAAATTATCATCAATGCAAAAGTTTCCTGTAAACTCACGAGAATTTTTTGTAAGTATGACATATGCGGCATCTGCCATTATTTCGGGAGATCTCGATATATTCATTACGCTGTCACCCCCTAAGGCATTTTTTATGGCTGCCGTTGCTACAGCAGTTCTTGGCCATAGTGCATTTACAGCAACGCCTTCTTCTTTAAACTCTTCAGCCATTCCAAGCACACACAAACTCATTCCAAATTTAGCCATAGTATATGCAACATGTGGCCCAAACCACTTAGGATCCATGTCTAAAGGAGGAGATAAATTTAGAATATGAGGATTTTCTGATTTAAGTAGATGCGGCAAACACACTTTACTAACAAGAAAGGTTCCTCTTGAATTAATTTGATTCATTAAGTCATATCTCTTCATATCTGTCTGAAGGGTGCCCGTTAGTTGAATAGCAGAAGCGTTGTTAACACATATATCTATGGCACCGAATTTGTCTAAGCCTTCGTTGACGGCTTTCCTTACATTTTCTTCATCTCTAATATCACATATAACTGGAAGAGCCTGACCTCCTGCCTCGACGATTTCCTCAGCTGCAGTATAGATTGTGCCCGGTAGTTTCGGATGAGGTTCCGCAGTTTTAGCAGCTAGTATTATATTCGCACCATCCTCAGCTGCTCTTTTAGCAATTGCTAGGCCTATTCCTCTGCTTGCACCTGAAACAAATAATGTCTTGTTCTTTAAACTTGTCATTTTTTCTCCTTTTAATTTGGCAATATTCCCAATTTTTTCTCACAAAAAGAAATAATTTGACCAGCAATATCAGTTTCTAAAGTTTTTTCTATTCCCTGAATTCCAGGTGAACTATTTACTTCAAGAACTAGTGGTCCTCTATTACTTCTTAGTATATCAACTCCAGCTACTGAAAGCCCTATTGCTTTTGCTGCTCTAACAGCAATGCCTCTCTCTTTTGCAGTGATTGAAGTACTTTGTGCAATACCTCCTTGGTGCAGATTCGATCTAAAATCATTTTCTTTATTTGATCTAAGAATGGAGCCCACAACTTTTCCATCAATTACTAAACATCTCAAATCTTCTCCTTTTGATTCTTCAATATATTCTTGCACCAGAAAATTCGCCTGTAAGCCCCTAAAAGCGTTAATAACTGTTTCAGCAGCTTTTTTCGTTTCAGCAAGAATGACCCCTTTTCCTTGGGATGATTCTAATAGTTTGATGACTAGAGGCATCGTTCCGACGGTATTTATTACTCCATTGGTATCTTTAGGTGAAGAAGCAAAGCCAGTTACTGGCATATTAATATTTGCAGAAGCTAATAATTGATGGGCTAATAATTTATCTCTTGAATTGGCAATAGCTTGCGGATTATTCAAAGGAATCGCACCAGTCAGTTCGAATTGCCTTGTAACTGCAAGTCCATAGGATGTAATAGATGCTCCTATTCGGGGTATCACCACATCATATTTTGGTAAAGGGCTTGAATCATAATAGATCTCAGGATTACCTGTATCAACGTCTAAATAACATCTTGTAGAGTTTATTGGTTCGACTTGGTGACCTCTTTGCTGCCCAGCTATGACAATTCGTTTAGATGTATAGTTATTAGGCTCTCTTGTTAAGAGTGCTATTCTTAATGCCCTTCTTGATTTTAATGATCTCTTCTTTTTAGAGGAGTAAGGATTCTTTGAAGCAGGTTGCCCATTTAAAAAGCTTTCATTTGCGTAAACTGTCATTTCCGGTCCAATAGAGCTTCTTCCTATGAGCATCCTATATTGCATAGTATTTCTATCGGTAAGAGATATTTCAATTTCCCAGGTTTGACCTGAAATTTCTATATCAGTTTTTATAAAATACCTTTTTTCTGATTCACCGTTTGAACTAGTTACTTTCCTTCTTCCGATCAAAGGAGCTGAACATGAAACCTTAAAATTTGGCTTTTCTGGCAAAGGAGAAATTTCGAAGCGAACAAACTTTTTATTTTTAACTTTGAAAACTTCTATGTGTCTTGCATGGAGAACAGAGGTCTGTGCACCCGTATCAACTTTTGCTTTAATAAAAGGCAAGTTAATTGCAGGTAGGCTTACCCATTCTTCCCATCCTAGATCTAAATTCAAGTTCATTTATTGATTATATGGCGGAGAGAGAGGGATTCGAACCCTCGAAGGCTTTGACACCTTACACGCTTTCCAAGCGTGCGCATTCGACCACTCTGCCATCTCTCCTTATTTTAATGCGGCATTATAAATCGTTTTTAATAATCGTATGTGAGGATTTATTTAATAGTGTGGTGGCTTTTGATTTCCTTCTTCTATATGGTCTGCTTGTAAGGAATCTTTAAGCAACTTAAGTTCCTCCTTAAGGGCAATAATCTCCTTTTGCTGTGTTCTGAGTTCCGAGCTAAGTCTCTCAAGAAAGTCCTCCTGATAAACACTCTTGGTTTCCAATTTGTCTAATCTTTCATTCGTCATAGTCTATTGTCTGATCTCTCTTGATATGCTGAATTTAACTCCAGGAGTTGACCTTAATGGATTGATTTCAATTCCACCGCGTCTAAGAAAATTTGCTCTTACACATAATTCGTCTAATCTGCATCTTTTTAAAATATCTACAAATATTCTTTCTACGCATTCTTCATGGAAGCCTTGGTGATTTCGAAAAGAAAGTAAGTATCTAAGTAATCCTGAATGCTGGATTGAATTACCTTTGTAGTAAATATAAATTGTTGCCCAGTCAGGTTGTGCTGTAACAGGACAAAGGCTTCTAAAAAGACTGCATGACAAGCTTTCTTCTAACATATCTATATCACCTGGTTCTAAAACTAAAGCATTTGGATGACTGTCCATGCTATCAACAGGAGTTTTATCAATCGAAACTGAGTCATCTTTGATATCCCTTGGCTCATCATTCAACTCAATTTCTACGTCGGTTTTCAAGACGTTTTGTAAATCTTTCTCTAAAAGCTTTCTTGCCTCATCTATTGAGTTAAATTTTTTATTGTTCAGAGAATATAAATAAAGCTTCAGTGATTTAGACTCTACGAAAAATTTCGAATTACAACTATATGACAAATTCAATATCTTATTTTCAGGTACTCCTTTGGAATTCAACCAAGAAGTTTCATAGGAAGTCCAATAATCTCTTCCTTCAAAGTCCCTAGAGGCATCGACTAAACCTGATTTACGTCTGGAATCGTATCTATTTAATGGGGTAAGTATCGAGGGATCATATTCTTTAGGTATTGCTGAATTTTCGCCTAGAAAAGTTTTCATAATTTAAGATCTTATACCCCTACCTTTATTTAAAAACCATAAGCAGATAAAAGCTAAAAGGAATATGAACCCCATTATCATAAATACAGCATAATTAATCGAAAAACCTAATGCTTCGAGATCCGAAGAACCTAAAATTGAATATCTAAATGCATTTATCATATAAAGAATAGGATTAGCCAAAGAAACCGTTTGCCAAAAGGACGGAAGCAACTGTATTGAATAAAATACACCACCTAGGTAAATGAGAGGTTGCATGATGAAAGTAGGAACAATAGATATATCGTCAAAGGATTCTGCAAATAAAGCGTTGAGGAATCCTCCCAGCGAAAAAAGTACAGAGGTAGAAATTACTACCAAGATACTCAAGCCCCAGTTGTCTACAGACAAATCATAGAACCAAAGAGATACGAAAGTAACTATGGCACCTACTAAAAGACCTCTAGCTACTCCACCAAGCACCCAACCTAAAAGAATCAAATAATGTGGTAAAGGTGTAATTAATAGTTCCTCAATACTCCGAGCAAATTTTTGGCCAAAAAATGATGAGACCACATTTGAGTATGAATTACTAATGACTGACATCATAATTAGGCCAGGAATCATGAACTGCATGTAGTCAAAACCGCCCATCTGACCAATTCTCTTACCTATTAGTGTCCCAAAGATAACGAAATAAAGCATTATCATGACTGCAGGAGGAATTAATGTTTGGGTCCAAATTCTCATAAATCTATGTATTTCTTTGTACAAGATTGTCATTAAGGCTCTATATTGTTCTAAAGGAGTCATTCTTTCTCCATTGGTAAAGTCGAATCTACTAAACCCAAAAATAGTTCTTCGAGTCTTCCAGTCTCGTTTCTCATACTCGATATTTCAATACCAGATCTAGATAGAATCTCAAATACAGAATTCAAGCCTTGGCCTTTTCCAACTGTTACTTTTAATTTGCGCGGATTATCCAAGGTCATATCAAAATCTATAGAATCAGGTAAGGCAGATATTGGCTTAGAAAGATCGAATACAAAAGTTTCAACTTCAAGGCGAGTTAACAATTCCTGCATGCTAGTGTTTTCCACTATCTCGCCGGAATCGATAATTGCAATATTTCTGCACAATCTCTCAGCTTCTTCAAGGTAATGCGTAGTAAGGATTATGGTGGTACCGTTATCATTAATTTCGGTTAAAAAATCCCACAATGATCTTCGTAATTCAATATCTACACCCGCTGTAGGTTCGTCAAGAATAAGAAGATCAGGATTATTTACCAATGCCTTAGCCACCATAACTCTTCGCTTCATCCCGCCCGAAAGTTTTCTAGCCTGTTCATTTCTTTTATCCCAAATATCTAACTTACGCATATAGTACTTGGCATTATCGCGTGACTCTTTAAAACTCAAGCCGTAATAGCCTGCTTGATTTCGAATAATATCACCTACTTTTTCAAACTGGTTGAAATTAACTTCTTGTCCAACAACGCCAAGTTTTTTTTTGGCTAGGGAGTGATTTTCATCTATATCGATATCTAAGATTTTTACCTGTCCGGAGGTTTTCGTTACTAAAGAGCTTATAATGCCAATCGTAGTAGATTTTCCTGCGCCATTAGGTCCTAGGAGTGCAAAGAAATCACCCTTTTCTACATGAAGATCAATGCCTTTAAGGGCTTGGAGGCCTCCAGCATACTCTTTTTTTAAATTAGAAATTGATAGGGCTTTCATGAGCTATTTACTCAAATAAGCCATACTCTCTTCAAGACCTCTGATAGTCAAAGGAAACATATTATCTTCAACAAGACTTCTGGTTAGCTCTACTGAAGCGCTATATTCCCAATGCTCTTCAGGAACTGGGTTCAACCATACAAGTTTATCGTAAACTCCGACCATTCTTTTCATCCACAATGCACCAGCTTCCTCATTCCAATGCTCAATACTTCCACCAGGATTTGTAATTTCATAAGGAGCCATTGTCGCGTCACCAACAAAAATTATTTTGTAATCGGCAGAGTATTTGTGAATGATATCCTCGGTGAAGATACGTTCATTTTGCCTTCTTCGATTGTCCTTCCACACAGTCTCGTATATGAAATTGTGAAAATAAAAATATTCTAAATTTTTGAACTCAGTCTTTGCAGCTGAAAAAAGTTCTTCGCAAACTTTTATATGTGGATCCATAGATCCTCCAACATCAAAAAGAACTAATACTTTTACAGCATTCCTCTTCTCAGGTCTAAATTTCACATCTAGAAGCCCTGCTTTTTTTGCTGTTGAGCTAATTGTGTTATCGAGATCAAATTCTTCATCAGCACTATCTCTAATGAGTTTTCTTAATCTCCTTAATGCAACCTTCATATTTCTAGTGCCAAGCTCTACATCATCATCAAGATTTTTGAAATCTCTAGCCTCCCAAATTTTAGCAGCTTTACCTTTGCCGCCTTCTCCACCAACTCTAATGCCCTCAGGATTTTCGCCAGAATTACCAAAAGGAGAAGTTCCTCCGGTACCTATTTGTTTATTTCCACCTTCATGCCTTTCCTCTTGTTCTTCAAGCTTTCTCTTAAACGCCTCTATGAGTTTTTCAAGGCCGCCAAGAGATTTTATCTCCTTGAGTTCTTCTTCGGTTAGATGCTTTTCAAATTCAGCTTTCAACCATTCATCTGGAATCAGCATTTCAAGAATATCGTCTATGCTCTCAATGCCCTTAAAGTAAATATCAAAAGCTCTATCAAACTTATCATAGTGTTTTTCGTCTTTCACCAAAATAGCTCTACTTAAGAAATAGAACTTCTCCATATCAGCAAATGCAAGTCTCTTATCTACTGCAGCGATTAAATCGAGCAATTCTCTAAGAGTGCATGGCACACCTGTAGCTTTAAGGGTATTAAAAAGGGAAATAAACATTATCTAGTTTGTATTGCCTTCTCTTCTTGCCATGAAAGCTAATCTTTCAAGTAGTTGCACATCTTGTTCGTTTTTTACGAGAGCACCATATAGTGGAGGTATGGCTTTAGAAGGATCTCTATTCTTAAAAATTTCATCGGGGATATCATCCGCCATTAAAAGTTTCAGCCAATCAATAAGCTCTGATGTAGAAGGCTTCTTTTTCATACCGGGTACTTTTCTTATATCGAAGAATATTTCCAATGCTTCTTTTACCAATTTCTTTTTCACTTTTGGATGGTGAACTTTAACAATTTTTTCCATAGTTTCTCTATCTGGAAAATTTATGTAGTGAAAAAAACATCTTCTTAAAAAAGCATCTGGAAGTTCTTTTTCGTTATTACTAGTAATTATTACTAAAGGCCTTTGTATTGCTTTGATAGTCTCTTTGGTCTCATAAACATAAAATTCCATTCTGTCTATTTCCTGCAAAAGGTCATTAGGAAATTCAATATCAGCTTTATCAATCTCGTCAACGAGTAAAACCGCTCTTTCTTCAGAGGTAAAAGCCTCCCACATTTTTCCCTTTTGAATGTAGTTCGAAATATCTTTAACTCTCTCATCCCCTAGTTGCGAATCTCGAAGTCTTGTGACTGCATCATATTCATACAGACCTTGTCGGGCCTTAGTAGTGGATTTTATGTGCCATTCAATAAGCGGCATATTAAGAGATTCAGCTACTTGCTCCGCTAGCATGGTTTTTCCAGTTCCAGGCTCTCCTTTGATGAGTAAGGGCTTTTCAAGTTCTATTGCAGCATTAACTGCCATACTTAGGTCTTCTGTTGATATATAAGAATCAGTCCCTGTAAATTTCATAATTATTCCTTTTTGTAATTATTGTGACTTTATCATACAAACAAAAAAAATCACTATCGAAGAGGTATTGGAATAAATAGCCAATATGCCTCGTTTTTTTAACTAAATTAACTATCGGCTTTCATTTTTCTTGCACTAACAAGTAAAAGAATTGAAGCGATAATTTCAAATGCTATTGCTGATACTAAAAAATCAGTGTTGTGAAATATTCCAGCTGATAATCTGAAAATGGCTGCTGACCCTAGTAGTGAAATAGTTGTATAAAGCCATATATGTTCATTCTTATAAGCTCCTATTATGGCCATAAGACCAGCAGTAAAGAAAAATGATGTAAAGTCCCCTATCTGAGTATTGCCTCCCTCTCCATCAAGTAATGCCATAGATAAGCTAGTTGCAGCTTGACTGGGATCAAATAACCAAGTCAATGCGTTAAAAAGCATAAAAATTCCAATAACCCCTGATACTACTCTAGCCCACATAATATTCTCCTTACTTGTTAACTACCCTAATTAATTTTCCATTCGGTCCATCTGTTGCCAGTATTAAGCTGCCGTCAGGTGAAGAGACTATATCTCTTATCCTTCCGACATCATCAAATAATATTTCTTCTTTTTTTACTTTGTCTTTATCGACCTCTATTCGTCTGACATCGCCAGGAACCAAGGCGGAAATAAATAGACTACCACGCCATTCAGGAAACATTTTTCCTTCATAAAAGGTCATACCTGAAGGTGCAATCGAAGGCACCCAATATTTGATTGGTTGTTCCATACCATCTTTCTTTGTAAAAGGAGAAATGGTCGCACCGCTATAATCTTTGCCATAAGTTATTGCAGGCCAACCATAGTTTTTCGAAGCTTGAGCAATGTTTAACTCATCTCCTCCCATTGGCCCATGTTCATTCTCATATACGATGCCATCTACGACTACAATGCCTTGAAGATTTCTATGACCATAAGACCAAATTTCGGGTAGTGCGTCATTATTAGAGACAAATGGATTATCACTGGGAATGGTTCCATCGGTATTTATTCTAATTATCTTGCCAAAATGATTATCAAGATACTGTGCCTGCTCTCTGTAATTGAAACCATCTCCTGATGTAATTAATAAAGTTCCATCATCAAGAAAAGCCATTCTCGCTCCATAATGAGCTGCGGTCCTTCTCGAGGGGCTAGCTTTAAATAAAGAAGTAATTTCATCGAGCGAATTAGATGACAATTTTGCACTTATAACCTCAAGTGTATTCGTTTTTTGTCCTGAGTCGGGTGAAGAAAATGCTAAATATATTTTTCTATTTTCTTCGAAACTTGGATCAAGAATAATCCCAGATAATCCTCCTTGACCCGCAAAGAGAACCTCAGGTACGCCTTTAATTGGCTCAGGTTTTAGGACACCATTTTCAATCAATCTTAGCTGTCCTGAGAGCTCTGTAAATAATATGTTGTCTCTATTTATGACTGCGACACCCCATGGATGACTCAAGTCCTCAGCAATGACCTCATATTTATAAGTTCTGTCGTTGGCAAAAAAAGAATAAGCAAAAGCAATTCCGAATATAAAAAGTCCTATTTTCTTGATCATATTATCCTCTTCTCCAATGTTCTACCAAAATAAATACCGCTAATTAAACCGAAAGCAGTCAAGATTGATTTTCCAAGTACACTCCTACCGCCAGCCAGGATGTCTAGATTATAAAAAGCCAAAGGCATAAGTAGTACTAGAGAAAGAATTGCAAGTGCACCAGCGACACCATAAGCATAAGTTTTAGGAACATCAAGCCAGTTAAGTAAAATCTTTGCAACTAAGAAGGCAATTAAAAAGGCAACGGCAACAAGCGCTACTAATGGAATTGCACCCGAAAAGTTCATAGCAAGAATATTTGCAAAATATGTTGAAATGAAATTACTTATTGAAACAGGCATATCGACTGATATTAACCAAAACATATTACTCATTGTTTCTTGGAGTATCACCAAACAAGTAGCTATCAAAATGCTTACAATTAGATTAACAATGTTTATTGTCATTTTTGTGCCTCCGCAGCCTCCATAAGACTTGCTAGTAGTTCCCTATTTTGCTTTTCTCTATCTTCCATTCTTTTGATTGTATCATCATCTACGTTTATAGAGCTCAACACCTCTCTGTTATCAGATCCAAGAATCGGAGCTAAACTTCTAGGGAAAATTCCTTGACCTTTGAAATTTGCTGGTGGTTTAGGCATTCGCATGATGCCTAATTCTGGATGATCAATTTCAACTATAGAGTTTTGTTCAACTACTTGTGGATCAAGGTGAACCTCACTCAAATCGTTACATATAGAAGCTGAAATTCCTTCTTCATCCATTATTTTTTCTAATTCCTTACTTTTAAGCTTGCTTGTTATTTTATTGATCTCTTTTGTTAATTCCTCTCTATGAACAATCCTTGAAACAAGATTACTATACTTTTCCTCCAAATGAAGATTTACATCAAAAGTTGTGCAGAATTTAGTAAATATTTCATCATTAGCAATAATTATGAGCACAACTCCGCCATCAAGTGTTTTATAAACCTCAAATAGGTCAGCAAGCTCGCCTATATTCAGACCACCTTCCTCAAAGGTATAGTTCATCATTAAATCTGGCCAATTATAGTAAAGGGCCGACTCCATCATAGAAATTGGCAAGTATTGTCCACCTTCACCATTTGCTTTCTGGTAAAGTGCTGCAGATATAGCTTGAGCACTGGTTAAACCTGTAACCTTATCGTAAATAATAGTCCTTATAAGTTCAGGAAATACACTACTTTGAGCATTGGGAATTCCCACGGTGCCTTGAATTAAAGGATCGTATACTTTCTTCTCTACATAGGGACCAGATTGTCCGTAACCAGATATGGAGCAGTAAATTAGATCGGGTTTGATTTCTATAAGTGAATCATAGTCAATGCCAAGTTTCTTAACGATTCCAGGTCTATAGTTTTCGATAAGAACATCTGCTGTTGCTACTAAATTCATCAAAACTTGAAGATCATCCTCATTTTTGAAATCAAGACAAATACATTTCTTGTTTCTGTTAAGTGTAGAAAACATTGCTCCCATACCATCTTTGATGGTGCCCATGAATCTGGCTAGATCTCCAATTCCAGGAGGTTCAATTTTTATTACCTCTGCACCTTGATCAGCTAACATCATTCCAGCAAAAGGTCCTGATACAGTTGAAGTTAACTCCAATACTCTTACGTCTTTGAATGGTCCGCTCATAACTCCCCCTTTAACAATTCACTGAATTATAATAGACATCATAATGACCGTTGTTCAAGAAAAATTTTTTGATATTGGTGCAAACTTAACCCATAAGTCTTTTAATAAAGATTTAGATAAAGTTATAGATGATTCGTATGAGGCTGGCACAACACGTATATCAATTACTGGCAGTTGTCTTGAAGATACTATTCGTGCTTACGAAATTACTAAAAAATATCCAAATATTTGTGTTTCAACTGCAGGAATCCATCCGCACAATGCAAAAGAATACTCTACTCAATTATTTTCAGAGATAAAAGATATCCTCAAACATGACAGTGTGAAGTGCATTGGTGAAACTGGTTTGGATTTCAATAGGAATTATTCATCTCCGGAAGAGCAAAAAAAAAGCTTTGAAGCTCATATAGAGTTATCTATAGAGACAGGCCTTCCTCTATTCCTTCATGAACGAGATGCCCATACAATGTTCGTGGAGATGATTTCTCCTTATATGAATGATCTTCCGAACAGTGTTGTACATTGTTTCACAGGAAATAAAGAGGCTTTAGAAAAATACATTGAGATGGGGTTTTATATTGGTATCACTGGTTGGTTATGTGATGAAAGAAGGGGTAAACATTTGGAGAGTTTAGTGCCCCTAATACCTCTTGAAAAATTGATGATTGAAACAGATTCACCCTACCTTCTTCCTAGAGATATGGGTGTAGATAAGTCTTCTAGAAATGAGCCAAAGTATTTAAGTCACATAGCAAACAAAATTTGTGACTTAAGAAACGAAAGTAAAGAATTGCTATTATCGGCTATGTATATGAATTCACTTGATTTTTTTGAAATCACTAGTTAGAAATTCTTTCGCACTACTTAAATCAAATGGCCAAAAAAGAGCATTATTATTATTCAAAAGAACCGGTATTTTGTCCCAATACTTATCCAAATATGACCTTTTTTCGTAGATATCTACTTCTTGAAAATTTAACTTCCCTAATTCTAACTGCAGGAGTATGGAACGTGCTTCATCACATAGATGACAGTCTTTTCCAGTTAAGAAAATTACTTTTTTCAAGCTATCGATCCAGAATCTAAAAGTCTTGTAATCTCTATTTCATCCATTCCAAGTGATTCTAATATCTCTTTAGAGTGTTCACCTGCGAGAGCAGGAGGCAATAATACTTCGTTCTCTGTTCTATCGAACCTTGGTGCAGGTGCTGGTTGCATCACACCCTCTATTTCTATAAAAGTTTTTCTTGCTGCATTATGAGGGTGACTTGGTGCCTCACTCATGTCTAAGACAGGAGCAAAACAGACATCACTTCCTTCCATAATTTCACACCATTCATCTCTTGTTTTATTCAAAAATACTTCCTTCAATAAATTCTTTTTGTGTTCCCAGGTATCTCTCTTCATTTGATCACCAAAATCATCTTGTGGTAGTTCTGCTTTTTCACAAAGTAAAGCATAAAATTGGGGTTCTATGGACCCAAGCGATATGTACTTTCCATCTTTACATTCATAAGTGTCATAGAAATGTGCAGCACCATCTAACAGATTAGTTTGCCTTTCTAAATTCCAAAAACCTGATTTATGCATGGAATACATCATTGTCATCAGTAAAGAAGACCCATCTACCATAGCGGCATCTATAACTTGACCTTTACCAGATGTTTTTACTTCTAAAAGAGCAGCTACAATTCCAAGGGCAAGTAACATACCTCCTCCACCGAAATCGCCAATCAGATTTAAAGGAGGTACTGGTGGACTATCATTTCTTCCTATTGCGGCAAGAGCACCTGATAAAGCGATATAGTTTATGTCATGGCCAGCAGCATTTGCCAACGGACCTGTTTGGCCCCATCCAGTCATTCTTCCATAAACGATTTTTTCGTTTCTTGACTGACACACATCTGGACCTAGACCTAACCTTTCCATTACTCCTGGTCTGAAACCCTCAAAAATTGCATCTGCTTTCTCTGTAAGTTTTAAAACGATCTCCACACCCTCATGGGACTTAAGGTCTACTGCAATCGATTTTTTTCCTCTATTTGCAGGCTCCTCTCTTGATCCAGTTCCTGCAGCAGATGCCCTATCTACCCTAATTACCTCGGCACCAAGATCCGCTAATATCATTCCACAAAAAGGTCCTGGACCTATACCAGCCATCTCAATAATTTTTGTTCCTTTTAGTGGTCCCATATTAATCTCCTAATTTTTCTCTTTTCCAAGGGGTTTAAAGTAAAGTAAAAGTTGCGGCAGTAAAGTCAATGCGCCTAATAATGCCATAATCATTGCTAAAGATACAAAAAACCCAAAATATACACTTGGGTTAAAGTTTGAGGTCGCAAAGACCAAAAATCCTAAAATAATTGTTAACGAAGTATAAAACATTGCCCTACCAATTGTTCTGTGACTGTCTTTCATAGACTGTAGGTAGCTGCCAGAATGATTAAATTCTTTTTTAAATCTGTGAATGTAGTGAATTGTATTATCTACAGCCATACCAACGCTGATTGCAGCGACAGTTATGGTCATTATGTCTAGGGGTATCGACATCAAACCCATTGTTCCAAGTACGACGCCAGCAGCTATTAAATTAGGGATGATACCTATAATCGATAGATACAAAGACCTAAATAACACTAAAAACATCAAAAAAATAATTGAAAATACAATAACAATAGTTCCGATCTGAGAATCAAATAAACTCTGCAACATATTATTGTAGAGGACAGCAAGTCCAGTGAGCCTAAACTGATCTTTGTCTAGATTGAAATCAGACTCTAATTTCCTGGTGATTTCACTTAACAGCGCATTTCTATTCAATCCTTCAGCAGACTCAATAACCCGTGCGGATATTCTTACTTGGTTCTCGTCATTGCTTATATAGGAGCTTAGCAGATTTTCCTTTATATCTTCAGGTAACATATTCTTTACCAGAGCTAAATCAAGTTCAGATAAAGCCTCTCCATCTTTTAGTTCGCGAGCTACTTTTATCCCACTTGCTACGGAAAGGACTTTCCCTATTTCTGGTAATGACTCTACATAGTCGTGAACTTCTTCGAGCTTATCTAAGGAAATAGTATTCCACCAGTAACCATTTCTTGTTTCATTCTCGTCACCAAAATCATCTTCAAATCCAAAATCATCATCAAAACTTTCCTCTTGAAGATCATCTTCCCAGCCTTCAGGTGCATTAATAATGATGTCTAATGGGGCCGTTCCACCTAATTTTGTGTCTAATAAGTCCATTCCTTTGTATATTTCAGTAGAGGGTTTGAAGTAATCAATAAACCTATTTTCAACTGTTAACTGATTGATACCATATATCGACGCCCCAAGCAGAATCAGGGCAAGTAATGTTATGAGGTTACCAATTTTTTCAGTCAAAGATGAGAATACGACCGTAACTCCTTTGCTAAAATCTCTAGATTCAGAGGATTCCTTTGACGTAAAAAGAAGCACAAAAGCAGGAAAGAGTACAAAAGAAAATATAAAAGCAAAAAATATTCCTGCAACCATCATTTTTCCAAAATCAACAACAGGCTTTATTTCACTTACGCTCAGAGATGCGAAAGCAATAATGGTAGTTAAAGCGGTATAGAAACATGGTTTTAACATTTGCTCTATGGTAAGTGAAACTAATTCTTGCTTATTCAGTTTCGGTAAGGATTCGTTTAATTCTTGATACCTGACTATCAAATGTATAGTAAGAGAAATTGAAATAATCAGCAGCAAAGAAATAAAGTTTGAAGACACTACGGTCACCCTCCAATCCATCCATCCAAGAAAGCCAATTACAAATAATGCTATCAATGCGCTTGAGACAAGAGGCATGGTTACCCAACGCAGTCTTCTGAATATGACCCCAAGAGTAATAATAAACATAATCAAAACACCTAATGCAAAGTATTGAAGGTCACTTTTGATAAAACTGATCATATCTGAGGCTATCATTGCAGTTCCACCAAGGTAAACATCGCCATCATTTACAAAATCATCCATCGTCTCTCTGACAGAGGCAACCAAGTTATCTCTCCGGACTGACGCATCAACATTGAGAATCTTAATTTTTTCGTTAACTTCCTGCAGTTGTTTATCATGAACTCCTGGAAAATAATCCTCAGATGCTATTGTTTCTAAAACTTGATATCGAGTATTTATTGCCTCCGTATATTCGATATCATCTTCTAATAAAAGCTGCATGGCCGTATAGTTAGCTTTATCATCGGTAAGTAAGCCAGTGTAGAGAGGGCTATTTTGAAATTCTATTCTCGCTAAATTTCTGTCTACACCTTCGTCTTCTAGAGTTCTAAGGTTTCCAGCTAACTCAGTCATGCTCATTTTTGGACTAAATAGTAAAGGTGC
>CACOVO010000007.1 GCA_902630715.1 uncultured SAR86 cluster bacterium | reverse complement strand
CTCAGCAATTAATGCTTCGTTTTTTCGAGTGATAGCATCTATGTCAATTTCTACTTTAGATATTTGTTTCTTTAAAGATTCTAAATCACTTCTATTATAGTCTCCGAACCAATACTGATATTGAGTTGCAAAAATAATCGAACCTAAAAGAATTATGCATAGAATATACAAAGTATGATTTTTGAAAAATTTCAGACTGTTTTTCAAGAGCTCATGCATATATCTGACTCCAGCTCAATCATCAGCAACCTATTATATTTAGCAACTCTATCAGAACGTGATGGAGCACCAGTTTTTATTTGCCCTGAACCTACTCCTACGGCTAGGTCAGCAATAAATGTATCTTCAGTTTCTCCAGATCTATGCGAGATTACAGTTTTGTAACTATTTTTTACTGATGTATTTATCGACTTAAATGTCTCATAAAGGGTGCCAATCTGATTAACTTTTACTAAAACCGAATTTGCCGATCCTAGTTGTACGCCCTTTAAAATTCTCTCAGTATTAGTTACGAATAAGTCATCACCTACTAGTTGTACATTAGAGCCTATAGATTGATTAAGTTGTGCCCATCCATCCCAGTCATCCTCATCAAGCCCATCTTCAATAGAACTTATCGGATATTTAGAGCAAAGCTCCACTAAGTAATCTATCATTTCGGAAGAAGAAAATTGTTCTTTCATGCCATCAAGTTTGTAGACTGAGTCTTTGTAGAATTCCGTTGCAGCAACATCAATACATAATCCTACTTGATCTCCAGGACTGAATCCTGCTCTCTCAATAGATTGAATTATCAAATCTAGTGCCTCTTCGGGAGATTTCAAATTTGGTGCAAAACCACCTTCATCTCCAACTGCAGTATTTAGACCTTTAGATTGTAAAATATTCTTGAGTGTATGAAAGATTTCTATGCCTGCCCTCAGTGATTCAGAGAAGGACTCAAAGCCTCTTGGTTGAACCATAAATTCCTGAAAATCAATCGGGTTATCTGCATGAGCTCCGCCGTTAAGGATATTCATCATTGGAATAGGTAGATTTGTATCGATCTTTTCATTACAAAATTCAGAATATTTTTCATTTATAAATCTATAAAGCGATAAATTTTTTGATTGAGCCGCTGCTTTTGTTGCAGCAAGTGAAACAGCAAGAATAGCATTGGCACCGAAATTACTTTTGTTGGAAGATCCGTCTTTTTCAATCATCAACAAATCATTAGATAATATGTCTTCGGAATCCCTTCCTTTTAAAAGGGGAGAAATCTCTTTTTGAATGGATTCAACAGCTTTTAAGACTCCCTTACCAAAATATCTATTCTCTTCTTCATCTCTTTTTTCATTTGCTTCATGTTGTCCCGTAGAGGCACCTGAAGGCACCAGAGCTAAACCTTGAACATCATTTTCTAAAGTTACTCTTGCTCCGACTGTTGGATTGCCCCTTGAATCAATAACCTCAAAACCTTCTATATGCTTAATTTTCATAGGCTTCTATTCATCAAAAGATTTTATCAGGTTATCAAGCCTCTTTATTTTGTTCAAAAAGTCGTCAAGTTGGTCTAATTGAATGGCACAAGGACCATCACAAAGAGCTTCATCTGGATTGGGATGTGTTTCTAAAAATAATCCTGCTAAGCCTAAAGACATCCCTGCTCTGGCTAAATCTAATGCACTTCCACCTCTGCCATCTGCTTTGTCTCCTAAGGCGCCAGGTTTTTGCAAAGAATGAGTTACATCAAAAATAAGAGGTATATCTGCTTTTTTAAGTTCGACCATGCCAAGCATATCCACCACTAAGTTGTTGTAACCAAAGGAAGTGCCTCTTTCACAAATAAGTACATTTTCGTTATTAAAGTGATTACATTTTGTAATAATGTTTAACATGTCTGCAGGCGCCAAGAATTGACCTTTTTTTATATTGATAGGTAAGTTAGTTTTGCATGCAGCCTCAATCAAATCAGTTTGTCTGCTAAGAAAAGCGGGTATTTGTATTATGTCTAAAACTTCTGATGCTTGTTGCGCCTCATCTGTATTGTGTATATCCGAAATAATAGGAACGTTATAATCTTTTTTGATCTCTGAAAGGATCTCAAGACCCCTTGTAATTCCAGGACCTCTATAAGAATTTATAGACGACCTATTTGCTTTGTCATAGGAAGCTTTGAAAATATAGGGAATGTTAAGCTCAGTAGTAGCTTTAACACAACTTGAAACCACTTTCTCAATAGTTTTTTCGTCTTCTAGTACATTAAGACCTGCAATGAGAACAAAAGGTTTATTGTTTGCTATCTCTATTTGATCAACTTTTACAGTTTTCATTGTTTAATCTTATTTTGTTTTGCCGCTTTCACAAAACCTGTAAAAAGTGGATGTCCTTTTCGAGGATCGGAGGTAAATTCTGGATGAAACTGACAACCTACAAACCAGGGGTGGTCACCTAATTCTATAACCTCTACAAGCATTTTATCAGAGGATTTACCAGCCACCTGAAGCCCTTTGCTCATTAAGAAATCAATGTGATTATTATTCACTTCATATCTATGACGATGCCTTTCCATTATCTTTGACGCTTTGTACATTTTCCTTGTCAATGAATCTTTCTTTAAAACACATTCTTGAGATCCCAGTCGCATGGTTCCGCCAAGATCAGAGTTAGAGTCTCTTTTTTCTACCGAACCTTCAGAGTCAAGCCACTCACTGATAAGGCCAACGACTGGATATTTTGTCTCGGCATCAAATTCAGTACTATTTGCAAGTCTCATTTTCGCAACGTTTCTTGCGAATTCAATTACAGCAATTTGCATTCCTAGACAAATTCCCAGGTATGGAACTAGCTTTGTACGTGCGAACTTTACTGCACATATCATTCCTTCAATACCTCTCTCACCAAATCCGCCAGGCACAAGAATTGCGTCAGAATCTTTTAGTTTGCTATTGACGTTCTTTGAATTTAATTTCTCCGAGTCAACATAGTCTATGTCTACTTTGAGGTTGTTCTTAAAACCACCATGCTTGAGAGCTTCGTTTAAAGATTTATAGGCATCTGCAAGTTCAGTATATTTCCCGACCATGGAAATCTTTACTGAATCTTTTGGTTCAAGGTCTTCTTTGATAACTTTTTTCCAATCACTTAAATTAGGCTTCTTAGATGACTTCAATTCAAGCTTACCCAGAATAGTTTCATCTACCTTTTGATCATTAAGTAATAAAGGTATCTTGTAGATGGTATCTACATCAGGCATTGAAATGACAGAATGTTCCTTTACGTTTGTAAATAATGCAATTTTTCTTCTCTCTTCATCTTCCATGGGCTCATCAGATCTACAAATTAAGATATCTGGTTGTAAACCATGAGATAACATTTCTTTTACTGATCTTTGAGTAGGCTTAGTTTTGGTTTCTCCAGCAGATTGCAAATAAGGGAGTAGTGTTAAATGCATAAATAAGGTGTGTTGCGGTTGCATTTCAATTTTCATTTGCCTAATAGCCTCTAGAAATGGCTGAGACTCTATATCTCCGACTGTCCCTCCTATTTCAACAATCGCTATATCGGAATTACCTGCTCCTTGAACTACTCTTCTTTTTATCTCATCTGTAATATGAGGTATTACCTGGACGGTTCCACCTAGGTAATCACCTTTACGCTCTCTTCGAAGAACTTCTTCATAAACTTGTCCAGTAGTGAAATTATTAGATTTTGACATTTTAGAATTCAAAAATCTTTCGTAATATCCAAGGTCAAGATCTGTTTCAGAGCCGTCTTCTGTAACAAAAACCTCTCCATGTTGAAATGGGCTCATAGTGCCTGGATCAAGGTTGATGTAAGGATCTAATTTAAGAATCGTGACTGATAATCCTCTACTTTCTAATAAAGATCCTAAAGAAGCTGAAGCAATCCCCTTCCCCAAAGAGGAAACCACTCCACCAGTTACGAATATAAATCTTGTTTGCTTATTTCCCATCTAATAATCATTTGAAGCTTGCTTAAAAATAACTTCTTAACGATGGGATTACAGATTAACAAAATCCAGTCAAGTGAACAATATAATTATAAATTTAAGCAGAAAGATCGAGTGGTTTTTCTAACTCAGCCCAAGAAATATCACCGTCCGGAGAATGCGATTCAAACTCTAAAACACCCAATTTGTCGTAAAGAGGTCTGACTTTATCAGTTAGAAGACCAATTCTTGAAAGATTTGGCACAACTCTTGAAAAAAGAAGTCGTTGGAATTCAGTTGCAAATCCTGCCTTATTTGAAAATTGTCTTGCTTCGTCTTCATCCCAACCAAACTTCCTGAAGACATCAGTTGGAAAGAGTCTCTCCTTACTTATGACACAAGCCTCATATGCGAACATAGCCCTATCTTCTCTTTCTTCTTCAGTAAGATTTTCTATAAAGTCTTCAAGATAATTTACTCCAAATGTTACATGTCTCGCCTCATCTCTAATAATCAAGTGCAGGATATCTCTCAAAACAGGATCAGGTGTTACAGCTTTTGCTGTATTAAAAGCCGCTAGGGCTAAACCTTCGATAATTATTTGCATACCAATAAGTTTAAGATCCCACCTCTCATCAGTAAGTATCTTATCTAAAAGACTTTTAAGTCCTGACCCAACTGGATACATAAGCTTTGATCTTTTCTGAATATACTTGGTAAAAGCTTCAACATGTCTGGCTTCATCGAAAGCCTGAGAAGCTGCGTAAAGTTTTGCCTGATAAGTAGGAGCACATGAGACTAGTTGTGATGCTACTAAGAGTGCACCCTGTTCTCCATGAAGAAATTGACTAAATTGACTTGCCCCTCTATGTCTCAGAAACTCTCTTTTCTGCTCAATACTAAGTTTTTTATAAGGCGGATATTCGTCCCAAAACATTTGAGGAATGTCTTCCGATTCAACTAGAGGCCTATCCCAATCAATATCCATTGAGACATTCCAATTGAGTTTTTTTCCTAGTTCATATAATTTTGCGATCCTATTATCTTGAACAGAATAATCCCAATTATAAGTACCTGTTAATGGTGTTCTAAAAATTTCTGCAATATCCTCTACTTCTTCAGCAGTCAACTCAGGCTCAGACTCTTCGTAGTCTCGGATTTTTCTCGGCGTATCTTCAGTATATTTAACTTTCATTTTTTTGTTTGATTTAGCAACATTCTAAAATTTTATTAGGTTGGGAATTGATCATCACTATCCTCGAAATATTGAGGAGGAAATCTATCATTTCGCGCAAGATTTTTAAAAGTAGCTGTGTCTTCAATAAATGCAACAGGAACAGCCTTTGTTGGTCCATTTCTTTGTTTTGCTATATTAACTTCAGCCTTACCTTTGCTTTCAAGATCTGTGTCATCGTAATAAGAATGTCTATACAAAAAAGCTATCACGTCAGCATCTTGTTCAATTGCCCCGGAATCTCTTAAATCAGCTAGTATTGGTCTCTTGTTAGGTCTAGATTCTACTGCTCTATTTAGTTGAGAGAGAGCTATTACTGGAACATTAAGTTCTTTTGCCAAGGCTTTTAGAGAGCGGCTTATTTCACTTATTTCAGCAACTCTATTATCTCCTCTTCCTGGAACCTGCATAAGTTGAAGATAATCGATAACTATCATAGCCAAGTCATCATTCTCTCTTTTTACCCTTCTCGATCTAGCTCTTATCTCAGAGGGAGAGAGCGCTGGCGTATCATCAAGCAAGATATTTTTTTTGTTTAGTAGTGATAAAGCGTCATCTATACCTTTCCAATCATTCTCCTCTAGTTGGCCTCTCATCAATCTTTGCAGGTCAATACCTGAAATACTCGAAATAAATCGTCTTACAACTTGTTCTGATGACATTTCCATGCTGAAAAGCAGAACTGTTTGATCTGTTTGTCTAGCAACATTTTCAGCAATATTGAAAGCAAAAGCTGTTTTTCCCATGGATGGTCTTCCGGCAATTATAATCAAATCCGATTTTTGAAATCCTAGTGTAACTTCGTCAATCTCTGTAAAACCAGTGCTGACCCCTACTAGCGAATTGCCACTCTCTGCAGATTCCTGAATATCGTAATAAACCTGACCTAGGAGATCTTTCACCTGTTTAGGACCTACAGACCTATTTAAATCATCTCTTAAACTTAGAATTTTTTCTTCTGCTTCGTCAATTATCCTATCACTTCCAGACGCATCAGACTCTTTAGCAATTTTGGAGATATTGTCTGCAGCTACTATCAAACGCCTCAAATTTGACCTTTGTTTGATGATATCGGCATAGCTTTGAATATTGGCTACACTAGGCGTTTCTCTTGCAAGAAGTGCCAAATAGTCCTTGCCTCCTGAATTTATAAGCTTTGGAAGATCGCCATTACCTTCGATTGCTTCCTGAACAGTGATTACATCAACTGGTTTTCCTGCATCTTGAAGATCATTAATAGTTCTAAATATCAGTCTATGCTCTTCTTTATGGAAGTCATCCTCTTTAACTAGATCAGAAACTACATCCCAAGTTTCGTTTTTGAGCATAATACCGCCCAAAACAGCTTTCTCAGCCTCTGTCGAGTAAGGTAGTTCTCTATTTGATAAATTTTCTGATGCCATAACTATTGTTAGGTGAAGACATCAATTCTCCCATTGCTGGATGTTTAAAACAAGTGACTTTTTAAGATTCCTCTGAAGAGATAATCTGGACAGAAATTGTAGATATAACCTCAGGATGAAGTTCTATATCAACATTATATTCTCCCGTCTCTTTGAGGACACCTTCAGGTAATCTTACTGAGCTTTTCTCAATCGCAAAGCCTTGTTCTTCAAGAGATTCAGCTATCTCTCGGGTACCTATTGATCCGTAGAGAGTGCCTTCATCTGAAACTTGGGCAGAAATAGTTATTGATAATGATTGCATCTTTTCTGCTTCGAGTAATGCAGACTCTTTTCTGTCAGCTTCGGCAGATAATAAAGCTTCCCTTCTTTTTTCATATTCTGCTTTGTTTTTTTCATCGGCCCTAACTGCTTTACCGGAAGGTATCAGAAAGTTTCTTCCATAACCGGCTTTTACATTTACCAAGTCGCCTGGATCGCCAAGTTGGGCGACTTTCTCTAATAGTATTACTTCCATAGTTTAATTGTAATGAGAGTCTGTATAAGGTAGCAAGGCAAGATGTCTTGCCCTCTTTACTGCCTTGTTAAGTTGCCTTTGATATTTTGCAGAAGTACCGGTCATTCTTGCAGGAATTATTTTACCAGTCTCTGTAATATATTCTTTGAGTAATTTAATATCTTTGAAGTCTATTTCTTCGATACCAAGAGAGGAGAATTTACAGTACTTTGGTCTGTTATCAAAATCAGTTTTACGCTTAAAATTTTTCTTTTGCTTCTTTGCCATTAGTTTATCTCCTCAGACGGACTTTCTTTGACATCATCAACTACCTTTTCTTCAGAAGTATCAGTAGAAACGTCTTTTGAAGAGGTCTTAGCTGCATCCTGTGCTTCTTGTTCCACTTCTTTGTTGGCTGCCTCTCTAGCTTCTTGGTAGGAATCTTTTTCATTTTCCTCTTTAGTTTGAGTAAGCAGTGCTGATGTGTCTTTATGTACTTTTTTTACACTCAAAACTAAATTTCTGATTATAGAATCATTGAATCTAAAGGAACTTTTAATTTCGTCTATGGCAGATTGATTGCATTCTACATTGAGAAGTCCATAACTAGCTTTGAATTGATCTTGTATGGGATAAGCTAATTTTCTATTTCCAATATTTTCAGAACGGTGAACATTACCACCTGAATCTTTAACGATCTTATCTAATTTAGAAATAATGGAAGAAGTTTGATCAGCTTGATCGGGGTGAACTAAGAATACTATTTCGTAATTTCTCATATTTATCCTCGTGAATATAAGCTCTCATCCATTGATGTAGAGCAAGGAGGCTGGCATTTTATTTACAAGTTATCTTGTTTGCAAGATAAAAGAAGAACTTTAGTAATAACCTCATCAAATGACAAGCCCGCGTAAGCAGCTGCTTTTGGAAATAAGCTTGTTTCGGTTAACCCAGGGACGGTATTCACTTCAATTATTTGAAAGTTTCCATTTTCGTCTTCAATAAAATCAACTCTTCCCCAATTTGAGCATCCTAATGAGCTGAATGCGTGCCATGCATAATCTTTTATTTCTTTTAGCTTATCTCCTTTAATATCTGCTTTTACATATTGAGTTCCGGAGTTGGAGTACTTTGAATCGTAATCATAGAAGTCTCCTGCTGGATTTATGAGTATTGGATGGAAAACATCATTGCCTAAAATAGAAACTGTTAATTCTCTTCCTTCAACATACGCTTCCACAATTACAGAGGAATCGAATTCAGAAGCATGAAGCATTGCACTCTCTAAACTGCCTTCGCCCGGTCTGACGATTGATATACCGAAGCTAGAGCCTTCGTTTGCAGGTTTAACCACAAATGTTTTATCGAGCGCAGTAATATCCTCTTCGCCTGATAAATGAGGTGTTAATTTCATATTTGTCTGGCGAGCATTTACGATTTCAACAAAATCTGGAGTTGGAAGTAATAAGTCTCTCCAAATCTTTTTACTCTCAATTTTGTTAAGAGAGGTTTTGCACGATTCAGAATCACTCCCAGTGAATAGGATATTCTTTGAACTCAGAACCTTTTGAATAAAACCATCTTCTCCACCTCTCCCATGTAAAGCAATGAAAGCAATGTCATAATCTTCCGATATGCGCTTAGCATCATCCTCTGATTTTAAATCCAATTGCGTATGCTCTATACCCTGACTTTGCAGAGAATGTGAAACAGCAGAACCAGACTTCAAAGAAATTTCTCTCTCTGCTGACCACCCGCCATACAAAACTAATATTCTTTTTTGTTTGAGAATTTCAACATCGCTCATACTAAAAAAAATTTTTTGCTACATACTGACTAATTGAAGAAATATCACCAGCACCTTGAAAAATAAAAACATCATTAGAATCGGTATCCTCATGTAATTTTTTAATAACCAATTCTTTATCAGATAATAGCTCAGCGCTTAAATAACCCTGTTCCTCAAGTGATTTCTTTATATTGGAACTGCTAATGCCTTCAATTTCATTTTCTCCTGCCGAGTAAATATCCAAAAGAGTTAGTTCATCAACCTCTTTGAGAACCTCAACAAATTCCTTATATAAGTCATTAGTTCTCGTGAACCTGTGGGGCTGAAAAATCATCTTTAATCTAAAATCTGGATAAGATTCCCTAACTGCTTTGATAGTATTTTTTATCTCGGTGGGATGATGGCCGTAATCATCGATATATAGAGAACGAAATTTTCTTGATTGTTTTTCTCCCAAAATTTGCATTCTTCTATCAATTCCCATGAAGTTTTCTAGTGATTCCCTGATAATTTCTGTGCTAATACCCTCTTGCATACACAATATAGCTGCAGCAGAAGCATTCAGAACATTATGCCTACCCAACATGTTTAAAGTTAATTCAAGAACTTCTGAACCCCATTTAATCTTGAAAGTAGACTTTAAACCATCAGTCTCATAATCAGAGATGACGAAATCATTGGATAAATCAAAGCCATAACTTATGTGATTTCGTTGAAATTGATTTTTAATTTCATTTACTACTTTGTCGTCTCCACAAACGATTGAAACTCCATTAAAAGGAAGATTCTTTATAAAGCCTAAAAAGGCCTCTTTCAGATTACCAAAATCATTGTCGTAATTGATCAAATGATCAGGTTCAATATTTGTAATTATCGATATAGAAGGTTGCAAAAGTAAAAATGACTTATCGCTTTCATCAGCCTCAGCAATCAAATACTCTCCTTGGCCTAGCTGCGCGTTAGAGTTTATGCTTTTAATTATTCCACCATTAATGAAAGTTGGATCGAGATTAGCATCACTCATTATTGAAGCAACGAGGCTAGTGGTAGTGGTTTTGCCGTGAGTACCAGCAATTGCTACACCTCTCTTATTATTCATAAGACTGGAAAGCATCTCCGCGCGTGCAAGGATGGGTATAAATTTTCTTCGAGCTTCTATTAATTCAGGATTATCTTCAGCAATAGCTGTCGACTTCACAACCATATCTACTGAATCTAAATTTTTCGCTTTATGATCATAAGAAATATCAATACCCATCTTTTCGAGTCTAGCGGTGTTTTCTGATGAATTAGTATCTGAACCCGAGACTACATAGCCAAGATTATTTAATACTTCGGCGATACCGCTCATACCACTACCTCCAATACCTATAAAATGGATTTTATTGAGTCTGTATTGAGAGAGATTCATTTATTGATTTGAAGATTTTTTTTGAAGTGCCTTTTGGAAAAACCGCTGTGGCATTATCAGCCATTTTTAATCTTTTATTATGATCTCTTTCGATCTCAATTAATAGCTCAAAAAGGTCTTTATAACTGGAAACGCTAAGGTCAGTTAACTCTGCAGCTCCTCTATCTTTTAGAAACTTTGCATTATGATATTGATGATTATTTGATGACCAAGGCAAAGGTAAAAGTATTGACGGCCTTCCGGAAGCGCATATTTCGCTTATTGTCATTGCACCAGATCGAGAAATAACAATATCGCAATTATTATATGCCTCTCCCATGTCATCGATATATTCTTTGATTTCAAATTTTATCCCTGAACACTCATATGCTAAACGAAGCTCAGTAGATTCTAGCTTTCCTACTTGATGTATAAATGACCAATGAGGAGGAATTTTTTCATTAGTTAAAATTTCTTTTTGAATATCATTGATTTGCTTCGATCCTTGACTACCACCCAGGACAAGAATTTTAAATATTGATTCGTTCGTATCTGTGTTTTTTAAATTTCCTAAAATTTCTTCTCTTACAGGATTTCCGACAAACCTAAGCTTAGGTTTGAGAGTATTAAATGTATTAGGAAATGCTTCAAAAGTTAATTTTGAGAATCTGTGCAATATTTTGTTCGTTAACCCAGCGACACTATTCTGTTCATGGATAAATAATGGACAAAATAGAGAGCCGATAATACTCGGGGCCAAGGAGGTATAACCCCCAGTAGATACTATGAAATCTGGCCTTATTTTGCGAATGATAAAAAAACTTGCGAATAGACTCAGAATAAAAAAATAAAGCGAGTTAATTTTTTTTAAAAAGCTCTTACCTTGAAAGCCTTTTGATTTTAGAGCATTAAATGAAAATTGTTCTTCAATACAAATACTCTCCTCAAGACTATCTTTTTTTCCTATCCATGAAATTTTGTAACCCTTTTGATTGAATTCTTTCGCTATGCTCAGTGCAGGATAAACATGACCACCGGTTCCGCCTGCAACGATCAAAATATTCATTAGAGTTTCGCAGTCCTTTTGATAATTGGAACTGGCATAGAAATTTTATTTTCGTAGTCTATTCTTAGTATAAGTCCGATCATAAGACATACGATAATCAGATTAGTTCCGCCGGCACTTATCAGCGGTAAAGTTAGACCTTTAGTGGGCAAGAGACCACATGCCACTCCAACATTGATAAAAGTATGCAAACCAAGAAGCAGAGCAACTCCATAAGAAAAATAAAACCCGAAAAAATTTTTTCTAACAAGAGACTCTCTTCCAATAAAAAAAATTCTAAAGGATAAGCCAAATAATAAAGAGATAATTGCAAAGCCTCCTAGTATTCCTAACTCTTCTACAATCACAGAAAATATAAAGTCTGTATGCGCATCCGGTAGATATCCCATCTTCATAAGACCTTGACCAAGTCCCACGCCAAACCAATCTCCTCGCCCCATAGACATAAGAGATAGAGTAAGCTGATAACCACTTCCCCAAGGATCACTCCATGGATCAATGAAAGAAATGATTCTTTCCCACCTCCAAGGCACAAAAAAAATCATTAATGCAACCGCAAGTAAACCAAGCATTGCGACTATAAAAAACTGTCTCATTTTCACTCCAGCAACATATAAAACACCAAGAACGGAGGCAAATATTACGGCCGATGAACCTAGATCAGGCTGAATAAGAATTACAGAGATAATACTAACTATAATCAATGCTGGTCGGAAAAACCCTAACCAATGAGACTGAATTTCTTTTATTCTCCTGACAGAGTATGAAGCTACATAAAGGATGCTCAAAAATTTCATAACTTCCGATGGTTGCAATCCAAATCCTGCAACCCTTATCCATCGGTTTGCTCCGTTAACCTCAAGTCCAACTCCTGGTATAAAAACTAAAAGAAGTAAAAAGAAGCCAAGCGTTATAAATAAACGATCATATGTTGTCCAAAAGGTTAAAGGTAATACAAAAAAAATAAATAAGCCCATTAAACCTAAAAGATAATAAATTAATTGCCTGTTAAAGATCGCTGATGGATTACCGTATATTGAATCTGAGAAATTAACTGAGGCTGAAGCCAATATGATCAGGCCAAAAAGGCTTAATGAAGCAAATAAAGCCAATAAGAAGAAGTCAATTTTTAAATAATCAAAATTTTCGAAAAGTTTAAGATTCATTGCTTTTTAAGTTTCTTACATAATTTTTAAAAATGTCTCCTCTCTCTGCATAGTCTTTAAACATATCTAAGCTTGAGCATGCTGGAGAAAGTAACACATAATCCTCGCAACTCGAGTGCTCTATAGCGAGCTTTGTAGCTTGTATTAGGTCGTCGGCCGTCAAAGAATCTGTATAACTGGCAAATGATTGACTCATTTTATGCTTGTCTTTTCCATAAATTATTGCCTTATTTACTTTTCTTAATGGGTCAAGATCGATCGTCGTCAGATTCTGGTTTTTCAAATCTCCACCACATACCAAATAGATGTTACCCTCTTTTGAAATACTTGATGTGGCATCAATAGCCATTAACATCGAACTCAAATTAGTCGCCTTTGAATCATTTATGAAATTGATTCCGTTAATCTTTTCCAATAGCTCGAACCTATGAGATGGCCTATTAAAATCTGAAAATGCTTTTTCTAAAAAGGATTTCAATTCAACTTCTAGGAAAGAAAAGTCAGAATATTTCTCACAATATATGCTCACGACCTCTAAGGCGGCTTTCAAATTTTCTAAATCGTGTGATGGCCAATACCTAAAGCAAGGCATTTCTAATATATCTGAACTTAACTGTTTATCTTTGAAGTTTCTATGATCATTCTTAAATGGATTTTTAGATTCAAAAGAAACCCCGTAAACAGCATTTTTCAATACAGAGTATTTCAATTCTTTATATTCCTCAAAATTTGCATGTCGGTCCAAGTGATCCTCTGCGATATTTAGCAAAATGCCAAAATCATATTCAATTTCTTTTATGAGTTTTAATTGAAAGCTAGAAATTTCAATTATTGCGATATCCAGATTTTTATCCATGTAGTCAAGAACAGGGAAGCCAATATTCCCCAAAGCTTCTATATTTAAATTAGGGAAAAGAGATTGAAGAAGAGTTTTTAAAATTAAACACGTTGATGTTTTTCCATTGGTGCCTGTTACTAAGATCTTTACACATTGAGTTTTCTTCAAGAATATTTCTATGTCAGACAAAACATTTATTTTGTTTTCATTAGCCATGCTTAAAACTATATGATCTTCGGGTATACCAGGGCTTGAATAAATTTCAGATACCTTGTTAAAAAGTTTCTCATCAATAACGGGGTTAACTATAAGATTTAGTTTGTCATTCAATGATTTACCGAAATCAAAGTTATCTGCCGAATCTTCAATGAGGTATAACTCTTTATGAGACTTTGAAAGGTGATTAATTAGGGATTTTCCTGTTATACCAAATCCGACAACCAATGGTATTTTCTTTTGCACGGAATTTATCTGAGCCTCAAAAGAGCTAATCCAAGCAAAACAAGCATAAAGGTTATGATCCAAAATCTTACAATAACCCTGGGTTCAGGCCATCCTTTAAGTTCATAATGATGATGCAAAGGCGCCATATTGAATACCCTTTTTCCTGTGAGTTTGAATGAAGAAACCTGAACAATTACTGATAATGCTTCTATGACAAATAAACCACCCATTACCAACAATACATATTCATGCCGTATGATAACTGTAACAATTCCCAGAGCCGCACCTAGAGACAATGAACCAACATCACCCATAAAGACTTGAGCTGGATAAGTATTAAACCACAAGAAGCCTATGCCAGATCCAACAAGCGCTCCGCAAAAAACAATCATCTCCCCTGTTCCAGGCAAATAAGGAATGTTTAAAAAATCAGAATAAATCGCATTACCCGCTAAATAGCCAATAATCCCTAATCCAGCTGCAACCATAACACACGGCAAAATGGCTAGACCATCCAATCCATCAGTCAAATTTACTGCGTTACTGGTTCCGATCACTACCAAATAAGACAGAAGGATAAAACCTAAACCTAAGGGAATAGATATTTCCTTAAAAAAGGGGACTATTAGGCTAGTTTCGGCAACATTTTCTTGTGATAGATAAAGAAAAGAACAAGCCATGATAGCTATCAATGATTGCCAAAATATTTTGCTCCAAGCTGATAAACCATCGCTTGACTTATGTTTAATCTTCAATCGATCATCTACCCAGCCTAACACTCCAAAAGACATTGCAGTTAAAAAGGCTACCCAAAGATACCTATTCTCCAGATCACCCCATAAGATAACGCTCAAAAAAATTGAGCTCAAAATTAAAGTCCCACCCATAGTAGGTGTTCCTTGTTTTGATAAGTGAGTTTCAGGACCCTCAGCTCTTACAACTTGACCAACCTGAATATCCTTCATTTTGTTGATAAATTTAGGTCCTAATATCAAAGAAAAGAAGAGTGATGTTAATGTTGCCAAGATTGCTCTTGTTGATAAGAATTCTACGACACGAAACGGTCCAAAAAATTCAGATAGATATTCAAATAAAGGTAAGAGCATTAAGGTTTTAGTTTATCGGCTAATTTGTCCATTTTGGTAGATCGTGATCCCTTGACCAATATTATAGTGTTTTTATCTAATATATTTATTAAGTGTTTATATATCTCTTCATGATTCTTATAAATTTTGAAATTTTTGTCTTCACTGCATCCTGACCACTCATCGCCCATACAAAAGATCATATCTACTTTTTTTTTGGCGTAATTATATACATCCTTATGAATTTGCTTTGATTTTGATCCAAGTTCTTTCATAGATCCCATAACACATATCTTTTGGCCCTCTGCATTTTCTAACGAATCAAGAGCGTTCTTCATCGATGCAGGATTCGAATTGTAAGAATCATCAATTAGGATAGATCCTTTTAACGCTGGAGAAACGTTTAACCTTCTCTCTGGTAAATCAATTTCCAACAGAGATTGACGAATTTCAGTCATAGGGACATCGCATTTTAGAGCTACAGCAATAGACAGAGCAGCATTTAGTGAATTGTATTGACTGATACCATTCATAGAAAATTTCCCTATCTTATTTTCGTAGCTTAAATCAAAACAAGTACTATTCTTCACAATGTCAATTTTGATATTTGAAACTTTAAAATCTGACTCAGAATGAAAGCCGAAACTAAATGTTTCTCTGGCGTTAGTATTCTCCAACCAGTATTCATAGAATTCAGAATCTCTTGGCAGAAAGGCCACACCTTCATCATTCTTAAAATTGAGTATATTCCCTTTCTCCTTCGCGATGGACTCTGTATCCTTCAATCCCTCAAGATGGCCCATTGAAACATTAGTTATAGCTGACATATGAGGTTGCGCCATCTCTCTAAGAATCTCTATTTCCCCAGGCTCGCTCGTACCAATCTCAACTACTGAAAAATCATGTTTTGGTTGAAGATTCAGTAAAGTGAATGGGACACCTATCTGGTTATTCTTGTTGCCAATTGTTTTATGACATGGTCCCTTTCTGTTTAAAAGATTAGCAACAATTTGCTTCGTACTAGTTTTGCCGTTTGTTCCTGTTATACCAATTAATTTACCATTAAATTTTCTTCGGTTGTGTATCGCAACTTTTTCTAAAAATTTATATGTATCGTGAACAATTAGGTGGGGGATATTTAATTCAGTGGGTCTTTCGAGGACAGCTGCGCAAGCTCCCTTTTCTTTTGCATCTAATACAAAGTCATGTCCATCAAAGTTTTCGCCTCTAAGAGCAATATAAACATCATTTGATTGGATTGTCCTGGTATCTATACTGAAACTATTAACTTCGAGCGAATCGCCGAAAAGTTTTCCGTTTGAAATTTCTGATAGGTCAATTAAGTTCATGTTTACTGATTTACAAAGATTTGACTATATCTATGTCACTAAACTCAAAGAAACGACCATTAATTTCTTGATGTGTTTCATGACCCTTGCCGGCTATTAATAAAATTCCGCCATTTTTATTTTGTAATCCGGAAAAAGCAATTTCAATTGCCCGTCTTCTATCAAATTGTATTATTGTTTTATCTTTATTATTTATACCGGAAAGAATATCTTTGATTATTTGGTTTTCGTCTTCAGTTCTAGGATTATCATTAGTTAGTATCACTTTATCCGAATATTTTTCTGCTGCACCACCCATGAGAGGTCTTTTTTCCTTGTCTCTGTCGCCTCCACAACCAAAAAGACACCATAAATCATTATTATGAAATCTTTTTATTTCTTTAAGAGTATTTTTTAAGGCTTCAGGGGTATGAGCATAGTCAATGTAAATTGAAATATTACCTTTCTCGATTTTTTGAAGCCTGCCGAGAGGAAAATCGATCTTTCTTGTTAGAGACTTGATTGAAGCAGGGTCAAAATTTTCCAGCATTAATACAGCAATCGAACAAATCACATTAGAAGCAAGATATCTAGAGACTGTTGTTAAATCAAAATTAAATTTATGATCTAAGCCACATAAGGTTACCTTCAACCCATCTTTTATATTCTCGAAGGAGGCTTGAAAATCCGCTTCTTGTTTGATGGAGACGCTATAAGTGTAAGGATTTATTTCTTTAACTTTGCTGTACAGTTCCTTCCCAAAAGAGCTGTCTATACAAATTACATTTTGTTTTGGATTTAAATCCAGAAATAATTTTTCTTTTGAACTTTTATAATTTTCCAGATCTAGGTGATAATCAAGGTGATCATGAGAAAAACTTGTCAGAATTGCATAGTCAATATCAACTCCATTCAATCTATTTTGATCAAGTCCATGAGATGATGCCTCCATAGAAAGATATATTGCATTATCATCAAGCGCGCTCTTTAGATTTTTTTGAACTCTTATAGGGTCAGGAGTGGTTAGTTGAGAAGTTTTAAGATTAATACCATCAGTGGAATAATTTATAGTGCTCATGAAAGCACATTTTCTGTTCAATAAGTTGCTCATAGCTGCAAAGCTCTCAACGCAAGTAGTTTTTCCATTTGTTCCTGTGACGCATATGGTCTTCAACCTCGAACTTGGGTTGCCATAGAATCGAGATGCAAAAATTCCTATATTTTTTTTTAACTCCTTTTGATGTATCACATCTTCGATTCCTGTATCACTGGTATCTGAAATCACCATTGACGCACCTTGGTCTAAAGCAGATTTAATAAAATTATTCCCGTCACTTTCTTTTCCTTTTAGAGCAAAAAATAAACCTCCCTTAGTAACTTCTCTGCTGTCTAAATGTAAGCTCTTAATCTCAATATCTCTAAAGTTTTTGAGATGGATCGATTCCTTCAAGAATTCTCTGGTCTTCATTCAGATTTCTAAATCCTTCATTAAAAAAATTTGCTTCATTATTTTGGAGAATACTGGGGCTGAAACTCTCCCTCCAGAGTAATCTTCTCCAGTTAATCCACTGAGAACAATTACAGCTAAATATTCAGGATTATCAGATGGGACAAAACCTGCAAAGGTGCTTGTATAAGAACTAACTTCATCAAGAGTTTCCTTCGCAGTTCCTGTTTTACCTGCAACCTCAAAATCCTTAAGACGTGCTTTAGAAGCAGTACCATTTGAGGAATTTACTGTTTCAACCAACATATCTACAATTAATCTATTGGTTTCAGAGTCAATGGCGCGATGTTTGTGTATTTCCCCAACATATTGATCCTTGAACAAATTTAACTCTATAAAATTTCCATCATTTGCGAAAACTGAATACGCCTGTGCGATTTGTAATGCAGATAAAGTTATTCCGTAGCCGTAACAAGAACTAACTTTATCGCGTAAAGTGAATTGTGATTCATGAGGTAGATGGCCTTCTCTAGCTGGAATCATTAATGAAGTTGGATATTTTCCAATCCCAAATTTTTTATAATAGTTAATTAAATGTTTTGTGTCTTGCTTTTCACAAAGCTTAACCATGCCAACATTACTTGATAAAGAAATTATTTGTGACGGATTCAAAATTCCATAATCTCTGAAATCGCTTGTTTTGAAACCTTCAAACTCTATCCATCCAGGCGAAGTATTTATCTTTTTTGAAATGTCTACTTTTCCTGATTCGATAATAGCTGACATTGCAAGAGGTTTCATAACTGAGCCTGGTTCAAAAACATCGATAGTAGCTCTGTTTCTCAAATTACCCATATCATTAAGGTTTCTTCTATCTGAGGGATCGAATGAAGGATAATTGACTAAGCTTAGTATATCTCCTGATTTTGGCTCGATAACTACTATTGATCCGGCCGCTGCATTGGTTTCCTTTATTTGTTTATTTAGCTCATGATAAGCAATAGATTGAATATTCAAGTCAACTGTTAACTTGATATCTTCTCCGGGAATTGCTTCGATCCTATTTCCCTCGAGTTTTGTATTCTTAGATCCCTTGATGCCCACGAAGCTACCCTTTTCTCCTTGAAGTTCATTATGAAAAACAAGTTCAACTCCCTGGATACCTTTCCTGTCTGTATCTGTTAATCCAACAATATGAGAACTAATATCTTTTTCCGGGTAACTCCTTCTTAAGTTTTCTCTGAAATAGACGCCCTTAATCCTCTTCTCTTGAAGTGCTTCTTTAGTAGCGTAGTTGATATTTCTTTTTATTTCTTTGTAACCCGAGGACTTATTTCTTAGCCTACTCATTAAATCATTAGGATCTTTATCTAAGATCTTTGCTAGAAAAAAAATAGAGTCCTTGTGGTAATTGAATTTTGCGAGATCTATTCCTACACTGTAACCTTTGACGTCCATGGCCAAAACTCGATCATTTCTATCAAGTATTTTTCCTCTAGGTGCTAATAAGGAATACTGCGAATCCAATCTATTAAAGACTTGATCATCTAAAAATATATCTTGATATATTTGTAGATAAATCAATCTTCCTATCAAGGCAAGGAAACCAAAGAGCAATATTAATTGGATAGAAATAATTCTTCCCGAAGAGTAGAGAATCTTGCTAGCCATTACCCTCTAACTAATCAAGTTGGGTTCTAACAAAAGAAGGAATGTCTAAATACTCTTCATCCTCTGTCTTTTTGGTAACTTTCTCTACGGAAGGAGGATTTTCCAATAGTTGTTTCGCAGCATCGCTCAATGGCAAAGGTTTTCTTTCAGTTGTAACTCTAACATTTTGAGTTGTGTTAGATACAGTTTGAACAGAGGAGTTAAGTCCTGTTGCAATTACCGTTACAGTTAGATCATTGGTAGCTGATTCATCTAATACGGTACCTGTAACTATTATTGCTTCAGGAGAAGCAAAATCATTAATACAATCACCAACTGATTCTATTTCGCCCAAAGATAAGTCTGGACCAGCAGTTATATTTACAAGAACACCTTTAGCATCTTTTAAGCTGATATCCTCTAGAAGTTTACTAGCAATGGCCTGCTCCGCAGCGATCCTAGCTCTGTCAGGACCAGTTGAAGTTCCAGTCCCCATCATTGCAGTTCCCTTTTCAGACATGACTGTTTTTACATCCGCGAAGTCAACATTTATGAGTCCAGGTCTTATTATAATATCTGAAATACCTCTTACAGCTCCACCGAGTACATCATTAGCCTGCTTAAAAGCTTCCAACATACTGCAGTCCTTGCCAAGTACTTCAAGTAGCTTCTGATTAGGAATTGTTATCAAGGAATCAACTTCCTCAACAAGTTCTTTGATTCCTTCTTGAGCAATTTTCATTCTTTTTGCTCCTTCAAGTTCGAACGGTTTAGTTACTACAGCGACCGTTAATATGCCTAACTCTTTCGCAACTTGTGCAACAATAGGTGCTGCGCCCGTACCAGTTCCGCCTCCCATTCCTGCAGTGACGAAAACCATGTCTGTGCCCTTCAACATTTCTCTCAACTTATCTCTATCTTCAAGGGCTGCCTCCCTTCCAATAGAAGGATTCGCACCAGCACCTAACCCATCAGTAATCTCTTTACCTAAAATTAATTTAGTGCCGGCATCATTCTTATCAAGCGCTTGTTTATCAGTATTAACTGAAATAAATTCTGCTCCTTTTATTCCCGAATCTACCATGTGCTGCACAGCATTACCTCCACCACCACCAACTCCTATAACCTTAATTGATGCGTTTTCTTTGACTTCCTCTATCATTTTCCAATCACTCATAACTAGCCTCTCTTTCTAATTAATTAAAGATTCCCACCAAACCATCTTGATATCCTATTAAGGATATTTTTATCTCTATGAATGTAATTTAGATGATCCTCTTGCATCTGCTTTTGTCCGTATAGTAGAAGACCTACTGATGTTGCGTAGATTGGGTTATTGATGATTTCAGCAAATCCTTCAATGGAATGGGGAGACCCCATACGAACTGGAGAATGAAATATTTCCTCGGCCAATTCTGGAGCTCCTTCAATCTTCGATGCACCTCCTGTAAGAACTATGCCCGCTGGAATAACTTCATCAAATCCGCTCATACTAAGTTTCTGTTGTGCCATACTGAATATTTCAACGTACCGTCTTTCTAGCACATCTGCTAGGGACTGTCTTGAAAGCTCTCTTTCTTCTCTTCCACCCATTCCTGGAACCATCATTACTTCTTCTGGTCTTGTCATTGAGCTCACTGCACATCCATATCTTTGTTTAATTGTTTCAGCTTGAGTGGGCGGTGTCCTTAAAGCTTGTGCAATATCATTTGTGACATGATCTCCTGCGATAGGAATCACATCAGTAAAACAAATAGAACCATTTACAAAAACAGCTATATCTGTTGTTCCACCACCTATGTCTATTAGGCAAACACCTAAATTTCTTTCATCCTCTGTTAAAACCGAGTAGCTTGAAGCTAGCTGCTCTAAAACAAATGCCTCTACATCTAGACCTGAGGCATTAATGCATTTATGAATATTTTGAGATGAGTTTTCACTACATGTCACAAGATGAACTTTTGCCTCTAATCTTGAGCCAGCCATGCCTAAAGGTTCTTTGATTCCGTCTTGCTTATCAATAATATAATCTCTAGGAAGAACATGAAGGAGTCTTTGATCTGCGGGAATAGCCATTGCTTGAGCGGTCTCTATTACTCTGTCTACATCAGAAAACTTGACCTCACCGTCTTTAATGGGGACTACACCCTCGGAATTAAGACCCCTAATGTGACTACCAGAAATTCCTACGTAACATGAACCTATGTGACAGCCAGCCATAGATTCTGCCTCCTCTATAGATTTTTTAATAGCAAAGGTTGTAGACTCGATATCAACTACAACCCCGTTCTTCAAACCTTTAGAAGAATGTGTCCCTAGGCCAATAATTTCAAGTTGCTCCCCTCTTGCCTCAGCAACGATTGCAACAACTTTTGAAGTTCCTATATCAACACCAACTAACATTTCATTCCTGCTCACATTACTCATATTGATTTCTCCATTTTCTCTCGCCCAACGGCAATAGCATTTTTATACCTCAAATCGATATATCTGATATGATCATTACTTCCTGAGTTCAGCTCGAACAATATAAATTCCTCGAGACGCTCGAGCTGAACCCGGAAATTCTCTTCATTAAACCTGTATTTAACTCCATTACTGTCAGTCGCCTCTAAGATGCCCGATCCCTCATCTGCAAAGCTAGTCAAAACACATCCTTTCGAATTTAAAACAGTTTGCAGCGATGATGCTTGATTTAAAAGATTTAGAATCTTTAGATCATCTCCAGTAATTGAAATCAAATCTAACTGTTTATTTCTATCTTTCGGAAAAATTATTTTTCCATCTTGCGTAAAGAATTTACCCTTCCCCAGGGATGCAACTGGCTGATGTTCCTCGACTTCGACTATGAAATTTTTATTAAAGGATTTGGTTGTTTTTATCGATGAAATCCATGATTCTGAAAAGAATTTATCATCAATGTAAATATTTTTAGCAAGTAGATCTTTTATTTCAGATTTTAAGTAAGGATTACTTGATATTGATGCTTTTGTATCTTCAAATATAACATTATCCGATTCATTGATATTTGTGCCTGAGCAACTTAACAACAAACAAAGAATGAATAATAGTATTACTTTCATTTTGTAATACTCCTTAAGATATAAATTCTTTCATTTAAATTTGGAATTTTCATACCCAAATTTTCTACTGCGAATTTCCTAAGAGAAATCTGATTTTTTGAAAATTGAACTTCCTCAATAAGAATGTTTGATTGAAAGTTCAATTCTTCCTTCTCTAATTTAAGATGTTCTAATTGAGCAAAGGCATTTCTATGTTCGTAAGTTTGAAGAACTAAATGATATGCGCTGAAAAAAGATAAAGTAATTAGAAGCAAGACAGAAATAAATTGGTTTCTCATTTTCAACATATCTTCTCAGCAACTCTCAGAATTGCACTCCTACTTCTTGGGTTAGCGGATATCTCTTCTAATGTTGGTTTCAAAAATTTATCTTTCAAGTAACGAAACTTCACATTTGATGCTGCTCTATCCTTTCCTTGAAAAAATCTTTTAACTACTCGATCCTCAATTGAGTGAAAGCTAATCACGGCTAGTCTTCCTCCACAGCACAAAACATAACTTGCTGCCTCTAAGACCTTTTGAAGCTCGCCGAGCTCATCATTAATGTACATTCTTATAGCTCTAAAAGTGTTAGTAGCAGGATGTTTTTTTGTTTTCTTATATACGATGGAAAGAATCAAATCAGACAGTTCTTTCGTAGAGTCAATTTGTTTTCTTTCTCTGATTTCACAGATCTTTTTAGCTATTTTCCTCGAGGCTCTTTCTTGACCAAGTATCCAAAGGACGTCTTCTATTTCTTTCTTACTTGCATTATTAATCCAATCCGCAGCTGTCTGTCCCTGAGTTTTATCTAATCTCATATCTAAAGGACCATTTGACTGGAAACTAAAGCCTCTATCTGGATCATCGAGTTGAGTTGAAGAAATCCCAAGGTCTATCAAAATGCCATCAACCTCTCGTTCCTTAAAAAAATTATTTAAGTTGGAAAAAGTATCATTTATTAAGTTAAATCTAGGATCTTGATCTAATTCTGAAGGGATATTTTTGACGGCTTCTTTGTCTTTTTCAATTGAAATCAAAGTTCCGGATGCGTTAATTCTTTTTAAAATTTCTCGTGAATGACCACCTGCACCAAATGTGCAATCGACATATTTTCCGTTTTCTTTAAAGACAAGATTTTCTAGCACTTCATCTACCATAACGGCCTCATGAACAGCCTTAATCAAAATGGTATCTCCTCTAGTGCTGCGGGCAGATCATCAATCAATTCCTCACCTGGCAGTTGAAGACCTAATTGGATTTTTTCCCAATTATCCAAGTTCCATAGTTCAAATTTTGATCCCATTCCTACAAGGGCTACATGCTCTTTAGGAGCCAAATTTGCAAAATCTCTTAGTATTTGAGGAATAAGTAATGTCATCCTCTCGCCAACTGCAAATTCAATAACAGATGCATTTCCTAAAATCTTACGCTGCATGGATCTGACCTTATGATTCAAGCCGCCCAAGGCTTCAAATTTTTGCGATATTTGTCGCCATACCTTACCGGGATAGATTATTAGTGCAGGATATTGAGGATCTCTTGTAATTGCCATTTCTCCTTCGCAACTCTTTCTTAGGAGCTCTCTATATCTCGCTGGTATAACAATTCTACCCTTAGTATCAAGAGTAAGTGCGCTGGATCCGTATATTCCTAAAGTCATTTAAATTAAGACAAATATTAATATGTCGTACATTTTATTGCACTTTTGCACACTTTTACACACTTTACGAAAAATTGCTAGTAAAAATATAGCTGAATCTCCACTTTCAAAGAGAAATGTGTAAAAAAGAATTTTCGATAAAATTATTATAATTAAGAGAGTGAGTCAGCCTATAAGCCGGGTTCTGTCGAGGATAATCATTCATCTAGATTTTGTGTCACCACAAAATTCAAGCAACCTACCCTGGCCCTGTCAGGACGGACATGGGGCCTCTATTTGGTCTTGCTCCAGACGGGGTTTACATAGCCATGTTCAGTTACCTGAAATGCGGTGAGCTCTTACCTCACCTTTTCACCCTTACCTCAAAGAGGCGGTTTGTTTTCTGTTGCACTTTCCGTAGACTTACATCTCCCAGAAGTTATCTGGCGTCTTGTCCAAAGGAGCCCGGACTTTCCTCTCAATTAAGAGCGATTATCCAGCTGACTCATGCAAACATTATAAAGAAAATTGAGAATAAAAAAGGTTAGTTTTTCAATTTAATTTTATAAAGCTCATTTCGTTTCTTATCAAGAATCTCCGAAGCCAACTCCAAAGCTAATTTTCGGTCTACTTTTTTCATGAGAATTTCTAACAAGCGTTTTTCATCAAAAGAAGTTTCATAGGATTTAATCCCTTGACCCTCTATTACAACTACAAATTCACCTTTTTGTCCAAATTCGGAGCCTAAAACAATTTCTTTAATATCTTTGATTGTACCCCTATAAAAAGTTTCATGAAGTTTGGTCATTTCTCTTGCAACAAAAACTCTTAAACTTTCTGGAAGAAAATCTGAAATCATGGTGAACAAACTTTCCAAGCGTTTACCTGATTCGAATAACACCGATGAAGATGCTGAAGAAGCAATGATCTTCAGTATTTCTTTTTTTTCTTTGGACTTTCTTGGAAAGAAACCGTAGAAACTGAAATTTCTAAGATCAAACCCGGAAACAGTTAAAGCTGAAATAATAGAGGTTGCTCCAGGTATTGGTACTACAGGGATTCCTCTTTCTATTGTCTTTTCTACTAAATATTGTCCAGGATCTGATATTAGAGGAGTTCCAGCATCACTTATCAAAGCGACATCTTTTCCAGATTCTAGAATTGTTATCACTGAATTAGTTTTACTTTTTTCAGAGAACTTATGAAATGAGATAAGTTTTGTTTCAATGCCATAATGCTTAAAAAGAAAACGAGAGACCCTCGTGTCCTCCGATGCACATATATCGACACTTTTAAGTACTTCTATCGCTCTAATTGTAATATCATCTAAATTGCCGATCGGAGTTGAGACAATATAGAGAGAGCCTTTTTTATTTTTCATGAGTTATCCAAAAAAAATACTGATTTTATCAATCACTCTTTTAAGCGCTTGTACATCCATACCTAAATATGATGAAAATAAAACACTGGACACTCTAATTCAAAAGCCAGCTTTTAACTATAAAATAAATTCGTTACCTAAATCCATAGCCGTATATTTCTACCAAGGAAATGAAGCAGCAAATCTTCCGGATGAAGTAAGAGGTTTTTTAGCAAATTCCTTTTTTTACAATTCTAATATAGATTTTACTCCGCAGATTTCTCTATACCCGATGCAAGAAAACGAATGTAAAGAATCTAAAGAACCTGACTTAATAATTATTTTCAATCTAAGCCAACGGACAAAAAATAACTTATTTGAAAAATGTATTTCAAGCCTGAATAAATCGAAGTCTATTTACGTAACCCTCAATCAACAAGATCTTGGATATAAAAATGTCTTTAATGCTTCAAAAGTTGCTGACTATATTACTTTAATTCAAGCAATACCAAGCGATATTAGTCGTGTTGCTATTGTAAAAAGCAAAAATAATCCAGACTTACAAAGATATGTAAATTTATTGCAATCATATGAAAAGGAAATTGTTGAAATTATAGAATTCGATCAGCAAATTAGTAGTCAAGATCTTTTCTCTCAAATCCTCCTTGCTAATAGAAGTAACGAAAGAAAAAGGAAATTATCTAGAAGAATCTCTAAAACTATTGAAGGGAAGGCAAGGATTAGAAATGATATTGATGCCTTTTTGTTAATAGGCAACTTAGAAGAAGCAAGAAATCTTAAACCCGCACTAGATTATATTGCTGAGAAAGATTTCAGTGTTTACTTCCTAAATGACTGGACAAGCAACTCGACCTTCGGAAAATTTGAGAAAGATCTTGAAGGCATATTAACTACCGGTTTTCCGATCATGATCCCTTCAAACATTCCTAAAATTGAGGCTGGTGATTATAGAACTAGAGAATTTGCAATAGGTTATGATACCTATGAGATATTGCTTCTCAAATTTGGAGCTGTCAATTTGAGAGGATATTCCTATGATGGCTTATCAGGAAAAATTGAATTCACAAATAATAAAATGACCAGAAAGGCGCCTTTACTAAAAATTTCTGGTTTAGGTACTGATCTCTTCTAAGTCTAAGTAGATCTAATTTCTCTCTCAAGCTCAGAAAGGCTATTAATGAAACAAGGTTTAGTAAATATCCTTTGCATGTACTCGTAAACAGGTTTTGTTTTTGTATCTTTCGGCAACTCAATATCGATAAGTGGAAGCCTCCACAATATTGGCGCAATGCAACAATCTACTAAGCTGAACTCATCAGACATAAAATAAGGTTTTTCCTTGAGTATCTGAGCCATTCCTAATATCTGAGATTTCAAATTAGCTCTCAATTTTTTAGCTTTTGCCTCTGTAGGGTTTTCACAAATCAACTCATCAAAGATCCCGCACCAATCTTTCTCTATCCTTTTAATGAACAATCGAATATGTGCTCTCGATACCGGATAGACTGGTAAAAGAGGCGGATGAGGAAATCTCTCGTCTAAATACTCCATCAGTATTAAAGAATCGTGTAAACAAACATCCCGATCAACGAGCACGGGAAGTTCTGCGTAGGGGCTTACCTCCAATATCTCCGAACTCAAATTATCAGAGTCGGAATCTATTATTTCACTCGTAACTCCTTTCTCCTGCATTACAATCCTTACTCTATGACTGTAGTGATCCATGGGATCGGAAAAAAGGGCCATTGATGTTCTATTGCTGAGGGAAACCATAAGTACTCCTATTTGGAAGATTAGTGAAGATCTTTTTTAAATTCTCTATAGAGAAGATAACTAAGCATTGTAAAAATGAAAAGGTACAAAAGTACATATGTGCCTATTGTTTCCCGTTCAACTTTGAGAGGATCAGTCATGTAAGCCAGAAAGTTGGTCAGATCAAGCATTGCTTTATCGAACTCTTGGGCACTCAAGTCGCCTGTTCCTTCATCAACCTCTAAAAAACCGCATTGCTTGAAAGAGAGTTGCTCACCAGTCAACGGATCTTGTTTTATTCCTCCGTTTTCTGCTATCAAGGGCATGTCCTTACAAACAGATCTAGCCGTTCCTTGCATGTCAATAAGCACATGTGGCATTCCTACGTTTTCATAAACTTTGTTATTAACACCCAATGGTCTGGAGTCATCAATATAAAAGCTTGTCAAATAAGTATAAACCCAATCGGCACCTCTTAAGCCAGCTTCTAAGGTTAAATCAGGTGGTGCATTTCCAAACCATTCTTTCGCTTCTTTTGTATCCATTCCTACTTGGATTAAATCGCCCATTTTCTGATCTCCAAAGATGAGATTTTCTTGAAAAAGGTCAAGGGGAATTTCGAGATCTTCAGAAACTCTCTTGTATCTAGCGTATTTCAAAGAATGGCACCCTAAACAATAATTCATGTAAATCTGTGCTCCCCTTTGAAGGGAAGCCTTATCCTTAGCATCAATATATGCTTGTTTGCACTCCCCTTTTGTCAGTCCATCTTCAGACAAAAAGCTTCCACAAGCTGCTCCACCTGCTGCGTGTAGGTTCATTGAGAACAAATAAATGATTGTTGAACTCAGTAAAAAGCTGAAAAAGCTTTTTGTCATCCTAACTGGACCCTCTCTGGAACAGGCTTACATTTTTCGTATTTCGAATAAATAGGCATTAGAAAGAAATAAGCAAAGTAAGTTAGAGTAAAGAATTGTGCGGCTAGAGTTCTTCCGGGTGTTGATGTTACAGAGCCAAGATAACCCAAGACAAAAAAGCTTATAACAAACAACGATAAGAAGAATTTGCTATAAATGCCTTTATATTTAATTGACTTAACAGGACTTCTATCTAACCAGGGAAGTGCAACAAATATAGCTATTCCTGCAGCCATTACTACAAATCCAAGAAATTTGGCGGAAAGGCCAAAAAGAGGAAAGGTCACTGCTCTTAGCATTGCGTAGAATGGCGTGTAGTACCAAGAAGGGACTATATGCTCCGGTGTTTTAAGGTTATCGGCAGCTTCGTAATTTACATACTCGATTACGTACCCTCCTCCATCTGGATAGAAAAACATAATTGTTACAAAGAAAATAAGAAAAACTCCTATTGCATAAAGATCATGCATAACATCGTATGGGAAGAAAGGTTTTGTATCTAGAGGAATGCCGTCTTCATCTTTAAATTTCTTAACATCGACTCCATCTGGATTATTAGAGCCGACTTCATGAAGGGCAAGTATATGGACAAAAACAACGGCTATTAGCGCTAAAGGCAAAAGAACTACGTGAAAAGCAAAAAGTCTATTTAATGTTATTCCAGAGATTAGATAATCACCTCTTATCCAAGTAAGAAGATCTTCGCCGATTATGGGAATTGAGCCAAGTAAAGACAAAATAACTTGGGCAGCCCAAAAGGACATTTGTCCCCAAGGAAGGACATAACCTGTAAAACCTAAAGCACAGAGTAAAACATATGTTATCCAACCCAACACCCATAAAAGTTCTCTAGGTTTTTGGTAGGACCCATACATCATTCCTCTAAACATATGAAGATAAATCAAAGCAAAAAAAGCAGATGCTCCGGTGGTATGCATATAACGAATGATATATCCATACTCAACGTCTCTCATTATGTATTGGATCGAAGCGAATGCACCATCAGCTGTTGGTTCGTAGTTCATTAACAACCATATTCCTGACGCAAGTTGAATAACCAGTACCACCACAAGAAGAACTCCAGCAAGATACCAAATATTCATGTTAATAGGTGCTGGGTATTTTGTTAAGTGACGCTCAATAGTTGCTGTCAGAGGCAATCTATCATCAAACCAATTCATGACTTTTGTAACCATTAGACTAAATCTCCATCTTCGCCGATGACTAAAATATCATCTGTTTTAAAATAGTGAGGGGGTACAGTTAAATTATCCGGGGCAGGAACCCCTGCGTAAACTCTGCCAGCTAAATCGAATTTTGAACCATGACAAGGACAAAAAAAGCCACCTTGCCAATCTGAATCGAAGTCGACAACCCCCAACTCTGGATAATATTTAGGGGCACAACCAAGATGAGTACAAACGGCGGCTAAAACAGATATTCCGGGTTTTCTTGATCTATATTTATTTTTTGCATATTGAGGCTGAACTTCCGTCTCTGAGTCTGGATCTGCAAGTCTATCTAAATTTTTATCAATTTCTATGATCGATTCTTCAGAATGTTTAACTACGTAGATAGGAGTTCCTCTCCACTCAACTATGATCATTTCACCTGGCCCAAGTTTACTGATGTCTGCCATGGCAGGAGCACCTGCAGCTTCTGCAGCAGCACTGGGATTGAAAGCGCTGATAAATGGTACGGCGGCTCCGGCAATACCTAAAGCTCCAACTGCTGAGGTAGCGCCTATTAGAAATTTTCTTCTTCCCGGATTAGGAGGAGATTTTGGCTGCATATTACCTTTTCGAATATTGTGGTCTTTTTCTAGCCTTCCTTAGACCAACTTTCTTCCTCTCAACTTTACGTGAGTCTCTGGTTAAAAAACCTTCCTTTTTTAAGACAGGCTTGAGAGTTTCATCATACTCAACCAATGCTCTTGCAATTCCTAGCCTTATGGCGCCTGCTTGTCCAAAGCTTCCACCACCTGATACAGTAGCTTTTATATCCACACCACTAGACAGGTCTGTTGAAACTAATGGTTGTTTAACAACCATTTGTGCCACTTCTCTTCCAAAATAGGTTTCTAGTTTCTTTTTATTAACCGTTATCTCTCCAGTGCCCTTTTGGAGAAAAACTCTTGCAGTTGATGTTTTACGTCTTCCTACTGTGATTATTTGTTCCAATTTTCTTTCCTATAATTCTATTGATAAAGGTTTTTGAGCAGAATGTGGGTGGTTTTCGTCATCATAAACCTTCAATTTAGTAAGCATCTGTTTTCCTAATTTATTCTTTGGCAACATACCTTTCACAGCGCTTTTTAATGCTTCACTAGCTGAATTATTCATAACGTCCTTTAGGGGTTTTGACTTTATTCCCCCGGGATAACCGGAATGTCTATAGTAGATTTTTTGGTCTAGTTTTTTTCCAGTAACATGCATTTTCTTCGCATTAATTACGACTACATAATCGCCCATATCTGCATTTGGGGTATATTCAGGTTTATTTTTACCAGATAAGATATTTGCAACTTTTGTAGCAAATCTGCCGAGTGTCTGCTCTTTTGCATCTAGCAAAAACCATGAATCGGCAATGTCAGATCTTTTGTAACTTTCTGTTCTCATAAAGGTTTTTAGTTGAAGTTATACGCAGGCGGGTGCATTTTAATGCCTTGAACACTCATATTCAACTAGAACTTTATTAATTTATGTTGTCAAAGACCTTTAGTTGAGTATATAAATTGAATATATTGAAATATTTGATATGAGAAAAATTAGTTCACTATCTAAATATGCTGTTTACAGCCTTCTGGGCGTTTTCTTGGGTTTTTTGGTATCTTTTTTATTCTTGAATAAAGAAGCTATTTACATTGAAGGGAATGCAAACTTTGCTGAAGCTTCTTATAACTCTGCAGTTGAAAAGGCTGCTCCTGCAGTTGTAAATATCTATAGTGATCAGATCGTAAGTAAGAGTCCACTAAGTTCAACAAGATCTAGCTCAATTTTTAGTAGATTAGGCAGTAATATCAAAACAAGTCTAGGTTCTGGAGTAATATTGAGTCCTGAAGGGTATATTTTAACCAATCAACATGTTATTGGTGAGCAAGCGCTGCGAGTGACAATTGAATTGTCAAACGCTAGCAAATATAAAGCTCAACTTATAGGAATTGATAAGGGCACAGATCTCGCTGTCTTAAAAATTCTAGATGAAGAGGTATTGTTCCCATCGATTGAAATTGCAGATTCAGATGAGGTGAGGATTGGAGATATAGTTCTAGCAATCGGTAATCCATATGGTCTAGGGCAATCTGTCAGCATGGGCATAATAAGTGCAACAGGGAGAGAGTTTGATAATCCGTATTCGAATTATCTTCAAACGGATGCTTCGATTAACAGAGGAAATTCAGGTGGAGCCTTAATTGATACGAAAGGTAGACTAGTAGGTATAAATACTCTTATTAGGTCTTCAAGTGGAGGATCTGAAGGAGTTGGCCTAGCAATTCCATCAACAAACGCTCTTCAAATAATAGGAGACTTAATACAGTTTGGTGAAGTGAGGCGCGGATGGCTTGGATTCAGTATAGACAGACTTTCTCTTATTAGAACCGGAATGCTCTTAATCAGTGAAGTTATTGAAAATGGTCCTGCTTATAAGGGAGGTTTACGAGTGAATGATATATTAACTTCTATAAACTCAGAGGCGCCGACATATGAGAACTTATATAAAACTTTTGCTAGATCAAAACCAAATGAAGAAATAACTCTTGGAGTAGTTAGAGGGTCTGAAGAAATTGAGTTTTTAATTATTGCAGGAGAAGCCAATTAATCTTTCAATCTTTTTTCTGCTGAGATTGCGTGTGCAGTAAGACCTTCAGAATTTGCTATTCTGGAAGTATGCTTTATGTAGTCCTCAAGTTCTTCTGTATTATCTTTATCTAGTGAAATAAAACTGTAACTTACTAAAAAGTCTTCAACCGATAATGGTGAACTGAATCTAGAGGACGTATTCGTCGGTAATATATGACTGGGGCCAAGAACATAGTCTGAAAGAGAATTTGCAGAAACAGTTCCTTTTAATACAAGGCCAGCAACTAATTTATTTTCATCATCACAGTTCTCGTGATCGAAAGCAATGTGCAAATGCTCTGGTGCGATAGAGTTGATTATTCTTTTTGCTTGTGAGTTGTCCTTTATTCTAAAAATCATTCCATTAGACTCAATAGAACTTTTTATAATTGAGCATCTCTCAAGAGAATTTATTTCTTTGTTTATGATTTCTTTAACTTTCTCTATTACTTTCTCACAACTACACACCAATACTCCAGAAGCGTCTGAATCATGTTCAGATTGAGCCATCAGATCCCAAGCAATTGTTTCAGGATCAGACGTTTTATCGGCAAAAACAACTATTTCTGAAGGGCCTGCTATGGAGTCAATTCCTACTTCTCCAAAAAGTTGTTTTTTAGCTTCAGCAACATAAACATTTCCTGGTCCGATTATTTTATCGACCTTAACAATTTGTTCAGTACCAATAGCTAAAGCAGCAATCGCCTGAGCGCCTCCTATCTTATAAATTTTATCTATTCCAGCGACTTTAGCAGCTGCAATTGTCAAAGAGTTAAGCAATCCATTTTGGGTTGGCGAGGAAATAAATATATTCTCAACTCCACAAGCTATTGCTGGAGCTGCACCCATGAGAACCGTTGACGGATAGGATGCCTTCCCACCTGGTATGTAAATGCCAAGGGAATCAATGACCCTGAATTTCCTTGAGATATGCTCATCAAAGCTCCCTAATACAAGTGTTTTAAAACATTGAGATTGATAGTTAAGTATTTTATCGAAGGCAAATTCTAGAGAATCCATTAAATCTGAATTTATATCCTTCAAGGCTTGATCAATTTCTTTTTTTGATACTAAAAACTCATCGCCATCAAATCCATCAAATTTCATAGAATATTCTTTCAAGGCGAAGTCCCCATTTTCCCTTACATTTCTGATAATTTCAGAAACTTGAGAGCTGATATCATTTGTTATCGGATTTCTTTTTTTTAAAAAATCTACGAAACATTTATCAAATGAAGCTTCGTCGACATTCATTTCATTAAATTTAATCATGGACTAATTTCTTTAATTATATGAGTTACTAGTTCAGATCTGGTTTTTATTGAAGCCTTGTTGGCTATTAATCTAGTAGAAATTTCCGCTATTTGCTCAATTTCCTTTAAGCCATTGTCTTTAAGTGTTTTGCCTGAATCCACTAGATCAATTATCGCATCAGATAGTCCCAATTTAGGAGCAATTTCTTGAGAGCCATTTAAATAAATAATTTCAGCCTGAATACCTATTGAGTTCATGAAACTTATAGAACTTTTAGGATATTTCGTAGCTATCCTCAGTTTTCCAGAGCTACGAATAAGCTCTGATGATCCAGCTAATGAAAGTCTGCATTTACCAAGCTTTAAATCTAATAATTCGACGAATTCTTCTTCGTCCTTCTCTAGTAAAATATCTTTCCCAACAATTCCTAGATCAGCCGCTCCAGTTGTTATGTAAGTAGGGATATCCCAACCCCTAATGACTAAAACTTTAACGTCGGGACTTTTTGTATCCAAAAGCATCTTTCTTGATTTCTTTTGATCATCCTTGATTGCATACACCGTATCTTGCAACAAGGGTATAAAGTCCTCATAAACTCTGCCTTTTGGAATTGCAATTATGAATGGTTTGTTTTTTTTCATAAAGTCTACGAGATCCTCTCTATATCAGCACCAAGCATTTTTAGCTTTTCTTCTATTCGCTCATAGCCTCTATCAATGTGATAAATCCTATCAATGGTTGTGTCACCATCGGCGACTAGTCCGGCTAAAACAAGACTTGCTGAGGCTCTCAAATCAGTTGCCATGACTGGAGCTCCTTTTAGCTTGGATATGCCTTCTATAACGGCAGTATTACCTTTAAGGGTGATATTACCTCCCATTCGTGCTATTTCTTGTACATGCATAAATCTGTTCTCAAAAACAGTCTCCGTAACAGTAGAATTTCCTTCAGCAATGGCGTTAAGAGAAACAAATTGAGCTTGCATATCGGTTGGAAAAGATGGGTAAGGTCCGGTTGTTAAGCTTGTAGCCGTGGGCTTTTCTTTGTTCATAGAAATTTCTACCCAATCATTTCCTATTTCAATCTCTGCTCCGGAAAGCTCAAGTTTAGAAATCACGGAAGTCAAATACTCAGGTTTAGCAGATTTTATTTTGACTCTGCCTCCCGTCATTGCTACGGCTGTTAAATAAGTCCCTACCTCAACTCTATCAGGCATTACGCCAAAAAATGCTCCTTCAAGATTCTCAACTCCCTCTATTTTGATGATATCTGTACCAGCTCCTTCTATGTTTGCACCCATTTTTATTAAACATTTAGCTAGATCAACAACTTCAGGCTCTTTAGCAGCATTTTCAATAGTCGTAATTCCCTCTGCTAAGCATGAAGCCATTATCACATTCTCTGTAGCTGTTACGCTTACTGGATCAAAAGTAATTTTCGCACCTTTTAGACGACCTTTTACATTTGCCTTAATGTTTCCATCTTCTATATCTATTTCGGCGCCTAGAGTTCTCATAGCATCAATATGAAGATTTACAGGACGGCTACCTATCGCACAACCGCCTGGCAAGGCTACTGTGGCTTGTTGAAATTTAGCTAGCATTGGACCCAAAACAAGTATTGATGCCCTCATCGTTTTGACTAACTCGTATCGAGCATTAAGGTTTTTAATAGAAGAAGTATCAACCTGTACCTCCATTTCATCATTAAGCATGACTTCGACTCCCATAGAACCTAAAAGCTCAAGCATCGTAGTTACATCATTTAGATGAGGAAGATTACTCACTGTCATTGGAGAATCAGCTAATAAAGAGGAGGCCAAAATAGGTAAAGCAGAGTTTTTGGCTCCAGAGGCGTAAATTTCGCCATTTAGGGAAGAACCGCCCCTTATGAGTAATTTATCCATTTAAAATGAAGAGACCCATTTCTGTATAACTAGGTTTATGTCTTCATCATTTTTTTCCATGAGGGAGTAAAATTGATTTCTAAAGATTTTCCCTAAATTCATTCCATTAATCTCAATGTTAATTATTTTCCATTTTCCTGCTGCATCAAGATACATAGTGTATCTTCCAGTATATGTATCTGAGGAAGTAACTATTTCAATATTGACTCTAGCTTTATCTGAAATCTTCGAAGGCTTTTTTGGTGGAATTACGTTTATTTTCTCATCTTTAAATTCGACTAATGTGCTTGCATAAGTATCGAGAAGACTGTTTTCAAATGCTCTTGAAAATTCTTCTTGTTGAAGATCTGTTGCCAATTTTGAGTACTTGCCCATGACGTTCCGTGATATTCTTTCGAAATCGACAATTGGAGCAAATGCATTGCTTATTTCTTTAGTAAAAAGATCAGGATCTTCCAAAAATAATTGATTTTTTGTTTGGATAATCTCGATAATATTATTGTGGATCCTTTCTGCGTATTCATGGGCTGAAACTTGAGAAAGAATAAACTGCGATGAGAGTAATCCAATACAAATAAATAGACTATTTTTTATAGAAAATTTCACGATAAATATGATTTGATTAGTTAAGGTTCTATTATACCATCAGGATAGGTCTATCTTAAGACTAAGAACTTTTTATGATTATTGCATCGCTATCAATAGCTATCGGAATAGCCCTAATATGGGTCAGTGCCGAGAAATTGGAAAAATATTCTGTTTTAACAGCAAAAGAATTTGGTTTGTCACCTTTTTTCATAGGATCAACTGTAATAGCTTTTGGAACCTCTGCACCAGAGATGCTTACAACTTTTTTCGTTTCTTATGAGAATAAAGGTTCAATGGTAATTGGCAATGTAATTGGCTCGAATGTTGCCAATTTATCGCTCGTTTTTGGATCTATGTTACTTGTACTTTCTATGAGGAAATTGAAAATTTCTCAAAATAGTGACGTCAGAAAAAATCTAAAGATTTTAATTGCATCAAGTATTCTAGTCTGGTTAGTAATTGCCATCGATCCTTTTGATTTCAAGGCTTCGCTTTTACTTCTAATATCCCTCTTATTTGTAATAATATTTTGGTACAAGAATGGTGTTGAAGAAGAGCAGAATGAATATATGACAAGTGAAAAAAGTATATCGCTTAAACTTATGCTGTCCCTAATGTGTCTTGTTTTCGCAGCATGGTTAATCACTTTTGGAGCAAATAAGGTTCTTTATCAATTTAATTTAGGGCAACTATTTATTGGTTATACAATCTTAGCAATTGGAACAAGCCTACCAGAGATAGCTGCTTCAGTCTCTTTGGCCCTCAAAGGAAGATATGAGACTGTCTCGGGGACTCTTATAGGATCGAACATTTTCAATGGATTATGTGTTCTTGCTATACCAGGTCTATTTATGAGTTCTGAGATGTCTAAGGATTGGTTTTATTATGACTGGGTACCTTTATTATTTATTCTTTTCATAATTACATTTATCTTTGCTGCTTATATTTTTTCTATCTCAAAAAAAGAAAGAAAAGTTAGCCTTTTATTAAGCCTGCTATTCTTAAGTTCATACTTTATTTCACTTTATTTTGCATATTAGATAAATTTATACATATGAAAAAAATTAATCTCCTCAAATCTGGTAAAAGAACAATAAGAATTGAGTCCAAAGGCTTGGAAAACCTTGCTGATACCTTAACAAGTGACTTCAGTAAAGTTTGTGAGAAACTTCTTACTACAAAAGGAAAAATAATAACTCTCGGTGTGGGGAAATCTGGGCATGTAGCAAAAAAGATTTCTGCAACTTTATCCAGCACAGGCTCACCCTCAAGTTTTATTAACGCAGCTGAGGCTTTACACGGAGACATAGGCGGTATAAATGAAAAAGATAAAGTAATTATTTTTTCTCACTCAGGTCAAAGCGAAGAAATCATAAATCTAATACCTTTTTTGAAGTCTCTAAAATGTGAGTTTTTCTCAATAACAGGTTCAGAAGACTCTTTCATTGCTAAAAATTCAACAATCAACTTGAATACTGGCATCTCGGAAGAGGCTTGTCCGCTTGATCTCGCACCAACGACTAGCACTACCGCTTCAATGGCTTTAGGAGATGCAATTGCTGTGGCACTTTTAGAGGCAAGAAATTTTAAAACCTCTGATTTTGCAAAATCTCATCCTGGAGGAAAGCTTGGTAAAACTTTAATAACTAAAGTAGATGACTTGATGACTCAGGGGAATGATTTGCCTGTCGTCTCTGGAGAAACAACATTATCTGATACCCTCATTGAAATTAGCTCCAAAGGACTCGGTGTTGCATTGGTGATTGAAAATAAAACTTTGAAGGGGATATTCACAGATGGAGATCTGCGTAGGACTCTAACAAAAGTGAAAGACCCATTACATAAAAGCATCGAAAACTTTATGACTAGAAAAACCAAAACCATCCAATTAAATCAGCTTGCAGTTGAAGCTTTGGAAGTCATGCAAACTAACAAAATATACTCACTAGCGGTTCTTGATAATAAAAAAGTACCTATAGGTGTAATTCGAATGCATGATTTAATAGAAGCAGGATTAGTTTAATTTTGTAATGGTTAAAATAATTCTAATTTGCCTAGCTTTGTCGTTCTTTACATTGAGCTTTGCATCGGACAAGAATCTTGACTTCGTACCTTCTGAAATATTTACAAAACCCATATTAGTATTCGCAGATTCAAAAAATAATATCACCATTGAAGGTATAAGTATTATCCCTAAGAATAAATCTGAGTATTTGATAGATGAACCAAAGATCAATATACATTCAGAAGAAATTTCTTCTTCAATTACAGCGTCAGAAGCTATCTTAAATCACGACACAAAAATCATCGATTTTAAAAACTCTACTAGCTTCTATACGTTAGATAATAATGAAATTAATATCAAGTCGGAAATGCTCATATTTGATTTGAATAAAGATGAGCTAGTCAGTACCAAGTCAGTTATTTTTTCTCTTGATAACATGAAAGTAAAAGCCAGTGGATTGGAAGTAACTCAAAGAAAGTCAGGAAGTGAAGCACTATTTAAAAACGCTGAGATAAATATATCTGAAAATAACATCTCTCATTCTGGATTTGCAAATGAGCTTATTCTCATGCCAAAAACAAAAGAACTTCTAATGAAAGGAGATGCAAATTTCATTCAAGAAGGTTTCGAAATTAAAGCAGACTTAATACGTTTTAACTACAAAGAGAATAAGATAGTCAAATCCGTAAACTCTGTTATCAGAAAAGAAATATGAGTCTTTCAGTAGAAAAACTTAGAAAATCTTACGATGGCAAGATAGCTCTAGATGATGTTTCTTTCAAATTAAAAAACGGGGAGACAGTTGGAATACTAGGACCAAACGGGGCTGGAAAAACTACTCTTTTTTACATAATAGCTGGTTTGATAAAAAGCGACTCTGGTAGTGTTCATATATCTGGAAAAGAAATAAATCATAAGTCTATATCTGAGAGGACATCCTTGGGTTTGTCATACTTACCTCAAGAGTCGTCAATATTTAAAGGTTTAACTGTTGAGCAGAATATATATTCGGCACTAGAACAAAGGAAAGATCTTAGTAAAAATGAGAGATATAAAAAACTCGAGGAGTTGCTCGAAGAGTTTAGCCTATTGAAATTTTCCAAGACCTTGGGAATTAAGTTATCGGGCGGAGAAAGAAGAAGAACAGAAATCGCGAGATCTTTAGCATCTGATCCTGAGTTCATTCTTCTCGATGAGCCTTTTGCTGGTATAGATCCATTAGCCGTATCGGATTTAAAAAAAACTATAGATAACTTAAATAGAAAAAATATTGGCGTCTTAATAAGCGATCACAATGTCAGAGATACAATGAATATTTGCACCAATGTCATCGTTGTTGACCAAGGTAAAATAATAGCAAATGGTAAACCCAAAGAAATTGCAAATGACAACCTTGTCAAAGAGGTATACCTAGGAAAAAACTTCTCGGTTGAATAATGAAGCAAAGCTTGCAGCAGAAGCAAAAGTTTTCTCTTAGAGTTACTAATTCTCTTGGAAATCAAATCAAATTACTTTCATTAAGTGGATTTGAAATTAGCACAAAACTCAATAATTTGATTGATGAATACTTTGATGAAGAAGATAAAAAAGTTGCTTACTTTAGAGATGAATACTTAACCGACAAATACAGAAACTTTATTTATCAAGGTAATGACTTTGTAACGACATTTCCCAAAGAGACTGAATCTAATCTTCAAAAAGATCTCCTTGAGCAGCTTTACATTTCAGTATCGGACGACATTCAAAGTCTAATAGGTGAATATCTCATAGATTCCGTTGAAAGTAATGGGAGATTAGATCCTCAAATAGATTACGAAGATTTAAAAGATATGATACATGAAGATTTTGATATTCTTGTAACCGATAAAAGAATTGAAGAAACCTTACATATGATCCAGAACTTTGAACCCGTGGGTTGTGCATATAGAGATATAAATGAGTCTTTGAAAATACAAATTGAAAATCTAGATATAACCGTCTTTGAAAAAGAAAATCTAAAAAAAAATTTACAAGCTATCAAAGAAGAGAAAATAAACATTGAGCAAGTTCCAGAAAAAGAAAGAATAAATCTTAGTAAGCTCTCTCTTAATCCAGCTGCAAAATTTGGAGATATTATTCAAAACTATATCAGACCAGATTTATTAGCTATTTATGAAAATAAAAATTGGCACGTGTCAATTAACGATGATTTTATGTCAAAAGAATTGATTGATGCCCTAAAAAACAAAATTGATACAACTGAGAGTGAAAATAATGAGGATTCAAAATCTTTTATTAAGGGCTTAGAAAGAAGGCAACAAACCCTCCTGTTAGTATCTGAATATTTGATTGAAGCACAAAGTGGATATTTATTGGATATTTCTGAAAAAAGAGCAATTTCAAATAAAGAAGTAGCTAGTAAACTAAATATTAGTCAATCTACAGTTTCAAGGATTGTTAGAAATAAATATCTTCAACTACCTGGAAAAGTATTACTTCTAAAGGATCTAATAGAAAAAAGAGTAAATAGGTATGAAGATGGTGCTGATGTCACTAGCAAGGATCTCAAGTTTCTCATTGAGGAATTAGTAAAAAATGAAGAAAAATCTGATCCTTTTAGTGATGAGCGTCTTAGGGAAGCTTTAAAAATTCATTTTAAGGTTAATTTGTCTAGAAGGACGGTAGCAAAATATAGACTAGACCTAAATATCCCTTCATCAAAAATGAGACGCTTGAATTGATTTATTAATCCGAATCTTCAAACCATCCATTAAAATCAGTTTTTGGCTCTTTCAAAGTTCCATTGACGCTCCAAGATCCAGAACTAAGTTGATCTAAATTCTTTTCAAAAGCCTTTCCAGCTATATACACTATACCCGCGGTCACAGGGCCCCCTAAAAGAAATGCATAAGCTGGAAGGTATTCACGAAGAGGAAGAGTCATTACAACCTCTAGATCAAGCTCATCAGGAATTCCTTTATCATCTCTTCCTATCTCTCCTGTCCATTTGAATTCACTTGACCCACTTTTAAATGTTAATGGTGACTCTAACTTAATTGAATTGGGTGATACTCTCAGCATTCCAACGACAGAATCAGCACCGAATCCTGACTTATATAGTTTTCTAAAGTCTAAATTAGTCACCTTTTCGAAAGAATCGGTAACATTAAAGATGTTTACCAATCTAAGGATATTATTTTGAGCTTGAAGCTCGTCTCTATCTTCTATCAATAGTCCATCTACTCGCAGAGAAAGCTCACCTTCAAAATCTTTATAAGAGAAATCCCAAGGTAATGAGGACCATGAAATGTCTGTTTCTATGGAGATAACGTCCATTTCAAAATTAGGCTCTACACCAATCTGCTTAAATCCCTTTTCTGGAGAGCCAGAATAGATCTTTGAATATAGATAAGTTTTCCATCCCAAATCTGATTTTGTGATTGATAAGGTCGATATTCCGTTTTTATTTGTAGTCAATCCCCATTTACCATACGTTCCTATGAGATTACTAAGGTCGAAGGAGTCATTGGAGGGATTGAAATTAAAAGCCCAATTTCCATAATCTATGTTGTTTAAAACTATAGATTCAGTTTCAAAAATCAATTTAGTTTTGAAATTATCATACAAATCCAAAAAAGCTTGATTAGAATCTCCTCCCGAGAACTCGAAATCTAAATACTCTAAATCAACTCTAGTTGCCAAATCATTGTTTTTCGGAATGAAGAATTTTCCCGAAATATTATCGTTTGATATATTCAAGCCGAAATATTGTTCCGAATTTTCGGAACTTATAAAAGTTTTGGGAAAAATAAAATTAGAAAACAATATTTCATCTACCTCTAATTTTTTTATTTCAAATTCCGGATAAACTCTCTTTCTTAGATCTGATGGCAAAGAAAATAGTGCTAGATCAAGGTTTTTTAACTTCCCTATGATGGAGATTTTTCCTCTTTCTATAGATATTGTTTGTTTATCCTTTCCTGCGATTAAGAAACCCTCTAATTGATTTTGAGGATAATTGAATTTTCCTCTTAATAAATTTCCATACCTAAATTCAAATTTGGAGGTTTGTTTTTTAAATGAAGGGTAGAAATTAAACTCTAACTCTTTTTGTTCATTTTTAGCTTTTTTGAAAGGCAGTGGAAGGTTTATGGCGGTTCCCATAAGATTAGTATTTAAGTTTAAGTAAGGTTTTTTTATTACTTTTCCTCTGACAAGTGATGGAATACCAATTTCTAAAGAGGTTTTAGATGATCCATCGAAAAAATAATTTATATTTTCTGGCAGTAAATTCCTTATAGGAATTGATTCCTTGGTGCTGAAAAGAGAATACCTCTCTGAGGAGGCCTCTTTATCAAACTCAAGCAGAAGTGGAACAGAATTAACCTTAAAGGAGATGAAGTCTCCCAGCAAACCATCCTCACTATTATAATTAATAGAGGAAAATATATTCGAAAGGTCAATGCCCAATTTTCCTAATATGACCTCGCCTTGCTCTAAGTTAGAGTCTATTTCCAAGAGAGCATCTGCATCAAGAAGAGAGATTTCCTTCTTTAAACGGGTCGAGTAACTAAAATTTGTATCATGAAATCCACTACTTTTTAAGCCTTCAAAAAAAGAGCTATCAAGCAACTTTAAATATGTAGCAAAGGGTCCCTTGGAATTTCCTTTAATATCTAAAAAAGATAAAGAATTTTTAGAGTAAATTTTAAATGCCCCAAGAATGTCAGAGCCTAAAAATTTACCTTCTTTAAAGTCACCGTTTAGAGAAAAATTATTTACAGAGAATGAAGTATTTACACCCTCGATTTTATAATCATTTATATTCAGAAAGACATCTTTTCCATTAGCTAACATTGAGAAAGATCCAGAATTATCCAAAAAGATTCCGTCAATAGGGCCTCTATAAAGAAGATTAATATTCTCTAAACGTGCTGAATCAATCAACTTATCAATAATCTCTTTAGTACTTGATAAGTAAGGAGTCTCTGGAAAAAGTCTTAATGCAGATACACTGTCCATGCGATCACTAATGATACGAAGGTCAAGGTCTCCAAAACCGCTTGAAGGAATTGGATGAAATGAGAATGAACCTTCTAATTGGTTATCATTCAAAATGGCAGAAAAGTAAGAAGGAAATACTTCTATATTACCTGCTGTATATCTAAATTCTAATTCAGAATTAAAATCATTAACCAATATTGGTTCATTGAGGAGGTCAGCTGAATTTAATTTCACAACCGGCGATATAATCTCTATATTTCCACCATCATCAGAAAGCAAAATTTTTCCTTTTATACCGTCAATAGTGTTCTCTTTGTACTCTATGGACAGTTCGTTCGCATGCGTTTCAGCTGAAAAATTGTCAATATCAAGATTAATCGTTGTATTTGTTAAAACGCCATCCAATTCAGATTCGGGATTAAGATAATCAAATAATTTTTTTAATGCTTCGTTTTGAGAAAGGTTAATCTTTGGAAAAATAAGAACAGGCTCATCTGGAGAAAATTTAATCAGAAAATTTGGTACCTCAAATGTATCAAGTAAGGCACTAAATTGAATCATTGGTATTTTTGAATCTTTCAGTTTTAAGCTTGACGACATTGAGCTAAAACCAAACAATTTTTTGTCCAAATTTAAATCAATGTTCCCTAGGAGGTTAAGTAGCTTATTATCATATAGTGTAAATTTTATATCTGAACTAAGAACTGTCTCGAAATCACAAATCTTACAAAGAAGCTTGATTAGATCTTCTTCAATGGTAAATCCTGAGGTTTCCAAGAAACCTGTAAGAAAGCCGTCAGAATTTTGACTAGAAGATATATTGATATCCAAATGTTGATCATTTTTATCCTTAATGCTTATTTGGACATTTGGTCCATCTTCCGACGAGAAACTTCTTAAATTAAGTCTTACCAAATTAATATTTTCGGCTGATATCACTCTCAAATTTTGGATATAAAGATTTTCTACACTGCTCAAGATATTGGATATATTTTGCGATGAAGAAGCCGAATTTGACTTTTCAGTATTAAGTATTAATACATCTCGTACATCTAAGTAAGAAATAGGTTTTCCTTTAAATATTGATGCTAAAGAGAATTGCAGAAAAACTTCTTTAGAGGAAATTTCATAAAAATCGTTTTTTAAATAAATTTCATCAAAAGAAATTGAGGGTCGTATTGGATGCCAATTAGACTCAAGAATTTTTAGAGAGTTGCTTTCATCAGAATAAGACTGTAGTAAAAAGTTATAGAATGTTTTTTGCGTCAGGATGAAAGAAAGTGATAGTAGTAATATGACCGCCCCAGTCAAAGAATAATAGACAAGATATAAATATTTTTTCACCGTAAACTTATAATTTTATTTTTCTTCTCCTAAACTCTCTTAAAAGATAATAAGAAGGTGTCCAGCACAAAGAGGAAGTCATAGAAAAGATTAAAGCATTGATTACAAAAAAACCATCCGAAACATTCATGCCTTCAGCAACATCATAGAAATCAAATGAAAATGACATTTTGAATAAAAAGAAAAGTACAAAAAGAATAGCGGATTGTTGAAGCAATGGTGAAACCCTAAACTGATAGAAAAACCTTTGGCAAATGTAAGTTATCAAAACAAAAAGTAATCCGTGCAATCCGAATACTGAGCCACTTAACAAATCCATAATCAAACCAAATAGTAATGCTTCTTTTATTCCAACTTTGTCAGGTAAGGCCATATTCCAATATATTAATGCCAATAAAGTAAGTAATGGTTTCCATAGCAGTAAATATTCTGAAAAGAAGAAAGTATCAATTACCGTAGCAATTGATAAAGAAAGATAAATCCAAAATTGATTTTTTAAAGATTTATTCATTGGTTGTTATTAAGAAATAATCATTATCAATCGGGCTTGAAAATAGTGAAACTTCAATCTTTAAAAATTCGCTGTCTGTTAAATCTTGGATAGAGGATATCCTGCCTACCTGCAGTCCTTCTGGAAATATATCTCCTAGACCTGAAGTAAACAAAAGTTCACCTTCAGAAAAGCTAGCTGTTTTTTTTATGAATTTTAGTTCCCCTTTTCTGTCAAGCCCTTTCCCTTGGAGAACTGCGTGCAACGATGATTCCTCAGAAACAACTGGAATTGAGGATCTTATATCTTGAATGAGCATTACATCGACAGATGCAATTCCTACATTTTCCACTCTGCCCACTAAACCTTCATCGGAGAGGACAGCATTATTTTTTTTTATCGTTTTCCCTAATTCCATATCTAGTGCTAGAAGAGGCTGATAAAAATTCGAAGATAAGAAAGTCTTCTTAGATATTATTAAATCTTGGTGATCTATATCTGTACTAGACCAAAGTTTATTCAGCTTACTTAATTCGGAAGAAAGCATTTGAGTATATTGATTGGCGGTCTTAAGCTTTAGATTTTCTTCCTCTAATCTATCAATTCGTTCATCAAGCTTGGTTTTAGAAGAAAAGATATTGGTTGCATAGCTAAAAAATTCTTGCGGAAGTCCAATCATGAAAGAAATCGGGGTAAGAATATCCTTACTGTAGGATCTTAAATAAGAGGCTGCATCATATCTTATGTCGGAGATAATCAAACAAAGGCAAAAGATAATAGCAGAGACGACTCTGGCAGGTTTCATAGCAGGAATTGCAAAAATAGCCTCACTACTTATATTAGAAACCTTATGTTCTCGCTTGAGCATATATAGATGATACCCAGTGAGGGTTAAGAAAGATATCTTTGAGTTTTATTCAGTCGATAGAAGATCAATATCATATTTGTCCATTATCTCTAATGCGCTTCCGCCGCCCTTAGCAACACACGTTAATGGATCTTCAGCTACAATGACAGGAAGGCCCGTTTGGCTTGATATTAAAACATCGAGATCTCTAAGCATAGCGCCCCCACCGGTCAAAACAATTCCCCTTTCGCTTATATCAGCACTTAACTCGGGTGGAGAGGACTCTAATGCAGTTCTAATAGCTTGTATTATTGCCGATAATGGCTCAAGCATTGCGTCATATGCTTGTTTACTGTTCATTGTAAATGTAATAGGTATACCTTCAGCTAAATTTCTTCCTCTTACTTCCATTTCAATAACTTCTGAGTCTGGTGAAGCTGTACCAATAATGTGTTTTACTTTTTCAGCTGTAGCATCTCCCAAAAGAACTCCTTGATTCCTTCTTACGTAAGAAATGATCGATTCGTCAAGTTTATCTCCACCTACTTTTAAGGAATTAGCATAAACTACGCCGTTAAGAGCAAGAATTGCAACCTCTGTAGTTCCTCCACCAATATCAACTACCATTGACCCGCTTGCTTCCTCAACGGGTAGACCTGCCCCTATTGCAGCGGCCATTGGCTCCTCAATTAATCTTACTTCTCGGGCTCCGGCTTTCAATACAGATTCCCTTATAGCTCTTCTCTCCACTTGGGTAGACTCACAAGGAACACACACTAGTATTCTAGGACTTGGTCTGACAAAACTATCCTCATGGACCCTTTGTACAAAGTGCTTTAACATTTCCTCAGTTACCTGAAAATCAGCTATTACACCATCTTTCAAAGGTCTGATTGCAGTAATATTACCAGGTGTCCGTCCCAACATTTTTTTTGCTTCAGCTCCTACGGCTACCACAGTTCTTTGTCCTGCGTTATTCCTTATGGCCACAACAGACGGCTCGTCAAGGATTATGCCCTTTTCTTTAACATATACAAGAGTATTGGCTGTTCCCAGGTCAATGGACAGGTCATTAGAAAACAAGCCTCTTAATCTTTTTAACATTTATTTACTCTTTGAAATTTCTTTTGTTAAAGCAAAAACGTAACTCTAGCAACAGCAATGTTTTTGAGCAAGCTACAATATGCTACATTACGCATCTTTTACGATAATTCACTAAAATATGGCTTTAACAGATAAAGAATTAAAAGAAATAGCCTACTTAGCTAGGATAAATGTTAATCAAAATATTTTTCCTTCCTTGAAAAAAGAATTGCAAGATATCTTGGCTCTTTTTGATGAACTAAATAATGCCGATACCTCTGATATTGAAGCTATGTCTCACCCACTGGATTTATCTCAACCAACAAGGGAAGACCAAGTTACGGAGGTTAACGAACGAGAAAAGTTACAAAAAAATGCCCCTTTAGTTAAATCTGGGTTATTTCTTGTTCCCAAAGTAATTGATGGAGAAGATTGATGGATTTACATAAATTTTCCATCAGTCAGCTTCTTGACGGACTTAAGAATAAGCAGTTTTCTTCTACAGAGCTTACAAAACATTATCTAAAAAGAATCTCTAAACATGATGATGATTTAAATTCTTATATTTCCGTAACAGAGGATTTAGCTTTGAAGCAAGCTGATGCTGCAGACAAAAGATACCATGATGATAAAGCTTTGCCGTTGGATGGAATACCGCTGGCACATAAGGATATTTTTTGCACTAAAGGAGTTCTTACGACATGTGGGTCTAAGATGCTTGCAAATTTTGAGGCGCCTTATTCTTCAACTGTCTATGAAAGGTTAAATAGTAAAGGGATGGTGATGCTGGGAAAAACAAATATGGATGAATTTGCCATGGGTTCATCAAATGAGACTAGTTATTTCGGTCCTGTTAAAAATCCTTGGAATTTAAGAAATGTTCCTGGTGGTTCATCAGGAGGTTCGGCTGCTTGTGTTTCGGCGGAATTAGCACCCGTAGCTACAGCGACTGATACCGGAGGTTCTATCAGGCAACCAGCTTCGCTGTGCGGTCTAACTGGAATTAAGCCGACCTATGGAAGAGTATCAAGATTTGGAATGATCGCTTTTGCGTCAAGCTTAGATCAAGGAGGCGTTCTATCTAGGTCAGCTGAAGATGCTGCATTGGTATTAGAAGCAATGTCGGGGCATGATCCAAAGGATTCGACAAGTTTAAATTATGAAGCTCCTGATTTAATAAGTGACATTAATAAACCAATAAAAGGAATGAAAATTGGACTTCCAAAGGAGTTTTTTGAAAAAGAAATGCCTGAATACTCTCAAAAATCTATTCAGCAAGCCATAGAGGTTTATAAAAATCTGGGTGCAGAGTTTGTAGAAATTTCACTGAGAAACATAAATCTATCCCTTCCCATATATTACATAATAGCCCCGGCTGAATGCTCAGCTAATTTATCAAGATACGATGGGGTAAGATATGGCTATAGGTGTAATGATCCGAAAGATATAGATGACCTATTCATGCGAACAAGGGAAGAAGGTTTTGGAGCTGAAGTAAAAAGAAGGATCTTGATTGGTACATATGTATTGTCTGCCGGATACTATGATGCTTATTATTTGAAAGCTCAAAAATGCAGACGACTTGTTGCGAATGATTTTTTGGAAGCCTTCGAAAAGGTGGATGTAATTTTGTCTCCGACAACACCTGGGACGTCTTTTAAAGCAGGTGAAAAAACAAATAATCCTTTAGAAATGTATCTTCAAGATATTTTCACAATACCCGCAAATCTTGTTGGCTTACCTGGACTATCGATACCCTGCGGAGAACATGAAGGACTTCCCTTAGGTATGCAACTCATAGGTAATTCGCTTGAAGAAGCAAAATTACTTCAATTTGCACACTCTTATCAATTAAATACAGACTGGCATAAAAATATGCCAAATTTATAGAATGAATAACAAAGACATTTGGGAACCTGTAATAGGATTAGAGATACACGTTCAGCTTTCGACAAAATCTAAATTATTCTCTGGTGCGAGCACCGATTTCGGAGCACTACCCAATACTCAAGCCTGTAATATTGATCTTGCTTTACCAGGGGTTTTGCCCGTGCTCAACGAAGAAGTATTAAGAATGGCAATCATGCTCGGTAAAGCTCTAAATGCCAATATTAATAGTCCTACAGCTTTTGCTAGAAAAAACTACTTCTATCCTGATTCTCCAAAAGGTTATCAAATTAGCCAAATGGATAAACCAATAGTTGAAGATGGTTACCTTGATATAGAAACTAGCAAAGGAAAAAAAAGGATTGGGGTCACAAGGGCACATCTCGAAGAAGATGCTGGAAAATCTTTGCATGAAGATTTTGAAGGTTTCTCAGGAATTGACTTAAATAGAGCTGGAACTCCCCTTTTGGAGATAGTATCAGAACCTGATATCGCCTCTCCTGAAGAAGCTGTTGCATACCTAAAATCGATACATTCAATAATTCGATATCTTGATATCTCTGACGGAAATATGGCTGAGGGATCTATGAGATGTGATGCTAATGTATCAGTCAGAAAAAAAGGTGAAGAAATTCTCGGGACAAGAACAGAAACAAAAAATGTAAACTCTTTTCGTTTTGTGGAAAAAGCAATTGAGTACGAGATTAAAAGACAAATACATCAGTTGGAGTCTGGAAATACAATTACACAAGAAACGAGACTTTATGATTCTCAAAATAATACGACAAGACCAATGAGATCAAAGGAGTTCGCAAATGATTATAGATACTTCCCAGAACCTGATCTTTTGCCTGTTAAATTAGAAAAAGAGTTTATTGAAGAAGTTTTAACATCAATGCCGGAGATGCCGACCCAAAAAAAAGAAAGATTCTCAACACAATTTAATCTCAATGAATACGATGCAGATCTTTTATCAGCAGACAAGGATTTTGCAGATTTCTTTGAAGAAGTTTTAAAATTTTCTGTTTCACCAAAAATTGCAGCAAATTGGATAATGGGAGAACTATCGGCTGAGCTAAATAAAGAAAATCTCAATATTAAAGACACCAAAGTATCATCAAAGATGCTTGGACAATTGATATCAAGAATTGAGGACAGCACCATTTCAGGAAAAATTGCTAAAGATGTTTTTACGAAGATGTGGTCTACTGGAAAAGACGTTGACACAATTATTGAAGAAGAGGGTCTCAAGCAAGTTACAGATGACAAAGAGATTGAGTCACTAATCGATGAGGTAATTCAAAACAATCCTGAGCAACTAAAGCAATATCAATCAGGTAAGGATAGGTTATTTGGTTTTTTTGTTGGGCAAGTTATGAAAGTGTCCAAAGGAAAAGCAAATCCTCAACAAGTAAATGACATCTTAAAAGTCAAATTAGAAAAATAATCTGTCTTGTAGATGCAAGTTAATCATATTTACAAAGTCTTTTTGTATCGCTTTTCTTTCTCTCTTCCCGGACTTAGCACAATATTCGTATAAACCATATGCAGATAATAATAATAGATCTGTTTGCCTCTCGAGTACCGTATCAATTTTGCCAGGCCATCCTCTTTTTATAATTTTTCTGAAAACTGTTCTGTAGTATTTTTTTGCTCTTTGCCGTTCCTCGATACATTTAGGTAGATAGAACGCGGCTGATAGGACTAAATCAGCATGATCAGGAAGATGATTAATGAATTCGGTGGTTAAATTCTCTAAGAGTTCTTTGTAATCATTGGCTGTCTTGGCCGCATCTAATCCCTCCTCTATAAATATTTCTAACTTTTGATTTACTCTTTTTTGTTCATTAAGAAAAATATCCTCAATATTCAAAAAGAATTCAGTTAGTTCTCCAAAAGGCATATTTAATTCATCTGCTATTCTGTAAAAGGATATGGTGTGAAGTGTTTTCTCAGATTTACGAATAGAGTCCATTGCCTTATGGATGATTCTTACTTTCTTTTTGACATCAACTTTCATACTAAAAAAATTTTCTGTCTTGAAGGTGGAGATTAAGCATATTTCTAAAATCTCTTAGTATCTTTGTTCTTTCATTTTTGGGTATATGAACTATATGGTCAATAAATCCGTAAAAAAGTATCGTTACAAGTTCTGATTGCCTTTCTAAAACTTTTTCATCTTTTCCAGGCCAACCTTTATTTATAAGTTTTTTGAACTTCTGCTTTACTCTTTTTCTATTTTTGTCTCGATATTTTATACATTTAGGCAAGTAGCAAGATAACTCTAGTCGTAAGTCGGCGTCTTTACTTAAACTATCCACAAACTTTTCAAAGAATATTTCAAAAGAGTTTTTGAAGTCCCCAGGTGTCTTTGATTTTTTTATATGTCTATCCCAGAATCGGTGTAAGGATTCCCAATCCTTCTTTTGGGCTTCAAGGAATATATCCTCAGTAGTTGTATAGAAAGAGCTTATTTCTTCAATGCTTACGTCTAACTCAGCGGCTATTGCTGGAATACTGACTTGTTCTATTCTCTTATTTTTCCTGAGAGAACTTATAGCTTTATTAACTACCTTGTCTTTAAGATTGTTAGAAGCTATGTTCATTACTTTAGGTCACAAACATAGATAATGTTTCAGCTACATAAGCTGGCTTATCAACTCCTTCAATTTCCATGGTAACTTCGGTCTTCATTAAGTAACGCCCGTCTCCTTTGTCATCAACTGAAACGCACTTACTATGTGTCCTAACTTTTGCTCCAACATTTACAGGATTGATGAATCTCACTTTATCTAGTCCATAGTTAAACACCATTTTTAGGTTTTCTGGAGCTAGTACTGCTTGGGACGTTAAATGAGGTACCAAAGAAAGAGAAAGAAATCCATGTGCTATTGTAGAGCCAAATAAAGGTGTAGCCTTTTCTGTATCTACATGAATAAACTGATGATCCAAAGTTGCATCTGCAAACATGTCAATTCTATCCTGATCAACTTCAAACCAATCAGATGAACCTATGTCTTGGCCGACATATTCTACTAATTTCTCTGCTGGGACTAATCCAATCATAATTTTCTCCTATTTATCCAGTAAGTGATTCTTAAAATCTTCTCTCAATCCAGTTTTTAAAAGCTTTCCTGTTGCAGTATGAGGAAGTTGCTCAACAAACACTATATCATCGGGTAACCACCACTTAGCCACTTTATCTTCTAGAAAAGAATTTATATCTTCTTTAGTAGGTTCCTGTTCAGGAGCTTTTACAACAAGTAATAAAGGCCTCTCATCCCACTTCGCATGAAGGACTCCTATGACACAAGCCTCAGCTATTCCAGGATGACCCACAGCAGCATTCTCTAGATCTATTGAACTTATCCATTCTCCTCCAGACTTTATAACATCTTTGCTTCTATCAACGATCTCCATATAACCCTCTGGATGAATTTTTGCCACATCACCAGTATCAAACCATCCATTTTCATCCATAGCGCTCTCCTCGGCTTTATAGTAACGCTCAACAATAGTTGGGCCCTTAACTAGCAATCGGCCAAAAGCAATACCATCGTGTGGAAGTTCATTACCATCATCGTCTGCTATAGTCATATCTACACCAAAAAAGGCTTTGCCTTGTTTTTGTTGTAAGTCATACCTTGCTTCGATATCCATTCCCTCCATGTCTTTTGTTCTGCTTGTTGCAGTACCCAGAGGGCTCATTTCGGTCATACCCCACCCATGCATTAGGAATACGTCATGTTTTTCTTCAAATTCTTGAATCATTGCTCTAGGAGCAGCCGATCCACCAACTAAAGCTGTATCTACACAATCTAAAGTTTGGTTTGTTTCATTAAGATGTTGCAATAGGCCAAGCCATACCGTTGGCACTCCCATCAAAAGATCTGGTTTCTCTGTGTCAATAAGCTCAAAAACAGAAGCGCCATCTAGAGCAGGTCCAGGAAATACCAACTTAGCGCCAAACATAGCTCCAGCATATGGTATACCCCAAGCATTTACGTGAAACATAGGTACGACCGGTAAAATGCAAGTAGAGCTAGAAACTTTTGCAACGTTACCTGAGCTCACTATCCAAGCATGTAGAATAGTAGATCTGTGAGAATATAAGACTCCCTTAGGATTTCCTGTTGTTCCTGATGTATAGCAAAGACTTGAAGCGGTATTTTCATCAAACTCAGGCCAGTCAAATTCTTCAGGCTCTTCGGCTATAAGATCCTCATAACACATGGCATTATTCAACTTGGTTTGAGGCATATTCTGTTTATCTGTAAGTATCACATATCCTTTCACACTTTTAAGTTCATTCTCAAGCGATTCAACTAATTCAACAAAGGATAAATCAATAAATAAATACTTATTTTCAGCGTGGTTGATAATGTAAGTTAATTGCTCAGGAAAAAGTCTTGGATTAACGGTATTCACTACACATCCTATGCCTGATACACCAAAATATAATTCAAAATGTCTAAAAGTATTCCACGCAAGAGTGCCGACAGTGTCTCCATGTTTTAGGCCTAGCCTTTCAAGAGCATTCGCTAATTGTCTCGATCTCCTAGCAGCATCGGCATAAGTATATTTATGTATGGGCCCTTCGACCGTCCTTGAAACTATTTCCGCATCACTATGGTACTTTTCAGCATGCTCAATAAGGCCAGATATTAATAGCTGACCACTCATCATATTTCCTAACATTCTCTCTCCTAATTTCTAAGAATTGTTTCTTTGAGTGGATCAGAATATCTTCGCTTCAACCACTCTTCAAGATTAAATTTACTATCTCCGATTTTAATTTTTTTTAACAAAGTCAGGTCCAGATAGAATTTCCATAAAAAAGGAGCCCATTCCAGTTGTAAATCGCCTTTCCATTCTATGCATAATTTATATTGAGTTTGGATGAGTTTGTCGATTTTGCTCAAATTAAGAGACGGCAGATCCCTGAATGGATTTGTAAAATAAGGTAAAATTTTTGAAAATTCTTTTGGAATTTTATATTCGTCCAAGATTTGTCTATCTGTTAAATCCGACATAAACCTTGAAAGGCAAATCGTGTCAGTAATGGGTAAACCAGTAGGATTGATGCCTACACCTGAAGCAAATTTATATATAGATTTTCGCCCTTTATAAGGACCGATATAGAATCTGGACGGACAATAATCATTTGCATAAAAGTTATCCCAAATAATCAAAGGATTAGAAAAAAGGCCTCGGATATCCTTAAGTCCCTTTTGAGGTATTGTTTCACTTACAACCTCATCCCCTGTCCACAATATAGACACCCTAGGATCTATTTCACTGGCGAGAACCCTTAAGTAAGTATTATTTTCTAAATCTCCTTGTGCGAAACTTGTGCAATAAACTGTCGGACAGATGAATAAATCTTCGTATTCAACCTTATCTATTGAAGACACAATCTCTATCATCTCTAGATGTGACTCTGCAAGAGTCCTATTTCTTTCATGGTTTATATCATCAAAAAAAATTGCAAATTCTTTAAATCCTAGTTTTTGAGCCTGTTTTATCTTAAGAATAAGATTCTTTTTATCACTGATTGAAACATTCGAAGATTTCAATCCAGGAGAAATGGCAAAAATTGGTCTAATTTTATTTTTTTTACAGATGATAGTTAAATCTCTCAGAATTTTCTGTTCTTTAACTGGGTAAGCCTTGTCCCATTCTATTCTATGGTATAAATCTTCCTTTGGGCCGTATAAGTAAAAATCCATACCGAGCCTGCTCATATGTTTAACAACTTTTTCTCTCTCATCTTTAGAGAATAAGCGACCGTAATATCCCTCTATATAACCTTTTAGCATCTTTTTAGTTTTCCAGAGCAAACTCTATCATCGTCATTTAGATCTTTATACTGTCTCACGTCAGAGAAGTTAAATTTGTTAAAAAAGGAAACGACTCTATCAGATTGGTCATATCCATGTTCTACGAATAAATAACCATCGTCGGCAAGGATTTGTGAGCTGGCTTCTATAATGTTTTCCAAATCTTTTAATCCATCTAATTCAGAAACCAAAGCCTTTAAAGGCTCAAATTTTATACCATCGGATAAAATTCTTGAATCAGTAGGGCTGATATAAGGCGGATTTGAAATGATAATGTCGAAATGCCTATTCCTAAAAGAACTTAGCCAGTCTGAATTAATAAATGTTACATGCAAAGAATTTTGCTTCATATTTTTTGACGCAACTTCAAGGGCATCTAAACTTACATCCGAACAAATTACATTCCAATTTGGTCTTTCTTTTGCCAAAGTTAGGCCGATTGCGCCTGAACCAGTTCCGAGATCCAAAACCCATCTCTCGCGAGAATCGAACAAGCATAAAACCTCTTTTATCAATGTTTCTGTTTCGGGTCGGGGTATTAAAACTCTGTCATCTACATAAAGGCTTAGATTCCAAAAACCAATATTGTTCGTCAAATAAGCAATAGGTTCACCCATTTCTCTTCTGTCTATGAGTTTTACGATTTTGTTATAATTTTCCTCGGTCAGTAATGGGTTGTCTCTGAATAAGATATTCCTATCAATTTTGAGAATGTGCAAAACTAAAAGCTCGATATCAAGTTGAGAGCAAACTTTGCATGATTTTTTTAAAATTTTTATTTGGTTTAACGCAGAGTATTGATCCATCAGCTTGAGGATTCAAGATTTGCTAATGCTCTTGCTTGATTTTCTTCGAGCAAAGCAGTGATCATTACCTCCATGTCACCATCTAAGAAAGCCGGAAGGTTATGTACAGAAAATTCAATACGATGGTCAGTAATTCTGTTCTGAGGAAAATTATAAGTCCTAATTTTCTCTGATCTATCTCCGGACCCAACCATAACTCTTCTATTCTCAGCTTGCTCAGACTCTGCTTTCTCTTTTTCAGCATTCTGCAGTTTTGATTGGAGCAAAGACAAAGCCTTTTCTTTATTTTTATGTTGTGATCGACCGTCCTGACACTCAACCACTATTCCCGTAGGGATATGAGTTAATCTAACGGCCGAATCAGTTTTATTTACGTGCTGTCCTCCTGCTCCGGAAGCTCTAAAGGTATCTACTCTTAGATCATTCTTATCTATATTCACTTCGGCAAGATCGTCTTGTTCAGCTAAAACAGCCACTGAACAAGCGGAAGTATGAACTCTGCCTTGTGACTCAGTGGTCGGAACTCTTTGAACTCTATGGACGCCAGCTTCGAATTTTAATTGTTTATAAACGTTTGAGCCCTCAATTCTAGTTACAAGCTCTTTAAATCCTCCATGATCACCTTCTCTCACACTCACGATCTCCATTTTCCAATTATTTCTTTCAGAAAGCCTGGAATACATTCTGAAGAGGTCACCAGAAAATAAAGCTGCCTCATCTCCGCCTGTGCCAGCTCTGATCTCAAGAAATACATCTTTTGAATCATCTGGATCTTTAGGAAGCAGCAGTCTTTTTAATTCTGTCTCAAGCTCATCAATCTTGACTTTAAGATCTTCAAGCTCTAATTCTGCCATCTGTCTTATTTCAGGATCTGAATCTTTGATTAGAAGTTTAGCCTCTTCAATATCCCCATCAGCTTTTTTATAACTATTAAAAGTATTTATCAAAGGAGATAAATCAGCGTATTCTTTGGATAACCTTATATATTCTTCTTGATTGGAAGTTATATCTGGCTTGCTGAGTAGGGATTCTATTTCATCATATCGAGAAGAAACATCTCCCAATTTAATTAAAATACTCTCTATCATTTATTCATGCCTTTATTGATAATAGAAAAAGTGCAATACCTAAAAAGTTTTATTTTCAAACATTCCTCACTATCAATAGTTATTCTATTTATTTTCGGTTGCTCTTCTATTAGCCAATACCAAGAGCGAAATCCAAATAACATGGTCAACATAGATCAAAATTTCAAAATTGAAGGTAAGTTTAAGCTTTCATTCATGGATAGCAAGGAAACAGGTTATTTTGAATTAGATAAGAATCTCAATACAGTATCCCTTACTGTTGGAAAAAACTACCTTTTGCCTGAAGAGGTGCTTATTTTTGATATAAGGGACAAATTAGATCTTGATCGCTTCTTATCTGTAAAGAACTACCAAAACGAAATACAAGAAATCCCTGTGAAATATTTATTGGAATTATGTCTTGGATTAAAAACCTTAGACTTTCAATATGGGACACTAAAAATAAATCTTGAATATAAAAACCTGAATAAAAAACCATCTAGAGTGGATATTTATGGCAAAGATTTCGAACTTTCCTTATTAGTAAGAAAAATATGGAAAAGTTGACATTAAAAGCACCAGCAAAGTTGAATCTGCACCTCCAAGTGCTAAACAAAAGAAACGATGGTTATCATGATTTGTCTTCATTATTCACTCTGATTAATTTATTCGATACATTAACGATAAGAGAAAAAAAGGGAGGCATAAATCTTTTAGAAACTTCTCCGATTGAAAATAATTTAGTTATATCGGCAGCAGAACTCCTTAAAGATTATTCTGGCACTGATAAAGGAGCAACCATTGAATTAAAAAAATCTATACCCGTTCAAAAAGGATTAGGTGGCGGCAGTTCAGATGCTGCAGCAACATTGATAGGATTGAATAAACTTTGGAAATTAAATATAAGCAAAAAAGATTTATTTAATCTAGCCATCCAATTGGGTTCTGATGTTCCATTTTTTCTTTTTGGAGAAACGGCCTGGGCAAAAGGCAGAGGTGAGATTCTTGAAACATATCCTTTGCCTGAAAAAAATTTCCTATTATCGTTTCCTAAAATAGGAATAAGCACATCAAAAGCTTTTGAGGAATTTAAGATCGATAAAAGAGCTGAGTTATCAAAAGAGAATTTCAGCAACGAAAAAGCATTTAATAGTTTTGAAGGTTGGATAAGGCACGCCTATCCGGAGATAAATCGCATTTTCGAAAATCTCTCAAAATTAGGTTTACCAAGACTATCAGGAACAGGTTCCACTATTTTTATTGAATGCGATTCCTTAGAAGAGGCACTGATTGGAAAAGAGAAATTTCCTGAATTAGTTTTAGTAAAAAGTTTAGATCGTTCCCCTTTAATGCAAATAATAGAATAAAATACGCCCATTATGTATTTGGGGTGTGGCCAAGCGGTAAGGCAGCGGCTTTTGATGCCGCCATGCGCTGGTTCGAATCCAGCCACCCCAGCCAGCCTTAGAGGGTCAAAATGATGAATTCATCTCGTTCTGGATTAGTTCTTTTTTCAGGGAATGGAAATTTAAATCTATCAAATGATATTGCTAAGCATCTAGGAGTTAAGCTTGGTCAAGCTGACGTAACTACCTTCAGTGATGGTGAGATAAGTATAAGCATAGACGAAAACGTAAGGGGTAAGGATGTGTTTTTAATTCAACCTACATGCGCTCCTGCAGGAGATAATTTACTTGAGTTAATCATAATGGTTGATGCCTTACGTAGATCTTCTGCTGGAAGAATTACGGCAGTAATACCATATTATGGATATGCGCGACAAGATAGAAGAGTTAGATCTGGAAGAGTTCCAATAAGCGCAAAGGTGATGGCTGATATCCTAGAAAGATCTGGAATAGACCGAGTACTAACCGTCGAGTTACATTCCGAGCAAATTCAGGGCTTCTTTGATATACCTGTGGATAACGTCTATGGAACAAAAGTCATGCGAGATGATATTGTTAGAAATAACTCTAAAGACAATCTGATTGTATCTCCGGATGTAGGCGGCGTAGTAAGATCAAGAGCTTTGGCTAAGGTCTTGGGTTTATCTGATCTTGCGATTATCGACAAAAGAAGAGATGAAGCTAATCAATCTGAAGTAATGAATGTCATAGGTGATGTGCAAAACAAGAATTGCATTATAGTTGACGATATAGCCGACACTGCTGGTACCTTGTGTAATGCTGCAGAGGCTTTAAAGGAACAGGGTGCCAAAAAAGTATATGCATATATAGTTCATCCGGTTTTATCTGGAAATGCAATAGAAAAAATATCTCAATCAAAGCTTGATCAATTGGTGGTAACAGATACTATACCGCTCTCTCAAGATGCGCTAAGTTGTAAAAAGATAAGAATTATGACTATGGCACCAACTTTAGCAGAGGCCATTAGGCGTGTGAATAATGAAGAATCTATAAGCGCCATGTTCTTATAGAGGAGAAAAATAATGTCAGAACAAGTAAATTTAAATGCTGTAGACAGAGGTACTGAAGGAAAGTCAACCAGTAGAAAACTTAGAAGAGAGGGATCAATTCCGGCAGTGATATATGGAGGAGAAGAGGATCCAATAAAAATATCCATTCTTGAAAAAGATATCTCTAAGGCCTCTGAGATACCAGGTTTTGCAACTCAAATCTTAAGTATTAACTTATCTGGTAAAGAGCAAAATGTGATTGTCAAGGAATTACAAAGGCATCCCGCAACACAACGAGTTCTTCATGCAGATCTACAAAGAGTTAATCCAGATACGAAGATTAATATATCCGTACCAGTAAGATTTTTAGGAGAGGATAGCTGCGTAGGAGTAAAAACGCATGGTGGGTCAATTTCCCGTTTAATTAATGATATAGACATAACATGTCTCGCTTCCAACTTACCTGAATATCTTGAAGTTGATATTACAGACTTAGATGTTGGTGACTCAATATTTTTGTCTGGTCTTTCTCTTCCTGAAGGTGTAGAGATACCCTCTTTAGCTTTAGGAGAAGATAGAGATCAGGCAGTAGTGTCTATAACAGAAGCCAAAGTTCTTGATGTAGAGCCTGAAGTTGTTGAGTCTGACATTGAAGAAGGTGATACTCAAGAAGAAGGTGGTGCTGAAGAATCTTCTAGCGATCAGGAAGAAGCAAGTACAGAATAACCTTTTAACTAAAAATTTATGAAACCGCTTCTGATTGTGGGATTGGGCAATCCTGGTGAAGAATATGAACGCACTCGTCATAATGCTGGCTCTGATTACATCAACCTACTTTGCAAAAGGTACTCACTTACTTTAAAAAAAGAAAACCAAATATCTGGGTACTGTAGCTCGCATGCTGTGGGTGAATCAAAATTAATTTTTGTTATACCCGCCACTTATATGAATGAAAGTGGTTTATGTGTCTCAAAGTGTAAAAAATTTTTTAATCTTAATAC
>CACOVO010000006.1 GCA_902630715.1 uncultured SAR86 cluster bacterium | reverse complement strand
GCTTACACTTATCCAGGTGAGGATTCTCTCGATTTTGAAGAAATATATTTAGGATTAGGCTACAGCTACTTTGGGATCACTTTCTCATCAGGTCAAGACGACGCTCCTGATAATACTGAATTCTCAGCCGCTATTGGTGAAACTGGTTTAGGTGTAACTTATGGAGATTATGAAGATCTAGGTGAATATACAATCATCAGCTACGAACTACCGATTTCAATTGCAGGGCTCGGTATTTCCCTAGCTTGGAATGATTTTAGTGCTGATGACGTTAGCGGTCTTATGGACGAAGATACATTCGTAATTTCGTTTTCTATGTAACTCTTAACTCCCCGTTGAGTAGCATCTTAGATTCCCCAATCTTGATGCTTTAAAGGCCAGACGAAAGTCTGGCCTTTTCTTTATTTATTAGGGGTCTAGCATAAATTTTGAGAAATTCTTTTTGTTTTGCTTCCTCTAAATCTTTAAACCTCTCTTTGAGAAGTTTTACGGAGTTGCTATTTTCGATTGATGAATCAAATAACGGAGAATTTAAATTGGATTGATCCAATAAAAATGCTGCAGCCTGCGACGAAGGCCATATAAAGTAGTTCTGAATAATCTCATCTTGGATTAAGTTTGCTAATTCTTCTGTATTCTCTATTTCAGAGGTAATGGGGCTGCAGATATGTAGATGAACCTTGCCTTTATAACCAAAAATACCCGTTGTCATTTCTTCAAGATCATTCTGATTAATCTTTTCACTTGACCAGTCTTTTTGAAAGTCCCAACCTACCGCCTTAACCTTGTCCAAAGGATCATATTCATAAGAAATGGCTACGGGAGTTAAATTAATACTTTGAACCCATTTTTTTAACGGAATACGTTTTCTTTCTTCTAGATAGAGCATTTTTAAAACGCTCTCGTCGGTAAAATCATTTCCATCATTAGCCCTACCCTCTTTTTGAGCAATCCAAATACTTTCTCCTTCATTAAACAATGAATGATTAATATAGGCTGATAATTTTGAAAGTTTTCTCATTGTTTCTTTGACGCCCTGAATATTTCTATGGACGATAAAACTTTTATTCAGTCTCATCAATATTTCTGCAAAACCTCCATCTAATAAGTTATCGCCAATGGCTATTCGGACTGTTTTGAGCCTTTGAGAAAATAAAAGGTAATTCAAAAAAGCTGCGTCAAGTGAGATATCTCTGTGATTGCTGATGAAAAGAGTTGGTCTATCTTGAAGATTTTCTAAACCACTAAAAGAAAAACCATCTGTAGTCCTATCAATCATCTTTTTTACAAAAGGTGCCATCCTATTTTGAAATTCATCTATTGAGTTGCAATTTGCAAAAATCCTTTTAAATTTCTTTTTTGTGTATAACTTCAAAAAACCTGAGAGGATATTTGGGGAGTTAGGATAAATCAGCTTAGATATGTAATCGTGAAACTTATCATCAGATTGTAATTTCAAAAGCATGGGCGCTACTTGATCATCAGAATAAGAACTTATATCAGAAAATTCCATTGCTAATCAACGGACTCTAAGAAATCAAGAATTTCTTTTGAAACCTGCGAAGGTTGTCTGTAAGTTATATCATGAGTACCTTCTTCAATAGAAATTAATTTCCCATCTGGAAATATCCTTTGAAATTCTAAAGAACCAGAAAAAGGAACCACTCCATCTTGCTTTCCCCATAAAGCAAGCATTGGAATCTTCTTAGTGCTTAGGCTTTCATACATGTCTCTTACATCAAACAAATTAAAATTTCTGATTGTTGACAGAAGTGCCTCATTAAAACCCCTATATTGCAATTGTTCGTTGAAAAGAGGGACAAATTCATCCTCATTAATTGACAAAGGATCATCACTAAATCGAGTTTCAGACATGTTACCAATACCATATAAACGGTCGCCAAAAACTCTCCAATACCAGTCTCCAAGAATAGGCATTGTTGTCCAGGATCTTAGATCGGGTATAGACTTACTAAAACCAGCTGGAGCAATGAGTGAAGCACTTTGAGTTTCCTCAGGATATTGCTCTGCATAATAGCCAACAACAGGACCGCCCATGGAATATCCTACTAAATGAATCTTGTCTTGAATCTCCTGAGATAAGATTAGCTCTCTTAATGTTTCTAGATAAAGGTATTTATCATATTTAACACTAGGTCTTTCGGAGTGACCTCTTCCAAAGTGATCATAAACAAGGACTTTATATCCAGAATTTGTAAAATTATCTAACAATCCTCGCCACACAAAACTAGGAGTCGAGAAACCATGTACTAACACAATAGTACCTTTGATTTCCTCGTTACCTTTTGGAAGAAACCACTCAAAATAAATATTTCCTCTGGATAACTCTATCCAAGAACCGCTATCGGGAAGATCTTGCTCAGAGATTTTCTTTAGACTATAAATTTTAAAGATATAGGGTAGTGCCAAACTTATCACTATTATGCTGAGTAAAATAAAAAATTTCTCCATAAGTAGACTCCTCGAATATAGTATAGTTGAATAAAAAATAATTGATCAATGCATCCTTTTTTTCAAGGTTACGAATTTTATGGTTTTGTCCACAGAGGTGGAGATGAAGTGAAGTCGGAAAATACCTTTGAAGCATTCCAACACTCATCAGACATGGGTTTCGTCTATATGGAAACAGACGTACAGTCTACAAAAGATGGATATGTAGTAATTTTTCACGATGCTAATCTTAAACGGATGGCTGGCTTAAATAAGAAAGTAAAAGATTTAACCCTCGAAGAGATAAAAAGCATAGATTTAATAGATGGAGGAAAAATACCACTCCTAAGCGAAACTTTAGAAAATTTTCCTGACTTGAAGTTTAACATTGATATCAAGACAGAAGATGCTGTTGAGGAAGCAATAAAAATAATTCTATCAATGAATTGCCTGGATAGGACTTGTCTTGCATCTTTTTCTTCAAAGAGATTAAAAAAAATTAGATTTTTGGCTGGTTCAGGTGTGTGTTCTTCGTCTGGTCAAATGGATATATTTAGAATGGTATGCAGATCATATGGAATAAATATCAAGTCTAGTGATGGTGATTGTGCGCAGATTCCAAGAAAACAGTGGGGCATACCTGTACTAACAGATAGGTTTTTAAAAATAGCTCATGAGGAGAATAAATTCGTTCATATTTGGACAATAGATGATAAGACGGAGATGCTTGAACTTATAGATCTAGGAGTCGATGGTCTAATGACTGATAAACCAAGTATACTCAAGCAAGCAATGATCGAAAGAGGAATATTTAATTAAGGAACCCTTCTTAAAAGAATTAATCCGGGTATAAATAATATTAATAAACTCAAAATTCCTGTGCTTGGACTAGCAGTTATCAACGCTATCCCAGACACCATAAAAGGACCAATAAAGACAGAGGACTTACCAATAAAATTGTAAAAGCCAAAAAATTCTCCCGCTTTATCTTCAGGAATAAGCGTACTAAAAAAAGATCTACTAATAGCTTGTACTCCACCTTGAACAAGTCCGATTATTGAAGCCATTATGAAAAACTCAGTAGCAGTATTCATTTGAGAACTAAATATAACCACTCCTATATAAATAAGAATAGCTACAGACAAAGTTTGCTTGTGTCCAAACTTATCTGAGTAAGTTCCAAAAAGAAGAGTTGCTGGAAATCCTATAAACTGTGTCAACAATAGAGCACCAATCATAGACTGTGCCGAGATGCCTATATCAGATCCGTATGAGGTTGCCATTCTAATAATAGTGTCTACTCCATCCATATATAGAAAATAGGCTAGTAAAAAGATCACAGCACTCTTGTATTGTCTAATAGATTTTCCTGTTTGATATAAATTATTGAATGCTTCTCTTGTGATGTTCAAGAAACTTTTTTTTCTTGTCAAAGTATCAGGTTCATGAACACCGGTTATTAAAGGAAGACTGAAGATGCTCCACCATAGAGCAACACTTAAAAAAGATAACAAAACTGCCTCAATCTGAGAACTAATCCCGAAAGCATCAGGAAAAGAAAACATTAAAACGTTTAGTAAGAAGAGAAGACCACCACCCAGATAACCAAGTGAAAATCCTAATGAGGATACTCTGTTTCGTTCATTTTCTTTTGCAACAGAAACCAACAATGCATCATAAAAAATATTTCCTCCTGAAAATCCCACCACTCCTAATGCATAAAAAATAATTGCAAACTTCCAAGAACTTTCTGGAATAAAAAAAAGATAACCGGTTGAGAAAATACCAAGAATTGCAAAAGTAATTAATAGTCTTTTCTTAGTTCTTCCTGCATCAGCAAATGCCCCCATAACTGGTGCACTTAAAGCAATAAACAGGCCAACTAGAGAGTTAGCAGAACCGATCACGAAAGTACTCTCTGAATCAGACAAGTTTGATGCCCAGTATGATTTAAAAAAGATGGGGAAAAAGCCTGCCATTACTGTCGTCGCAAAAGCGGAATTAGCCCAATCGTAAAGCGCCCACTTCCAAGCTTGAATCGATAATTTTCTTTGACGTTTCATGCGATTTATGTGAATAATAACCCTTTTACTGGGGAGAAAAAAATGGAAGAAGATAAAAAGACATATAAATATATGTCAATGTTTGGGGTGATTATCGGGATAGTAGTTATTGCGCAACTCATTCTCGCAAATTACTTACAAGCAATTTTTTAATAACGTAAGATAAGGATAGATTATGAATTCAAAAATATGCGAATTACTTGATATTGAGTTCCCTCTCGTAGCTTTTACCCATTGCAGAGATGTGGTAGTTGCAGTTTCAAAAGCTGGTGGTTGCGGAGTGCTGGGTGCAGTTGGGATGTCACCAGAGCAACTTGAACAAGAACTCAAATGGATCGACGAACATATTGATGGTAAACCTTACGGAGTTGATGTACTTATTCCAAATAAAATGGTCGATCAAAGTGAAAAATTCGATGCAGAAAAACTGAAAGGAATGATACCTCAAGAATATGCTGATTTCAGGGCAGATGTTCTTGAAAAGCATGATATAGAAGCAAGTGAGCTAAGGACCATTGATACAGCCGGATCAAGCTTCGCAGCTAATACTAAATCTGATGGAGCTAAAGCTCTTCTGGATGTAGCTTTCAATCATCCAATTAAATTGATCGCAAATGCTCTGGGTGTTCCACCGGATTGGATGCTCCAAATGGGCAAAGATAATGATGTAAAAGTTGCTGCTCTGCTCGGTACAGCACAACATGCAATAAATCAGGTAAAAGCTGGGGTAGACATTTTGGTGGTATCAGGAACTGAGGCTGGGGGACACTGCGGAAGCGTATCCACCATGGTTCTAATACCTGAAGTGTATCAAGCTATTCAACCATATGGTGATGTACCAATTTTGGCTGCTGGTGGAATTGTTACCGGTAAACAAATGGCTGGAGCCATGGCTATGGGTGCGTCAGGAGCTTGGTGTGGATCAGTATGGTTAACGACTGTTGAGTCAGAAGTTCCTCCCGTAATTAAAGAAAAAATGGTTGCTGCAAACTCTAGTCAAACTGTAAGGTCAAGAAGCAGAACAGGGAAACATTCAAGGCAATTGGTTTCTCCATGGACAGAAGCATGGGAATCTGACCAAGCGCCTGAACCACTACCTATGCCGCTTCAACCCATGGTTGCTGAACCGGCACTACAGAAGGTAAACAAGTTAGCAGAAGGTGGTCATGATGGTGCTAAGGATTTAGCTACATATTGGGTTGGACAAGGTGTTGGACTCATGAATCAGAGCATATCAGCGAGTGATGTGGTTCAAGAATTTAAAGAGGACTTTGCAGAAGCTTACGAGAGGTTAACTGGTTTTGTAAGTTAATTAACCCTTTTGCCGTCCCTTAAAATTAAGAACTGTCTCGTTTCATCATTGACCTCTTCTGATATAGAGTCAGAGACGAGTCTTTTGGATCCTTCCGGGGCATATTGGAGAATATAGGATTTTCTAATACCCTCAGAAAGATTAGGGCCCGTTCTGTGAGGAGTTAACGAGGAGAATATTGCAATACTTCCTGCTTTGAGAGGCAAAGTTATCGATTCTGATGAGTCTAGGGGTATTTGATAACCCAGCTCAGTGTTTTCATGATGAAGGGTTCCTCTTTTATGTAAACCAGGCACAACACACGGGCATCCATTAGTCTCGTCAGTATCAGTTAAGGCAACCCAACAGGTCAAATATGCCTGAGGCTCGATGAAAGTATAACCATTATCTTGATGCCATGGGAATTCATCCTTAGTGCCGGGTTTTTTATATACCGCCTGATCCCAGTAAAGTCTTACATCAGGACCAATTAAGTCGCCGCATATACTTGAAAAAACGTCATGACGACTGAATTCTTTTAAAACATCAGATTGGGTAACTAAATGAGTTGTAAAAGTAATTTCCTCTGCTCTTGAAATGAAAAATTTTCCACCATCTAGGCCCTTAAGAGCCTCTGTCACATTGAATTCATAAGGATCGATGTGCTCTATGACTTCGTTTACCTCCTCTGCAGAAAAAGCATCTTCAACGACAACATATCCTAGATCATTGAAAGACTTTACTTCTTGATCAGAGAAAAAATGGTAAGGTCCAGACGGAACAGACCACGAAAATTCTTTATTTTTGTCATGTAATTTTATATCTTGTTTCATATTTACCTATCAAATTCTAGCTGAACGCCAAGATTAGATTCTAAGATTTTTCCTTCATTATAAGCATGTTCACCGTTGACAAAGGTGCTGATAACCTTTGAATGAAATGTCTCTCCCTCAAATGGAGACCAACCGCAGTAATAAGCTGTATTTTCCTTCGTGACGGTATGTTCTTGTTCCAAATCTACAAGAACGCAATCAGCCCAATAACCTTCCCTGATATATCCTCTATCTTTAACTTTGAATCTATCGGCAACTTTGTGTGAGAGGTAAAAAGGCAAGTCATTTAAAGAAAATATACCGTCTCTCACAAGCTCTAAAAGAATTAGTAAAGTATGTTGAACACTAGGAACTCCTGAGGGACATTTCATGTAATCATTTGACTTATCTGTCAATAAATGTGGGGCATGGTCTGTTGCAACATAATCAATATAACCCTCCAACAAACCCTTTTGCAAAGCTTCTCTATCAGAAACTTCCTTAATGGACGGATTACATTTTATTAAAGTTCCTTTAGTAGCATAATCCTCTCTTGAGAAATATAAATGAGGTATACAAACTTCGGCTGTGATTTTCTTCTCGCTTATAGGCTTGTTTGAAAATAAACCTATTTCTTCTTTAGTGGTTAAATGAAGTATATGTAAATTTGCGTCATGCTTAGTTGCCAGTTCAATAGCTTTTTTCGAAGATTTAATACATGCTTCTCTGGATCTTATCTCCGCATGCATTTCTATAGGGATCTTTTCTCCATACCTTGCCAAAAAGTGTTGTTCCATATCTTTAACCATCGGATCATCTTCACAATGAGTTGTAATGATTACAGGTGATTCTTTAAAAATATCATTAAGTGCACTTTCACTATCTACGCAAAGGTCTCCAGTAGAAGAACCCATGAAAATCTTTACGCCACAAACTTCTTTTGGGTCTATAGCTTTTATTTGATCAATATTTGAGTTGGATGTACCCATGTAGAAGGAGAAATTAGCGGCAGCAGTCTGCTCAGCAATTTGAATTTTTTCTCTCCACAAATCTATATCTAGAGTAGGCGGTAAGACATTGGGCATCTCCATAAACGATGTTGTTCCTCCAGCAATCGCAGATAACGACTCAGTTTTTATACTACCTCGCTCAGTTAGTCCTGGCTCTCTGAAGTGGCACTGATCATCGATTATACCCGGCAATAGAAATAAACCTGCTGCATCAATGACATGACCTTCAGAAACAATGTCACCACTGATTCTTTCAAATCTCCCAGACTTAATAAGGATATCTTTCTCTTCAATAAGACCTTCATTTACGACCTTACAGTTCTTTATTGTAATTACACTCTTCAAAATGGTTTGCTCCCAGATGTTGTTAGTCGATGCATAGTCCTCTCCTTATCACCATAACCATGTTCAGCAAAATGTTGAACACTTCTATTATCCCATATAACTAAATCTCCTTTAGACCATTTATGACGGTAAATATACTTTTCTTGAGTAGCGTGTTCATACAAGGTTTGGAGTATTTTTTGTGAATCTTCAGATTCTAAACCTTTAATTTCTTTAACGAATGCCTCAGTGACATAAATAGCTTTTTTGCCTGTTTCAGGATGACTTCTGAATATAGGATGTTCGACCGTTTTTGCATTTTTTGGATCTTGGCCTGAAAGCATCAAAACTCCAATATTACTGTGAACTGCCACTTTATCTGCTAGATCCGATTTAAGTTTAGAATCTAGATCGTTATAAGCAAGGTGTTGACTGGAAAACAATGTATCTCCTCCCTCATCAGGCACAACTATTGAGTATAAGAGAGTCGCATCTGGAGGTGAGTCTTCGAAAGTTACATCAGAATGCCAGTGGGCATTAGTATGATATTTCTCTCCAAAATTTTTTATTTCTATTATTTCTGGATGCCCATCAATACCCTTAAAAACCGGATGTACAAGAGGCTCTCCCCATAAAGTGGATATAGACTTTAATTGCTCAGGATTGAGCATTTGATTTCTGAAAACTAATACAGAATATTCAAGAAATGAATTTTTGATCTGGTTTGATTCTTGTTCGTTTAAATTTGTAAGATCTAAATCTTTGATTTCAGCACCTATGGGACCTAGTCTTTTAATTTCCATTTTATTTTAAACGATGAACTTTAATGAGTCCGTACTCATGACCAGAACCATTGAAATATTCTGCATTACTTCTTTCTAAGACATTTCTTACAAGAGAAAGCATTTTTTCACTATTCCCACATATGATAGTGAGTGGCATTTCTTCTTGATTGAGAAAAACAAAATTTTCTACAATAAGGTCAACTTCATGGTGCCTAATTCCATGTAAATCTAAAATATGACTTGTCATATTTTTTTAGGAATTTCTGATCAATCTCCCGTTAAGAGCTCCAGTAGCCTCTCCCTTAATAAAAGCCACTTCTCCTGAGACAATTGTGTAATCATAACCAGAAGCTTTCTGAACCAATCTTCTTCCTCCAGCAGGAAGATCATTAACGATTTCTGGTTCATGCAAAGTCAGCCCTTCGTAATCAATAATATTGATATCTGCTTTATAACCCTCCTCAATAACACCTCTGTCATTGATACCTAAAAGATTTGCTGTTTCAGAAGTTTGCATTTTTATCACTATTTCTAAAGGCAGTTTTTCGCCTCTATTTCTATCCCTAGACCAATGTTGAACCAAGGTGGTAGGGAAACTTGCATCACTTATAGCTCCGCAATGAGCACCTGCATCGCCAAGGCCAGAAATTGTATAAGGATGCTTTAGCATCTTTTCTACCAGACTTAAGTCTCCAGGCTGATAATTAAATAATGGATGATAAATTAGTGCCCTACCATCCTTTTCCAACATAGCCTGATAGGCAATTTCAGCTGCTGTCATATTAGATGTCTCAGACAAAGATTCAAAAGAATCTTTTGGATCAGGTTCATAATTTGCTGGCTCTCCTAATTTAAACATCTTTCCGAAAGAGTTAACTATTTCGTCTACGAGTGGATTAATAGATACGCCCTGCTCTTTCATAAGCTTTTCCCTGAATTCAGATGTATTCATGATCTTAACCCTCTCTTCCAAAGGAAGATCTGCAATTTCCATATAACTCGGGTGAAATCTAAAAGGATTTAAAGTTGCAGTTAATCCCATCAATATTCCAGTTGCTCTGGGTGGAACTTGTCCATACATGTTCACTCCCTCGTTTTGAGCTTCTTCAATTCCATCTAAAAGTTGAAGCCACCATTCTGGACGAGCATCTTGTTGCTCTACTGTTATGGAAATTGGTCTGCCTGACTCTTTTGACATTGTTTTAAAAATATCGAATTCAGAATCAAAATCATAAAAATCAGAAATACCCTGAAGAACTCCTTGATTTATCTCGCCCAAAGACTTTGCAATTTCTACTAATTCATCCTTGTCGGCCGTAATACTAGGTGTAAGATTCCCATTAACGTCATTATGCTTCTCTGTCCTAGAAGTACTGAATCCATAGGCTCCCGCCTTAATTGCTTCTTGCACAATTTTTTTCATTTCCCCTATTTCTTCAGGTGTGGCTATTTCATGATTGATACCTCTCTCACCCATTACATAAGCCCTTACCGCGCCATGAGGAATTTGTGTCCCGACATCTATTGCAAAAGGTTTTTTTTCCAACGCATCTAAGTATTCAGGAAAACTTTCCCATTCCCAATCTATGCCCTCATGAAGAGCAGTTCCAGGAATATCTTCAACACCTTCCATAAGTCCAATAAGCCAATCTCTTTGATCAGGTTTACAAGGTGAGAATCCTACGCCACAATTTCCCATTACAACAGTTGTTACGCCATGATAAGTTGAAGGTCTTAGGTAAGGATCCCAAGTTGCCTGTCCGTCATAGTGTGTGTGAATGTCAACAAACCCTGGGGTAACTATTTTTCCGTCTGCATCAATTCTTTGTTTGGAATCTTCCTTTATTAAGCCAATCTTTGCTATTTTTTTGTCTCTTATAGCTATATCAGCCTTGAATGGCTTATTACCTCTTCCGTCGTAAATGAGTCCATTTTCTATTATTAAGTCATACATTTTCTAAAACCTACCAAAATTTGTATTTAGTTTCTGATATAGTATCGCACCTTAAAAATAACTATAACAGTCAATTTGCAAATAATTTTTATGAGAAAGACATACACTATATTCCTTATCTTATTAGGCATTTCTTGGCAGATAGCTTTTGCTGAAGAGATATCGAAAGATGCAGAAGAAGAATCCTCTGAAGAAGCTGAAATAGAAGAAATTTACATCGAAGAGCTTACTGAAGATTATGAGAGAATCGATGGCTTTTTAACTTTATTTAGAGACAACGAAACGAACAAAATATTTCTAAAAATTGATGAAAATCAACTTGGAAAGGAGTTCATATATTTTGCGCATGCCCTAAACGGATTAACTACAACTGGAAAGTTTACTGGCGGATATGTAGATAATGGGATCTTCAAAATTGAAAAAGATTTTGAAAATCTAAGATTTATTAGAGTTCTAACAAATTATAGTTTTGATGCAAGTTCCCCTCTTAGTAAATCTAAAGGCTCTAATGTGTCCGACTCCACACTGCATGTCGCTTCGATAGTGGGCAATAACCCTGAGGAAAATGAGTTTCTTGTTGAAATTACAAATCTTCTTCTTTCTGAAGATTTGACTCCCATAAAGCCTATCAGTAGCCCGGATGATTATCATTCAAGTAGTTTTAGCTGGGGTATGATTAGTCCAATTAAATCCAGAGTTGTGAACCTCTTTAACTATGAAAAAAATACTGACATCGAGGTAGAGTATGTACTAGAGAGTCAGCCTTCTTACCAGTACGATGCTGAAGATACAGCCGATGTAAGGAATGTAAGCATAAAAATGAGATACAGTTTCATAGAAATTCCTGAAAATGATTTTGAACCTAGAACTGTTAATCAATCAGTAGGTTATTTTTCTGACAGGATAACTGACTTGACCAGCAAAGATGCAACTCCTTATGGGGACTTAATAAATAAATGGAATTTGAAAAAAAAGTATCCCTCTAAAGAAATATCAGAGCCAGTAGAGCCTATAACTTTTTGGATAGAAAATACTACACCTCATGAATTAAGAGAATATATAAAAGAAGGTGTGCTTGCGTGGAATATAGCATTCGAAGAAGCTGGTTTTAAAAATGCGATAGAGGTCAAAATGCAACCTGATGATGCTTTGTGGGATGCCGGTGATATTAGATATAACGTATTAAGATGGACTTCTTCTCCACAACCAATGTTCGGAGGATATGGACCCTCCTTTACTAATCCAAGAACAGGGCAAATTATTGGAGCTGACATTATGTTGGAGTGGGTTTATTTAACAAATAGGCTTACTATCGATGACATTTTCGGTAAGGATACAAATCATGAAATGTGTTATTCATCGACCTTCAAACAAGAAGACATGATGCTTGCAAATTTATCGGTCTTGGACGAAGAAAAAATAATTGAGCAATCGATCAAAAGTCTTGCGCTACATGAAGTTGGTCATACTTTAGGCTTAAACCATAATTTTAAAGCAAGCTTTCTTCACAATAATGAAGATATCCACAACTCTGAGATAACGAGTAAGGTAGGAATAACCTCTTCTGTTATGGAATATGCTCCTATAAACCTTGCACCCTTGGGTATAGAGCAAGGTGATTATTATGACATTGTTCCCGGTCCATATGATATTTGGGCTATAAGATACGGCTACACACCAAATTTAGATGAAAAACAACTTAATGAGATTATAAAGGAGTCTGAAAAACCAGAGTTGATGTTTGCTAACGATTCAGAATCTATGGGTTACCCGGGTTATGGTATTGATCCGAGAGCAATGACAAATGATCTTTCTAGTGATCCAATAGAGTATTCTATAAACAGAATTAATCTGATAAATCATGTTCAAGAAAATCTCCCGGACAAACTCAGAGATAAAGTTGAAAGTTGGGAAGAATACCGAAATGCTCATGCCGTACTAATGAGATCATATGATCGAGCGTTAAATATCATTTCAAGATATATCGGGGGTGTTTATGTTGAAAGGTCAAATCCCCAGAATGAAGTAACAAAAGATCCGTATAGCCCTGTGCCATACGATTATCAGAAGAAAGCAATGTATGCGTTATCCGAATACGCTTTTTCAACTGAGGCATTTCCAATCAACTCAGAATTACTAAGGCTTGTGCAGATTGAGAGAAGAGATCAAGATCTTAGAGGAGAACAAGAGGATCCTCAAATTCATAAGCTGATACTGAGCATGCAATCAAGAGTGCTTAACCACCTTTTGAATGCAAAGACTCTTTATAGATTAAGTGATACTGGACTTTATGGTAATACCTATAGTGTTGACGAAATGATGGAAGATTTAACAAAAGCCGTCTTCAGTGGAGATCCAAGAAATCAAGTTTCGACAATTAGAAGGAATCTTCAAGTAAATTATGTAAGACGTTTGATTGAAATTATGTCGCAAGACTATTATGACGAACTGGCTACATCTGCTGTTTACAATTCCCTAAGGGACATACAAAAAATTTCTAGGAAGTCATCGTCACATCCGCCAACAAAGTCACATAGAAAGTATCTTAATTGGATCATCAGCTCTGCTTTGGATCTCGCTAACTAGAGATAATCGAAATATATACTTTTAACGGCATAAATCTACCTAGGCTCCCTATACATTGTATGTATAGGCGGACCATCACCAAATTGGAACTTTTTTAAAGTTTCAAATCCATGTCTCTCATATAAGGTCATGTTTCTTGGATTGGATGATTCAAGATAAGCAGGCTCATGATGAATATCAATTTCGGTCAAAGAATATTCTAGAAGGAGAGATCCAATTCCTTGAGAGTGTACACGAGGGTCTACTCCTAAATATTCTAAGTACCATGCATCTTTAGGTTTGCTCTTCTCGAACTCCTCGAAATACAGAAAAATATCGCTCTGAGAATTTATTGGGAGATCTTTCATAGTTTCTTCAAGGGCATCGAATTGAACTTCATAAAAAGGCTTAAACCAAACCGCTAACCCGGAGAGGTCCTCAGTTCCAAAAAGAGTTTTTGTTTCAATAGACTGACTTACAGCATTCTTAAACCATAAAAAGGAGTTTTTGAAATAAATTACCGGATCAGGCATCAAATATCTCTGTAATGGGTCACCAGAAAAGGCAAGCAATAAAGTATTTACCGCAGCTAATTCGTTTTTTTTATTTATATCCTTTACTTTATTCATTAAAAGTAGGAATTAGGAAACTTCTTTGAGGAATTTAAGTAACAACTCATTTACTTCCTCTGGAGCTTCCTGTTGCGTCCAATGACCAATGCCTTCTAGTTCCTCTGCAAAAATAAGGTTTTCGTAATTTGCGTTTATACGATTTATCAGAGGTTCATCTGAAGATATGAAAAAATTAACTGGGTCTAAAGTTCCAGTGATAAAGAAGGCAGGCTGAGATAGCTTTTTATCAAGTTCAGAGAGTTCATTCCAATCTATGTTTTGAGCCCTGTAACGATTGAAGGGGCCTCTCAATCCGCTAATTTCAAACTGACTTACAAAGTAGTCTAAATCTTTTTTAGTGAACCAGTTCGGAAAGTCATCAAAAACCTCCATGCCTTCAAGAAAAGAGGAATTTTTATCTTTCATTGGAACTAAGCCACTTTGCCCTTTTTCCAAATTTTTCTTCATCCCTCTACCATCACTATTTGTATAGGTAATAAATAGAGATTTCTCTAAATCAGATTCGAATTCTGCCTCTGCAATCCCTTCCTTTTGAAAATACAATTGATAGAAAAATCTATCTTTATAGATCTCCTTCCAAAGATCTAGAGCTGGCATAGGACCCCGTCCTGTGAAAGGTACCGACAACGTTCCAGTTGCGGTAATACGGTCTTCATTCAAAGCTGCTGTATGAAGCGCTATAGGACCTCCCCAATCGTGACCTATAGTGATTGCAGTCTCATATCCCAAAGCATCGATAATTCCTATCACATCCTTAGTCATATTTTTCATTGTGTAAGCTTCGATTTCATGAGGTTTTTCAGATTCTCCATATCCCCTGACGTCATAAGCTACAGCTTTATATCCAGCTTCTGCAACAACTGGAAGTTGGTGTCTATAGCTGTACCAGCTCTCTGGCCAACCATGACAAAAAATTACTAATGGGCCCTCTCCCATCATCGCAAGCCTCAGTTTTATTCCATTGCTCTGTATATGTCTAAATTCTATTTCATTCATATTTTCTTCACCTTTATATTGATATGACCCTTTCGATTAGCCAATAAGTGCCAAGTCCTCCGATAAAATAACTTGCAAAAGAAGTAACCTCAATCTTTATTTTTTTTGAATTGAGTAAGTAAATTATTAACCCAAAAAAAGGTAGTACGGTCAATTGGCCTATCTCTATGCCTAAGTTGAATAAGAACAAAGATAAAAATAGATTTTCATTATTGATTCCAATCTCAGTCAAAGCTCCTGCGAAACCAAGACCATGAAGTAAACCAAACCCAAAGGCTATTAACCACGGAGTTGAATCATATTTTTGTTTATCACCCACTTCAAGGGCTAAATAAATAATTGTTAAAGCTATAAAAGCTTCTGTAGATGCTTGTGGCACACTTACTAAATCTAATACCGACGCAGCCAAAGTAATACTATGAGCCAATGTAAAAGCAGATATTGTTTTTACAAGGTTGAGAGTTCCTGAGACTAAGAATAAGAGACCAAAAACAAATAACATATGATCTATTCCACTCAATAAATGTTCGATACCAAGCCAAAAATAACTGGTAGGGTAAATGCTTATTTCTCTCGGTATATCGAATTTTGAAGAATTAATTGTTGCCAAGCCCTCAAATGAGGTCTGGTCTAAAAATTTTACACTTACTAAAGCATCCGTGAGCCTGGAAAGCCCTCTAAAAGAAATTTCCTTACCTTTTAGAGTTTCATCACAATTAATTTCAATTTTCGAAACTAGGTATTTGCCTTTTACTTCGGGTAAATTTCTTTCACTCTCTTCACAATCAGTAAAACTCACTTCTGCTGGAAGCCCTACTGCATTAGAAGGGTACATCCATAAACCTGAATAAGACCCTCCCTGTCCTTCTTCAAGAGTTAATCTGGCTGGATTCATCTCATGTGCTGAGGCTTGGAAGGCAATTAGCAATCCAAAATAAAAAATAATGAATTTATTCAGATGCTTCATTGAAATCAGCCAATATTTCAATTTGATATTTTGACCTTAATTCTTTCAGGTATTCTTTCACAGAATTATTTTGTTTCTCAATAATCACATCACTGGCGACAAGATTTTCAATATCTTTCAAGTTAGGCAAAAAAGGATCGTTTATAGAATTGATATACACTAAGTGATAACCATACTCAGACAATAAAGGGCCTGTCCATTCTTTAACGACGGCAGTTTGAATTTTGTCTGAAAAGTTAGATCCAAAAGATCTTTCAATCTCAGAGATTGTTTTAGAAGAAAAGTTTTTTCCGAGGAGAAAAGGCTCACCAAAATTACTATTGGAGGATCCTGATTTTATTTGATTCAGAGCACTTATGGCCTGATCTGAATTACCTTCTTCATCGCTGAAGTAAATATGAGAAAAGGTGATCTTCTTTTCTACCTTATATTTTTCTTTATTTGCTTCATAAAAAACATTCAGTTCCTCTTCAGTAGGAACTGAAGAAACAGCCTCCTGTCTGAGAAATCCTATTTTTTGAGCTAATCTTCTTTTGATAATTATGTCATTCTTATCCAGTCCCAATTTAATAGCTTCTCTGTAGAGAATTTCTTCATCAAGAAGTTGTTTTATTATTCCATCGATTTCTTGAAGGGTAGGCTCTCTTCCTACTTGATTAACCCAAGTTCCAATCAAAGAATTAATTTCGGACTCAAAGATCGTTATGTTATTTTCATTTTCCTTGTTAGAAAATAAATCCACAAAAAGGATTACTATTCCTAAAATGAGAAAAATAAATAATCGCTGTTTCACCTGAGAAAATAAAATAATATCAATACGTTAAGAAGATATATTAAGTTGACTACCAAGTATCTATATTTGGTCTTTTTTTGCCGTCTCTAGATTTTTTGGGAAGAGATTTTAGGGCGCTGGAAACCCAATTTCTAGTCTCCGCGGGATCTATAACATCATCAAGTTCAAAGTGTGAAGCCATATTCACAGCTCTTCCTCGATGATAGCTATCTGCAACCATTTTTTCGTAAGCTTCAATCCTTTTCTTAGGATCTTTTATAGCTTCAAGCTCTTTTCTATAACCAAGTTTGACAGCGCCTTCCAGACCCATCCCTCCAAATTCGCCAGTAGGCCAAGTAACCGTAAATAGTGGGATTTTAAAGCTGCCTCCAGCCATAGCTTGCGCTCCCAGACCATATGCCTTTCTGATTACGACAGACATAAGTGGAGTTTGCACATTGGCACCGACGACAAACATTCTCGCTGCATGCCTAATTAAGGCAGATTTCTCGCTTTCAGGTCCAACCATTATCCCTGGGCAGTCTATAAGAGAAAGTATAGGAATATCAAAAGCATCACATAATTGAATAAACCTAGATCCTTTATCTGCTCCAGGTGAATCTATAGCTCCTGAAAGATGTCCTGGATTATTAGCAACAATGCCAACTGGCTTACCTTCAATTCTAATAAAAGAAGTAATTATTCCAGGAGCCCAGTCTTTTCTTATCTCCAAGACAGAATCAATATCAGCTATCCCCTCGATGATATCTCTCATATCGTAATACCTAAGTCTATTTTCAGGAACTGCAAATCTAAGTTTTCTTGAATCGGGTTCTTTCCATTTTTTTAGTGGACCTTGAAAATAGGAAAGATATTTCTTAGCAACTTCAACAGCCTCTGCTTCATCTTTTACTGCAATATCTACAACACCATTAGGAACTTGCACATCCATCGGACCAACCTCATCAGGAGTAAATACTCCTAATCCACCACCTTCTATCATCGCAGGCCCTCCAACACCTATATTAGAATCTTCAGTTGCAATAATCACATCACAACAGCCTAAAAGAACAGCATTTCCAGCAAAGCATCTGCCTGTTGTTATTCCGATAATTGGAACTAATCCTGATAGTTGAGCAAAGTAAGTGAAGGCCAAACAATCAAGGCCTGCAACACCCGAAGTATCAGTATCACCTGGCCTTCCGCCCCCGCCCTCAGCAAATAAGATTGTAGGTAGTTCGTTTTGTTCAGCAATTTCAAACATTCTATCTTTCTTAGCATGATTCATTTTTCCCTGCGTTCCTGCCAAAACCATATAATCGTAAGACATGGCCATAACTCTGGACGATGTTTCAGGAAATAAATCTCCATTTACATGACCCAAACCACAAACCATTCCATCGCCTGTGGTATTCTTTATTAAGTCCTCTTCACTTCTTCTGCGTCTTTGAGCTGCCATTACAACAGAACCATATTCAAGGAAACTGCCTTCATCGCAAAGATGCTCTATATTCTCTCTTGCTGTCCTATGACCTGTACCATGTCTTTTTTTGACAGCCTCCGGTCGATTTATATCATGACTTGCTTCTTTTCTATCCAAAGCTTCTCTAAGATCAGGCCTTATCCAATCTAGGTCGAACTCTTCATTTTTAAGAGAAATTTGTTTTTTAACCTCTGCGAGACGGATTTTCATCAAAGAATGGCCTTCAAATACAGTATCCTGTTCTGACACAGTTATATCTTCAACTATTCCGCTGACTTGAGATACGATTTCATGTTCCATTTTCATGGCTTCCATTATTCCTAATGTCCTACCCTCCCAAACACTATCTCCAACTTTTACATCGAATTTAACTATCATCCCTTGCATTGGTGCATCTACGCTCTCATAGCCTGCTTGAATATCATGCTGTCTAAGCTCTAATATATTTTCAGATTGATCAATAAATACTCCACCAGATTTGCCATGGTCTAACACCGCAAGAGGATCTAGATCCTCTATTTTTCCTCTCTTAGATTTGTCTTTTTGAATACTTCTTTTGATATCAGTTAAGTCAGCATGATTTTGTAAGTTGGTTAATGACTTTAAGTTGTCTGCAAAAAAGTTTGTATGAACTTTATTATTTTTAAAATCTTTATTTATTAAAACATTCTTCAATATGTCCAAGTTTGTTGGAACTCCGCTGATTTTAAATTCACACAAAGATCTGTGGTTTCTCTTAACGGCCTGTTTAAAATTATCTTCAGCAGAATATGTAATTATTTTTGCAATTAAAGAATCAAACAAAGGGTTTGTCTCGTAACCTGAATACCCATAGCTATCGGCTCTCACTCCAGGACCTGAAGGCAGATCAAATATTTCAAATTTTCCTCCTCCTGGATTCGCATTTCCTTGCGAATCAATCGTTTCCATATTGACTCTTGATTGAATGGCATAACCTTTTGGTTCGGGTATGTTTGATTGATCGAGTTTTATTTGCTCCAAAGTTTTACCAGAAGCAATTTGAAGTTGTGCCTTAACAAGATCTACTGATAATACTGATTCGGTAACTGTATGTTCGACTTGTAAACGAGGATTACATTCTATAAACCTAAAATCATTCTTTTCAATATTTACCAAAAATTCAATAGTCGCTAAGCCTTCATATTTTAATTTTTTTCCAAGCGCCAAAGATGCATCGATCATTTTTTGTTTAAGGCCTAAGCTGAGGCTTGGACTAGGAGCTATTTCTATCAGTTTCTGATAACGCCTCTGAATTGAGCATTCTCGTTCATGAAGATGACTTACAGCACCTGTACCATCGCCCAGAATTTGAAACTCAATATGCCTATAATTTTGCAGATATTCCTCTAGGTATAGATCTGAAGAATTAAACGAGGCTTTAGCTTCCGATGCCGCCCTATCATAAGATTGTTTCAATTCTGATATCTGGGAGACAACTCTCATCCCCCTTCCACCTCCACCAGACGATGCTTTTATTAAGACAGATGAATTCTTTTTTAAAGATTTCATGAAGTTTTGAGCCTGTCTGAAGCTAGTGGCTTTTTTGGTCCCTTGAATAACGGGAATATCTAGATTTATAGCAAGTTCCTTAGCAGCATTTTTATCCCCAAAAACCTTTAAGGCTCTCTCACTTGGTCCAATGAATTTTATTTTTGCTCTCTTCGAGGCAGCTGCAAGAGAAGGATTTTCACTTAAAAAACCATAACCAGGATGAATTGCATCCGCATTAAATTTCTTTGCTGTAGCAATTATCTCTTTGATATTTAGGTACGCTTGCGATCCAATTCCATTGATTTTGTAAGCCTCATCTACTTTAGAGAGATGCAAAGAACCTTCATCATCTTCAGAGTAAATTCCTATAGTTTTTATACCTAAATCACTACAAGTTCTAGCAATACGAATCGCGATCTCACCTCTATTAGCTATTAGAACTTTTTTCATAAACTTTTTTCTAAAGTTTAGAAACTAGTTTCTACCATAGATCATACTTTTGCATTTCAGCTCTACCAACGACCATGTGATGAACTTCATCAGGACCATCAGCAAATCTCAAATGCCTTATATCTGTATAAAGGCCAGCCAATGGGGTCCATTGAGAAATGCCAGCAGCGCCATGCATTTGAATTGCTTGATCAATAATTTTGCATGCTTTTTCAGGGACCATTGCTTTTATCGCACTCACGTAAACTCTGGCTTCTTTGTTTCCGAGAACATCCATAGCTTTAGCCGCCTGCAGAACAGCGAGTCTCATTGCATTAATTTCAATTCTCGCTCTTGATATTATCTCTAAGTTACCGCCAAGTTTAGCAATAGGTTTTCCAAAAGCCTCTCTTGTTCCGGCTCTTTTTACCATTAGCTCGAGAGCTACTTCTGCTTTTCCAATTGTTCTCATACAATGATGAATCCTACCGGGCCCCAGTCTTACCTGTGAAATCTCAAAACCTCGACCTTCACCAAGAAGAATATTTTCTTTTGGAACTCTCACATTGTCGAATTTGATATGCATATGACCATGTGGAGCATGATCATGTCCAAACACTTGCATGCCTTCAAGTATTTGGACACCTGGCGTATCTTTCGGCACAAGAATTTGAGATTGTTGTTTTGAAGGATGGGCATCCGGACTTGTTTTAACCATGACGATCATAATTTTGCATCTTGGATCTCCTGCACCTGAGATGTAGAATTTCTCTCCATTTATCACCCACTCATCTCCATCAAGCACTGCACTTGTACTGATGTTTTTAGCATCTGAAGAAGCCAAATTTGGTTCAGTCATGGCGTAAGCAGATCTAATCTCTCCGTTTAAAAGTGGCTCTAGCCACTGTTTTTTTTGCTCCTCGGTACCTACTCTTTCAAGAACCTCCATATTTCCTGTATCAGGCGCAGAACAATTCATACTCTCTGATGCCAAAGGGTACTTACCAATTTCAGTTGCAACATAGGTGTAATCAAGATTAGTAAGGCCATCGCCGATGTTCCCGTCAGGATCAGGTAAAAAGAAGTTCCATAATCCAAGTTCTTTAGCCTTCTCTTTAGCTCCTTCCATCAATTCTATCTGCCTTGGATGCCAAGACCATCTATCCTCTTTCTCATTTTGCAGCGCAGAATATTCTGCCTGTATTGGTTTTACATTTTCTTCACAATGTTTTTTTACCAAATCCATGAGCGGCTGAGTTTTCTCAGACATGGAAAGCTCAAAAAGTTCTGGGTCGTTTTGTAACATGTTATTTCTCCTTTAATAACTAATTAATAAGAATACCAAATTGGCGAGGACCAAGCTCGTTCTTGTATTGTAAGTTGTAAGTCTTGTCTTGGTTCTGTTCCATTTTTAACTGCATCCCAAGTTGACCATCTACAACTTGGATTCTCAAGTACTCTTACATAATAAAAAGACTTCACTGATGAGTCAAAGGAATCGTCTTTCCAAACTGTCTTGAGCTCATTAGCACCTCGGTCTGAGCTTATAGAACAATCAGAAGTATCTACAAGTGCTTCATTGTCAGGACATCGTTTTGTAATAGGATCGGGTGTTAAGCCATCTGAGCATGCAATGTCTATTACTTCTTCAAAAGGACGTCCTGTGGTCTTTTCAACCCAACCTTTGATTATTTGAACTCTTTGCAAAGGAGCAGAATTTTTGTCTCGCATCGCCCAAACAAGAAAAGAAGGCGCCTCTCCCTCAGAGGCAGCTAAGTCTTGACCCATGGGTACGCCTTTTTTATAGGCTTCTTTAATGAGATTATCGCTTTTCAATAGGGATTCATCAAAATTGTAACCGCCAAAGAACCTAAGTTTGATTCTACTGCCAGAGGTTGCATAAGTTTCTTTTCTTCTAAATGCCTCGAATATGGAATCTCTTGTATTTTCTTCAGCCCATACCGCTGCCAGTCCTGATGCTCCCCAAGTATTGAAGACTGTATCATTGAAATTTCTATCTCCAATCTTTTTGAAAGAAAGCTGTCTTATAGCTTGCCCTCCTGTCAAAAGTTCGACTCTCTCATCAGATATAGGAACTGAACCTCGAGCAACTGCATCACCATCCAAAATTCCAACTTTTGAGTGAAAATCTGATTCATCATCAGAAATTGCACCGGTATGTGTGTCGCTGGCTCCAACCATTCCGAACTTATAAGGATTTCCTCTGCCTTCCTCTTCCATTCCCAAACCATCCAAATAAGCTTGCCTGACATAACTTCCGAAAGGTCTGCTATAAGAAGAATTTCCTATTCTTTGCCACATAATTTCAAAGTCAGCCCACTCATCATTTGGAGACAAAATAGGGTGAGTTTCTGAGGTGCCCTTGACCTGAGTCATCTCAACGAGAGGCTCATTGCGCATCCTAAACTCCGCATATTGAGTACTGATTGGGAGTCCTTCCCAATTTTCCATTTCAAACATTTGTCCATTCGATCCATTTGAGTTGTGTGGGATAGCGATCGTGTCTACGCCCCTACCCCTAAGATCATCCATCCAAGACCAAAGATCTTCTGGATTGACCGATTTCAATCGAGTGAAAGGTTCAACTGTGATTTTATTTCCTTTAAAGAATACGTTTCTGTGAAGATTCGCATTTTCGAAAGGTGGTGTTCCATCAAAACCACAGCCGTTTCCAGATAATAGACAACCCAATCTAGAAGCACCCTGTGTATTTCCAGATCTTGTTGTTGATGCCGTATACTCGTAAGCAACGAAAGTGGTGAAATTTCCGGGGTCATTATGTCTTTGAGCACTTCTTATTACGTCTTTCCAGGCTGTCCTATGAATATCAACATCATAAATTGTTGAGCCCCTTGCAGTATCTCCCGTAATGTATGCGACTGCTCTTGTCCAAATATTACTGAATGCGGCGATATTTCTTACGTAAGTCTGAAATAGTTGAGATCTGGAAGCTATAGATTCTTGAGTAAGGTTTTCAGGAGCATTCAAATTATGAAAAGGTTCTGTTCCAGCTCGACCATTATTAGGATCTGCCCAACCCTCTACACTTCCTAGTAGAAAACCATGATCCGTTACAGCATAAAAATCTAGAGGCTCTCTGAGTTGCATGTCATAGCCAAGGGGATGTTGTATTGCCTTACCTTTTGCATACTCATAAGCATCATCAGGAGTAGCGGTTGTGCCAAATATATAAGCATCAAAAGAATGCTTCGTATGGACATGCAAGTCTCCAAAATAAACATTCTTTTCCTCTCTAAATCCTGGAGTGGTCCCCGGTTCAGGCTCAGCTAAAACAAGGTCTTCACTATAATCAATAATGTCATCAGGTGATGTGCAACTAAACAGCGTTCCAATTAACAAAAGGCATAGGAAAAACCTATTAGATCTTCTCATTTATTTCCCCATTAAAGTTAAGCTAATTTAACAAGTTAGGAGAAAATTGTGAAGAGCGGCTTGTATCAGATTTGCATTATCTCAATCTTAAATCTCAAACTTCATCAGGAAGAATATTGCCTGTTGTTATTCCCTCATTATCAGGAATATACCAAATCGGTGAACTCCAAGCTCTTTCTTGAATAGTTGATGGAAGGTCTTCTCTCGGTTTTTCTCCGGATTTTAAAGCATCCCAGGTTGACCAGCGACAAGTAGGGTTCTCCAAAACTCTCACATAATAGAAGGCCTTATGATCTGGATTAAAGTCTGGATCTTGCCAAACTGTCTTTAGCTCATTTGCACCTACATTTTTAGAGATCTTACAATTATTGAGGTTCACTTTGGCTCTGCTTTCCTTACACAGTCCTGTACTAGGGTTAGCTTTTCTACCATCAGAGCAAGCAACATCATAAATTTTTTCATGGGGTTTTCCGCTTAATTCTGTCCAGCCTTTGATAATCTGCACTCTGTCTAAAGGTGCTCTTTTTAAATCCCTCAATGCCCAAACCATAAACTCAGGGGCTGTGTCATTATTTTGAATTATGTCGGATCCCATAGTTGCTGCATTAGCATAAGCGTATTTGATAGGATCTTTTTCTTGAAGGATATTTTTGAGGTCATAACCACCAAAAAACCTTACCTTGATACGACTTCCTGATGTGGCAAAAGTCTCTTTTCTTCGAAAAGCCTCGTATATTGATTCTCTTGTATTATTTTCTGCCCAAACAGCAGCGAGACCTGATGCACCCCATTCAGTATACCCAGTGTCAATATAGTCTTTACCATCAATATCGAGTATTCCGTTAACTAATATACTCCCACCAGCCTCCTCCAGCCTATCTTTTAGGTCCTGAGAAATAGGTGCTGCACCGCGAAGTTCAGGGGTACCATCTAAAATACCTACTTTAGAATGGAAATCAGATTCTTTATCTGAAATAGCCCCTGTATGAGTGTCACTTGCTCCTACTAATCCAAATTTATAAGGATTTATTTTATATTCAGCCTCCAAAGATAAACCTCTTAGATAAGCATCTCTGACATAACTACCTTTCGGATGAGAATAAAAGGGCGAAGCAACCCTATTGCTCATAATTCCAAAATCTGCCCATTTATCTTCAGGGGAAAGAAGTGGATGAGTATCTGAAGTACCTTTCACTTGTGTTATCTCTACCAAAGGTTCATTTCTCATTCTCTGAGAAACATAATCATCATCCATTGGATTTCCGGCCCAATCTACTAACTTAAACATCTGACCATTTGAGCCGTTTGAGTTATGCGGAATAGCTAAACTTTCTACCCCAAGATCTCTTAAATTATCCATCCAATCCCAAAGCTCTTCAGGATTTCTTGAATCTATAATTGAAAATGGTTGTATTGGAGCCTTACTGCCTTTAAAAATTACATTTCTGTGCAAATTACTCTGGCCTGGTCCACTAGAGGTAAATTCATAAGCTATGAAAGTTGTAAATTTTCCAGGATCATTGTGCCGTTCTGCTGCAGCTGCTATATCAGCCCATGCTGATTGATGAGTAGTCCTATCGTAGGCACGTGTTCCATATATTGGATCATCCTGTAAGTAAGAACCCAAAGTCTTCAAAGGATTTTGAGAAAGTTCAACCAATTCACTTGTAATTAAGTTTGCAAATAAACCAGCTCTTTTTGCAAAAGTGTTTGTATTAAGATTCTCTGGATCATTCAAACCATGCAAAGATTTAGCAAAATCTAATTGACCAGGTTTAGATTCAGGGTCTGCATACGCACGGATCATTCCAAGCCAAGCAGCATGGTCTGTTACAGCGTAAAAATCTAGAGGGTCATCCAGTTGCATATCAAATCCAAGTGGGTGCTTTATTGAAGAACCTTTAGCATACTCATAAGCATCATCAGGAGAGGCTGTGGTTCCAAAAATAAAAGCATCAAAAGAATACATAGTATGAACGTGTAAATCTCCAAAGAAGGCTTCTCTATTTGAATTCTTAACAATATTTTCAGATTCATTGATATCACCAAAAGAAAAATCCTTAAAATCATCCTTTATTGAAAAATTTTTACTCGAACCTAAAAAGAAAATGATCAGTGCTAAGAAAGTTGCAATCAAAAAAGTTCTCAGTAATAAACTCATAAAATGGTCCCCATGTAAGATTTTTAGCAATTTAACAATTTAGAGAGCCCTTGAAAAGTCAATAAATACTTAATTTTGAAGGTTGTATTGCGTTTATGAAAAAATACTGTATATTTATACAGTATGAAAGATATATATAAAAAAAATAGGCACTCTGGCCAACCTATGGCTATCAAAAGTCTTGATACCATGGATTGCATAGAGGACTTTAACTTCTTGTGGATGGATAGATTAATTACTTCTTTGTATGCTGTCTTGTCGGTATCAATGTTGATTATATCTCTAGCTCTTATGCTAGGTATCTCAATCTAATTTGAATTCTTAAAAAAGAAGAATAAGATAAAGCTCAAAATATGGGCTTTGAGATTACATATCATAATTTCCTACTACTTTGGTCCTTCCTTGCAATAATAGTATTTGTTAGCCTCTTCTTCACAGATGCTCCTTATGGGAGATTTCTGAAATCCAGTTCAAAGCTAAATTTGGCTTCTAGAACGGGTTGGATAATTATGGAGTGTCCAACGGTCATTGGCTTAATAATCTTTCTAATCATTTTTGCAGAAAAAATTGAGCTAGCTGAATTATGTTTATGCTTGATTTGGGCTTCACACTATTTTCATAGAACTTTTATATGGCCTTTTAGGGCAAAGTTAGATGGAAAGAGAATGAATCTTGTAGTCGTCATAATGGCAGTTCTGTTTAATACGGTGAATGTTTTTATACAGATGTATTGGATTTTTGCCGTTGCAGATTACTCAGACGAATTGTTTTCATCTCCAATCTTTTATATGGGTCTTTTTATATTTTTCTTGGGTATGGCGACAAATATAAAATCCGATAATATTTTAATGAAACTGAGAGCAATTCATGGAAATGGCTATCATGTTCCAAGAGGTTTTTTATACAAATTTGTCAGCAGTCCCAATTATCTTGGAGAAATTATAGAGTGGCTAGGTTGGGCAATTCTGACCCTTAGTCCAGCAGGATTAGTTTTTTTTCTATGGACTGCGGCAAATTTGATTCCTAGAGCAAGGTCAAATCATAAATGGTTAATATCTAATGTGGAAAATTATCCTGAATCTAGAAAATCAATCTTTCCATACATTTATTAACACTTAAATAAATTGGCTTGTTTCTGAATAAGAGTCGACTTATTCTATGTGCACTAAATGATTTAACAGGAGATATTCATGGATCTTGAATACGGACCCCAATATGATGAATTCAGAGCTGAAGTAGTCAGCTTTATCAAAGAGAATGAAAATACAAAACTGACAGGCCCACCAAGAAGTGAAAGTCGTGTAGAGTGGCAACAAAAATTAATCGATCATGGTTACTTTGCTAGATCTATTCCTAGAGAGTATGGAGGATATGGCGGAGACATGGATATTATTAAGCTAAGGATAATTGCTGAAGAATTTGCAAAATCTCCCATTCCTAAACCAGCTGGTGGACAAGGTATACAAATGCTTGTCCCAACTTTACTTTCTTTGGGAACAGAAGAGCAGAAGCAAGAATATATCAGGCCTACACTAAGAGGAGAGATATTGTGGTGCCAAGGCTATTCAGAGCCAAACTCAGGAAGCGATCTAGCCAGCTTGCAAACCAAAGCAGAGTTGGATGGAGATGAATGGGTCATAAATGGACAGAAGATATGGACTAGCACTGCTCATCTATCCCAAATGTGTTTCATTTTAGTGAGAACTGAACCTGATGCCCCTAAGCATCAAGGTATAAGTTATCTTTTAATGCCTATGGATGCAGAAGGAATAGATAGACGACCTATCAAGCAAATGACCGGCGACTCTGATTTCAACGAACTATTTCTCACGAATGTGAGAATTCCAGCCAAAAATATCGTTGGAGCCAGAGGTGAAGGCTGGAAAGTTGCCAATGCTACGCTTGGACATGAAAGAGGTTCTTTAGCTGATCCGAATGTTACTCAGAATAGGCTCAACTCTCTAATTGATTTGATGAAAAATGAGACTATAGACGGTCAAAGAGTAATCGATAAACCAATATTCAGAGATAGGCTGCTTTCTATACAAGGAAGATTGATGGCGCAACAATCAAATGCTTTGCGCATCTTGTCTTCTCAAATAAATAAGGACCAAGACGCAAACCTAGCTAAGTCCATTGTGAAACTGCAAGGTACGGAACTAAGACATGAATTAGAAGGTCTGGCTATAGATGCAATGGGCGAGCTAGGAACTTTATACGAAGACAGTCCTCATCTTCGAGATAACGGAGCTTGGCAGATGACTTATATGTATTATCTTGGACTTATAATCGGTGGCGGAACAAATCAAATCCAGAAAAATATTATCAGTGAAAGGGCACTGGGCATGCCAAAAGAGCCGAAAATTCAAGGAGCATAATTATGTATTTCGGATTATCAGAGGAGCAAAAAAGTTTAGAAGAGAATATTAATAGATTCTTGGTAGACAATGCATCTTTAGATGTAATCAAAGCAGTTGCTAATGGTGACATTGAAAAGGCAGATGAGATTCATAGAGGCATCATAGACCTGGGTTTGAGCGGATTAGTAATTCCTGAGGAATATGGTGGATTAGGTCTAAATATGTTGTTTGCTACTGTAGTTTCAGCTGCACTAGGGTCTGGTACTGCTCCAGTTCCCTTTGCGGGTTCTTATATCATGGCTCCACTTGCAATAAATCTAGCAGGTGACGATGCACAGAAAAATATGTGGCTTCCAAAAATTGCTGGAGGAGAATGTGTTATCGGAGTTGGTCTTTCTGAGTACGTAGGAGCCAGAGAAGATGCTGGTATAGAATTTTCTAATGGAAAACTGAGTGGCAGAAGTCTTTTCCTGATTGATGGAAAAAATGCCGATGGATATTTATTGGCTAACAAGTCTGGTGAGTTATTTCTTCTAGATAGCTCAAATCCAGGTATTGAGATAACAGAATTGGTTACCGTTGATAAAACAAGAGTTTCAGTAGAATTGGTCATGGAAAATGTTGAAGCTGAAGTTTTACCCGGATCAAATGATAAAACGGTAATTGAAAAAGTTTTAGATGCTGGAAGGCTGATGATTGCTGCTGATACTGTGGGAGCAGCTCAAGTGATGTTAAATAAGTCCGTAGCCTACTCTCTTGAGAGAAAACAATTTGGAAGACTCATAGGTTCTTTTCAGGCAGTTAAGCACATGTGTGCAGAAATGGCCGCTGAACTTGAACCATGTCATTCAATGATTTGGCACGCTGCTCACTGTCAAGATAATGTTCCCGAAGAAGCAAGACTAATGGCATGTCAAACCAAAGCGCATGTTTCAGAAGTTGGTAAACAAGTCTCTAAAACTGCCACTGAGGTACATGGTGGTATGGGCTTTACTGATGAACTGGGGCTTCATTATTGGTTCAAGAGAATTGGACTAAATAGGCAACTTCTAGGATCTCCCGAGTTGATAAGAGAAGAAGCTGGAAGATTGCAGGGGTTCGACCAATAAAATGAGAAATCCGTACGACACTGATGACCGAAAATCTTTTCGAGAAATGGTGGCAAGATTTCTGGAAAATGAAATTTGGCCATATGTTGATGAGTGGGATGAAGCAGGAAAATATCCACATGAGATTAACGAAAAAGTTTGTGAGTTGGGAGTTTTTGGTTTCGGCATAGAGGAAAAATATGGAGGTCTTGGTTTTGATGATCAATTCATGCGAAAAGACAGTTCCGTAGAAATGGGCAGAACAAGTGCAGGTGGCCTTTTTGCGAGCGTTGGCTCAAGGAATATCATGCTTGGTCCTCTAAGTGAGTTGGCAAATGAAGGAATTAAGACTAAGGCTCTTCCTGATCTATTATCTGGAAAAAAAGGTGGTTCTCTAGGAATAACTGAGCCTGGTGGTGGATCAGATGTTGCTCAAATGAAAACAACAGCTATCAAAGATGGTAATGAATGGGTTCTAAATGGTTCTAAAACTTTCATAACTGGGGGTATGCAAGCTTCTTATTTCGTTATTGGAGCAAGAACAGGTAAAGAAGGCTTGGGTGGTATTTCTTTATTCTTTGTTGAAGCTGATACCCCAGGCTTTACAAGATCTGCTATCGATAAAAAGATGGGTTGGTGGACTTCTGACACCGCGACTTTGTACTTCGATAATTGCCGAATACCTGCAGATAATCTAATGGGAGAAGAGAATAAAGGTTTCCTTGCAATTATGAATAATTTTAATTACGAGCGCTATATGATGGGAGCCCAAATGTTGGGCATGGCTCGTAGATGCTTTGAAGAATGCATCAATTACAGTCAAGAAAGAAAAACCTTTGGAAAAAAGCTATTAGAACATCAAGTTATAAGACATAAGCTAGCCGATATGTCAGCAAAGATTGATGCTATGGACGCTTACCTCAATCAAGTTGCTTTGTTAATGAATGAAGGTGAAATGCCGGTTGCTGAAATAAGTAAAATTAAGTTTTATTGCTCTGAATGTATCGAATCAATAGCTAGTGAAGCTATGCAAATTTTTGGTGGAGCAGGTTATTTGAGGGGTAATGCTGTAGAAAGAATATATCGAGAAGTAAAAGTAATGGCCATTGGCGGCGGATCAAAGGAAATCATGAAAGATCTCACTGTGAAACAATTAGGCCTATAATTTATAAACTTTATTTGCAGTTGAATAAAAGAGATCCTGTTTTTCTTTCTCGCTTAGGTCTTTTGTTAGTTTTTTGAATGCATTCCAAATGACATGATAGGAGATAGATTGTTTATCAACGGGGAAATTGCTTTCAAACATACACCTTTCAGAGCCAAAGCATTCCAATGTATACAAGTAATACTCACGCTGTTCAAAGATTATTTCATCGGAAGTCGCAGGAAGAGCCCTCTTATGCCAATCCCAGCCATTTACGGGCATCGCTAGACCTCCAAGTTTCGAATAAACATTGGGACATTGGCTTAGTTCGTAAATATCTTCTTTCCATTTATCAAAAATTTCTGTCCTTCTATTCTTGTAAGGCCCTATTCCAAGCGGACCACCGAAATGGTCGTGAATAATAACTAATTCAGGTAAGTTTTTTGCCAACTTTGTAAGGTCTTCAATCTGATTATGATAATGCCAAGTATCAAAGACCATATCGAGTTTTTCTAATTCTCTCAGTCCATCCTGAAACATCTCCTCTAAATAAATATGAGGTGTAGGATGAGAATGAGCATTTTTAACCCTTTCGTCTTCATCCCAGCCACCTGCATGGCGAATTCCTCTAAAAAGACCCTGACCTTTTTCAATATGCATTTCGAGAACTTCCTTCACAGAGGTACCTAACATCATATTAGCATGACCAACTATTCCACTAATTTGGGCCTTAGATAAGTCTTTCTTGGCCTCATTTGCGATACCTACGACAAATTCAGTTTCACCAACTGGCTTAAATTGTTCCGGGCCGTCAGAAAAATATTCTTGACCGCAGTCGATAAAAACTGTTTTTTTTATGTTGTGACCACTGGATGTGTCATTCCAAAGATCTTCTAAAAGATATCTGTAACTGTCCTTAATGCCTGGAGGATTTTCTGGACCATGCCATAGATGATGGTGAGGATCGATAATTTCTCTTTCAGGATCAATTATTTCTTCCACAACTCCGTCTATCCAACCTTCTACTTCATGAATCTTTGCCATATTATTTACCTGTTATTACTTTTAATGCATAGCCAAATATATCTGCTATTTCGTCAATTTGTTTATCTTTCGATGTTCCTGCGCCATGCCCTGCTCTAGATTCTACTCTTAGCAGGATGGGATTATCACAAGACTGTTTCTCCTGTAATCTTGCTGCAAATTTATAAGAATGAGCTGGAACTACTCTGTCGTCTCTTGAGGAAGTTGTGATTAAAGTTGTAGGGTAGCAAAAATCATCTTTTATATTGTGATAAGGAGAATAACTTAATAAATTAAGGAAGTCTTTTTCTTTTTCTGGTTCACCATAGTCACTCTCCCATGCCCACCCAATTGTAAACTTATGAAATCTCAACATATCTAAAACGCCGACTTGCGGAATGACAACTCTAAATAATTCAGGATATTGAAGCATTGTAGCGGCCACTAGTAGTCCACCATTTGAACCGCCCATTGAAGCAGTTGTCTCCGGAGAACCAATATTCAAAGAGTGCAAATACTTTGCTGCATATGCAAAATCATCAAATACATTTTGCTTATTAAGTAACATTCCTTCTTCATGCCATTTGTCGCCATATTCTGAACCACCTCGAAGATTTGTAATTGCCAAAACACCTCCAGATTTAATCCACATATAAAACTTCTTACTGAAATTAGGCAATATAGGAATGTTAAAGCCTCCATATCCATATAAAAGAACTGGAGTATCTGAAGTTATATTAATGCTCTTGTCATAAGCCAAATGAATGGGTATCTTGGTTCCATCTTTAGATTCATAAAAATTTAACTTTGTTTCATAATTTTCAATTACAAGATTCTTAATTTTATTTTTCCAGTAAAGTTTAAATTCGAGTGAATCTAAGTCTAGTTCGTAAATACTTTGAGGATTAATAAAATTAGAGAATTGGAAGAAAGAGTGCCTTTTGCCTAATTTTCCTGAAAAGCCAGATAAGGTTCCCTCTTCTTGAAATTCTAATTTTTTTATGAAATCGCCATTTAAGTTAAAAAATTCAACTCTCGAAATGGTATCTTCAAGATAGTTAATAATTAACTTATCTCCAACAACCGAGGCTCCTGAAATGGGAAATTTTCTTTCCTGAACTACTTCATTCCAAATAAAACCATCGTCTTTTATCTGCAAAGATAAAATTCTTCCATTTGAAGCTTCTAAATTCGAGAAGAACCATAAGGTATCTTCATTTCCTCCAAGAAAACGATATGTAGCCTCAAATTTGTCTATGACAGGTACAAAATTTGAGGAGCCATCTAAGCTGATATATAAAAAATTTCTCTCATCTGTACCCTCACCAATTGATAAGATTCTATATGAGCCTTTTTCTGGTACATTGATAGACCAGGAAAAATCTGGATTCTCTTTATCTTCATAAATTAATTTGTCTTCATCTTGTTTATCGCCAAGCCTGTGGAAAAACAATTGAGGACTTCTGTTAATATCAGAGAGGACTTCATCCGGTTGTTGATATTTTTGATAATAAAATCCAGAACTATCAGATTCCCAAGTAGCATATGAAAATTTGGACCATCGTACTAAATCATCGGTTTCTTTTCTTTCTTTTATATCGAGCACTTTCCAAGTTTTCCAATCTGAACCTCCGTCTGATAAAGAAAATGCAAGATATTCGCCATTTGGACTAACACTAATATCTGATAATGACACTGTGCCATCTTCCGAGAATTCATTAGGATCGAGTATGACTTCAGGATCGCATTTAATACAATCCTCCATCATTAAAACGGCTTGCTGTTTTTTTCCATCACTAAAAAAATAAAAAGTTTTATCTCCTCTTCGGAATGGAATACTTATGTCTTCAGTGATCCATATATCTTTTAAATCCTTCTTTATCTTTTTTTGATAGTCATTCTCCAAGAATTCATTTGTAAATTTATTCTGCTCATTAACCCACTCGATTACATTTTCATCTGTAAAGTCTTCTAACCAACGGTAAGGATCTTGTATATTTTTGCCAAATATCTTTTCGTTGATATCTTCTTTTTTGGTCTTTGGATATTCCATTACTTCATTACTAGAAAGAAAGCTTAACAATAAAACTACACCCAATATGTTTAAAACATTTATCAATAAATTCCCCAAAAATTAATGACATTAGTATAAATCAATTAAACGAATTCAAATTTTGTTTAATATTCTAAGAATACAAAATTTTAAAAAAGGTTTGCTTTAATTGAACTTTCAAAGAAAAAAGGCGAGGATGATGCCCTCGCCTTTTATTAAATTTAAATGAATTATTTCACTTTTATTTCTTCATCCAGATGTTGAACATTTGCATAAATAAAATACAAAGCAAAAATAAAGCACTTAATGCGTCTGGCACTAAATTGAAAGCTGCTCCAGGTTCAGGGGCATTTGAAATAAAGTTTTGCGCTCCTTGGCTAATCTCAGTCCCTTGAGCTTGCATAGCTGCGAATACTCCGGCTATTCCATTACCAACCCATTCAGCTGCTCCGAAATTGAAATTTACTTGGTAAACAATAATCAGGCAGAATATGGATACCACTATCTTTCCTATGAGGTTATCTGAATCCCCTGCCATATTTGCTGCCCTAAAGCTGACCCATATTAAAAAAGCTAAGCCGACAAAATAAGCTGCATTTGCCAGAGTAGCTAACCAAAATAAACTCCATACTTCCATTTCAGTAGGCATATCATTTCTCCTTTTTTATTTAATGAGAATTATTCTCAAGTTCATAATAAACCATATACAATTGATGAGGAGAATTAATCTCGAAATTTAAATAATTATTGGAGAGTGATATGGAAGTTTCATTTACAGATATGGAATTACAGATTTGGTCTATTCACTGGACAGCCATGACTGCCCTAGTTGTATCTTTAGCTATGTCTATTTTTGCTGTTTGGGTCGGTTTCATATTATCTAATGGCATTTATAATTCTGGAGAATCAAACATCGTTTCCAAAATTGCGGTTACTGTTTTTAATTTATGCGTTGCTTATTTTGTATTGTTTTGGTGGGCTTACCTAGAATGGCACAATAATGGTGTTGCAAATGCTTTTAAAGAACTCAGTGAGGCTGGAACATCGATCAGTCCTAATGCGCAAATGCATCTAGATGCAGGAGATCCTGCTGCACCTTTATCTATGTTACCTAATCTTATTGAAGGATTGTTCCTTGGGTCTATATTGTTAATTCAGTTGTCACAGACTTGGATGACAAAAAAGAGCTAATAGATTTTATAAAGGGGCTAGTAGCCCCTTTTTTTTATTGTTCTAAATAATATCTTCAATATAGTATAGGCGCTGAGGAAGTTTATGACGATAAAGATATACAGTACAGAAGGTTCAAGAGGTGTAAGACCAATTTGGACAGCTGAAGAAATGGGGTTAGATTACAAAATTGAAATGATGCCATTCCCTCCAAGGTTCTTAAAGCCAGAATATCTCGAGGTGAATGTTCTAGGTACTATTCCCTGCATGATTGATGGTAATACAAAGATGACGGAATCTGTTGGAATAAGCCAATATTTTGTTGATAAATACGGACCAACAGACCTGAAGGTAAATGTTGATGAAGAAGATTACGGAGCATACCTTAATTGGCTTACGCATGCTGATGCAACTTTAACTTTTCCTCAAACTGTTGTTATCAGATACACGCTTCAGGAACCCGGTGTAGCAGATGCTGCCGCAGAAGGTTATAAAAGGTGGTTTGTTGCAAGATTAAAATTACTTGAAGCAACCCTGAATGACCGTGAATATTTATGTTCCAATAGGTTTACTATTGCTGATATCTGTGTGAGTTATGCAATTTATCTAGCTGGCAGCTTAGGTATAGAACAGGCGTTTAAACCCAACATAAAGAGATGGACTGATATGCTCTTCGAAAGGGAAGCATTTAAAAAAGTAATAGAGTATAAATACGATGGACCCGGCCCTTCTGGACCAGAAGAGCTGAAAAAGTAAGATGAAGTCGAGAACACTTCAATGTGAATTCTTGAGTGAAGATATGTCTGGCGTTAAGTTAATTACTAAGGACATACCGGAGCCTGGGCCAGATGAAATTCTAATTAATGTTAAGGCTAGCTCTGTTAATTTTCCGGATTACCTTATGACTCAAGGAAAATATCAACACAAGCCTGACTTACCGTTTGGGCTTGGGATGGAAGGATCGGGTATTATTGAAAAAATTGGTGCTAGTGTTAAAAGTTTTAGTGTTGCAGATGAAGTTACTTTTGGTGCGGTTGGTCAAGGAGCATTTTCTGATTATGTTGTTCTCAATCAAAAAGCAGTTAGCCCAAAACCCAATAACTTGTCATTTCAACAAGCAGCAGCTTTTCAAACTGCTTATTTAACAGCATACGTTTCTCTGGTAAGGAGAGGAAATTTGCAAAAAGATGAAACACTTCTAGTGCATGGATCAACAGGCGGAGTTGGTATGGCAGCAGTGCAACTTGGCAAGTATCTTGGAGCAAAAGTTATTGCGACGGGAACCTCGGTGGAAAAACTTGAGTATACAAAAATCTGGGGTGCAGACCATATTGTGTTGACTCACAAAGAAGACAAAGTTGAATTTAGAGAAGAAGTGAAAGATCTTACAGAAGGTAAAGGGGCAGATGTAATTTATGACCCTGTTGGTGGGGATGTATTCGATCATTCAATAAGATGCATTAATTGGGGTGGCAGAATTCTTATAGTGGGATTTGCAAGTGGTCGGATTCCAACTTTTCCCATAAACATGGCACTGATAAAAGGATTTTCTATTATCGGAGTTAGAGCTGGAGAATTTGGAAGAAAAAACCCAGAAGCAGGACTAGAGAATAATTTAGAGATTCGCAGGATATGTGAAGAAGGCCATTTTAATCCATACATTTGTAAGGAATTTGATCTCGAAGATTCTAAAGAAGCTATTGAATTTCTATCTGAGAGAAAACTTGTGGGAAAGGTGGTAATTAAGAATTAATTCTATCTCCTACTAGAATTAGCAATCTTTTCAAAATTTAGATTTCTATATTCAAAACTATATTCATCAGGCAAAATTGATCCAACTTTGTCTTTCCAATCAAAATGAATCCCTACCGTGCTAGGTTTTGGTGGCTTAATTCCGAATCTCACTGTATACAAATCACTTCTGTTTCCGGGAAGTTTGGTATTGAGGGCGTAATGAAAATTATCTGACAAATTTACATGTGGGAGCAGAGTAATCGACTTTTCTTCTTTTGATCTTTGATTTATTATCAGTGCATTAATCCTCAAATAAGGAACAAAGCCATCTTTTGGAGATCCTGTTGGTGCATTTTCATTCCAATTAGCAAGAACTTCTATATGGATATCAGATTTATGTTCCTCGCCGAAATCAGTTACTGGATAGACTGTATCTTTGATCGCTCCTTCAAATACAAAACTTATACCCACGGGGATTTGTTCCTCAGCGATAACCATCTCAGGAAGTTCAGCCCAAGAAAAGAGAGAGAATAATAAAGAAAAAATCAGAGAAAATTTCTTTGTCATTTTGTGCTTAAAAGAATGTTTATAAAAGCTTGAATTATAGATGATAATGATTATCATTACTATTTTATTACCCCGCTTTTCTAAATGGACAAACACAGATTTGAGCTAACTGAGGAAGAAATTAGACTAATAGCTCTCTACAGAAAAAGAGAATTAACTGAAACTTCACATAAAGACGAGAGAATTCTCAATATCAAACAATCAATGGAGTTCATAGATAAGTTCAGAGTACTCATTGAGGCAGAGAGAGAAATGAAAATAAACTCAGAACTTATTTATAGATATCTTTTTCGAGTTTTAAGCTTATTCAAGGACAGATGTGACTACTTTGGTTTAGATTCCAGGTCTCATGTCTTGGACTTAATGGATGAAATTGAAAAAGGAAATTCTAAATCGGATAATACAAATCGTCCTAGTATCAATTAAGTTTTTTATTCTTTCCTATTTCTTTTTACACAAAATAGGTTCTATCAGATCCATGTACTTAGCATAGTCAATCTCTAATGTTTCTCTATTTACTCTCAAAACGGTTATAAATTCTTTTTTAGATTCATCTGTAAATTGCCCAAGTTTGAAGTACTTATCTGACAGCGATAAATCCATTTTCAATTGTCCTTTTTTTAATATTTGTATTGCTTTTTCAGTCTCCGTTCCGAGTAAAAGGTCAAAAGATATACTTCTATCACTATTTTGTGTTTGTGTTGTGCATTTGAGATTGATCAAAGATGAGCTGCTAATAGGATAAGAGAAGATAAGTACAATATATAAAATTATTTCTTTAATCATATCTACATGGTTCTCCCCTATACCTACACTCCCCTATCTCTTTTCTCCGCTCTTCTGCATTAATCTCTTTTAAATTTTCTTCACCACTTTTATAGTTTGAATATTTTCCACAATCTAAACCACGACTGAACTTCTCTTCACTTATTTTTTTTTGAATTTTCATCTTATCCTCTATGTTCAGGTATTGGTATTCAGAGTCAGTTTGAGGAAAACACAAGAAGAAGTTATCTACCCTCTTCATTGGAAGATTGATTTGCGATGACGAGCAAGTAACTAGAAATAGAACTATTAAAGAGATCCCAAATTTCATTACTTAGAAAAATACATCAATTAAGAAGAACAATATAGAAGGCACCATTAAACATCCTAGTGCTGTATAGAAAGTTGCCGTCATAGCACCATAAGGAACTAATTTTGGATCCACTGCAGCTAAACCCGCTGCAACGCCGCTGTTGGTTCCCATCACACCACCAAAAACAATTGCAGATCTTGGATTATCAAGGCCTATCCTTTTTGCAACAACTGGTGTGACAGTCATAACGAGAATGGATTTTACGAGACCTACAGCGATGCTCAAAGCTATTACTTCACTATCTGCTCCTATTGCAGAACCGGTCACTGGTCCAACTACGAAAGTTACAGATCCTGCACCGATGGTAGTAATGCTAATTGGATCTTCATATCCAAATGAGATAGCGATGATTGCACCTAAACTGAAAGAAACTATCACTCCGACGAAAAGAGAAAATATACCTGCAAAGCCAGAAGCCTTTAAATCGGATAATTTCACCCCATAAGCGGTTGCGACAATAGCAAAATCCCTCAACATTGAACCACCTAAAAGGCCAACTCCAGAGAGTATTGCGAAATCTGCCACTCCTTTCTCTCCGTTTGTGACCAAGCCAGCTAGATAGGCGAAGATCAGTCCAAATATAATAGCCACAGCAGATCCATGAAATTTTCCACCGGTTAGCTTGTCTGAAAGAAAATACGCTGCATAGACTGTTATTCCGACAAAAACAAATGCTGTTAATAAATAATTATCAATGAGAATCTCTTCAAACATATAGTTCTACTGTTTTTTAATATTTGTTATCAATGGTATGCATAAAAAAGATATCGCGACTACAAAAAAACCTGCAACCACGGCCATCCAACCTCCATCCAGAGCGCCTATAACATTCTGCTTTGCGGCCATGGCAACAATAATGGGTATATAAATGAGGCTCCAGAAGGTAATGCCTTTCTCCGAAATGTCTCCAATCTTGAAATATGAATTTGAATTAGAAAAATACATCAGTAACAACATTGCAATTCCTATTCCGCCAACATTGGCTTCGATACCAAACAAAGAGCCTAGTAACTTACCAACTAATAAACCCGATAAAGTGCATGCACCAAGAAGTGCTATTCCGTAGATGACCATATCAATTAAAGTAATTTAAATACATTAGAGAGAGACTTAATAATACACCTACTAGGATTATAAATCTTCGCACATAAGCTGTAGGCAAAGCCTCAGTAACTCTAGCACCTAAAAATCCACCAAGTATGGAAAACATCATCATAAAGAACACATATGACCAGACAATAAAATCATTTAAAAAGAATATGCTAACTGATACCAAAGTAATCATTAACGATAAAGAAGACTTGATAGCAGAAATTTGTTTTAAAGAAAATTCGCTATCTAGAGATAAAACTGACAACAAAGCTATCCCAAGTCCACCATTAAAGTAACCTCCATATGCACTAACCAAAGATAATCCAAACTTCTTTAACAAGGTAGAATTGGATTTTTCAATTTCACCCCCATAGCTTGGATTAAAAATAAATAATAAAGTTGCAGCCATGATTAAAAGGGGGATGAATTTAAGGAAAAACTCATCAGATGAATTGATCAATAAGTAAGCTCCACCTACCGAAAATATTAATGTTATTATCAGCAAAGGGATTAAACTCCTAATTTGAATTGTCCTGTAGGTCTTTTTGAAGCCGAAAACAGAACCCAAGTATCCGGGCAATAAAACTGCTGCGCTAGTGGTATTTGCAAGAACAGGAGGAATGCCTATGAAAAGAAGAGCAGGTAGGGTTATGAAACTACCACCACCAGCGAGAGAATTTAAGATCCCCGCCATAAATGCAGCTAAACAAGCCAGTAGCAAGTAGAGTATTTCCAAAATTTTACAATCCTTCTACAACTACTAAATGCCTTTTTGAAGAATCTGAGGAGTATTCGAGGGCTTTTTTATACTCTTCAGAGTGATATGCATCTAAAGCAGCTTGAAAAGTTTCAAATTCAACCACAACGGTTCTTTCATATGAGTCGCCTTCCAGCTTTTCTTGATTTCCTCCTCTTGCCAAAAACTTACCGCCATACTTCTCAATCGTAGGGCCTGCGAGCTTTATATACTCCCCATACTTATCAACATCAGTGACATGACACAGAGTTATCCAATATCCTTTCATGCTCATTCGTATCCTAGTCTCGTATTTACATTCATTTCCGATTGCAATCCTTTGAGTTCATAAGTTTTGTTTTCATATGTAATGGGAATAAATTTTGTTTTTCTAGTTAAAGCTTTAATGAATTCCTTAGCGTCTCTTGAAGAAAAGACTCCTTTAACTGAGGTTATATCGATATCCTTGATCCTGCCCTCGGTTGATATAACGTATTGAAATTTAAATACACTTTTTCCTCTAGGAGTTGCGGCAGGAATTTCGAAGCCTCTGCTAGCAAAAGAAGGCGTACAGAATAGGCGCTTACAAATAGATAAACTTTTATCGTCAGAAATTAATTCATTCTTAAAATTACAAGATTGCCCATTACAACTCAAACAAATATTAAAAGCTGACTCTCTGTGAAGTTTTACTTTTTCAAGCATGTCCTCTGATAAGAATTTTTTTGGATCGCAGCTGAAGTAATTTTCGGAACCATAAAAAGAAATGCTTAGAAACAAAAGATGACTTAAAAAAAACACTTTTTTCATAAAAACTCCGACTCTCTACCTAGTCTAAAGAATAGACCAAAAAGGTCAAATTGATGTCTAACTATGACTTAAATTCTAATCTTTTGGAGTGCAGAATGGGTTCTGTATAACCGCTAGGTTGTGTTCTTCCCTTAATCGCGAGATCAACCGCTGCAGAAAAGGCGACACCATCAAAATTAGGCGCCATATTGGTATATTCAGGATCTCCAGCATTTTGCTCATCAACTATAGCTGCCATTTTTTTCATGGTTGCTATAACTTGTTCTTCGGAACAAAGATCATGGTGTAGCCAATTGGCAATATGTTGACTTGAGATTCTACAAGTTGCCCTATCTTCCATTAGTCCAATATTATTAATATCTGGGACTTTAGAACATCCTACACCCATGTCTACCCACCGCACCACGTAACCCAATATTCCCTGGCAGTTATTATCAAGTTCGGCCTGAATATCATCAGCGCTTAAGCTATCCGGATCTTCTAATAAAGGTATGGATAAGATATCTTTTAAATTTGCCCGTGTTCTTGTGAGTAAGTCCTTTTGACGCTCTGGAACTGAAACTTGATGATAATGAATAGCGTGCAATGTTGCTGCAGTTGGCGAAGGTACCCAAGCACAATTAGCACCTGCTTCAGGGTGCATAGATTTATTTTCATACATTCCAAGCATTTCGTCCGGCATAGCCCACATACCTTTTCCAATCTGTGCTTTTCCTCTAAAGCCAGTTTCAAGACCCACATCAACATTCCAGTCTTCATATGCATTGATCCAAGGCTGCTGCTTCATTTGCGCTTTCGGAATTACAGGACCTGCCTCCATACTAGTATGTATTTCGTCTCCCGTTCTATCTAAAAATCCTGTATTAATAAATATAACTCTATCGCTCGCAACTCTTATACATTCTTTAAGATTTACAGTAGTTCTTCTTTCTTCGTCCATGATCCCTACCTTTACAGTCAGTGGAGCAAGACCCAGCTCCTCTTCAACTCTAGCAAATAGATCACAAGTAAATTGAACCTCTTCAGGACCATGCATTTTTGGTTTCACTATATATATACTTCCAGTCCTTGAGTTAGCAAGTTGTCCCTTCTTTTGCAGATCATGTTTACCAATACAAATTGTAAACATTGCATCCATAATTCCTTCAGGCACTTCGTTTCCGTTCGCATCAAGAATTGCAGGATTGGTCATCAAATGACCAACATTTCTGACTAGGAGAACGCTTCTACCAGGAAGAGTCATATCATTTCCATCTATGTCGAAGTAAGTTCTATCGTTATTCAATGAGCGAGTCATTTCTTCTCCACCTTTCATGAAAGATTCCTTCAAATCACCTTTCATCAAACCCAACCAGTTTCTATATGCTAAAGATTTATCTTCTGCATCAACAGCTGCTACGGAATCCTCTAAATCCTGAATAGTAGTTACGGCAGATTCGAGCACTACATCTTTAATGTTAGCAGGATCATCTCTTCCCACTGAGTCTTCAGGATCAACTTGAATTTCTATGTGTAAATTATTGTTTTTTAACAATATTCCTGATGGACTATCTGGGTCTCCTGTATAGCCTATAAATTGTGATTGATCTTTTAAAGAATCAGTTGCTTGACCGCTTGTATTAACTTTCAAGGTCCCATTTTCAACGGAAAACCCGGTTACCTCACTAAAGCTGACATTAGATAAAGGAACGGTATCATCCAAAAAACTCTTAGAAAATTCTATAACCTTTTCTCCTCTAACAGGATTGTAGGGTCCTGACTTCTCAGCGCCGCCGTCCTCAGAGATCATGTCAGTACCATATAGAGCATCATAAAGGCTACCCCACCTAGCATTGGCAGCATTTAATGAGAATCTGGCATTCATAACCGGAACTACTAATTGAGCCCCAGCTACTTTCTTTATCTCATCATCAACATTTTGTGTTGTGATTTGAAAATCCTCTCCTTCATCGATTAGGTAACCTATTTCTTTGAGAAAATTAAGATATTCTTCATGATTGTGACCTTCATCCTTTTTGGCTACGTGCCAATCGTCTATTTGCTTTTGAATGGTCTCTCTTTTCTCTAAAAGCTCTTTATTTCTTGGCCCAAACTCCTCTAAAACTTTTTCAAAAGATTTCCAGAAGTTTTCAGGATCAACATCAATCTCTGGTACTACTTCTTTTCTCAAAAAATTATCAAGTTCTTTTGAAACCTTTAGATTTCCGTATTCTATTCGATCTGACATTTATTTCCTTAATTTGGTGTACATATGACTACGTAGAATATTACATGATAACCAAGAGAGATAAATAATATTTTTTTTAAGCAGTATTTAAGCTAGCATAGACGACCGATTAAAAATATTAAGGAACAAAATATGCCTACCATAAACGAAGTTACTAACTTAGAAATCAAAGGTGAAGTTGCAGTTATCACTCTAAATTCTCCTCCCGTAAATGCTTTATCTGCAAATGTAAGAGAAGGATTAAATAATGGGGTTAGTGCTGCCATAGAAGATGGATCTGTAAAATCTATAGTAATTATTTGCGAAGGAAGAACTTTCATTGCAGGAGCTGATATCACTGAGTTTGGTCAAGCACCGAAGGGCCCTTCACTTTATGATGTACAGGACATGATAGAGAATTCTCCAAAACCAGTTATTGCTGCCATACACGGAACAGCTTTGGGAGGTGGATTAGAGGTGGCACTAACATGTCATTACCGTATAGCTGTGCCTTCAGCAAAATGTGGTCTTCCAGAGGTTAACTTGGGACTTTTACCAGGGGCTGGTGGTACACAGAGATTACCAAGAATTGTGGGGGCTCAAAAAGCTTTAGTCATGATGACAAGCGGAGAACACGTTCCTGCAGATCAATGTCTTGCTATGGGTCTTGTTGATGAAATGGCAAATGAAGGTGAACTTGAAAATGACGCGATTAATTTTGCTAATAAGATTGTTTCCGAAGGCAGACCTTTAGTAAAAGTAAGAGATGCTGATGACAAAATAAAAGATGATAAGGGTAATGATGCTCTATTTACTGAATTTAGAAAATCAATTCTAAGAAAGACAAGAGGTTTTCTTGCACCTGAATATAATATTCAGTGCGTAGAGGCTGCAGTCAACTTACCCTTTGAAGAAGGATTAAAAGTTGAGCAAGATTTATTTATGAAACTGATGACTGGCTCTCAGTCAGCGGCACAAAGATATATATTCTTTGCACAAAGACAAGTCACAAAAATCCCAGACATCGAGAAAGACACTCCTCTTAAGGAAATAAATAGTGTGGGTGTGATTGGAGCTGGAACTATGGGCGGTGGTATTTCCATGAACTTTGCCAATGTTGGCATCCCAGTAACAATCATTGAACAAAGTCAGGAAAGATTAGACAAAGGCTTGGGTATTATCAGAAAAAATTATGAGAACACAGCTGCAAAGGGGCGAATAACAAATGAACAAGTCGAAGAAAGAATGGCGCTCATTAATGGTCAAATTTCTCTAGATGCACTCGATTCTCAAGATCTTATTATTGAAGCTGTGTTTGAAAATATGGATCTAAAAAAAGATATATTCAAACAATTGGATGGAATATGTAAGGACGGTGCTATCCTGGCTTCAAACACTTCTGCATTAGATGTAAATGAAATTGCTGCTGAAACTAGTAGACCGGAAGATGTGATAGGTCTTCATTTCTTCAGTCCAGCTAATGTAATGAGACTCTTAGAAATTGTTAGAGGTGATAAAACTTCCAAATCAGTCGTGGCAAGTTCTCTTGCAATAGCGAAAAAGATACAGAAGATCGCTGCAGTAGTAGGTGTATGTCCAGGATTTGTTGGCAATAGAATACTTGCACAAAGACAGAGAGAAGCGAACAAGCTTATCTTGGAAGGTGCCCTTCCCTGGGATATTGACGATGCACTGTTTGATTTTGGTTTCCCAATGGGTCCATTTGCAATGTCTGATCTAGCAGGCTTAGATATTGGCTGGAATAAAGATACATCGAACGGAGAAACGTTGAGAGACGTTCTATGTGAGGCAGGCAGATTAGGTCAGAAATCAGGCAAAGGGTTCTATACCTATGATGAAAATAGAAAAAAATCGCCAGATCCAGAAGTTGAGGAAATTATCAGGAAATTTGGAGAAGAAAGACAGGTTCAAATGAGAGATATTTCTAAAGAAGAAATTCTTCAAAGATGTTTGTATCCAATGATCAATGAAGGCTTCAAAATCTTAGAAGAAGGAATGGCTATTAGAGCAAGTGATATAGATATTGTTTGGACTAATGGATATGGATGGCCAGTATACGAGGGTGGTCCTATGTTCTATGGTAATCTGATAGGCTACGATAAGATTCTTGAATGGTTACAAACAGCTGAGAAAGAACTTGGTCCTGAATTTAAGCCTTCAGCCTACTTGGAAAAAGTAGTTGCCGAGAAGATTAATATTCTCTAAGAGATAATATGAATGAACTTATTCTCAAAAGTGCATCTGAGCTTGCAACGCTAATTAGTAAAAAAGATGTATCTTCTAGAGAAGTTGTTGAAGCTCATCTGAATAGAATTCAAGAAGTTAATCCTGAAATAAATGCAATTACTATTGTTCTCGAAGATTCTGCCATGTCTATGGCTGAAGCAGCTGATAAGGCCTCTGAAGATCTTAGAAAAAGACCTTTTCATGGAGTACCAATAACCGTAAAAGAGAATATAGATTATGTGGGAGTGCCAACAACAAATGGTCTTAAGCTTTTAGAAGATTCTTATCCTACAAAAAATGCTCCTATCATTGATAGGATGCTTGAAAGTGGAGCAATACCAATCGGCAGGACCAATCTTCCTGAATTAGGTCTTAGACTTGATACAGATAATCCACTCAGAGGAAGAACTTTTAACCCTTGGAATAAAAAGCTGACACCTGGTGGATCAAGTGGAGGAGAGGCTGCAGCGATTGCAAGTGGCATGAGTCCATTTGGTTTAGGAAATGATATAGGCGGTTCTTTGAGAAATCCAGCTTACTGCTGCGGAATAGCTTCTCTAAAGCCCTCCGTAGGAAGAATACCAGCTGTAAGGACAATTGAAGGATTTCAAGATAGAGGCATTGCAGGTGAATTTTATGCGGAAGGACCGATGGCAAGATCAGTTGAAGACTTGAAGAACGGTCTTCTAATTATGGCAGGAAGGCACGTAGATGACCCGAGATCGATAAGTGTTGAGTACCACGGTTATGTTCCTGAAAATCCAAAAGCCGCAATCGTCAAATCGCTTCCAAATCATGAAATTGCAAAGGCAAACGTAGAAGCCATAGAAAAAGCAGCAAAAATTCTTGAAGACAAAGGATGGATAATTGAAGAGGTGGATGCCCCTGAAGTAGACCATGTTTACAACATTTGGTTGAAAGTACTCAATAGCGGAATGCTAGATGCTATTCCTGAAAACACCTTTCAACCGAAGACTGAAGCGTATCTTCACCGGTTTGCCGAACAATCACATAATGATCCTCTAACTCTTTATGAAGCATTAGTTGAGAGAGATAGACTCAGGAGAGTTTGGTCATCTTTTTTGGATAATTATCAGGTGTGTATAGGCCCAACATGGGCTAATAGGCCTTGGCCAATTGACACTGATTTAGATCCAGACATAGGAGTACCCACTCTCAGAGAAAGTTTCAATTTCATTACGCCTGGAAACTGTTTAGGTATACCTTCTGTTTCATTGCCTATGGATGTAGTGGATAATCACCCTTCTGGTATACAAATCTATTCAGGTCTGTATCGTGAAGATTTATGTCTGTCAGCAGCTGAAATTATTCAAAACGAAGTTCCATGCCCTACTCCTATTGATCCATTAAACTAAATTGTTAAGATTTTATTTTTTTCCTATAAAAAGATTGAAATGAGCATCTAGAGCATTGCCTGATCTAAGAAAATAAATTAAGTCTAGATCATTAATTAATATATAATCAACATGTCGATTTGGCACAGCTTGCGGACATATACAGCTAAAAGTGCCTCTTATATTGTTTAGGAGGATTAATGACAAACATTACAGATTTTGGCTTCATGGAAATAGTTTCTCAGAGCAATAAAGATACTATTAGTTTTAGACATGGATCTGGCAAAGTGACTTTTGTTTTGAGCTTTTCAAAAAATGATGTCTTGGTGCAAAAAGCATTCTGGAGGCATTTAGGATATGGCGGATCTATAAATGGTGATCAGGAAAGGCTTTGGAAAATTTTTAATCAAAAAATTAGAGATAAACTACATTAAAGTTTTTTAGGATGATCGGCTTATCAATTAGGATTACCAATTGAGAAAAGTCCCTTCACCTCAATTTCTTGGTCATCACTTTCGTGATATTTGTAATATTTCCTGCTTATTAAAATTAAGGCTAGTGGGTATCCAACAGAAATAATCAAAAACATCACCGCCAGATACATGGAGAAATCTCTATAAGCGAAGACAGCTACAAAGGTGTTTACTAAGGATATCAGGAGGACAATGAACCCTAAAAATTTCATTGTTTAGTTGGAGGGAGTTTAGGGTCAATAAATGTCGAAAAGAAATCTGGATGCTCTCCAGAGTATTCTTGTAGTTTCTTTCTCTCAAGAATTTCTCCGTTTAAAGCTTCATCCAAGTATATTTGAGCCTCCTGCCTTGCCGCTTCCAAATCTTTTTGGCTACTCATAAATCTATTGAGACCCATGTACATAACCGTTCTATAAACTTCTAGGGAGTCAAGGCCTATATCTAATAGATACTCGATCAAGTAGTGTGTACTCAACATAACTCTTTGAATGTCGTTCTCTATCTCAGTTTCGTCAGGAAATGAGATTTTAATTATAGTTTCTTCTTTTATATCTTTTATTTGCATAATAAAAGAATAACCTGGCTTTGCGTCAGCTTATGTCGCTTTAATCAACTAAAGTGTTTTGCATGAAAATCCTGAATGTCAGGATCTACAAGTGCATCTGAGACTTTCAATTCTCTCACTAAATTCAGAGAATCAAGAGTTTTACATCGGCTCAAAGCAACATAAGCCTGACCGGTAGCAAATGCTCCGTCTCCTAGATCAACAGAAGCACTTTCGAGCGTTAAACCTTGAGCCTTATGAATCGTAACGGCCCAGCCCAATTTTATTGGAAATTGTTTAAATGAAGAGATCACTTCCTCATAGACTTCATCTAAGTCTTCATCGTAAGTAAATTTAACTTTTTTCCACTCTTCTCTTTCAACTTTATGAGTTCTGCCATCGACTTTTATCTTGATACATTTCTTATTCTTATCAAGGCATTCAGTTACAGTACCAATAGTGCCATTAACCCACCTTCCTTCACTGTCATTCTTTATGAACATGACCTTAGCGTCTTTTTTAATTTTTAATTCTCGAGGAGCGGGCAAATCATTCTCTTTTAATTCTCCTTTTTCTTTAGAGGGAATGGTTTCTTCTTCATTGTCATTGTATGAAAGTTTATGCAGGTTGATATCTTCAGCTTTATTTTTGCGCGAAGTTAGAGTCATAAAGGGTTCAACTTCTAAAGTTGGATCATAGCAATGTTTGTTAATTCTTTTTACAGTATCTTCTAGATTGATTCCTAATCTCAAGTTATTCAACAATTCGTAAAAAATATCATCTTCTTCTTGCCTGAAAGATTTTGTTAGTTCAAAAAATATTGGAGCTTTAATGTCTTTAAAGCTCAATGAATCAAAAAAATATACTGAGTCATATTTAGAATAAATCGTATTCTCTTCATGAGTCTGCACAACTGGTGGCAATTGGAAAAGATCTCCGCATGCCAATACGCTTACGCCTCCAAAAGGCTCTGTGCTGTTTCTATGAATTTGTAAAGATTGTGAGATAGCATCCAACATAGGCGCTCTTACCATTGAAATCTCATCAATAATCAGAAGCTCTAAGTTCTTAAGTAGTTTTCCAAACCGAGGATCTTTAGACTTTGTGATCTCTGGAATGGTATCAAACCCTATTCTAAAAGCTGAATTAATAGTACTTCCTCCAATATTCAAAGCCGCTATCCCTGTTGGTGCTACCACTATCTTTTTAAGACCTAACTGATTCCTTATGTGTTGAAGCATAGTGGACTTGCCAGTACCCGCAGCACCAGTCAAAAAAATAAACTCTTGTTTATCACTCTCTAATATTTCAATGATAGAGCTTTCTATGCTATCAAAAGAGGCTTCTTCATGCCGTGAGATTTCTTTCATTGTTAAACCTGTTTCAATAATTTTTGATGAATCTAGATACTTTTATCTAATTCGATAACGTATATTGAATAGTTTGTTTTTTTAGCATTTTAGATAGAGTTGTTTGAATTTTTTATTCTATTATTCATCTTCAAAGTCAAAGCTACTGAAATCAAGCACATTACAATTTTCTTTAATAGATCGCTGTATATCGTCCTCGAAACCTTTCTTTGAATTTGCCTGAATATCAACAGAGATGGTTACCTCCGCATCAAGTCTAGAGGTAAATTGCTGAATAACTTCATCAACTACTGCAGAGAACTTTAATTTTGCAGTTAAAGGGTCAAGCTTAATCACTCCATAAAATTGGTTATTTACAGAAGATTTCTCAGTGCCTGTTGGTTGTGAAGAGGAAGGATCTTCATCACTTGGAGTTGTTTCTGGCTCATCCTGAGTTATATCTGATTCTATTTTTTCTCTATACTTTAGTGCAGTTTCTTTACTTATTAATAGACTTTGATCATCTAAGATTGACATAACACCGTTACCAAAACTGAAACCTAAGAAAGAATCTCCGTCTTTACCAGCAGCAAAACCAAAGAAATCTTTACTTTTTACACCTTCATTTATTGTCTTTTTATAAACTTGGTCGTTTATTAATCTGGGTAGGTAAAGGTAACAGCAAGTATCTTGATAAATTTTTAAAGCATTTACGTGAGATATTTCATCCTTAAAATAAAAATTTTCAAGTAATTTTTTAAGATGAATGGCAGACCACTCAGAAGTTATCCATTCTTCCTCATATAATTTATTTTCAATTTCTTTAATAAGGTTTGGAGAGTTAGTAGAAACCTGAACTGTTTCCCACTCGACACTGGTATCTGTTGGGCTAAGTTGTATTGGACAAAGGATCCATTTGTAAGCTTCTCTTATTGTTTGCAAAAGTACTGTTTCTGAAAGATCTAATTCGTCCTTAACAAGTTTGGACTGAAAAAGGTCCAGGTTTAATTTATTACTTTTAATATCATTATTAATTTCACTCCACGCCAATTTAGATCTTCCTGCGTCATATAGTCTATTAACTTCATCTGCATCTGGTGCTAAAAACAAAAGACGATTCTGTTTTTGCCTCGGCTTATCGCCACGAAATGATAGTATTTTTTCTGCAGATCTAAGTGCAATATTATCATTTGCTTTGGTGTAATTATCACTAGGTGGAAGAACTACCAACCTCGGACCTGAATCGAAATCATCTGGAACATCCACTGAATTATTAAATACATGTATACCTGCAAAAACAGATTTATTGCCAAATATACTACTTACAGTTTTCTTTATTGAATTATGAAGCTCTAGTTTATCAATATTCTGCTTCCGACTTTCCATTTCACGAAGTAAGTTAGGTTTTGTGTCCAACCAAAATCTATCCCTATTATGATAAAGATAATGTAATGAATCTTGTAAACGTTTAAGTACATCTTTATAGATTCCTATAACTTGTCCGGGCTGGATTGTGCCCAGCAAAATCCTTTCTAACTGAATACCTTTTACAGCTTGGTTGCTAGAACTAGGAGCGCTTCCTAAAAAAATAGAACGCATAGTTTTGTGAGCAGCTTGAACACTTCCAAATCTTGTATCTTCATTATCAATTCGATAAGGTTCAGAGTATGGACCATCCACTTCACGTTCTAGTACAGGCTCCCACCCAGGCGGTAAATAGTGAATACTTTTATCACGAACTAAACTATCTTCGAGAGGGATTGATCCAGGCATAACTAGGCTATCTTGATTATTATCAGCCCACAACCTATGAATAATTACGGCCATATATTGAAGTACACCCCTTGTGCGTTGAAATTTATCAAGCGTTGACCAATCTTCGTATAGTCGATCAAAAATTTCTGGGTGAATAGGATATGACTTGCACATTCGATCAAAATATTGATTTGATTGTGTTTCTGTAGGGAAATTTTCGGCATGTTTGCGATAAAAGTCACAATATTGACGACAGATACCTTCTATTTGTGCAGAATCACCCGCCGATTCGAATAATCGCCTTCTCACTATCTCAAATGCTTCCTCGGAAGCTACCGGTTTCCAAACAGATTCAACACGACCAAAGTGTTTTTCTAATGCAACTAGTACCTTTTGACCAAAAGAATCGCCTGTTTCTGTTTCTGATTCAGGTAATGATGCAAGCAAAATAACATTAGGAACAGCCTTAAAAGCTTCAGTAAGAGCCTGAACAAACTTTAGGTTGGCTTCATAAGTGCCTGCATTAAGTTTTTTTCCTGGAGTTAAGTCGCTAAAAAACTTTTGAAGTTCATCTATCATTACTACGCATGGCGCTGCTTTAGTTAATAGATCAATCAACACGTCTTTACCTGGTGCTGTGCCATCTTGATCGCTCTTTGCAACTAGGTTAAAACCATCTTGGCCTAATAATTGCCAAGCCATTTCTCCCCAAAGAGTGTTAACACAGATATCACCATGAAACTTGCCCTGGCTTACTGACATATTAATACCATCTAGTACTGCTGTATTTGCTAGAGGTACTTTTTTTAATCCTGCTTGTTCTAAGATAACTGATATACCTTCTAATTTATCAATATTAACCTTATTTTGAGCCAAATGAAGTACTGCCAGCATTGTATGTGTTTTACCACCACCAAAAGCAGTTTGGAGTTGAATAACGGGGTCACCACCTAAGTTTGATAAACGTTGTGCCACTGATACCAACAAAAGTCGCATTCCCTCAGTGATGAAGGTGCGAGAAAAAAACTTTTCTGGATCTTGATATTCCGGTGTTGCAGTTTCATTTGCTACCTGAGTAATATCAGCAGCAAATTCAGATTGCTTAAAAGTTCCTTCCAATACGTCTTTATGTGGTTGTGCAATTTCACGCCATGGCTTTAAACTCATTTTTACACCCCTAAATATCCAAATTTAATTCTTTTTGTGTACCTTTATGACCTACTTCATAGGAAGCTAACACAACGGAATGCCATGCTCCAATCAACTCATTATAAGCACGAGCATCTTCGGCCCACTTCTTTCTCTCACAGAAGGTATAAAGATGGTAAGACAATTGACGAATATTTTCACCATGTTCTGGCATTCGTGCTAACAGTTCACCTGCACCGTCTTCGCCTTCTTCATTTAACTTACGTATCATGTGATGGCAAGCTTCCCAAACAGGGGTTCTATTATCTGTTTTAGGATCCCAGTCACTGGGATACTCGCTCCACCTCAGTAAGCGCACTTTACCGCCAGCAGCTTTTATCACACCAGCTTCGCGTACACCTTCTACCGAGGTACCTTTAGCACGTGCTAGCGTATCAGCCTGACCAAATTGTCCTTCACCCCAACCGTATTGGCTAAACCAATCGTCACAAAATAAGGTGTCGGCATCGAAGTTGCCACTGTCAGGGCTTAGGTAATCAGTAATGGAGCGGTTAATTAAAATCAGTGCATCGTGCACACTCATCTTGTTGCCATCTTGGTTAAGTACTGCAGAATATTTTGAATAGATGGCCATGCCAGGGCCAATGACGGCTTGTGCTAAATCAACTGGGGCAATAGGCGTCGAACCGGTTTCGCCGCCAATCATGGCTTCGAAGGCCTCAGGCATATTTTCTCTAAGTTCACGTTGGAATTCACGCCGCGAGATTGACTCAGCTGAGACCTCCCGTTTTTTACAAACCAATACAACGGAGGAAGCCAGTGCGTTTGCTCCAGAACTAACCATACGATTAGCCATTTCCGTACGCATCGGCCAAGTTCCATCAATCGAAAATCCAGCTCGGATAACTGCCTCCAGAAAAGCCTCCCACCCTGTGCTTGAGGTGCTGCCTTCTTTGGTTTCAGCTTGCTTAAAAGCGTAATAAATTGATACTGGGAATGCAGGATGGCCTTTGTCTGCCATATTATGAATAGCTTTTGTCATGCCATCTAGAAAGAAGGTTTCTGCATTTTCTTTACTTCCATGACGGTAAGGAGTGGCAACCAATTCTTCTTCTTTTGGCACAGCCATAGTAGCAAATAAATTAGGATAAATGGCTTTTAATGAACGCCGCATCCAAACATAGAAAAAGTCTGATAGGTCTGCATAAGCGATATTGTCATAGTAGGGAGGGTCAGTGGAGATAACTTTATTGTTACTAATGCTTTGAGTTGCAGCATCTTGCTGTAGAACATGTCCACTATGGGCAGGTGTAAATTTATTTAAAACCCTACATACTTGATCGATGCCGCTTAAAAAGCCTCCGGTTGAATCGCCTATAATATTTGCCTCGGCATAATCCCACGTCATTGGTATCGCTTGTCGGCCAAAAGTGTTTCGTATTGTCTGTCTACTGCTACCCCATGTGCTTATCGAAGAATTATAATCGCTAGCTTTTCCTAGCGCGGCTGATAAATAAACCGCAATAGCATCCCCATATGCTGTTGCGCCGCCACCTCCTGAATCGATACCCACGTCATCATTAGGTACCCCTGCAGTTTTTGCGTTAGCAATAGCTTTGCTGCGCGCTTCTTGAATAAGATCGGAAAAGGTAGTGAGCCCTACCAGTTGGCGAGGAGTAAAAATTTCATGCCAAGAGGTAAAACCATACCCACGGCCACTTATTAAGTTACTGCTATCTTGATTCATAGGAAATTCAGGTTTCCATTCTGGAGTTATAGATTTTGCTAATTCTTCCATTCCAGGCTGTGGAGAAATATAAATTCGGCCTTTGGCTCCCTCAGCAACTACTGCCATTAACTTATTACTCGTCTCTTTTGCCTGAAACTCACTACGAATATGCTCTTTTGACATAGGTGAATTAGACATGATGCAGTTGAAACTAGCCCCCCTACCTGTTTTCGTACCTTCCCGTGCATTATCAGGAATTTTTCCGACTTTCACCTCGAATCTATACTGATCACCTTGAACTACTGGTTGGACATAAGCCTCCTTGCCTTTTTTACTTGCCAGCACAAAGCTTGACGCCAAAGGCACATCGACATGACTGTAGACTGGGTTAGGACTTTTCACCGTGCGCGTCCATAACCAAGCAATTACAGTCAGCTTTTCTCCTCTATACGCTGCTAGATCTGGACGCTCATTTATCATTTCATCAGTAATTTTAACCTTAGGGTACAAATGCCCAATTCGCTTAATTGCTTCGTCGCGCATCCAATGGCCATAACGGCGAACATCTTCGGCTAAACCTTCTGCGCCACTCCATTCCTCCAAAAGCATCTCCTGTTTATCGGCTTCTGGTATTGGCCCAACCGGTGCTTGACCCATAAACTTGGGAGGTATCTCGATCATGGCTTTGTTGATCATGACCGCCACTGGGTTTAAATCACTTGCATAGCTTTCAAGCCCTAGGCGTTGTGCTTCAAGCGGTATGGCACCGCCTCCAGCAAAGGGATCGTGAAAATTAGGTAAAGTTTGAGGATTAAAAAGTGTTTCAGCTTCTGGGTGATTACGATTTAAATGACAGGTTTCGTGCCAGCTTTCTTTGATGGCTCCGCGAGCGCGGTTTAGTACTTCTTCGTTATTGATGTTTTCCCATTTCACTAAGTCACGAATTATTTGAAACAGTTTTTCGCGTTTTATTTCCGCTTCTTTTTTATTCACGCCGTATTTAAAGCCGCCGTCTTGCTGATAGCCGGGGTCATTCACCATCTGTGCAAATATTACGGCACGAGCTGCCGCCAACGGTCTCCGCGCCCACCATAAGTGTAAGGTGCTTGGGTGCCCATGGCGAATAGATTTTTCTCGTGCTGAGGCGATGTTAATGTCATCCAAAGGTAATGTGACTTCGATGAGTTTTTTGGGGCTAAATATCTTGGTTTCTTGTGAACTCGTCATCATCCGCTCTTAAGTTGTTTGCTCTGGTGCTACTGCTTTTGAAAGCAGATCACTCAGATCATAATTAACACTGGCAACACCGAAATCAGGTTCAATTGTGAATGGATTTTTTACATAATAAGGTCCCTCATGTGAATCATTATCAACAATCACAATAGCCAAAATAAATTTTTCTGCTTGGTTTAAGCCATACATAATTTCGTTACGACTGACGGTAATGGTGCTTTGGCCTTTAGCTCGACCTTTGACTTCTATATGTCGATCAGGCTTTATAGAACCATCTGCATTTACTGGTGGACGAGAGGTGACATCCCAACCGCATTTATCTGCACTAACATCCTTCACCAAATTATCCAATGCCTTTTCAGTTTCCATGACTGCATTCATCGCCACTTGCTCGACACGAGCACGTTCTACCGCATCTGTAGAAAATTGGGTTTCGCCTTTGCGAGAAGAGAGTAACCCTTGCGGTATCACTAATGCTCCACCTATAACTACTGGAGTTCTAGAAACTACGTTTTTAAGTGTAATGAGCTCAGCTTTTCTTTGCTCTAAGCGTGCCGTGAGATCATCAACTCGCAAACGAGCTGTTTCAGGTAAAATGTGTGGTTTTTTACCAGCATTCACATCATCTGTTAATTTTATGTATTGCTCTGACCAATAGTTTATTTCTTTTACCAAACGTTCATTAACAGCTTCTAGGGTTTTATCAGCCTGTTGTTCTCGGCGATCTTTGACTTCTCTGTAATGATCAGGAACCAATTTTTGCGAAGCAAACTTAAGGGCGGATTCTTCAAGATTTTGATTTATCCAATCAGACTCTAGGATATCAGCAACTAGTGTTAGATCATAATCATCAAGAGGCTGTAAATCTAAGTGAGGTGCCCATCCTGCATTTACTCCTTCCCCTTGTTCATTAATTTCTACAAACTGTAATCTTCTAGATGCAACTTGATCATTGTTATTGGGCTCACTCACAGTATGATCAATCATAAATAAAACCCTGGGTTCTATACTATCATCGCTTGGATCCATTAATACAGCTCCTTGCTTCAACTTGACTCTATGGGTTTGTAATACCATATCTGTAATGGCATGCATTAGAGGATGCTTTGCATGGATCAAATCAGCCATAACTTTATCTGTTTGTCGAATGTATTTTTTCTCAAAGCATATACGTTCATATGTTTTCAATACGGGTGTGCGACTCTCACCGATAACACGGTCTCTTTCACGAATAGCTGCAGGCACATGACTTACCTCAAATCGTCCAGACTCACGTTGTCTAAATTCTCCTCCCAACACTGAAAAAGCTTCAGTAAAAAAAGCACGTATGAAATAAGGTTGTAGTTTACGGGCTTCTGCTTTTTCCATCTCTTCTTTGACGGCATAGAGACCATCAAGACCCATGCTTTGATCGACCAAGGCATTTCGTTTTAATATCTCTATTAGGTGATCGGAATCAAGAGCGCCTTCAATAATCTCATCCATGCGTGAGCGTATGTCTGGATCTTCCCCGTACCTAATTGCATCAATTATTAAATCTTTGAGAGATACGTTGTCAAAAGCCTCACCGAGAACATCGAATACCTTTCCACCTAAGGCTCTCTTCTCAATTTCTATTTTATTAAAAAGTTTTTGGAAGACTTCGCCTTCACGAGTTTCGCTGGCAACCAGATTCCATAAATGACATACTTCTGTTTGGCCAATTCGATGAATACGCCCAAAGCGTTGTTCTAAACGGTTTGGATTCCAAGGTAAATCATAATTCACCATTAGGTTTGCATTCTGAAGATTCACACCCTCTCCTGCTGCGTCTGTAGCAACCAACACAAGAACCTCAGAGTTATTACGAAACTCTTCTTGAACTTTTCGGCGCTCATCACGGTTTGTATCACCTGAAATTGTACGCACACTATTATGATTACCAAGCATATTTCCAATTTTACCCACAAGATAATTAAGAGTATCTTTATGCTCTGTAAAGATTATCAACTTACGACGACTTCCACTGGAATTAAACATTTCCGGACTGTCTTGCAATAATACTGAAAGCTCTTCCCATTTTTTGTCATTTTCTGACTTAATAACAGAGTGTGCCTCCTCTTCTAAACTTCTGAGTATAAGTATCTCAGCTTCTAATTCTGGAATAGTTTCTGCAGCCGAAGCGCGATCAACAACTTGCTCAACATACTGCTCATACTCCTCGGCACTCAAATCTTCATCAAGCTCATCAAAATTATCAGGTAAATTGCCTTTAATTTGAGAAATTCCATCATTAAAGGATAGGCCTTTATCTACAAGCTTTGCTTCCTTTAAACGTTCCTCTAAACGTCTACAACGACGCTTTAAGGATTCATATATTGCTTGTGGACTTGATGCTAAACGGCGTTGGAGCATTGTCAAAGCAAACCCTACGTTATTTTTCTTTTTACCATCAAGATTATCAGCTCGATTCATTTCTTCACGGACATAAGTAGTTACTTTTGTATAGAGAGAAGCCTCTAATGGAGATAGTTCGTAATTGGCTGTGTAAGCTTTTCGCTCAGGAAATAATGGGGTGCCATCAAACTTAAGCAACTCTTCCTTCACCATGCGGCGCATCATATCGGATATATTAATTTGATGAGCTCCCTCACGGAACTTACCATAAAACCTATCACTATCTAGTAAAGACAACCATATCTGGAAATCTTCTTCCTTGCCATTATGAGGCGTAGCTGTCATCAGTAAGTAATGGCGTGTTATAGATCCTAATAATTCGCCTAACTGAAATCGCTTAGTTTTATTTACTTTATTACCAAAATAGTTAGCCGACAGCTTATGTGCCTCATCTACAATAATTAAATCCCAATCAGTATTTTTCAGTTTTTCTTGAAAATCTTCATTTCGTGATAATTGATCCAGACGACATATCAATTGATTGGACTCTTCAAAATAATTCCCAGAGGCGCATTGCTCTTGTTTTTCACGACTAAAGATATCAAAAGTTAAGCCAAATTTTTCTAGAAGTTCATCTTGCCATTGCTCCGAGAGCGAACCAGGTGACACTATAAGAATGCGCTTTGCATCTGCACGCATTAATAATTCACTTATCAGAACACCTGCCATAATTGTTTTGCCAGCGCCTGGGTCATCAGCTAAAACATAACGTAATGGCTGCCTGGGCAACATATGCTCATATACAGCAGAAATTTGGTGCGGATATGGATCTACATCGGAAGTATGGATAGCCATCATGGGGTCGAATAAAGCAGCCTGAGTTACACGATAAGCTTCAAGTCCAAGTTTAAATTCTTTTGCATTCGAATCAAACGACCACGGTTTTCCTGATTTAGCTAACTCCAAACGACTTTCATCTGAACGAAATAGCATCTGCTCAGAGACTGCTCCATGACTATCTTTGTAATATACTGTTATCGAGGAATCACCGATAGGATTTATTTGTACAATCTTTACAATTTCGTTACCTTCTATTCCAAGAATCTGTGAGCCTATCCTTAAGTCTTCAAGCTTTATCATTACCTAAAATTCCAGAATTTATCTATATTTTTTTTTAAATAATTTAAAGGCCATAATAGCTTGTTTTAGATTTTGCATCTTTAGAATATAGATTATTCATTTTTATCTTTCCTGTAAATTTCTTCTGCCAACTCAGGATTATTTATCAACCAGCTTTCTATATCGGCCTTAGTTAGGCCTTTGATATTCTTAACCTCAGCAAAACTACTTATTCCTCTCTCAGAGTCAATAATTCCGTAAGCCTGCATCCAGTAGCGCATTGACTGAACCATATTTTTTCCTAGACCCAATTTAACTGTTGCTGATTCATCAGAAAAAATTGCAGGATCATTTCTATAAGACTCATAACCTTTAGGGATCCATGCGTATCTCAACCCGAAAGTTTCATTTCTTCCAAAAGCTGTATGCGAAGATTGAAATTGCATAATTAAATTAAATTTTCCATTTTGTAGTACTAGTCTTCTTCCGTCTTGTTATCATGAATCGGCTGAAATTTATTTTTCTTTAAAGACCATAACTCAACTTCAACATCTATAGGTTTATTTTTAAATTCTAAAGGGTCTTGTTTATTATTCCAGTTAATCAATATACCTTCTTTTATATGCTTCAACTCTTCTGAAACATTTCTTGGAAGCGATATCAAATAGTTTTTTAACTGCAATCGAGCATCAACATTTAATTTTGCGGCTGCCTTTGTTTCAATAATAACTGGGTGTTTTAGCTCCCATTTCTTATTCTTTTGAGCGGGTATGAAAAAGTCCAATCTAAATAAGCCCAAACTTTCTTTCTTATAAAATATCTCAAGGTGCGTTTCTCTTAAATATTTAATGCGTGCCTGCCTGAAAGCTATAGCCAAACCTTGCTGAAGTGTATCTTCTTTAAAGCCTGAACCTAATTCTTCATAAACTTCAATCGCCAATGATGAAACCTGATTGGTAAATTTTACTAATTGTTCTTGGCTATTCATTATCTCCTCCATCATTTTTTGATTTTGAGTCATTTGGTAAGTGCAATGTGTCGATAGATTTAAGTTGCGGCAGCTCGCCTTCAATATCATGCGATAACAAATTCTGAAATTTTCTGGCTTGTGGTTCTAATCTAGATTTAAACGAAGAGATAGCATCGTTATAAGCACTATTAGCATGGAATAGCCCTCTCTCAATTCCACTAAAATGTTTTAAGTACTTAACTAGTCTTTTATGAAGTTCATTACCGGCTTTCGCAATTTCTTTTGCATTCTCTTCTATATCTCTTTGATGCATAGCTAGCATAATTGTCTTTAAAGTAGCATAGACCAACACAGGCGGACATATAATTACTTTATACTTAGAGGCCTCTTCCACAATATTCGGCATTTCCTCAACGGCGGCTAAAAATAATGCGACATTGTGCAAATATAAAATAGTGAAGTCAGGAGATTTACTGTCTAATTCTTGGTATTTCTTCTTCCCCAAAGCCTTGGCATGGTCTAAAACAGATTTAGCATGTTTTTTTAAAAGGCGTTTTTTTTCATCGTCATCTTCATGTTTAACTGCCTCCTGAAAAGCATTAATCGGCACTTTACAATCTATAAAAATTTTTCCTCCGTCAGCTGTTTTTATTGTGAAATCAGGTCGATATACTTCTCCAGTTATAGTTGTATAAGTTGCTTGATATTCATATCCAGGGCCTTCATACAAACCAAAATTATCAAGCATGCCTTTTAAAGACTCCTCGCCAAGATTCCCTTGAACAGAAGTATTGGATAATGCCTCTGCCCACGCAGTATGCGATTTATTAAGCTTACTGATACCCTCTGCTAAAGTACCAGTATCTCTTTCCCAGACATTCTTTGCTTTAGAGACAGAGTCGCTTAAAGTCCTTAGCTCTTCATCAATTGACGTTTTGATTGCATTCATTTCGACTGAAATAATATCTTTCTTTTTATCTAATTCAGAAAGTGAATCTTTTTCTTTTCCCTTCGCAACCTCTCCAAGAACTTCTTTAGCGGAATCTCTGAACATATTTGAAAATTTATCCTTGAATATTTTTGGAGAAAGAAAAACACCTAAAATAGCTCCTGTAAGTAGACTGGCAAAACAAAAGATGAGAATTATATAAAAATCGCTCATCTCAAAACCTTCAATATTTGCCTAAAAATTTTTTGTTTATTTCTTTTTAAATTGGAACCAAACTTAATTCTTAGACTTTGGAGCTCTTCTTCACTAAATTCTTCACGAACCCGTTTCCTTAAATCAAGGCTTGGAGAAAACAAATAACTATCTGGTATGGATATAAGAGGAATTTCTAGACCCTCTAAGATTTTTCTTAGTTTTTTTATAGGGTCTAAAGTGGCAAAATTATAAAGAAAAGTTTTTCTAACTATTTCTCTTTCATTCTTCCTAATATCTTTTCTCAGGTTTTTTAGATCTTTTGCTAACTTGTTCCTTTCTCTAATTTTTTCTTGCTCTAACTCTTGAAATTTCAGCCTTTGCCTATGTTCTTTTTCTTTAGTTTCCCAGGATTGTATTAGGGAGCCAGCGTAAGTAAGATTCAATTCGTCTTTGAAAAAATTTACCCCATAGAGAAGTTTAAGTCTTCCCAAAAGAGCTGAGAATTTAATTGAATCAATGTTTTCAGAAGGATCTATTTGTTTTACCTCAGAAAGTAATTTTTCAAGAATTTTACCTTTTCTTATATAGTCTAGATCTTGAAAATTAAATGGTGATTGCCTGTAAACTGAATAACTTTTTATTTTTTGAAGATCTTCATTAGAAAAAAAACTTTTTATGTATTTATCTTGAAATATTGCAAAACACATTCCACAGCAAGACGAGCACATATACCTGTTCGAAAGCAATTTCTTTATGTGCAAAAAATCTGGAGAATTACTTCTATTAGGTTCAGTCATCTCGGTCATCTAGATGATCTTGCATAAGTCTCAATTTATCTTGGAATTCACTTATTTCCCTTCGGAGAGAACTTATTTGTTTGTCAATATGGTTGTCATTTTGACTTTCAATTTTGTCAAAGTATTTCTCGAGATGAGGTGTTTGTAATTTTATAAGATTAAAAAGTTCACGATCATTCTCATATAAATATTTGTAGTGCTCTTCTTCAGCCTCTAAGTAATACTTCAGTCTATTATCAGCACTAGAGGAAAATTTATGAATCACAGAATAAATGCCTCTAGAGAGTGTTTTGGTTATTTCTCCTACGTCCTCATCTGTATAGGCATGATTAGATTTAATTGATAATTTTCTTATACTCTCTAGAGATTTATGCAATTTCTTTAGTCTTATACTCTTAGCTTTAAGAAATCTCTCTCTTCTTGCATCATAGGTTTTGCTTCTATTTATTAAATCCATTACGTAACCTTAAATTATTATATAATTATGTCAATATATAATTTATATTATTTTTATGCATCATATATATTTTTTATTTCTTTTGCTACTTGCTTGAATTCATCTCTGAGGGATTTAGGTTTTACGACTTCAATTTGTCCTCCAAAACCTAATAGCCACCATCTCAATTGAGAAGTGTCTGCTAGCTTAGCTTTAAGTCTATATCTACCATCACTTAACTTTTTTAAATCTTGATCTTTAACAATCGGGGTTTCAGTAAGATGGAAACCGGCCATTGACTGAAAGAGGACTTCAAGCTGAATTGGTTTTACTGAAATTAAATAACCTATATTTTGACTCTCAATATAGCTATCGAGGTTAAAATCCTGAGGAGTTTCGACTCTCTTACCATTTTCTTTTGCTTTTTTGAATCTATGAATAGGAAGATGTCTTGGATTATCGCTGCCATCCATAGTGCAAATTAAACGATGAACAACTCCCTGTAAAACAATTCCTAAAGGATTAACTATTCTCTTTTCCGGTTTTTTATTTCCTCTTTTTAGGTAATAAACATCTAACTGATTACCATGTAAAAGTGCATCATATATTTGCGCCTCAACCTCTTCATTTATCTCTGGAGGAATCAAAGACTGCCACTGTGGAACTACTCTCACATTATCTCTCCATCTTTTTATAGAGCTTTTATCCATTTCTTTCAAAACGCTATTTGCTCTTTCAAAGAAAATATTCATCCTTTTAAAGCTTTTACTGGGCATTATTGGTTCTAGGTATTCTTGGGCTAAAGAGAAGGTTAATGCCTCAATGGGATCCATTGCTGGATTAAGTCCTGAAGCATCTTTATGCCAAGACCAGCCGTAAGGTTTATCTCGCTCATCGCTAATTAAAGGCAAGATACTAGATAAATTTTTTAAATCGCGCTGTATGGTTCTTGTTGAGACTTCAAAACCAATTTCCGAAAGGTTTTCTTTGAGAGTTTGGGTAGATTTTTTAAAAGGTTGTCTTGGAAGTAACTCCAAGAGCTTTAGTTGACGTAGCGTGGTATCACTCATATAGAGATAATAATACATCTTTGCGACACATTTTGTCGCATTGTCACCGTATTATATACCCAAGTTTTAGTGCCCTGCTCGTGGGTGTATACGAGATGATGCCAGCAGAAGGTGTGTCACATAGAAAAACATCTGCAATAAGAGTTAATAACCTCCTCTAAAAATTAATGATCTTATTGACAGTCCGGAAAGACGGACACTATTTTATAGATATCTCAATTAAAATATTAAGGTTCAAATTTTTATCAAAAAGAGGTTAAGAATTTTTTTTTAAATTTTCTATTTCTTTACCAAGACTATCTACTTTATGGTTTATTTTTTCGAGAAGCTCAATGTTTTCTGGAACTTCTTCATCATTAGTTCTAACTATGACATCTATTATCACTCCGATAATCATGTTCATAAAAATTAAAGAATTTATGATTATAAAAGAAACAAAGAAAATCCAAGACCATGGATAGACTTCAAACGCTTCATATAACAGATCTGGCCAACCCTCTAATGTTGCTGTTTGGAATAAAGTAAGCATTGCAAGACCTATATTTCCCCAATGTAAAGGGTCAAGTTCCCCAAAAAGTAAGCTTCCTAAAGCACCGTAAATATAAAATACTACGAACATGAATAACATCACGTAACCTACTCGGGGAATAGATAGAATTAGAGCCTCTGTTAAGACTCTAAATTGTGGAACGAAACTTATCATTCTTAAAAGCCTAAAGATCCTTATAAGTCTAGCAAGCAGGACAGTTTCATTGCCATCAATTGGAATTAAACTAACAAAAACAACAATAAAATCGAAAGTGTTCCAGCCGTTCTTGAAAAACTTTAATAAGCTCTTCTCGGCGATGATTCTGATTAAGACCTCTACTAAAAAAAATAAAGTAATGAAATAATCCAACCTTTGAAGCCAGATTATGTATTTATCTTCTAAAAATTCATCAAACGTACTAAAACCTATTGATATAGCAGAAACTAAGATTACAGTAATAACAAAACCTTCGAAGAGATTATTATTTCTAACTTTCTGAAAGGCTGATACAAAGTTCATAACATTGATAATTAATCTAGGAATCTAAGTATGTTATCAACAAAAGTTTCCTTCAGCCCAATCATTTTGGCAATCTCATATAAAGCAACAATCTCTTCTTTGGCTAATTCTCCATCGGATCTAGCAATTGTTACAATACTCTGTAGAGCGGAACATTTTAATGACTTGCTTTTCTTTTTGAAGGTTTTGGCGGTTTCTGTAAGCTCTTTAGAAATGTGTTTTTTTATATCTTGATGAGCCTCTAAATTGGTAATAAAGGCATCTACTTCCTCTATCCCACATACCTCCTTTAAGCTAACTAATTCTCTTTTTGCAAAATCTTGATCGGCTGAAGCAACGTAATAACTACTTACTATCAAGAAATCCGTTTTTTTGAGATCTTGAGAATTGTTCTTTGAAACTTTCTTATTATTCTCTGGTTCCATGAAATTAAGAATCTCAAAAATCTTTTTATCTACTTCTTCGTCAGTCAGCTGGTTAGAGATTTTTTTGGTAGAAAGTTTACTGAAACCTTCAGATATCCAAAAATTATTTAGTGCTGAAACTCTCAAGGGACTTAGAGGGTGAGAGGAATAGCAGACATCAGAATCATCACAGTCTTCGAATTCTTTTAACTCATCAAGTTGAGAAACAAAATCATCAATATTTAAAGAGACATATTCTTCGCTGAGGCCGCAACTAAGTTTGATAAATGAATTCGTAGCAGCTTTGATATCATCGCAACACAATAACCCAGCTCTATCAGCCGAAATCTCTGCCTGCCTACTCCAAGACATAAGTTTAAGAGTCTTACTTGCCGGAACATTACCTTGGCACAATCCATGAGCAGGTAATCGGTAATGGTCATATAATGCATGCCCAAATTCGTGTCCTATGACAAAAGTTAATTCGTCTTTGGACATAACTTTTACTAATTCAGAAGAAATGCCTATCGTTATTTCTTCTCCATCATAAAAACAACTTGCATTTACTTCGGGTGAGTTATAAATGAAAGCGTGAAGAGACTTTTCGTTCAAATGAAGAGTATTCTGACAGTGTGTAAATAGCTCTGAAATTTCTGGAGCTGAACTTTCAGATACTCTTAAAGAATTTCCCAATAAATTACGTATATGCAACCTTCCAGCATTAGTTTGATTAGATAAAATTTCATCGGTAAATTTCTTTAACCTTTTATCATTCAAGAGATTCTTCTGCAGATCCCTATCTCCGGCAAATCTGAAGCTGAGAACTGTTTCTTTATTCGACATCAATCTATCGAATAGACGCTGCCCATAGCTCCAT